>JAWKMK010000009.1:0-91436 GCA_041392275.1 Crocinitomicaceae bacterium | reverse complement strand
GAAAATGCCATCCCGGCTGATTCTTTTGCGAGAGCCGTTGCCTATGTTATTAGTCAGCCCGATGATGTGGATGTGAATGAGATGCTGTTCCGACCAACAAGACAACAATTGTAATACAAACTATTACCCATAACGAGTGAAGGGAATGCAAACAAAACAATTTATTCAACTAAAAAACAATTCAAAATGGCAAAGAACGAAGCAGTAAAAAACGGAGGTATCTTCTCCATAGGTGAGAAGAACATAGATTATGCAAAATATTTTATCGGAGAAAGCTATTTGAAAAATTTAGTATCCGATCCTGAAGTGAATGTAGGTGTAGGTGTGGTAACTTTTGAGCCGGGCTGCAGAAACAACTGGCATATTCATCACGATGGTTTTCAAATATTATTAATAACCGGTGGCGAAGGCTGGTATCAGGAAGAAGGACAACCTGCACGATTCTTAAAAGCCGGAGATGTGGTAGTTATACATGATGGTGTAAAACATTGGCACGGCGCTACCAAAGACAGTTGGTTTGAACATATCGCCATTACTGCAGGTAAAGCGGAATGGTTAGAGCCGGTGGATGATGCTAAGTACAATAAATTATAAAATGTGAGAAGGTGTTAATAGTGCCGGATATTAAAATCCCGATTCATAAGCAATCTCACTGTTATTGTTTTGATATTCCATTATTATTTGTCTGAACATATCCAATATTTACAGGTGGATATATTCCGTTGTCATTTTCCCTGTTTCTTTTTTTATCAAATCACCGAAATACAAAGTAGAAAAGTAAGGTTACTTACGCAATCATTTTACCCAAAAAACAAATCACAGAATCAGTAAAACTGGTAAGTAAAGCAGTAATCGGGATAACAACTGTGCTTTGGATATGCAGGAACTTTGTATCATCAATAAATGAAAAATGAAACACCCATGATTCCTTAATCACATACGAAAATGATTATCATGGGTGTTCCATCTGACCATTTGAAAAAAATATAAACAGATGAAAAACGAGGTACAAAGTATAGCATTTAAAGAAACATCGAGCGTGGTAGTCATTGCCATTCTAAGTGCTTTGATGGCGATGACTTCACTTTCAGTGGATATTTATCTGCCCGCAATGCCAACCATGCAGCATGATTTGCAGGGAAATATAGAGCTGACGATATCCGGGTTTTTAATCGGGTTTTCTGTTGCACAAATTTTCTGGGGTCCCGTTAGTGATAAATACGGCAGAAAGAGACCATTGTATATTGGTTTGGCTTTATTTATTGTGGGTTCTGTGGGCTGTGCCTTGTCACAAACAATGTTTGAAATGATTGTGTGGCGTGTCATTCAGGCTTTTGGCGCATGTACAGGTCCCATGCTCTCCCGGGCGATGATTCGGGATATGTATGGACAAACCAAAGCAGCAGAAATGCTCTCCACACTGATGGTGGTAATGGCCATTGCACCCATTGCAGGACCTTTGATTGGTGGAAAAATTTTAGTGTTGAGCAGTTGGCACAGCATTTTTTGGCTCTTGGCAATTATTGGAATTCTATTATTGTTCTCCATTTTCACACTTCCCGAAACTTTAACAGATGAGCGAAAAAATAAGGGTAGTCTGAAACTGGCTTTTGCTAAATACAGATTGTTGCTCAAAAACCGACAATTTATGGTTTACACGCTCTGTGTTACCTTCTTTTATGTTGATATAAACAACTGATTATCAATAAAATAACTTGTTTTTAGCTTTATTTTACTTATCTTTAATGCTGATAATCAATATATTATGTCAGTTTTTAAAGATCATAAAGTTGGAGTAAATGAGTTGCTTCAAGTTATACCTGAAAGCCTTTTGGCGAAATTATCACCTTCACAAGGTTGATCATTATGCTAAAGTTCTTCATGGACAAAAGTTGTTTACTTGTTGATGTATGGTGTTATAGAAAATGATCGGTTAAGTCAACGTAGCTTAGAAGATACATTCAACGATCCATTTTTTAAACAGCTTTTTCATTTGAACGAAGATGAACGCGTGCGTAGAAGCTCAATATCAGAACGTTTATCTAAAATAGACCCTGATTATTTCAAACAAATTTATGATTGTATCTATGATCAGTTTTCGAGACATTACTCATCAAAAGACCAAGAGAAGTACAATCTCATTAGAGTGGATAGTACGATGGTATCAGATGTTACTGGTAAAATGGTGACTGGATTGGATAATAAATCTGGAAAAAAGACCACTAAGTATAGTGTTTCTTTTGACAGGTTATTGCCTTGTAGTCTTGAGGTTTTCACTGAATCAACTTATTTGAGCGAAGAGAATGCCTTGCCTCAAGCAATCTTGAATCATGTAAAAAAAGAAACTGATCACAACAATATTTACATTGTTGACAGAGGATGCAATCGACTAAACTATGCGTGATTTTGATAAAAACAAAATTGTCTTTGTAGCTAGAATGAAAGAGATAGAAAGCATATTGAAAAAGAGAGCTTCATTCAAGATACTCAGAATCTAGATCTTGGAAGATCAATTCTTTTAAAGATACTAAAGTTCAGTTATTTACAGGAGTCCCTATACTTAACAAGAGAACAAGCATTACCGTGAAGAATTAATAGACAACGCATTTAGATTGGTTGTTATAAAAGTAAATCTGACGAAAAGGAATACTGGCTCTTAACGAACGATTTTGAATTAAGCCCAAAGAAATTGCGGAAACTTATAGACGTACTTAGATGGGATATTGAGGTTTTTTTTCGATTTATCAAACAAGAACTCAATGTTAGTCATCTGATATCATTGAATAAAAATGGAATGCAAGTGATGATTTATGTAACAATGATCGTTGCAATGCTCATTTGGTTATAAAAAAGCTAATAACATTGGATACAAAACAGCTAAAAGACGATTTGCAATGGAAATCAGAAACCTAACAATCGCTTTAATAGTTGTAGCCCTGTCACGGCGGTGATCAAAGCTATTTTTTAAAACATAAAAAATGGCCGGAATTTCTTCCGACCATTCGTGGTCTGAAACTGGCTTTGCTAAATACAGATTGTTGCTCAAAAACCGACAATTTATGGTTTACACACGCTCTGTGTTACCTTCTTTTATGTGGGTGCCTATGCATTTATTGCCGGTTCTCCATTGGTGTACATTCAATATTTCGGAGTAAAACCTGAAAATTACGGCTACTTATTCGGAGTTAATATGGTAGGAATTGCCAGTTTGAGCATGTTGAACCGGAAATTGTCAGAAAATGCAGTCTGGATTTGTTATTGAAGGTAGCCACATCAATAGCTATGATGGCCAGTTTGTTATTGGTTACCCTTGTAAAATTGGAAATTGGAGGAGATTACTAGGAATTGTCATCCCAATGTTTGTCGTATTCAGCACTAACGGAATTATTGCTGCCTGTACCAATGCGGCAGCTTTGGACAAGGTGTAAAAATGGCGGGTTCAGGAGCTGCTTTATTAGGATCACTGCAATATGGAAGTGAGTCATTTCAAGTATGTTACTTGCTGTGTTTGCCAGTCAGAATGGCAATCCTGGACGATGAGCTGGATTATCGCTCTTTTTATGTGCTTATCTGTAACTATTTTGCTTTTGGAATTAGAAGAAATGAAGTTCAGTAATACGGATACAAAGTGCAGTAATTAGAATAAAAAAAGCATTAAGGCTTGGAGTAATTTTATTCGATAAAACGATACAAAAATGAACAGACCAAAAATACTTTTAACAATGATGACTTCAATTGACGGAAAAATTGAAAGTAATTTTATCCACGACCATAATGATGAACTGGGCGATTATTTTGAATTGCGGAAACAACAAAGTAAAATTAAAGTGTATGAACACAAGTAAATTCTTGAAATGGATAATCTTATTTATCCTGACACTAAATATTAATACAATGAATGCACAAAATAAATCCGATACATTAAATGCACAAGAACAAGGTTTGGTCGCTATTTCTGCACTTACCGCAACTGGCGATTTGGAAAAACTGAATACAGAACTGCATGCCGCATTAGATGCAGGACTTAGTATCAACGAAATAAAAGAAGCACTAACATATAA
The DNA here is from genome assembly GCA_041392275.1 of Crocinitomicaceae bacterium. Classification (GTDB taxonomy): domain Bacteria; phylum Bacteroidota; class Bacteroidia; order Flavobacteriales_D; family Crocinitomicaceae; genus Taishania. The sequence goes on along the minus strand of JAWKMK010000009.1, from coordinate 87,375 downwards.
GACTTAAACGCTTCGTAGCGTAGCGAACTTAGCGAAGCGATCTCACTGACTGAAAGGAAGTAACCTGCGGCTTCAATTTGTGTTAACAGAAGCGTTCGTAGCCTTTTCTGTAAATAACTATGGGGGGGCAATAAAATTTAGTGATTTCTAACCTGAAAATACCGAGTGGTTTTGCAGGCTTTTTGCTTAGTTTGATTTAGTTTTTTGTTGTTTTTGCAATGATTTCTATCGTTTTCATGTCAAATTGAGCAAAAACTTGGTGTTTTTTGTCAAAATCCATCACGATTAGAAATAGCAATTTTGTTTCGCTTCGAGGCAAAAATAAAATTAGTTGATTTTTAGGGCTTTACGCTTATCGCTGAGTGTTGGTAGTGTCGCATTTGAGACTTGAATCTGCCTAATCTGATTTTTATGGATAAAATATGAATACGATATAGATATTTCATATCTTTGTACAATTCCTTTTTGGATAAAATACAGATAAGATATGGATAAATTCATTCAAAAACTCAATTTTGATTTTATAACTAACCAAAGAGTATTGCAACTCATTGGCTACATTGACGGTTTCAAAGGCAAATGGGATATTGCCGAAAAACAGGAAAACCGTTATTTAAAAGAATTGCGGAAAATTGCCACTATCGAAAGTATTGGTTCTTCACGAGATTGAAGGTGCAACGCTTACCGATCAAGAAGTAAAAAGAGCTTTTGAAAGACGTTAAAATTACAAAACTAAAAACTCGTGATGAGCAGGAAGTAATCGGTTATTACGAAGTTTTAGAATTGATTTACGATAATTATTCCGACATCAGACTTTCGGAAAGCTACATCAAACAATTACATCAAATGTTGCTGAAATACAGCAATAAAGATGAGCGGCACAAGAGGGACTTACAAGTTTCTTTCTAACAAAGTTGTGGCAACTTATCCGACAGGCAAACAACGGACTATTTTCTCTACTACCGAACCAGCATTGGTAGCAACAGAAATGCAAGAATTAGTTGAATGGACAAACGAACAGTTAGAGCAAAAGACTATTCATCAACTTGTTGTAATCGGCAGTTTTATCTACGATTTTTTAAGCATACACCCATTTCAAGATGGAAACGGCAGACTTTCCCGATTGCTAACTACGCTTTGTTTGTTGCAAAACGATTATTCTTTCATTCAATACATTTCGTTTGAAAATCACATTGAACAACACAAAAAAGAATATTACGAAGCCTTGATGAACGGACAGAAAAATCGAGGAACAGACAACGAACGTATAGACTTGTGGTTGATTTTTTTCTTGGAAAGTTTGAAAACACTTACTGAAAAATTGGAACAGAAATATGACGTTTTCAAATCCAAAGGCGGTTATCTGAACGACAGACAAAAGTTAATCAAAAATTTTATTACAAATAACCAACCCGTCAAAGTAAGTGATTTGGCAAAGCAATTTCCCGAAATCAGTTTAAGTACGTTAAAGAAAGACCTGCAATACTTACGAGATGAACAAGTACTGACAATGATTGGAAAAGGTAAAGGGAGCGTGTATGTATTGACTGAAAAAGAGTAACCTAAACCCTGCCCGAACCACTAACGTATAAGACTTAAACACTTCGTAGCAGCGAACTGCGACTTCAATTTATGTTATAAGAAGCGTTCGTAGCCTTTTCTGTAAATAACTATGGGGTTTCAATAAAATTCAGAGATTTCTAACTTAAAAATACCGAGTGGATTTTCAGTTTTTTTTACTTAGAACAGTTTAGTTTTTAGCTGTTTTTGAAATGATTCCTATCGTTTTTATGCCGAATTGAGCTAAAACTTGGTGTTTTTTGTCAAAAACCTGTTTCGCTCCCCACAAGCAATTTTAAGCCGTTTTACAGCATTTTATTTTCCGTTTTAGGAAAATCTGTTTTTGAAAAAAGGTTTTTTAAAGTTGCTTAAATTTGAAATAAATGTGTAGCTTCATGAAGTAATACGTTTACATTGTTTAGGAGGTTTAAATATATATCCATGTTAAGAGTTACACTCATTTTTTTTGCTATCACTAAATTATTTTTTGCGAATACTCAAACTCGTTTTGAGTTTGGGTATTCGTTTGGTGCAAATGCAACAACTGCAAGAACGATTAAGTCAAACAATATGACATTTGGTTATTATACCCCACCTATTCCAAATACTTGGACAAATCATTGGAGTTTAGGATGGGGAACTGAAAAAGATCGTGTTTATCTTGCATTTGATAGCGGTGGTTTAGGTCCAACTTGGAGAGCTCATGGCTATACAAATAAGTATCCTTTAAATGACGCCTCCTCTAACTCTAGTAACAACGATTTTAGTGCTGAAACACATTATCAAGGAGGCTCTAGAGCAAATAGCAATCTTATTAAATTCTCTCTACTTTATAAGCATAACTGGACGTCAAACAAAAAACTACACCACAAAAGCATTATAGGTTTTGGGTTCCTAAAAAACCAGAACTACATCACATCAAGTAGTTCAGTTATGTCATTTTACAATGATACTTTAGGTTGGGTAAGTTCAGGAATGATTTTAGACAAATATGAGTATAACCGCATTCATAACTATTATTTTATACTTGGTTATCAACTCACTTATAAAATTAAAAACAGATGGAATATTAATTTGAATATCATGTATAATCAAGGTTTATTCAAAATGATACGTTGGCATACTTACCGTATATATTACGAAAGCTTAACAGGCTATTCTGAATTTGATGAACAATGGTCGTTTGCTCGATTAAGTTATTTTGCTTTTCTAATAGGGGCAACCTATGATATTGGAGGATATAAGAAGAAAAATGCTCATTTCACAGGGCAAGCGTAAAAAGCCATCAAATCTTCGCCTCTTTAATTTTTTGTTATTTTTACATTCAATATGCTAACTAACGTTTTATTGTGTTATTGCTTTCTGCGCAGGCCCTGATAACGTTATGGCAATTACAAAACCAAACAATAGTAAAAAACAGTAACTTTATAGTGTGTTTAGTGCATAGTAATTATTTGAAAAAAATTGTATTAAATTAAGTCGTGTATGCTAAAGTCAATTTTATCTTCATTGCTTTTAATTTTATCTGTAACTTCACTACAGAGTCAAACATTGAATAAAAAAGCTTTAATAAGTCAGGATTTTGAGAAACATCATCTCAACAATAGTAACATCCCTGAAAAATGGGAGGATGGCATTAGAACCTCGGGAGGAAAAGGCACTTACGAATGGTGGTATTTTGATACTCATTTAGAAGATGGTAGTACGGCCGTTATTATTTTTTACACCAAACACATTACCAAAATAAAAAAGGCTTTGCTACCGCTAATAACAGTGAGTATTGTACAGGCCGACGGAACAAAATTTGACAAAATGGTGGAGTTTAATCCCAAAGAATTTTCGGCAAGTAAAGATTCGTGCAATGTGCAAATAGGTAAAAACTACGTCAGAGGGAATTTGAAAAGCTATGATATTCATTTCGAAGATGATGATTTCAACATGACCATTACCATGGATCGAACGACAGAAAGCTGGCGTCCAAAAACCGGAATTTTGGAATTTGGCGATGATCGCGAGGACTACTTTGCCTGGGTTGTACCCGTTCCCAAAGCTCATGTAACAGTGAACTACACCTACAAAGGAAATAAATATGAGGGAAAAGGTTCTGGCTATCACGACCACAATTGGGGTAATACATCGTTGGTTAACTTATTTAACCACTGGTACTGGGCAAGAGCCGAAGTAGGACCTTTCAGCATGATAGCTTCAGAAATGATTGCCGAAAAAAAATACAACAATGAAAGTATTGTTGTTCTGAATGTTGCCAAGGAAGGAAAAACGATTATTGATAATGAGGAGCTGGTAAAAGCTTATCGTACGTATGGTAAGATGGATAAACAGTTAAATAAGGATATCAGTGATGACATTTCGTTCATTTACCACAATCCGGATGACAATTTGAAATACGAAATTAATCTGCATAAAAAAAACACGCTTACATCAGCAGACATTCTGCTTTCTACAATAGGTAAAAAGAACTTAAAGTACAAGTTAGCTCGCCTTTTTACCGGGTTCGATGGTGCTTATTACAGATTTACAGGAATAGCAGAAATAAAAGTGTATTCAAAGGATCAATTGGTAGAATCCTACTCTAGCCCAACGGCAATTTGGGAATTGATGTACTTTGGAAAACCATAGTAAACCATGCTAAATTTGTTTAGATTATTAAACACAAATCTATTTTTGAAAAAAAGCTTTATAGAGTTGCTTTAATTTTGAAATTAATGTGTAGATTATTGAAGAAAATTAAACGTAAAGTAGGTTTAGATGCGCTGCTTAGTGGTTTAGACAGACTGCTGTTGGCTGTATGCGTATCGAACCCGACACCTAATCGAAAAAAACAAAAAACACTTGCAAATTGATAACTTTTGAGTTAACTTTGTGAAATGAAAACTCAGAGGCAAATCATTTTTCACGAACATTACTTTGCTGATTTCTATTTGGAGTTGTCCGAGAAAGTTCAAGAGAAAATAGAATATGTCTTTAAGATTTTAAGAACGGTTCAGAATGTTCCGAAAAAATTCCTTGACCATTTGACAGGAACTGACGGACTTTATGAAATTAGAGTTGAATTTGAAAGTAACATTTACAGAATATTCTGTTGCTTCGACAAAGGAAATTTAGTTGTACTGTTTAACGGATTTCAAAAGAAAACTCAAAAAACACCTAAAAATGAAATCGAGTTGGCATTGAAACTAAAAGACGAATATTTTAACTCAAAAAAGCAAAAGAAATGAATAAAGAGAAAATAAGAAATGCTAAAAACTTTGATGAGTTATTAGACATCAAATATGGAAAAATAGGAACTGAAAAACGAGATAAATTTGAAGAAAAAGCTCAATATTTTGTAATCAGTGAAATGTTGAAAGAAGCAAGAAAGGAAGCCAATCTAACTCAAGAACAACTTGCAGAAAGAGTTGGAACTAAGAAAAGTTATATATCCAGACTTGAGAACGGAAAATGCGACATTCAACTCTCGACTTTGTATAGAATATTTGAGTTTGGCTTAGGAAAACGAGTAAATTTAATGTTCGGATAAAACGCCTACAGCCAACATATAAAACTTAAACACTTCGTAACCTAGCGAACATAGCGAAGCAATCTCACTGAATAACGCGAAGTAACTGTCTATATATAGACCACTGACTGAATGAAGGCAAACTACTTTCGGTGCTACTGCGTGGTGCGGCTTCAATTTATGTTGACAGAAGCGTTCGTAGCCTTTTCTGGAAATAACTATGGGGTTTCAATAAAATTTAGTGATTTCTAACCTGAAAATACCGAGTGGATTTTCAGACTTTTTATTTTGAATGATTTAGTTTTTAGTTGTTTTTGCAATGATTTCTATCGTTTTCATGTCAAATTGAGCTAAAAACTTGGGTGTTTTGTTAAAAAACCTTCACGAATAGAAATAGCAATCCTGTTTCGCTTCCCACAAGCAATTTTAAGCCGTTTTACAGCATTTTATTTTCCGTTTTAGGAAAATCTATATTTTTGAAAAAAGGATTCTTTAAAGTTGCTTAATTTGAAAAATAAATGTTTAGATTAGATAAGGTAATTAACGGTGATAGAAGTAATTAGAAAGATGGCCGTTAGCAGCAACCGCTTGACAACCGTAGCTTGATACTTTAAACAGTAGAAAATATGAAAATAAAACACTTTCACATACGACTAAACAAAGAAAATCTACAAAAATGACACACACTTTAAACAGTTTCTTGGCTATTGCCGCACATGCGTTGAGAATAAAGTTCATAATATTTATCCGCTTGACTTTCGGACCAGGTGTCGAAGGTGTAATCTCCAAATATCAGATAGATCCTTTACGGCATTGTTTGTCAACTTAAACTTTGCCATTTATTTTCTTTTCGCTTTAACATTTTTAAATGCTCTTCGGGATCAAAATCTTCGGCTAAACCACTGTTAACACCTTCGTCAATTGCATGACGCAAAGCAATTATTTTCTGTTCTTCTTCTTCAAGAAGCCTCAATCCTGCACGTACTACTTCACTTGCGTTTTTATAACGTCCTACTTAATATACCTTAGAATGAATTCGATCAAATAACTACCCAAAGTAATGGATGTGTTTTTACCATAACAAATGATTTTAGCAAATCATACCAAATATTGGTATTAATTCAAAATATTTTGTGTGTTTTTTGGGTATGGTTAATCCCTCATAGCAGTATCGAAGTAGGCGATGTGGCGCTTTTTATCGGGCATGAATGTAGCGCCACATTACTTACTGCGTGTTATGTTGGGTTCATTATTTGAATTTATTCTTCAAATTCTTTCGTGCAGAAATTACGCTATTTCAACCAATTCATTGAACGAAGATACTGAAAACAGTAAAGTGTACTTCAAAAAAAGAGAGGAGCCTTTCGCCCCTCTTCTTTTCATCTTTAAACTACTGCTTGATAATTTGATGAACTTGATATTCATTCATCTTCAGCAAATAACAACCAGCAGGCAAATCTGCTAATGACAGTTCGACCTCCTGCTGTTGAACATTTTTCGTAAGGGTTCTGATCAATCGACCGGTTCCATCCATCAAATCAATTTTCACAGGTTGATCGACAGGAGTTGGAAACGCGATAGTGATTTCGTCCGATGTAGGATTCGGAAAGACACGCAATGACGTATTTCTGCCTCTTGAATTGCAACCTGTACCCCAGTTCACGAATACCGTATCCGAGGAACTAGTTTACATCCATCGATCGTTTCAAAAACGACATGATAGTTTCATCCTTTGCGTTGCCACGTGCGTTTCAGACGTTGCACCATTGATCGCCACACCATTCACGTACCATTGATAATTGCTCAAACCACCTGTCACACTAAGGTTACCGGAGTTATTCGCAATGGAAACCGTCGGAAGATTGAAATATGACAACGTCAACTCTACCAAACTATCGCAACCACCTACAGCAGTAAACAATTGTTGGTAAACACCTGCTTGCGTTAAGGTCTGGGTTCCCCAAATCAATGAGTTTCCTGGACAAAGCGAAACGGAGGTTGGGTATACTTGGTTCGGATCTACTACCACCAAGGACAATTCCACCAAACTATCACATCCATTAGCAGCTGTATAATAGGCTGAATAGGTTCCAGAAGTGGTTAAATTTTGTCCGTCAAACGTGTAACTATCTCCCAAACAAATAGAAGCACTCAAAATGGTACTGTTTTCAGGAAGAACGGTCAACACCAAGGTTGTTATACTGTCGCATCCAGTGATAGTTTGAAGTTGTTCTACGTAGGTACCAGATTGCGAAAGGTTCGTTCCGTTGAAGGTGTAGCTATCTCCAAAACAAATTGTTTGTTGGATCGTTTGCTGGTAACTTGGGTTCACCTGAATATTCGCCAAAGAAGAATATACTCCACCGCATTGATTTTCTGCATACAAGACATAGGTTCCAGCCTGTGTAGGTTGGATATTGTTAAGCGTCAATACCGAACCATTTCCACCAGGTACAGGAGATCCCAAATACAGCCATTCAAAATTAGTAACATTATTTGCAAATTGTGGACTCAAGGTCACTACATCTCCTTGACAATAAGTTCCTCCAACTGGTTGTTGCGAGAAAATCGGAGCTGTATTTACTTGCACAACCGCATCTTGAGAAAGCGCACTGTTGTTACAAACATTGTTTCCTGCGATCACTGTGTATGTACCTGCTTGAGCAGAAGTTGCGCTCGGAAGAGTATAACTAGATGATGTAGCGCCAACAATTGGAGAACTATTGATGCACCATTGATAGTAATCAGCATCACCTTGTGTTTGTACTGACAAATTGAGTGCTTGTCCTTCACAAATGGTTGCCCCAACAGGTTGTTGTATAAACGAAGGAGTCACTTGAACATCCAAAAATGCTGTTTGTGAAGTTAAAACACCACACGAAGTAGTGTAATCCAAGGTGTAGTTTCCTTCATCGCTCTGTTGTGCTGAAGGATTGGTGAACATTGGACTATTCGCACCATGAACAATGTTTCCATTCAAACGCCATTGGTATGCACTTGGTGGTCCTGAGAAATTGACACCGAAGGTAACCAATCCACCTGGACACACAGTCGCCGATTGTGGTTGTGAAATGATTGTTGGAGCAGTGTTAACTGTCACAAAGCATCGTAGCTGAAGTAATGTGGCTTACAGTTATTGGAAATAACCACATCGTAATTTCCTGCTTGAGTAATTGCAACGGATGATAGTGACAAACTAGAAGATGTTGCACCTGCAATCGGGTTTCCATTGAAACGCCATTGATAATTTAAGTTCGCAACGCTTGCAGTCACGCTGAGTGTTCCATTTTGACCGAGACATAAGGTCTGTGCTTGTGGCTGAGTGTTAATGAATATCGTTGCAGAACTTGAATTTACTGCCAGAATAGTTGCGGGACTTACTCCACATGCATTAGCCGTTACTGAGATATTTCCACTATTTGAACCAAATGGTTGCTGTGATTGAATTTGCGTTTGAAAACCCTGACCAACCTCCTGGAATTCCCCAGGTATAAACCGTTGCACCAGGAACTGCAGCTACCGAGTAAACTTGACTGGTACCTGAACAAACGTTTGTATTACCCGAGATGATTCCTGGAGCGGAAGGTACTGAGTTTAATGTTACTGCTAAATTGGACGTACTTGTGTTCACATGACGCATTCGAAGCAAAGACTCCAATCGTTCCACTTGTGGATCCTACGGTAACAGTTATGGTATTCGTTGTCGAACTTCCCGTCCAACCCGAAGGCAATATCCATGTGTAAGAAGTGGCATTCGTTACCGTTGGAACATAAATGTATGAGTTGTATTTTGACAAACATTGGTATTACCTGAAACAGACCCTATTGCACCTAGTCCAGCTGAACTGAAAATATTAATATTCAATACATTAGCCAGACCCGCAACTGTTGTTTCCACGTACAGAAATGATTCCACCACCACCAATGAAAGGTGTTGTAACAGTATTTGAATTTGTAGTTGATGTAACTGTACCTCCCCAACTCCTCCTGGCACTATCCAAGTGTAGGATGTAGCTCCGGGAATCACAGGAACGCTTATCGTTGTTGGGTTATTTTGACAAAAGGTTGTTGGTCCGGTGTATGGACCAGGTGCTGGTAATACAGACTGAACATCAACAAGGGAAATGTTCGATGTAACACTACCACACTGCCCTGTAACGATTACATCATAATTGCCTCCATCAGTTGGTTGCGCATTTGCAATGGAATAAGTAGCATTTGTTGCACCAGGAATGATCACACCATTTTTCTCGCCATTGATAGGTCAATGAAGAACCAGTAGCTCCTACGGATAAGTTTACGGTGTTTCCATTACAAATCGTTTGATTGCTAGGTTGAACCGTTATCGCTGTTGGAATTCCAACGGTTACCGTTGAACGAACTGTAGGGTAAACACAACCACCTACCGTAGTTGTCAACTCGTAGGGTCCGGAATTGGATGTTTGCGCATTTGGTATGGCAACGGTATTTGTATTTCCTGAAAATGCATTAGGTCCTATCCAAGAATAGGATGCAATTCGGAATTGATGGAACTGATAAATTCAAAGTACTTCCTTGAAAAACTGGATTGTTAGCCGTGATGACCTGAGGTGCCGCGCAATCGTTTAACGCAATCGTCAAACCGGTAGCATTCGATCCATAACCGGTTAAATTGAAAGTTCCAGTCGTTGGATCTGCATCAAAATTTCCACTGACTTCAACGCGTTGTGGGTAAACATTGTTTGTATTCCAGGTATTGATTCCTTGATAAGCATTTCCATCAGTAAATAAGTGTCCGTATTGATAAACGCCATTGCTATCCAATTTCTGAATCAAAACATCGTTGATTTCCATTGTAACAGTCTGCATTCCGCATTCGGATTGATATCAATGGAGCCATTATTACCTTCCAATTGCGTTAAAATATACACCTCGTTTTTATTATTCAACGTCAAATACAACCCCTGATCCTGGTATTGGCTTCCAGTTTTGTTGCTCCAAATAATATTATAATTTACATCCGCGCATGTAATAAACTGATCTGCTAAGCCTGATGAATTTAAATGAAAAGCTGAATTTGTAGGAGGATAAATGTTCATTGTCCCATTAAAATATCCCGTAATAAACGTTTTCCAACCATCGGTTCTAGATCGCTTTAAAGAATAAATCCCTTCGTTATTGGAGGCATTAATACCAAAACCGAATCCGCCAATTCCAAGATTCATTGGATAATTGTAAATAATTGCATCACTTCCGCCTTAGGACGTTAGAACGTATAACATATTGGTCGACAAATCATGTTCGGGATGAACTTGACCAAAAGCCTTCCTCCAATAGTCACACCCCATGGACTTAAATCTATTAAAATAATGTTTAAACGTCCTGAAGTGTTTTGAGAACGGATGTGTCGAGACCATAATAGCGATCCATTATTAGCTATTTTTGTTAGAATGCATCATAATTCTGCTTCCTGCGTTGGCACCATAATTCAGGTTTGTACTTGGCGCTGGATTTAAATCGATGTTTCCACTTGGAGCATGATAGTTACCTGTTAAGTAAAAATCCTGATTGTTATCAATGACCATAGGACCGATGTTTCCTTGAGGCAAATTCAACAAGCCCAGCCAATCGAAAGCCCTATCATTGCCCCATAATCTCAATACAAAATGATTTCTGTACTCGGATGGAAAACAGTTCCTGTTCCAGGATCAAAATCTACTTTGTCCGGGTACACCGAAAATCTCAAATTTCCCATTGATAATGATTTTGTTTGTTACAGGAGAATACGTAATATGCCCAGCCGATTCGATACCAAATTGCACCGATGCGAATAGCCCAAATTAGTTCCCATATCGGTTTAATTTTTGGAATGAAAACATCAAAGTTCTGAGCCGTCAAATTATACACTCCTGTTCGGGCCAAAATCAACCGTACCATTGAAGTCACCATACTGTAAACATTTCCATCGTTGTCTGTTACAGTCGATTTAATTCTTTTTACAGTATTCGTACCTTCCAATTGCTTCGCCCAATTCAAAACGAAGTTGTGCCCAACCTGCTGAAAAGCAGGTGAGAAATGTAAACGTTAAAATAATAGTTGTGATTTTCATTTCGTAGAATTTAATGTTGAACTAAATGTGATGGATTCCATAATTCGCTAATTGAATCAGGTAATATCCGTTTTGAAGTGCCGTGAAAGATCAATAGTGGATTGCCCAGAAATCAGCGTACCTGTAAACAGGGCCTTCCACTCAGATCGCATACGGCATGCTCGTTCCCGCTTCAACTCCCTGGTGCTGCAATTTGCCCTGTTGTAGGATTTGGATACAAACGCACAAGTATTCACTCCTGCTTCAACCAAACTGAGGGTTGAAGTAGTTGCTGCCGCCATTGCTGTAATCCGATAAATAGCTTGTATTCCACGCAATGACACGGTAGTAATACGTTGTGTTGGGTGCCACCGTGTTGTCGGTGTATGTTGTTACATTTGCCACTACATCTCCGATGGAAGAATTGACGCCATCCGTTCCACGTTCAATCTCAAAGCCATCCTCGTTGAAAGAGTTGTCGTTCCAGGTCAGGGAAACGGATAATGGCGAAGTAATTGCGGTTGCCTGCAAATTCGTAGGGTCATTCGGGCCAGGATTTACGGTAACATTCAAACAATCTGTTGTGTCCAAACAGCCTCCCGGATGGGTGAAGATCATCGCGTATGAAGCACTTGTTGTTGGAATGTATGAATGTGGGATAGTGGTCGCTAAAGAAGATGAAACGACCTGATCGCTTGTGCAATTCAAAATCGAAACCGGACTGTTAAAATCTAAGTGTGAGATAACCCAACAAAACACCATTTTCAAACGTGCAAGGGTATCTTTATAATACTCGAAAGCGCCGATGTCCACAGTGTTGTCGCGTTTTCTGGGTTTACCACCTTTATCCGAATCAATTTCACCAGATGACAGAATCCGTCGATATTGGGATTGCTTCCTGTATTGATCGCCGGTGAACAATTTTTCAATTCATAATTTCATCAGTAGGCGGATCCGTTTCGTTGTAGTACTTGAACTGCGGATCGGCAATGATGTTATTGCCTGATTCCGTGTAATTGGTAAATGCCTCTTCACTCAGACAGTAGGCAACCAATACCGCATTGTTGTTCGCATTGCGAATCTTGCTGTTCTTGAAGAACATACAGTTGACGAAGTAATTGTTGATACCGACTGATCCAACATGAAACAAACTATTTCCGTTGTTGTGGATGAAATTGCCGTTAACAACGGAATAATTTCCATTGTTGAATTTCACTCAAGGCACTTCCTTCCCCGTTGAAAGGCGAAATTTCGTTGTCGATAAATTCTTGTGTTGACAACGTAACATTGTAAATTGTCAACTTACTGCTCCACCAAGCGCTGCGCTGTTGCGGACAAAACGAATTAAAATATTCGCATGGCTGTAATTAGATAAGTTATATCCGATGTACACCGCTCCTCCTTGCATGGCCTGATTGTCCCAGAATTCACACTGGTCAATGGTAGGATTATAACCTAAGGAATGGATAGCCGCTCCATCCCCATTGCTGATGTTGTTTCCGAAGTAACAGTTTTGAAAACGGGTCTGATAACGCTCGTTGTACACAAATTGTTTATTCCAGTGTTGTTGTTTGCACTGAAGAAACCTATACCGTCCAGCAAAACCGTGTAATTGGCAGAATTGCTCGTTTGGATGTAAAGCAGGTTCTTTAAATTGTCATTGACCGTGTTGCTCTGTCCGATCTCCCCACTGATGATGGTGTGGTTCATTTGCAAATTCGGGTGGTCCGCTGCGACAGTACCTGTTTCGGTCCCGTTGAAACCGCCGTAGATCGAGAATTTCTTACTGACCGTTGGGATCACATAACAGGCATTCCGCGATTGACCGGCGTCATACCCATGTAATCTGTAGGTGTATACAATTTGCGCTCCTCCGGTGATCCAGATCTCGATTTCGGTGGCAGCATCTGTTGAACCGGCATCGATGGCGTCTGAATGTCACTGAACGGACTGCTCCAACTAAGTCCGGCCGGAGATGAAACGTTCGCCGCTTTGTTAACATAAAAACGTGTTCTGGGCAAACGAAGCAACACCGACAACCAGTGTCAGTGCTGCTGTCATGAAGTATTTATTCAACATCATAATTCGTGAATTACCAAGATACTTGTTCGGTTTCTGTGTAAGTTCCCCGCGAACCACTGGAGGAGTTGCGCTGTAACCGGGACCACCACTTACATCATACTTTATGATACAATTCTTTGCACTGGGATCTTTTACCAGGGTAATTGCACCACCGTTTCCTCCATTCTGGTTTCCTAGCCCGGCTTTTTACCTGAGCCAATTCTTCGCATTTACCACAATTGGTTTTGTTTTGATTTGCTTACAGTGAGCAACTACTTCCCTTTGTTCCATACTTTGTATTCAAAACACTCTTTTTTAGTATTTACGTCAATGGAGGATTTCACTAATACGGAAAGAACCAGCGGCTTTTCTATGTTCTTCTGTACTCGATTGATCTCCATTATCGTTGAATGTCCATTCACAGTTTTCGTAATCGACATTTTGACTGAACTCCACTGGTTTTACATTTGATGAATTTAATTCTCACCACAACGCTAATTTATCGTTTTTCGGGATGTATGTTTTTGCAATTTCATACTCAAGAAGTAACTGATCCATCCACATCGGTGTGTTTCACCACTTCCAACTTTCACCTGAATGTCGTATTCATCTTTAAACCCTTGACGTGTGGATAGTTTCGATCCGTCTTTCAAGGTTGCGATGATGTCGAAATTATAGCTTTGTCCCTGAAACAGTTTATTGTTATCAAAAGGTTCAATTGCCAAGGAAACAACCTCTTTCCCTTTGATTCCGAACTTGGCTCTTTTTTCCTCTGCCATTTTTTGATCGCCACCTTTTAGGAGAACTTGCATTTGGTCGTAGTACTTTTGCAATTCTACGTTCACATTTTCTTTGAAACTTTCATACGTAAACGATTTGCTAATTTGTTTCAGCACAGCTTTTGGAGCTACAATATCAAAATCACCACCGATGTAATATTTTCCTTTATCTCTGCCCATTCCAATCAACATGAAATTATCAAAGAACATCACTAATTCGCTGTAAACACGATTGGTTCCGTCGATGTATTTTTCTGACATCTTTTCGGTACCAAAGGCATACGCACCTGTCGGGTGGATCACCTCAAATAAGTAACATGTAGACTCGAAACTTTTTTTGTACCCATTAAAAACTTGGTCGTATTTCCACTCGCGTCGGTTTCCCCTTTTGAACCATCAGGATATACAGAAGAGCAATTAGAAAAAACCGGTTGCGTTTCAAAACTCAAGGTCAATGAACCAACATGCGAAGCAGCAGATATTCGCGTGTGCCCTTCAGTTCCATATTTTTTGAAAGAAGCTTCTTGGCTAACACTTGTTGTAGTTCGTATGTGATCTCGATCAGATCCTCCACCGGAACAGCGGGTGCGTCCTTCGCCTTTCATTTCCTTCAATTTATTCTTCAAATTACCGATCTGAGCGGTCGAAATATGTGTTACCGACAACGCCAGTAAAATGACAAACAGATTTTTTTCATCTTTTAAGTGTTTTATGTATTTGAATTAGTGTTGAACATTGATTTTAACCGTTCGGCACTGATTTCCGGCACGCAGAAAATAAGTTCCTGAAGCTAACTCGGAAAAGATCCACCGGAATCGTTTCTTGAGACGTAGCTCGTTCCAGCACGATTTCCCCGGGTGATCGACGCCGTACAATACTTTCACTCCCCGAAAGTCCTTCCAAAGTCAAATTATCTTTTGCCGGATTCGGGTAGCAACGAACGCTAGGTAACGACATTTCCGAAACACTTGCTGTGCCGGTTGTTACTTGTACCACATTCGAAAAATCCGAGTCTTCAACCGCATTAAAGGCGAAAACGCGGTAGTAATACGTTGTGTTGGGTGCCACCGTGTTGTCGGTGTAGGTCAAAACATCCGCAGCGACGTTAGTCAGATTCGTAAAATTCACACCATCGGTACTGCGCTGAATAGCGAATCCTGATTCATTGGCGGAATTATCAGTCCAATTCAAGACTACCTCAGTGGTTCCTGTTGTCCAAGCAGCGGTTAAATTGGTTGGCGCATCAATGCCAACGGGACCGCAATTAGCCGTTGATTCTTCAACAAATTCAACACTTCACACGGTTGTAATGCTCTTGCGCCAAAAGCCCATTTGATCCAAGGTAGTTCGAGATTCAATGTTTTGCGAAGCATTGTGATTCACGTAAGTGGTAAAGCCCACCCATTCGTTGTTTCCGGTTGCATTGCTGTAATTTAAATTCCCTGTTACAGCCAACGAATCGGTGCAATCACCATTCACATACAAACGCAAATACGATTGGTCGTAGCTCACCATGACATGATACCAATAATTCGAATTGAAATTGGCCGTTGATTTCACAATACGGGTCACTCCGCCGATTACCGTTTGGAAGTACAATTTTCCATAATCCGGTCCATAACCTGTTATTCCTGGAGCTGTAGAGACAAAATCAGATAAAAAAGCGAATTGGGTATGCGTACCAACTACAGGTCCACCAACTTGTGGCATCACTTCGTAATCCATTTTGTAGAAATACCCGATGTAATTGCTTGAATTGGTGAATAAGTTACTAAAAATGGCGCTACCAACCACCTATGGTAAAAATCTGTTGTCGCATCAAATCCATCAATGCTGGTTTTGTATGCTTCACCGTTATTTAACGAGGAATTGGCAAAGCCGTTTCGATCGATGGCGTAGTTGACCGTTCCTCCAGGAGTTAACGTCAGACCAATGAAAGCGCATTATCTAATTTGGCATTGAAATTCCAATAACCCTGTAAACTATCCGTTGAAACAAACGCTGGAACTTGAGCGAACAAGGTTGAACCGGTCAAGCAGATAGCAAACACCTCAAATAAATCTTTCATGTTACATTTTTACATTTTGACACAAAGAGAAAAGAAATGTAGGATGTGATTTTGGTCAATTTAACGAAACAGGGTTGAATGCTTATTAAACCCATCTGTTATTTAATGAAGCTGAATCACTTTAGTTGATCAATGGCTTAATCTATGCCTAAAACCAATGTAAAATGTAGGTTTAAAAAATATTATCTTTAAAAAAGTTCAAAAGTAAACTCCTTTTTCTAGCGTTGCTGAAATTCTTCTCCATTATCCATTTGAACAACCACCCATCTTTTTTTACTCGACTTTACAATGTGTTCAACGTTAATGATAAAAGAACGATTAATTCGGAAATACTTTCCAGTTTCTTCTAGGTATTGTATTCTTGCAAAGTACGAGAAACAGTGATTCGTTGGCCTGAAATAAAATGAATATGTGTATAAGGACCATCTGCCTTAAAATACCGAATGGCGGAAAGTTCGCAAATTTGCAATCCTTCGGCTGTCTGTAATGCGATTTTAGACATTTCACGGTGATCCAAATTTTCTTTTAGAGCAAGGTACTTTTCCGGTACATTGTCAATCATATTCAATCGATCAAAAGCCCTTTTAAGTTGGTCAATATGTGTTGGTTTTAACAAATAATCAACTGCAGCTAAATCAAATGCTTTCAGTGCATAATCATTGTAAGCTGTCACAAAAATGATCTTAAAACGAATACTCGCAACATCAAAAAAATCGAGCAGGTCAATTCCTAAATACCCCGGCATTTCAATATCGAGGAGCACCACATCCGGATCTAAATTATGAATCGCTTTTACCGCATCTGGAACGCTTGAAACTTCACCAACTATAATTATTTCTGGGAAATTGGCACCAATCATGCCACGTAATGCTGCACGAGCATTTACTTCATCGTCAACGATCAATACTTTCATACATTTCAATGTCTTTGGGAATTTTAATATGGACTTCTGTACCTACGGCTATTCCATTCTCCGTCAAATCAACAAAATTCAAATGAATCTTTTTGTTCAAATATTGGTTTAACAGATCTATACGTTTTTTAATTGCTCCTGTAGCAAAGGAAGTTGGTTTATCTTTTCTCGTTTTATTCAACAAAAAAGATTTCTGCCTCCCAATTCCATTATCCCTGATTGTAATTTGAATAACTTCAGGAGTATTCATTGTAAAATGAACATGAACTGTTTTCTCTCCTTTTTTGTTTAAAAGTCCATGTTTAACAGCATTTTCAACAAATGGTTGAAGTATCATGGCAGGAATATTGAACAATTCATTGACATCTGGATCTCTTTGGATGTTGAACTTAAAATCTTCGCCAAAACGAAGTTTTTCGAGACTCAAATAAACACCAAGACTTTCTATTTCCTCTTTAATCGTTATCATTTGTTTATCTGAAATAGCTAATGTGTATCTTAAATGTTCAGAAAACATGCTAACATATTTACCTGCTTCATTCACCTTATTTGAATAAATTAGACCTTGTAGAGAATTTAAAACATTGTATAAAAAATGAGGATTCATTTGTGATCGAATCGCAGTAAGTTTTGAATGAATTAGTTGTTCTCGTATCAGTTGTTTTTTTCTCATTTGAAAAACTGTCAATCGAATGGTGAGATAAAATAACACGCCGACAACCAAAATTTCAATAGCAAAAAACCACCATGATAACCAATAAGGTTTCTCAATATGCAATCGAATTTTATTATTCACATTATTCCTTAACCCTGTTTTTAATTCAAAACTATAATCTCCAGGAGGGAGACCATTGTAAGAGACCGAATTCACGGTTGGTGAAAGCTTCATCCATTTTTTTTCAAATCCAATTAAACGATAATACAAAGGTACTTTCACTCCCTCTCGATACGCTAAATAGTCCCAACTTATTTCAAACGAATTTTCTAGAAGATTGTTTCGACTTTCTATCCACTGGGATTCCCCGTTTTTATAACTTATTTTTTTAAACTCAATTTTCGGCATAGTAATGTCGTTCTCATTTTGATGCGGGATCCTTATGATTTGATTTTTTGTGACAAGCATCATGTTTCCTTCTTCAGAAATCACATCAATAACAGGTGTATTGTAGAGTGAATAGTTGTTAATAAACGAACGTAATTTGAACGACTGAACGTTGATTTGATCTAACCCGGAAATAGTAATAATGAACGCTTGATTTCCAAAAATCTTAACTTTTTTACATTGATCATGACTCAAACCTGAGTCAGCCCTAAAGTGCTTTACTTCTTTTCCGTTTTTGAATACATAAACACCATCTTGAACAGTCGCTATCCATAGTCTTCCAAAATCGTCTAATGCTAAAGAAACCGCTTGGATTGATTTCCCATCATTTGATTTTAGCTCAACGGTTTCGGTGGAAGAATAAGCCAATAATTGATCAACATAGCCTATATACAACTGTTCCTTTGCAAGACTGATGCATCTAGTTCGCTTCTCCCTAATTACTTGAAAACTCAGTCCACCAACTGTCAACTCTGAATGATTTGAAAAAAACAGATTTGACTTTCTTTTACCCTTGATGACTCCACTCAGGCTATGAATACCAAAATATAGATTTGAATAGGCATCAATTGCTATTCCCTTTCCGTAATAAAAAGGAAAAAATTGAGTTGTTTTTTCATAATTGAAATATCCCACAGAAGTATAAAGGCGATTGGATAACTGATCAAAATAAATGAATTCAATATCAAGACCCGTCTTCGTATCGAATTGTCTTATTAAGTCCCCTTTTCTATTCAATTCGTATACGATTCCGTTAGCTGTAGAAACAAAATATCCTTTAGGCGAAGCTATCATTTGCCTTAAATTATTTCCATATTGAGCTGAATAAAAACTTGTAATATTGAGCGAAGGAAGGTATATTAAACCATTATCAATAGTTGAAATCCATATCCCTCCTTGAAAATCAGTTAACACATCGGTATGATTATGTCCGGTAGACAATTGCTTCCAAATTGACTTTTGCTGGTAAAAAGTCCCTTGATTGGTCGATAAAAATACTCCACCGTTAATGATGTTACAATTATTGACATAAAGTCCAGCTTTAATTTTATCTATTGAAAGAATTTTTGAAACCGATTTACCGTTCACTTGATATGCCAAACTTGGAACCTTTTTTTTCTCAATAAAAAAAGTAGAACTTCCAACACCTGCGCTTCGATATTGCCCCGATGGTAGCTGCATACTTGAAACTTTTTGTATTCCTTTTAACCAAATACAATAACCGTTCACAGTAGTAATCAACACCATTTCATCTTGAATTGAAAGCCCTTCCGCTTGTTTTATGGCAAATCGCTTTAACAGTTTACTCGATGTAGCATCTATAATGTATACTGCATCAAAACTAAGGAGATATAACTTTCCTTTTACAACCTTTAAATCGACAATGGTTTCATTATTTAAATAACTGTTTACTTGTTTATTCGGTTTTAGAACATTTCCATAACTTGAAAACACTTGATCTGAAAAATTTCGACACCATAAAACATTGTTATCGGTAAATGAAATACTCGTAACACTGCTACTTACTGCACCTTTTAATTCAATCTGTTTGAAGTCTATTCCATTGTAACTATACACCCCTTGGTCTGTACCTAAATACATCAAACCATTCCTATCAGAAGCAAGATCAAATACACAATCTGTTGGTAAACCATTCTGTGAGGTAAGTTCTTTGTAATATGATACTTGTCCTCTTATTAAAAAAGGAAATAAAAGCAGACAGAGTAGAAAAAATAACTTCATCGAATACACCCTACAAAAATAAAAATAATGTATTGGGAAATCATGGAATTTTAATGAAACCGCTAAAATTGTTAACAAAACACCTGTTTTCCACACTGGGACACCCAAAATTAAAAACCAAATAAATTTTGGAGTTTTTGATGTTCTTCAGTAAGAAGTATTGTTTGTTTGATAATCTCTTTATTATATGGATTCCGGATTTCAATTTGATATATACTTTGTAAAATATCAATTACCTTTTCTGGAAATAACTATAGGGTTTCAATAAAATTCAGAGATTTCTAACCTGAAAATACCGAGTGGATTTTCAGTTTTTTTCTTAGTTTGGTTTAGTTTTAGCTGTTTTTGCAATGATTTCTATCGTTTTCATATTAAATTAAGCTAAAACTTGGTGTTTTTTATCAAAATCCTTTACGATAAGAAATAACAATCCCGTTTCGCTCTCCACAAGCAAATTTAAGACGTTTTACAGCATTTTATTTTCCATTTTAGGAAAATCTATTTTTGAAAAAAGGTTTTTTAAAGTTGTCTAAAATTGAAATTAATGTGTAGTTTTATGAAGAAAATTAAACGTAAAGTAGGTTTAGATGTGCTGCTTAGTGGTTTAGGCAGACTGCCGTTAGAGGCAAGTGGAGTTTACCCAAGAGTTCCAGCTATGACACAGTCTTTATAAAAAAAATTGAAAATATCATTTTTTCAGGTTCCAAATAAGGATTTATTTATTTTCCTTTGTCAGAAAGCAAATTTTGGTATGAAAAATAGAAACAAATTTTTTGAAACAATTGAAACGGCAAACACTACTGGAATAGAATACATTGGGACGGGAAACCCGGATGCAAATATTTTAATTGTTGGGAAGGAATCATCACTTGAAAAAAACGATCCACATATTTATTTCCTTGAAAATAATTTATCGCTGTGGAAAAGAGATAAAGAACTAGATATCCATCAAATTGGAAAATGGGATGGAATAATTGGGGAAAAAAGTAATTTTTCTCCTATGTTTCCTTATAATGGTCAATTATTTAAAAATAGCCCGACAAATGGTGGAACAAGTAAAACTTGGTATAATTATCAGAAAATTGCCAACCAAGTTTTTGGAACTTCTGAAACGATTAATTTTCATGAAAATATCTTTACGACAGAAGCAAATTCATCTCCTTCACGTAAAACTGAAAATGCCGATACGCATTCTGTTGTGAGCAGAAAAGGCTTCATTTCTAAGTCAAAATTCTTTCAAGATTTCCAAGTTGTTATTATTGATGGTGTGGGTTACTTTGAAATTACCGACAAAAACAATGAAATTGAAGACATATTTGGTGTAAAATTCATTAAAAATATCGGCATAAAAAGCCAACCGATTTGGATCCATAAAGGGGTTAATTCTTCAAAATTAGTAATCAATACCTATCAATTAGGTGGACAAGTAACGGATGAGCGATTAAAGAAAATTGGACATTTGGTATCATTATATCTCAAGGATAAAGACAAAGCTTTTATGTCTCTAAATAATGATTAGAAATGGATAACCTAACCGAATTGGCAAAATACATTCAATCTCGTTTATGTTTTGATGATTTCCACGGCATGACACATTGGGAGGAAGTGGAACGCAATGGGATTTTATTGGCAAAATTTAATCCTGAAATAAACTTTCAACTCATTGATTGTTAATAACTTACTTTTTTTAGGAATTTGCTTATATATTTGATTCTCAGTATATTTACCTTATGAAATACATCATTGGTGAAAATAGAAATCAAGTGGAGTTTTACAGTTTGGAAGAACTCATTGAGCAAGACAATGAAGTTCGGTTGATTGATTTGTTTGTGGATAGTCTGCCTTTGGGTGAATTTGGTTTTTCGGAATCAAAACAAAATCAACAAGGTGGAAGACCTTCCTATCATCCTTCGGATTTGTTGAAATTGTTTATTTACGGTTATTTGAACCGCATTCGCTCTTCTCGACAATTAGATTTGAGAATTTGACTTTTATTTTTCGCTCTCCACAAGCAATTTTAAGCCGTTTTACAGCATTTTATTTTCCATTTTAGGAAAATCTATTTTTGAAAAAAGGTTTTTTAAAGTTGCTTAAATTTGAAATAAATGTGTAGATTAGTAACAAGAATTAACGGAGAAAGGAAGTTTAGCTGCGCTGCTACTTCGTGGTTTAGACAGACTGACGAATAGAGTAAGCATCAACTAAAACAAAAATTAATGAAAAATCTATTTTATTTTACTCTTACAATCTTTGTGACGTCTTGTGCGTTGACGACAAACTATTATCAGGTTTATAAAGCAATCCCTGACAATGGCACTTTGACAAAAGATAAAATCGTTTTTGAAAACGAGAGTTGTAAAGTTGATTACAATCTTTGGGCTGATGGCGGGGACATTGGTTTTAGTATTTACAATAAAACAGAAAGTGATATGACTGTTGACCTAACGAAAACATTTTTTGTCTTAAATGGAGTAGCGTATGAATATTTTCAGAATAGGACGTTTTCAAAATCAGTAAGCAATGGAACCTCTTTGACAACTTACAATTATCCGTATTACTATTATTGGTATTGGAACCCTTCAAAGATTACTGGAACTAACTCAACAAGTTTTTCAACTTCCTACATTGAAAAGCCACGTCTTACAATTCCCCCAAAGACACAAGTAAATGTATCTGAATATCGTGTTGCAAACGCAAGATATGTAAATTGTGATTTGGTAAAATACCCTACAAACAAGACAATTAAAACTGTAAAGTTTGACAAGACTAATTCACCATTTGTGTTTTACAATTTAATAAGCTACATAATAAAAGAGGACACTGCAAGAATGGAAAACAGATTTTATGTAAGTGAAGTAACTAACTACCCAGAGGATAAAATGTTTACTAGAGTAGATACTTCAATATGTGGAAGAAAATTAGACTTTCCTGAAAAAATTTTTAAGAATGTTACGCCAGACAAATTCTATTACCATTACAAAAAAGAAAATTGAAACAACTTTCAACGGACTTCAAACGACAATGGACTCAACTACTTTACAAGAAAGAAGCTTTGGATCGGTCTTCAGGCTTGATGTCTTAGAAGGAACAGTAGCACGAACGCATAACATCGGCTAGGCAGTAACCATTAACGAACAACACTATATGAAAAAATCATTAACAATTATTCTGACACTTTTGACAATAAGTGTGTTTGGACAAAAAAATCCGACAGCCGAAGCACAACCAATAGTTGCGGAAGGCAAACTTCTCTACAAATCAGAAATGGCTTCGTGGTATGGGACAGACTTGTTTTTGGAAAACTACAAAGACAGAGAAAATATTGACGGTTATTTTTCCTACACCGATAATGATAGTGCAAAATGTATTTTCTACTCAAAAGCAGAAAATCCGAAAGTAATAGGGACAATTTCATTTGACAGCACATACAACATAAAGACAGCAAAAACCGACTTAACAGAAAGAGATTTTACTAAAAAAGAAAACGACTTGTATCAAATCAGAAAAATTGCGTTAAACGAGTTAAAGACAAACACTGACAGTCTTTTCAAATTTTATCAAAATACAAGTCCAAACATAATTCCGTTAATCAACGGACAAGAAAAGAAAGTTTATGTTTTGACAGGGCCGCAAATCAGCGGTGTCGTAATTTTTGGCAACGACTACTTACTAACATTTGACAATGACAATAAACTTGTTACGAAAAAACAACTTCATAATAACATCATTCCAATTGAATACGGAAACGTAAAAGAGGGCAAAGAAGTTGGAGATGCTATACACAGTCATTTACCAGAATCAGGAGACTTTATTACTGCAACAGATATTTGCACATTGATGCTTTATGAGAAATTTGCTAAATGGAAAACTCATCAGGTTGTTTCTCAAAAATATTTAAACATTTGGGATTGCGAAACAGACCAATTGACAGTTATTCCAATGAGCACATTTGATAAAATTAATAAAGACCAAGAAAAACGTAACAAGAAAAAGAACAACGACAAATAAATGGACGACCTGTATGTTGCAAAATTAACTGGCCAATTAGTTGTTTAAAATGGGAGTGACATGGCAAAAGAATATTCACATGTAATGACAAACAAGAAAGAACGACGAACAAAAAGAAAAAAAGTTCATCGTTTCAACAACATGATAAAAATTTGAAAGCCAATGCTTCTGAAATCCAATCTGAATTAATCCCCTACCCTCTAATGGTCAGTTTTCATTTAGCTTCGATCCCATGTGCACTCGTTATCATAGATACAAAAACAATATGAAGCATATCAACTATTAACAATTTCAATAGTTACTGATTATAGTTATCTTTGTTATTTCATTATTAGTGCATGGGGTTTATTGCATGGCATCCTATTTTTAAGCATCCTTTACCAGAGGGACATCGTTTTCCGATGTTGAAATACGATTTGTTATACCAACAATTGTTACACGAAGGTGTTGTTGAACCATCTGATTTTATGACTCCTGAAATTTTAGACAAACAATATTTACAAGGTGTACATGATGAAATGTATTACAATCGTTTGTTGGAACTCAATTTAACTAAAGCCGAAATACGCAGAATTGGATTTCCATTGTGTGAGCAATTGGTTGAACGTGAGTTACGTATTGCTCAAGGCACAATTGATGGTGCATTGGCTGCATTGGATAAAAACATTGGTTTTAACATTGCAGGCGGCACTCACCATGCAGGAAGTTGTTGGGGCGAAGGTTTTTGTTTACTTAACGATCAAGCAATTGCTGCGCATTATTTGTGGAAACATAAACAGTTCAAACGTATTCTTATCTATTGATTTAGATGTACATCAAGGTAATGGTACAAATGAAATTTTTGAGAAAAACTCACATATTTTTACTTTTTCGATGCACGGTCAAAATAATTTTCCTTTTCGAAAAGAACAATCTGATTTGGATATTGGTTTGTTAGACGGTACTACTGGCGATAATTATTTAAAGTTGCTTCGTAAGCATTTACACCAACTTTTTGACCAAATACAGCCCGATTTTGTGTTTTATCAAGCAGGTGTAGATGTTTTACAAACTGATAAATTAGGTAAGTTGCAACTAACTCCAATGGAATGCAAAGAACGTGATCGATTGGTTTTTGAATTTTGTAATCGCTACGAAGTCCCTGTTCAAGTAAGCATGGGAGGTGGATATTCTTCTCGTATTTCGGATATTGTAAACGCGCATTGCCAAACATTTAAAGAAGGAATTGCTATAATGATGAGTTGAGTTTAATTCTATTTTAATTTCTTGAAATTTTAAACGTTTTACTATCTATCTTTAAATCAATAAGATAGGCTAGTAAAAATTATTTACAGCATAGATAATTTCAGAAAAAATGCTTGCAGACAGTATAGAATAATCAAAAAAAAGCCCAATCTAATTGATTGAGCTTTTAAAAAGTGGCGTCGACTTACTCTCCCACCAGTAACCTAGCAGTACCATCAGCGCTGGCGGGCTTAACTTCTCTGTTCGGGATGGGAAGAGGTGGACCTCGCCGCAATAGACACCTAAAATCGTAAATATCTTAAGTTGCATATATATCGGACGATCGGAGCAAAAAGATTTTAAACATTCAAGTAAAGGTTATAAGTTTACGGGTAATTAGTACTACTCGACTTTGACATTACTGTCTTTACATCTGTAGCCTATCAACGTGGTAGTCTTCCACGGCCCTTAAAAGAAATCTCATCTCAAGGTGAGTTTCGTGCTTAGATGCTTTCAGCGCTTATCTCATCCATACTTAGCTACCCTGCGGTGCAGCTGGCGCCACAACAGGTACACCAGAGGTATGTCCACCCCGGTCCTCTCGTACTAGAGGCAGGTCCTTTCAAATTTCTAACGCCCACAATAGATAGGGACCGAACTGTCTCACGACGTTCTGAACCCAGCTCGCGTGCCACTTTAATGGGCGAACAGCCCAACCCTTGGGACCTTCTCCAGCCCCAGGATGTGACGAGCCGACATCGAGGTGCCAAACCTCCCCGTCGATGTGAGCTCTTGGGGGAGATCAGCCTGTTATCCCCGGAGTACCTTTTATCCTTTGAGCGATGGCCCTTCCATGCGGAACCACCGGATCACTATGCTCTAGTTTCCTACCTGATCGACCCGTCGGTCTCACAGTCAAGCGCGCTTATACCATTATGCTCTGCTGACGGTTACCAATCGTCATGAGCGCACCTTTAGAAGCCTCCGTTACTCTTTTGGAGGCGACCACCCCAGTCAAACTACCCACCACGCAATGTCCTCTCGCTTTGCGGAGTTAGACGTCGAATAATCAAAGGGTGGTATTTCAACGATGGCTAAACTACGCCTGGCGACGCAGCATCAAAGCCTCCCACCTATCCTACACATCAATTACCCAACGACAATGCGAAGCTATAGTAAAGGTTCACGGGGTCTTTCCGTCCCATTGCGGGTAATCGGCATCTTCACCGATACTACAATTTCACCGAGCTCATGGCTGAGACAGTGCCCAGATCGTTACACCATTCGTGCAGGTCGGAACTTACCCGACAAGGAATTTCGCTACCTTAGGACCGTTATAGTTACGGCCGCCGTTTACTGGGGCTTCAATTCAATGCTTCGCCGAAACTAACATCTCCTCTTAACCTTCCAGCACCGGGCAGGTGTCAGGCCTTATACTTCATCTTACGATTTTGCAAAGCCATGTGTTTTTGATAAACAGTCGCCTGGGCCTTTTCACTGCGGCCACATTGCTGTGGCGTCTCTTCTCCCGAAGTTACGAGACTATTTTGCCTAGTTCCTTAGCCATGAATCACTCGAGCACCTGAGGATACTCTCCTCGACTACCTGTGTCGGTTTACGGTACGGGTTCTTATAACCTGAAGCTTAGAGGGTTTTCTCGGAAGCCCTTAGGGACACTATCCACGCAGCCGAAGCTTTATGGTACTATCAGTGTTCGGCAAGGTCGGCGGATTTGCCTACCAACCCTATACCTACAACCTTCAACGAACTATTCCGTCAGTTCGCGGTCCTTTCATCACTCCGTCACCCCATCGCAGTTATAAGAAGTACGGGAATATTAACCCGTTGTCCATCCACTACCCCCTTCGGGTTTGCGTTAGGTCCCGACTAACCCTCGGACGATTAGCGTCGCCAAGGAAACCTTAGTCTTGCGGTGTGCGGGTTTCTCACCCGCATTATCGTTACTCATTCCTACATTTGCTTTTCTAGACGCTCCAGCATGCATCACCACACACCTTCAACGCTGACTAGAATGCTCCCCTACCAGTTATATTACTATAAATCCACAGCTTCGGTAGTATGCTTAATGCCCGCTTATTATCCACGCTCGGTCGCTCGACTAGTGAGCTGTTACGCACTCTTTAAATGAATGGCTGCTTCCAAGCCAACATCCTAGCTGTCTATGCAACCGAACAACGTTTAAACAACTTAGCATACATTTGGGGACCTTAGCCGATGGTCTGGGTTCTTTCCCTCTCGGACACGGACCTTAGCACCCGTGCCCTCACTGCCGAGTATATTTCATAGCATTCGGAGTTCGTCAGGATTCGGTAGGCGGTGAAGCCCCCTAGTCCTATCGGTAGCTCTACCTCTATGAAACTTAACCTCGACGCTGCACCTAAATGCATTTCGGGGAGTACGAGCTATTTCCCAGTTTGATTGGCCTTTCACCCCTACCCACAGCTCATCCGGAAGCTTTTCAACGCTTATCGGTTCGGTCCTCCATTCCGTGTTACCGGAACTTCAACCTGGCCATGGGTAGATCACAAGGTTTCGCGTCTACCCCCAGTGACTTAGCACCCTATTAAGATTCGCTTTCGCTTCGGCTCCGTTGCTGAACAACTTAACCTCGCCACTGAGGAGTAACTCGTAGGATCATTATGCAAAAGGCACGCCGTCGCCTAAAAAAGGCTTCGACCGCTTGTAGACACACGGTTTCAGGGTCTTTTTCACTCCCTTGTTCAGGGTTCTTTTCACCTTTCCTTCACAGTACTCGTTCACTATCGGTCTTCGAGGAGTATTTAGCCTTACCGGATGGTCCCGGCAGATTCAGACAGGGTTTCACGTGCCCCGCCCTACTCAGGATACTGCTATGTAATTATACTATTTCGTGTACGGGATTATAACCCTCTATGATGTATCTTTCCAAATACTTCCACTATAATATAATAGTCAATGTTGCAGTCCTACAACCCCGCAGTTGCCTAAACAACTACGGTTTGGGCTGTTTCCCGTTCGCTCGCCACTACTTAGGAAATCACTTTTGTTTTCTCTTCCTGCGCCTACTTAGATGTTTCAGTTCAGCGCGTTTGCTCTCTTTCGAGTGACACATCTTCAATGTGCCGGGTTTCCCCATTCGGAAATCTGCGGATCAATTCGTATTTGCCAATACCCGCAGCTTATCGCAGCTTATCACGTCCTTCTTCGCCTCTCGAAGCCAAGGCATCCCCCGTGTGCCCTTAATAACTTATTAAACCTTTATTAATTACTCTTGATTGATTCTTTCTGCTCCAATCAATTCCAATATGTCAATGAACTTGTTCTTGCCTTTATTACCAAATCCAATTAGCAATAAATTTTCTCATCTATCAAACATTTATTTGATATATGGGTAGTTTTTTTCAATTCTCAAAACAAACCGTTGTTTGTTTTGTGGTGGAGAATATCGGTTCCGATAGTTATCGGAACGAACCGATGAACTCTAGCATTCAAATATCCTCTCAATTCTCAAAACAAACCGTTGTTTGTTTTGTGGTGGAGAATATCGGAGTCGAACCGATGACCTCCTGCGTGCAAGGCAGGCGCTCTAGCCAGCTGAGCTAATCCCCCATTTTCACTTTTTTGTAGTCCCGAGCAGATTTGAACTGCTGACCCCTACATTATCAGTGTAGTGCTCTAACCAACTGAGCTACGGGACTATTTGTTATTAGTTCCCGCCCGCTCTTTGGCAGGAATGTGTGTTTTTTTTTATTTGGGAAAGGGAAAAAAGAAACAGCATAAGTATAAAGCTTTAACCTTTATCTATACTCTAAAAAGGAGATGTTCCAGCCGCACCTTCCGGTACGGCTACCTTGTTACGACTTAACACCAGTTATCAGTTTTACCCTAGGCAGCTCCTTGCGGTTACCGACTTCAGGTACCCCCGACTTCCATTGTTTGACGGGCGGTGTGTACAAGGCCCGGGAACGTATTCACCGCGCCATGGCTGATGCGCGATTACTAGCGATTCCAGCTTCATAGAGTCGAGTTGCAGACTCCAATCCGAACTGAGACCGGCTTTAGAGATTTGCATCCCCTCGCGGGGTAGCTGCCCTCTGTACCGGCCATTGTAGCACGTGTGTGGCCCAGGACGTAAGGGCCGTGATGACTTGACGTCGTCCCCGCCTTCCTCTCTACTTGCGTAGGCAGTTTCTTTAGAGTCCCCGACTTAACTCGCTGGCAACTAAAGATAGGGGTTGCGCTCGTTGCGGGACTTAACCCAACACCTCACGGCACGAGCTGACGACAGCCATGCAGCACCTTGAAAGATGCCCGAAGGCTAATCTGTTTCCAAATTATTCATCTCCCATTTAAGCCCTGGTAAGGTTCCTCGCGTATCATCGAATTAAACCACATGCTCCACCGCTTGTGCGGGCCCCCGTCAATTCCTTTGAGTTTCAACCTTGCGATCGTACTCCCCAGGTGGATTACTTATCACTTTCGCTTAGTCACTGAGCCCGAAAGCCCAACAACGAGTAATCATCGTTTACGGCGTGGACTACCAGGGTATCTAATCCTGTTTGCTACCCACGCTTTCGTCCATGAGCGTCAATTCATAGTTAGTGAGCTGCCTTCGCTATCGGTGTTCCACGTCATATCTAAGCATTTCACCGCTACATGACATATTCCGCCCACTCCACTAAAATTCAAGATAAACAGTATCAAAGGCAGTGCGACAGTTGAGCTGCCGGATTTCACCTCTGACTTATTTACCCGCCTGCGGACCCTTTAAACCCAATGATTCCGGATAACGCTTGCACCCTCCGTATTACCGCGGCTGCTGGCACGGAGTTAGCCGGTGCTTATTCTTTTAGTACATTCAGCCCCGGTGCACGACCGGGGGTTTATTCCTAAATAAAAGCAGTTTACAATCCATAGGACCGTCTTCCTGCACGCGGCATGGCTGGTTCAGAGTTGCCTCCATTGACCAATATTCCTCACTGCTGCCTCCCGTAGGAGTCTGGTCCGTGTCTCAGTACCAGTGTGGGGGATCACCCTCTCAGGCCCCCTATCCATCGTCGCCTTGGTATGCCGTTACCATACCAACTAGCTAATGGAACGCATGCCCATCCTGTACCGTAATCTTTAATCAATCAATGATGCCATCAATTAACATTATGGGGTATTAGTCCGAATTTCTCCGGGTTATCCCCCAGTACAGGGTAGGTTGCATACGCGTTACTCACCCGTGCGCCGGTCGCCACCAATAAAGCAAGCTTTATTTATGCTGCCCCTCGACTTGCATGTGTTAGGCCTGCCGCTAGCGTTCATCCTGAGCCAGGATCAAACTCTCCGTTCTAATAAAACTTTGAATTATTTCCGTATTTTTTTGACTCGGGTATTGTATAAGTTTATATTCTTACGCTTGTTTCCTTTTCCTTCCCAATAAATCAAAGAACTTTTTCTGTATTTATAAGTTAATCTAATAACTCCTAAACAACCTCTCTTTTTTTCGTTTCGCTCGTTTGCGGGGTGCAAAGATAATCACTCTTTTTAACTTAGCAACTATTTTTTGAAAAAAAATTAAAGTTTTTTTTTGTTTGTCAATTTCGCTGGTTAACCTCGTTCGATTATTAGCGGACGGCAAAGATAGAGAGATTATTTATTCCGACAAGTGTTTTTCTTAAAAAAAATTACAAAAAAATTACACCTTGTTGATAAATGACTGATTTGTAAGGAGGTTGGGTTGGTTAAAATTATTCTACAATCAGCCTTTTTGTAATAACAGCGTCTTTATTGGCGCATTCTATAATATACATTCCTTTTTGCAACGATTGAATATCAACTTTATTTTCATTGCTAATTAATACAATTTTACCATTTATATCTTTAAATGTATAAACTGGATTTTCTAAATTGGATTGAATAGAAACAAAATTAGTTGCTGGATTAGGATAAATTGACACCAACACTTCTTGTTGAACCGTTTCAACACTTGCTGGATTATCTTTTTCTACATTAATAGAATCCAAATAAAACTTAAAACCATTGTAGGTTCTTAAAACAAATGCTAAATACACCGTTTGCCCATCATAACCATTTTCTGATAAATTTACAGAGTGGCTAACCCAATTTACATCTTCATAGAACACTGTTTCTAATGTATCCGTAAAACTAGCCATTGCATTATCTGTTGTTGAAACTAAAACATAATAGCTTTCAGAATAAGAAGCATCGTGTGATTTTGCTTGCCAAGTTAAGGTGTTTCCAAAATTCCCTAAAGATATTGCTGGAGTCACCAACCATCTATTTGCACTTCCTACGGGTGAAAAGTAAGATGTAGCAGAAGCAACATTATTTGTAGGATCTGCAGGGTCTGTTTTTCCTATCCAGGCATTTGTATATTCTGCAACAGAAGCATCAGGAGTTAATCCATCCACGTTATACATTGTGAAAGTAGCGGGAATACCTGAATCAAAACTTTCTTGAAAAGCGGTTGTTTGTGAAAATGAAGTTGTGTTTGAAAGGATGATAACGCTTCCGATGTAAAATAATATTTGTTTCATGTTACAAAAATATCGATTTGTTTTTAATATAAATGTTAATCTAATAAATTTAGCAAAATCTCTTTGTATTCTTGATAAAAACGATCAAAGGCAATGATTTTTTCTTGCAAATAAGCATGGATTTTAGCAACATCTTGGTCGTTATAGTAATTAACACCATATAATTCCCAACGAATTCTAGAAATAACAAAACCTTCGGGCATGGTATAGTTTTCAATCCAATCGCCTTCATCGCCCATTTCAGCAATAAGGACATTTTTCAACTCACCCATTTGCTCCCAAATCACTTCGCGCACGCCATCGTCTTTACATTGTATATCGAAGTTTAAAGAACAGGAACGTCCATCTGCATGCAAACGGACGTATAAGTCTTTTGAACCTGTGGGATAACTCAACCAATTGATTCTTCTTCCATCAACTGAAAGATTTTTTTTAATCTTGTTTTTGAATTCGCCCCAAAAAGCAATATTTTTCTCTTTTTGTTGTTCTTTTGAGAGCATAAGAGTTAAAATTATTTAACAACTGTTGCAGCTACACCTAATAATTGGTCAGGAGTTACATAGCCCAAATTTTGTTTAATCAACTCTCCTTTACCATTTACAAACAATAAAGTTGGATAGGCTCTAACTCTAAACATTTTTGCCAACTCAGGACCATCAGCATCTTTTTCCATTTCTACTTTTATATTGATGAAGTTTTTATTGAAAAACTCACCAACTTTTGCATCTGTAAATGTATTTTTTGAAAGCATTTTACATGGACCACACCAAACGGTATAACAATCAATAAAAATTGGTTTTCCTGTTTTTTTGGATAATTTCAATGCTTCATCAAAGGTTAATTGATGGAATTTAATTCCAACTTCTTCTTGATTTACAACCACAGGAATTGGTTTTTCGTTGTATTTTGTATTTGTAAAAGAAAATGATAGTGCAATTGCGCCAATAATCATTGATAATCCTAATAACTTTTTCATGGTTTCAATTTTTTAAATAAATTTGCTTGAATCATTCAAATATTGTTCCAAATATCATAAATGAAATTAACTTTTCTCACAAATAACGAAAAAATAAAAATACAAGTTGCCTCTTTTTTAGAATTATTAACAAGCAACTCTAGCCATTTTGAAGCTAAAACATCAGGTTCTACTGGCAAACCAAAAACAATTTCGATAAAAAAAGAATTTGCTTTTAATTCGGCAAAAGCTACGTTGAGTTTTCTCAATATCAAAGAGCAAGAAAATGCGCTTTTGTGTTTAAGTACAGATACCATCGGTGGGAAAATGATGTTGGTTCGTGCACAATTTCACAACTTGCATTTAATAGTTGTTGAACCAAGTGCAAATCCGCTTAAAAATATTTCGGAACCAATTGATTTTATGGCCATTGCCCCTATTCAGTTGCATTCAATTTTAGAAGAAAATCCGGAAAAATTAAAATCCATTCGCTCAATAATTGTTGGAGGTGGAATGATTTCTGATTCAACTATTGAATTACTTAAGCAGCATCAAATTACTGTTTATCAAACATTTGGGATGACTGAAACTATTTCTCACATTGCTTTGCGAAAGGTTGGCTTTGAAAACGAAGAATATTATTCAACTTTAGAAAACATCCACGTTTACGAAGAAAATAATCAACTAGTTATCAAAGCGCCGATGTTGGGGATTGATGCGTTAACAACCAACGATTTGGTTGAATTGAAAAACGAGCACCAATTCAAATGGCTTGGAAGAGCCGATTTTGTAATCAATAGTGGTGGTGTAAAAATTCAAATTGAAGCGTTGGAAAACGAATTGCATCAAAAAATAAAAAATCACTTTTTTATTACATCTGGAAAGGATGAACGATTGGGACAAAAAGTGATACTTGTGGTGGAAGGCGCCCCTGTTCGTGAATTGGAACAAAAAAGTTTTTATTCGTTTTTAAAAAATAAATACCATGTTCCTAAAGAAATTGTTTTTGTGGAGCATTTTGAATATTCAAAAAGTGATAAAATAAACCGAATTGCAACTTTAATTGCTGTTAAAAATGGGGATTTTAAGCAAGTATTATAACATCTTTGGTTTACCCGAAACAGCATCGACGGTTGAGATTAAACGACGCTATCGGCAATTGGTTTTAAAATACCATCCCGATAAAATGGGTGGTAATCAGCAAAAGTTTTTGGAAATTCAAGAAGCGTATGAGTATTTAACCGGTGAAAGAAAGGTTGCTGCTTCTACACCAACATCTACCAGTAGAAGTACTAGTAGCGCCAGAAATCAATCGGTTGATGACCGTATAAAACGTGCTAAGCAACAATATAAAGAAAATTTGTACAAAGAATATGTTGCAAAAGAGCGGTATTTTCAACAATTAACTTCGGGATGGAAATGGAAAGCTTTAAGCATCATCTCAAAAGTTGGAGCATTTGTAGCATTTGTGTTAATTCTTGAATTGTTTTTGCCCTATCGTATTGAAAGCGACAGAATTGTAGGGTCGGATTATAGAACGATGTCGGGGTTAACATCTGCTGGCGAAGTGCGCAATTATTATTTAGCAACGGGCAATTCCATTTATTTTGAAGACATTCCACGTTATCTGTATCATACACCTGAAATTTTAATTTACAAATCTTACATATTTCACAATAAAAGAAAGGTGCAATTTATTTTTAGCAGTGGCAAAGAAGAATTTAAAGTACAATATGATTGGGGCGGACATGCCTATTTACTTCTCCCCTTTTTCTTGATTCCGTTGGGCGTTGTTTATATTCAAAAAAGAACGTATTCTTATGTATTTTTCTTTTACCTGAGTTTGTATGTTTCTTCAGCTTTATTGTTGATTTTCTTTATAACACAAGATCGCATTGCGCACCTATTAACAATTGGAAATTACTAACGCAATAAGTGTGAACGGTATAATCGAAGTACATCATAAGTAACATCATCGTTGACCATTTCTTTCATTTCGGTTAATGTCAGGCTTTGCTTGCCAAAAGTTCGGTTTAAAAATTCAAGTGTTTCTTCGTCTAACAATTGCTCAATAGCTATTTTTTCATTCTTAACTAAATCTGCCAAGTGTCCATAAATTGTATTTGTAGTTAACTGACGTTTTAATGCTATATCGCTAACAGAAAGTCCCGATTCAAAATATTCTAAGGTTATTTCTGAAGTGTGTTTTTTCTTTTCTTTTGGGGCATTTTTCTTCTTTGAAGTGCTTGAATTAAAAAATAAACTATCGTGTTGATCGTCTTGATTGGTTGCCATAAACAATTCGTTTGCATTGATCAAAGAATGTTTGACCTTGGCAATACGTGCAATTTTATAGTTTTTAATTTCTTCACCAAAGCACGTTTCCTTGTCAATTTTCTTTCCAAAAGCAATGTGTTCAACAACAATTGCAGTTTTTTTGAGGTTTAAAATAGTTTCCAGCAACGCTTCTTCTAATTCTTGCAATTCTTCCAAAAGTGCTTTATTTTTTTTCACTCTACCAATTTCAATGATTTTCTTTATCAACGATTGGTAAACTGTATCAAAAATGGGAAAGAAATAGTTGACCGATGCCTGCACACGTTCCAGTACTTTTTCTGGAGAATAATTGGGAGCTAAAAACAATGCATCCAATTGATTTCTGAATTTGCGTGCTGGGTCTAATACATTTTGAATGCTGAAATTTTGTGCTTTAATCCACGGAGTCAACTCACCTTTTATTGAACTTTTGGAATGTGCTTGACAACTTTTTTCAAAGCTTGCCCATTGCGCAGCCATTTCTACCCAATCATAAGTTTTAATCAGCTGAACATACAGGTTATTCTTTATTGCTTTTGGTAAAATAGCCGCCAATTGTTGGGGAGAAAGTGCACTATCGCTGTATTGAATAATAGAATTATCGGTTGAAATTCCAGTAATTCTCATTGGGCTCAACATAATTAAACCTTCAAGAGAACGCAAGCGCGATAGGGCTACATACGCTTGTCCGGGTGCAAACACATCTTGCACATCCAAAATTGCTTTGTCAAATGTTAAACCTTGACTTTTATGAACCGTAATTGCCCATGCCAGTTTTAATGGAAATTGTACAAATGTTCCGATTACCTCTTCTTTAATTTCACCCGTATTTGCATCGGTAACATAGCGGATATTTTCCCATTCGTGTTTTGTCACCTCTATTCGTTTTTTATCTTCGAGGCATTCAACAACAACTTCCAAATTATTAAGCTCGATTACTCTTGCCATTTTTCCGTTGTAATATTGTTTGTCAAACGATACATCATTTTTCACAAACATAACCTGTGCGCCAACTTTGAGTTGTAAACTAATATCGATTGGATAAATATGAGGAGGAAAATCACCCGTAATTTCTGCCGTAAACACAAACGGTTTATCTTTTAATTTTCCTAATTCACGCTGGTTGATGACATCGGCTTTGTTATTGTGTGTTGTGAGTGTAATGTAACCTTGATTGTTGTCAGGATTGAAATTAGAAACTACTTTTTGGTTCACAACTGCCAATGATTCGGCATCTAGTTGGTTATTGCGCAATTTATTTAAGGTAGAAATAAATACATCGTCTTGTTGGCGATAAATTTTAGTCAATTCCACATAAATTGGCGCATAATCTTTTATGACTTGTGCATTAAAAAAATAAACACCAGCATAATACCTGCTTAAATACTTCCATTCTTCATTCTTAACGATGGGAGGTAATTGGTGCAAATCGCCTATGAATAACACTTGAACACCACCAAAAGGTTCGTTGATTTTACGAATATTTTTGAGCACCCAATCAATGGCATCCAACAAATCTGCTCGCAACATACTCACTTCGTCGATAATCAACAATTCTAAGGAACGTATGAGTTGCTGCCGCGATTTATTGTGACGAAAATGGCGCATTAAGGTGGTTTTGGTTTCTAATTTTACCGAACCGTCTGTTATTATTTCGTTTGAAAAATCGGGTATAAACCCAGCAAATGGCAATTGAAAAAAAGAATGGATGGTTACACCACCTGCATTTAAAGCTGCAATTCCTGTTGGTGCAACAATGGCAGTTTGTTTGTGTGTGGAAGCAACGATGTTTTTTAAAAAAGTTGTTTTCCCGGTACCTGCTTTTCCGGTTAAAAAAACAGATTGATTGGTGTAATTAATAAATTGTTCGGCAAATTCTTGTGCTTGCATATTCTTATGTTTTTGTAAAAGGTTTTCTCTAATTTACTAAAAAAAACCACATTACACCAAATTTTAAAAATTATTTTTGTTCAAATTCGTATGCGCCCCTTGGATCAGTGATTTTATAGCTTGAAAAATCTTGCTTTGCCACAAAACTGGTTCCAAACGCCGTTCCTTTTGGTGACACAAGTCGCACGTTTTGATCGGTTGAAATTGTACTATCCGATTGATTCCAATACAACACGCTGGTGTACATGGTGCGTTTGTCTGCATAATTTACCAATTTCACAGAATCTCTAACAAACATTTTACCTGTATCGTGATTGACTTCGCCGTATTTTGCAGTTAATGAAGAGGTAATAGTACCATAATCATCATAAAAATCAACTTTTAAACTATCCTTGATATAAGTAATATGTGGGTTGTTATATGTTTCTGCATGAGCAGCAAAAATATTTAATTTGGCATATCCCGAATCGGCATAATAGATGTTTAAATTCACAGAAACTTCGTTGGGCGATTTGGGGTCGTATGTAATTTTTTTAATGCTGTTTAAATCATTGGTGCATGAAAATAATAGCACAAATAATGCGGATACTATTCCAAAAGATTTAAACTTCATGTCAACCATTAATCCACTTTACGCTTAATGAACCATCTATCGTTGATGCTTGGAGCAATTAACAATCCTAAATTGATGGTAACAAAATTTTCTTTTAACGCATTAGCAGTACCTCTTTGACCAACACCAATTCCTAATTGAATAGAAGAATCCAAGCGTTTATCAACCAAAACAGGCAAGCCTAATCCACAAGTTATAGCCCATTCGTTCACATTTTTACCTAAGTGCATGTAGGGCAATGTAGAATAATGGAAACCTAAACGGTAACTAGACCGTTCAAATAATTTAGGGATAGCACTACCAACAATTTGTGTTTCTGGAATGAATTGCATTCCAAATTGGTAGCTAGCGGTGTTGTTAAACCCATACGAATAAGTCACCGTATCGTACACTTCTTTGTATTTTGAGAAGTCAGTTGCGTTGTAACCAAGAGAAAAAGTTAAATGTGCTTTTCCTTTGTTTCCATCTTTTTTATTAGTTGTAATGTAACGCGCATAAGAAGCTCCTACGCTATACGAAGTTGCAAAAACAATTTTTCCTTTTATTTCACCCGATTCTGATAACAATTGAAAGGTATTTGGATTGGTTACATCGGTTGCAGAATAGGACAATTGTCTATCGTAAACCGATTTGATGTTTTGCATTGGTTCAACACTTGCTCCAACTGTTAATTTATTTTCCTTTTTAAAACGGTATTCTAGCAAGGTTCCAACTTCGTAATAAAACGACTTGACTTGTTGACGTCTTGTTTCGTTTCCTCCAGCATTGGTAAGTGTACTAACAATAGAGCTTCTACGCTCATCGGTCATAGCTCCAAAAAGAGCACCAACATTTCCACCAATTGACCATTTTAAAGAATCGTAGTTCAATAAATTGATTGAAAATCCAACAAAAGCATTGTTAAGCGCTCCTTTTCCTTCGTATTCATAACGAACGCTATCATCAATTAATTTTTTAGTTTCTACAAACGAATAGTTTTTCTTATACATTGGTTTAAACCCAAAGGCAATCCCGAAACGTTTGGCAAACGACATCCCAAAAGCAATTTCAGATATATTGGTTGCATTGTTAAATTCTTTAACTCCGTTATCGTTATTGAACGACAAACGACTAGAAACACCTAAAGAAAAGATTGGATATTGGTATCTTAAAAAAGAATAAGATGCAGGGTTGGATACATTCAAAACAGAAGGATGAACATAGGTTACACTTTGATTTCCCATTCCAGAAAATACGGGATGTAAAGAATTTGTGCGTTCACCAACACCAAAAGATGTATAAGGATTATTAATTTGAGCATTTGCTACAAAAGCGCAACAAAGGATGAATAAGGCAACTATGTTTTTATGCATTGAATAAATAAGTTTCGTATAAACCATATAAGGTTAAATTTTCGGTTACAAAGATGTTATTTTTTAAATCGAAATCAAAGTATTTTGCATCTCCACCAGTCACAAAAATAGTTAATGAATCGAAATTTTCTTCATATTGTTGAATTAAACGTTCGATTTCGGCATTTATTCCATTGATTACACCAGAATGGATTGATTCTGTGGTTGATTTTCCGATTAAATTTGTTTTATCTACAGCAGAAAGCAAGGGCAAATTGGCGGTATAATCATTTAGCGATTGGTAGCGCAAGCGTATGCCAGGGCTAATTGATCCCCCTTGATAAATGCCATTTTGGGATACAAAATCAAATTTTAAACACGTACCAACATCAACAATTAATGAATTTTTATTGGGATTTAATCGCCAAGCTGCAATTGCGTTACAGAGTCGATCAACTCCTAAAGATGCTGGAGTTTTATAATCCAACTCAATTGGTAGTTTATGTTGGGAGCTGAATTGTATTAAATCAGGATAGTGTTCTCTAATTTGTTGATTTTTTTCGGGAGTTAATACAGATGAGAAAATTCCTTTATATTTTTTAATTTTTTCTGTTAAAGGGTTTTCTGCCATAAAATCATCCCATGAAATTCGTGAAAATTGTTGCAATTCTCCTTCTATAAAAAAGCCAATTTTAATAGCCGTATTTCCAGCATCAACAACTACACTATTCATTTTATTCATAGTAACAAAAATAGTAAATTAATATTATTGAAAAGCAAGAAGCAAGTAGTTTCGATAAATGTTTTTAACCGCAACGAGCGCAAAGAAGGCGCAATGAACGCAAAGGGGAATTGAAGTATAACCGCAACGAGCGCAAAGAAGGCGCAATGAACGCAAAGAGGAATTAAATAATAACCGCAATGGACGCAATGTTTATCTCTGCGAACTCTGCGTGTTCTTGGCGTAACTCCGCGGTTAAGCTTTTTTTAAACCGCAATGAGCGCAATGAGGAATCAAGACAAAAGTGGATACTAACTTTCCATTATTTCCACAACTGTTCCTTGCTCCAATTATTTAAAAACCCCATTTTATATATTGGAATAGTTGGATTATTCTCAAATAATTCTAAAATTTTTGATTTTATTTGGTGACCAGGAGTTACTTCATTACACAAATAAATCATACAAGAAATTATTAAAAAAGGTTTTTTTTGCTGTACTTCTGTCAATGGGTGTTCAAACCAACTACCTATAGGATTATTGATGTTTACAATTGGTCGTTTCACCATGTTTCTATTCCATAGACGTGAATGGTGAGCAATTATATTCCGAACATAGGTAATCGCCTCTAACCAACTTGATAATTCACTATGTAAATTCAACCCCATAGCTTTGGCAATCAATGCTTTTTCTGGGAGTTGATGGTTGATGTTTTTATATAATTTTGAAAGAGTTCCCATCGATGCTACTTCCAAAATCTTCCAAGCGTCTGCCTCTTGATTGGGAAAACGTTTTCGATGATCTTTTATAAAAATCTCTTGACTTCTATTAAATTCTTTGTGCAACTCGTCAATTGTATTTTGATGAATTGTTTTGCTTACTCCTTTAATTGTAACTGTTGCTGAATTAAATAAACTTGCATCCAAATACCACAAACTTCCATACCTTATCGATAAGTAATAAATCATTTTTGTTCGCAAAGCAATTTCAATCCGTTCAATGGCGTCAAATAATAGTAATCTTAAACGACGATCAAAATTGTATCTATCAATAATATCTTCAAAATATGTATTTGAGTGAAATGTATGGAATTTAACATCACTTTGAACATCCCACCAATAACCTTTTAGACGGTAATAACTTATGTTTTCTAAAAAATGATGTGCCTTATTTTCATCTTTAAACAACATTCCACGTTGTTCTAATAAAGCTATTTGTTCAGCTATGCTGTATGCAGGTTTATTTGACATAGGTAGTAAAAAAATGACCCACTCGCAGTTCTTATGGTATGCAGAATGGGTACTGTTAATGCAAATATATGTTTTTAAAACAAATAATGCAACTTTTTATAACAATTTGGTTTTTAACCGCAAGGAGGAATTAAATTCAAAAATTGGAGTTCCAACTAATTTTTGAGTAGAAACATGTTTCCCTCCTTGAGGAGGGATTAAGGGAGGTGACTTTTGGAATGTCTTATCCTAATATAAGTTTACATTTAGAACAAGAAAAAGAAATAAAAAATTGGAAGTCAACCAAATAATAAAAACTCGTTTCATGGATATAAAACCCGTTTTTTTTCAAGATTACACTAAATATTTAAGGAGATGCTATAAAAGAATGTAATCATCATCAAGATATTAAATTTAATCGTGGATAATACATTGCGAAAAGCAGCTTATGTGTGCTATCACCTCCCTCTTTCCCTCCTCAAGGAGGGAGGTTGGTAACACTTTTTATTTTATTTGAAAGTTCTATCTTGTCCTAACATAAGTTTACACATTTATTTGATTTAATAAAGTGTAAAAAAATCAGGAATACCTCCCGCTGGTCGGTGGACCCAATTGTGGGACGATGCAAAAAAGCTCCATTCACTTCGTAAATGGTTGGGCTTTTTCCGCTTTCAGCCTTTATGAAAGTGAACTTTCAACAGGGCTGAAAACGAAAAAAGCCCAGTACTTCGTACTGAGCTTTTTTGCGGTCTGGACGGGACTCGAACCCGCGACCCCATGCGTGACAGGCATGTATTCTAACCAACTGAACTACCAAACCAATTTTTTAACCCTATTGCTAGAACTCAACAACAGTTGAGCAAAGTTTCAAATTGTGTGTGCTTTTCGTTAAAAGCGTGGGGCAAAATTAGGCATTTATTTTAATTCGCAAACAAAAAAATGAAAAAAAATAAAAAAAAATTTTTTCAAGAAAATAAACTAACTGAAAATCAAAATAATAGTATTTAAAATATTTTTAAACCTCCACAACATATTTTGCAACAATCGTCCAAATCCTATTTTTTATTATTAATTTTACACTTTAAATACAGAATTTATGGGATGTGAAAATTGTGAAAGTGGCGAAAAATCGTCACGAGGATGTGAAAGCGGTGCCTGTAATTCTAGCGAAGCTAAATTTGCGGTGTTTGATTGGCTCGGAAATGTATCGTTGCCATCCAACCAAGCGCCTTACGAAATATTAGAAATACGTTTTAAAAACAGTCGTAAAGGGTTTTATAGAAATAATAAAGGTCTTACGCTGGCTGTTGGAAATGTAGTTGTAGTAGAAGCAAGCCCCGGTTATGACGTCGGTGTGGTATCGGCGGTGGGCGAACTGGCTAGAATTCAAGTCAACCGAAAAGAACCAAATTTTAAGGAATTAGAAGCGAAAAAAATTATTCGCTTTGCTACGCAAGAAGATATTGATACTTGGGCTAAAGGTCGCGCTTTGGAAAAAGAAGTCATGATTTCTTCGCGTACACTGGCTGTGAACTTAGGATTGGAAATGAAAATTTCGGATGTGGAATACCAAGGCGACCTCACCAAAGCAACGTTTTATTATACTGCCGACGGACGTGTGGATTTTCGCCAATTGATTAAAGACATGGCCGAAAAATTCAAAATCCGCATCGAAATGCGCCAAATTGGTGCGCGCCAAGAAGCTGCTCGCTTGGGTGGTTTGGGCTCGTGCGGACGTGAATTGTGCTCCTCTACATGGCTTACCGATTTTAGAACGGTTTCTACTTCGGCTGCACGTTACCAACAATTATCGCTCAACCCGCAAAAATTGGCAGGACAATGTGGTAAGTTGAAATGTTGCTTGAACTATGAGTTGGACATGTACATTGAGGCGTTGAAAGATTTTCCGAAAGCAGAAACAAAATTGCATACCGAAAAGGGAATTGCCGTACATATCAAAACAGACGTTTTCAAAAAACAAATGTGGTATGCCTATACAGGCGAAGCGGCAATCGGTTCGGGACTAATCAACCTTTCTCCAGAAAAGGTCAAAGAAATCATTGCGCTCAATAAAAACGGTACGAAACCAAAAGACTTGGAAGGCTTCATCGAATTTGAAGAAACAACCGAAGAAATTGTGGATTACACCAATGTGGTGGGGGCAAGATAGCTTGAACCGTTTTGAAAATGCATTCAAATCGAAAAAGAAAAAGAAGAAGAAAAAAACCTATGGGAGCTGCCCAACGCAAATCCACAGGCAACAAATGTTCCAAAACAACAAAAAGCTTCGGAAGCACGACCACAAAATCAACAACGTCCAAAAAATCAACCGCATAACAAAATAACGACAACAATAATAACGGAAACAACAACGGCAGAGTAACAATAACGGCAACAAGAACAACAACAATCGTAGGAGAAATCCCAACAGAAATAAACTAATAATCCCAAACCAAACAACGATGCGCAGTAATTGGATGCGCTGATTGCCCATGACGCTTGTGGCACTTGTGCTTACTTTGACAAGTTGCTCGAACAACCGTATTACGAAAAAGTGTACAGTTTTGACAACAACGAGTGGAAACAAGATCAAAAGCTGTTTTAACGTGAATATTGACGACACAACGGCTACTTATCGTTTTGTGCTCACCTTGCGACAACAACTCATTATAACAACAGTAACATCTGGTTATTTTTGGAATTCACTAGCGCCCACCAAACAAGAAAAGTGAAAGAACCGTTTGAAATGCTGATTACCAATCTGACGGTAGTTGGGCTGGAAAAAAGTTTGTTTTGAGAACCATTGTTGAAAACCAAATAACGTTTGCCGATCGAAGAATTGCAGTGGCGAGGAAATATAAATTCACCATCGAACAAGCTGCTAACAGCCGAAAAAGTGGGCGAAGTGTTGGATTTAGGATTAAGCGTGTTTAAAAACAAAAAATAAAAATTTAAAGCCATGTACAATACTATTTTAGTAGAGAAAAAGAAAAACGGACAGATTGCTCGATGCCATCAATCGTCCGAATCAATTAAATGCATTAAACAAAGAAACAATTGCCGAACTGCACACAGCTATCAAAACGGCGAGCGAGGACGTTTCAACAGGTGTGATTATTCTTACTGGTTCGGGCGACAAAGCGTTTGTGGCAGGAGCTGACATTAAAGAATTTGCGCATTTCTCAATTGCAGAGAGAGCGGTCAGTTGGCGCAATTGGGACAACAACAATTGTTTGATTTATTGAAAATCTTTCCATCCCTGTTATTGCTGCCGTTAACGGTTTTGCATTGGGTGGCGGATTGGAATTGGCAATGGCTTCGCACATTCGTGTGGCTTCGTCTAACGCTCGCATGGGATTGCCTGAAGTTTCGTTGGGTGTAATTCCAGGATATGGTGGCACGCAACGTTTGGCACAATTGGTTGGAAAAGGAAAAGCCAACGAAATGGTGTTTACAGCAGGAATGATTAAAGCCGACGAAGCGTTGACGTGGGGATTGGTAAACTACGTTGTAGAACCAGAAGAATTGCTCCAACAAACCAACGAAATTGCTACTAAAATTTTAGCCAATTCGCGCACAGCCATTACTTCGGCAATCAACGCAATTAATGCTGGATTTAAAGCTGGAGTAAACGGTTACGAAGCTGAAATTGAAGAATTTGGAAAAATGCTTTGGTACCGCTGACTTCAAAAAGAAGGAACGGCATTTATTGAGAAAAAGAAAGCTAATTTTAGAGGATAAATTGCGCTTTTTGAAACGATAACATGGAGAAAGCTATCAAACGACTTTTTAGCGAAACGGCTATTTATGGTTTGTCAACAATCATTGGTCGTGCACTAAATTTTTTGTTGGTCTCCGCTCTATGTTTACGTTTTTCCTGATCTAAAAGATTGCAGTGTAGTTTCCATCTATTCGTGGGTAGCCTTTTGATTGTGTTGCTCCTTAGG
This sequence comes from Crocinitomicaceae bacterium, assembly GCA_041392275.1. Classification (GTDB taxonomy): domain Bacteria; phylum Bacteroidota; class Bacteroidia; order Flavobacteriales_D; family Crocinitomicaceae; genus Taishania. The sequence continues at coordinate 42,787 of JAWKMK010000009.1, read as the reverse complement.
AATGGAAACTGCATTTTTATAAATTTTCGCATGACGATAAGTATTCTCCTCCAACAGTTTATCAAAACGGACTATTGCAACCATCATTTTGTTCAACGTTGGTTTTTTGGTTGGTGGGTTCGATTACGAGTCCGCAAATTGCCGATTGGATGTTGCTCAAAGGCCATTCGGAATACATTATTTTACTGCTGTCTATTGTCTGCATTGATGCCGTTGCAGCGGCTCTTCCGTTTGGCACGATTGAAAAACGAAAACAAGGCCAAAAACTTTGCCGCTCATTCAACTTTATCCATTGCTGTATCAACATTATTAGCAACGTAGGTGTAATATCTTTACCTCTTTGGAAATGGAAATCACGCCAGAGCAAGGAGTAATGTATATTTAATCTCCAATTTGTTGGCTTCATTGGTGAAACCGTTGTTGTTGTACAAAGATTATTTAAAACTTCGGTTTACGTTTGACAGCGAGTTGGCAAAACAAATGTTGCTCTACTCCATTCCGTTAATTTTTGCAGGCTTTGCAGGCATTATCAACGAAACCATCGACCGTATTTTGTTGCAAAACATTCTATACGATGTAAAATTGGACGAATTAGGCAACCCACAACAAGCCATTGCTTATGCCGAGGGGCAAGTGGGTATTTACAGCGCTTGCTACAAATTGGCCATGTTGGTAACCATTATTTTGCAAGCCTATCGCTATGCTGCCGAGCCGTTTTTCTTTAACAATTCAAAAAATACCGATAGCAAAAAAATGTACATCAAGGTGATGAACTACATTATTGCCGCCTTGTGTGTGGTGTTTTTGGGTGTGGCGCTCAACCTTCAATTGTTCAAATATTTTATTCCCAACCCTGCTTATTGGGAAGGTTTTAAAAAGCGGTTCCGTTGTTGTTGTTGGCCAACGTATTTTTGGGCATTTACATTAACCAAAGCATTTGGTACAAACTCACCGGACTCACCAAATACGGCGCCTACATTGCCATTGGTGGTGCGTTTTTAACCATTTCCATCAATTATTTGTTCATCCCGATGTATGGCTACATGGCAAGTGCTGGAGCAGCCATGTTGGTGTATGCCGCTATGATGGTGGCTTCTTCTTATATACGCATTTGGGAACAATAAACACTACCCGATTAACTACAACGTGCGCAAGTTTGTACTCTATTTTGGTTCGGCATTGGCTGTCTTTTTTTTGCACTCCTATTTGGCCCTCGCAGATGGATTGCTCCAATTTTTTGTACACAACTTGGCAATAGCGCTGTTTGTGGGTGGAATTGTGGTTGTGGAGAGAGGAACGAAGGGGGGATAGTTACCAACCTCAACTTGAAAACACGGATATTATCACTAAATTTAAGCACTGACAACAAACAATGGCAAATAAAAAATTAGTACTTATTACATCTGATTTTCCTTTTGGCAAGAAACTTTTTTGGAAACAGAAGTTCCTTTTCTTGCCCAAATGTTTGAATCCATCTTGATTATTTCATCAATGTTACTAGCGCCGAACAGCGATTGTTGCCCTCTAATTGTAAAAATATCATCCGCTGCAATGCTATACCAACATACTTGTTAAAATTTAAAAGTTTTCGTCATTTGTTTTCCAGTGAATTTTGGAAAGAAAAACGCATTATTCAACAAGTTTATAATCAATATCTTAGCTTTCCCATACTTAAAACGATGCTTATTTCTATGGAACGTGCTTCCATTTTTGCAAAATGCATATCAAAGCATGAGTTAGATCTTTCTACAACCGTTTTTTACAGTTATTGGTGCGATGACACCGCTCTAGCCTTAGCACTTTTGAATAAAAAAAGAGGAATTAAAGCAATTTCAAGAATGCACCGTTGGGATGTATATTTCAACGTTCACGCCATTAATTATTTACCTTTTCGTCATTTAATTGCCCAATACGTGCAACTTTTTGCCATTTCAAAGCAGGGAATTCAAACCGCAAAAGAAGTTTGGAAAGTGCAGCAACTTGTTCAATTGGCACGTTTAGGAACTAATCCAACTTTCAAAATAGAACAACGAACTTCTAAAATGTTCACAATTTTTAGTTGCTCCAATGTTATACCGCTCAAGCGCGTTCATCTTATTGCCGAAGCGTTGCAACACATCCAACACATTCCTATCCGCTGGGTGCATTTTGGCGATGGAAGTGAACTTGCTCAATTAAAAAAACAAGTGCAAACGTTGCCTCCAAACATTGAAGTTGCATTGCGGGGCCGTGTTGCTAATTCAGAAATATACAGTGCTTTTGCAACAGAACAACCGCATTTGTTTATCAATGTGAGTTCATCCGAAGGTGTTCCTGTTTCCATTATGGAAGCCATGAGTTTTGGCGTTCCAGTACTTGCAACTAATGTTGGTGGAAACAGTGAAATTGTGAACACCCAAAATGGTTGTTTGTTGCACTCCAACCCTAGTTCCACAACAATTGCAGATGAAATAAAGCGTTTTTGTTCAATGACGCAAGAAACGTACAACCAATATGCTGAAAATGCCTATCAAACTTGGAAAAGCGAATACAACGCTGAGAAAAATTACACGGCATTTGGAGAGGTATTGAGAGGGATGTGATACGAATATACTTTTAAAGCAATAATATTTGATTTTTACTGATAAACTTTCAATAATTTCTTCACATACTCTTCCATACCAAATTGTTGTGCAAAATGATGTGCATTTTTACCCATTTCTATGCGTTTTTCATCATTATCGAGTAAAAACTGAATTTTATCTGCTAATAATTTGGCATCTCTTTCAAATAAAATAAAGCCATTAACCCCATCTTTAATTAAATCTCTATTTCCTTTGCCATCCGTGCAAATCACTGGTAAACCACACGCCATTGCTTCGAGTAATACCAATCCAAAAGGTTCATAGGATGCTGTATGGAAATAAATTTTTGATTTTTGTAAATACTTCTCAGGCTGATCAACAAGACCTTCAAAATGAATTAAGTCCTCAACGTTTAATAGTTGGGCTAAACTAACCAGTTGTGTTTTCATTTCACCATCTCCCAACAAATATAAATGTACATTACAATTACGCTGTTTCAATTCACTGATGGTGCGAATGGCTAATTCTTGACCTTTTTTAGCCACAAAACTACCAATCATTACAATTGAATTTTCATAATTGGGTTGAAAGTTGGGTTGAAACCGTTTTAAGTTGATTGCATTCAACAATTTTATGGAGGAAAAATGTTTTAAGTGTTGTTGCACAAAAGAAAGTGTATCGTTTGAAATAGCGATAAGTTGAGTGTTTTTTCCCCAGCTTTTTAGTACCAACCAACGCTCATAAAAATTAGTGAGTGTACTTTTTTTAAAGCACTTGCTCCACTCCCACTTTTTAAGTTGCACCATATTGTCGTGAAAATGCACTACAATGCGTGTACTTGAAGGCAATTTACAAAACGCTAAATTGATACATGCTTCAAACAAATGCACATGAATAACTGCAGGTTGTTGCTCATCAATAATTGCTTGAAGTTGTTGAACATCAACCTTATTTTTTCTAAGTAAAGATAAATTTATTTGAGTTGAAACAACTTTTTTGTTAAGTTGAGTAGTTAAAAACGCATATTTATTATCCTCTCTCAAAGTCACTAAAAGCACCTCATGACCTTGGTTTTGCAATTCAATACAAATATCAAGGCAAATACGTTCGGCACCGCCTTTATTGAGACTCGGTATGAGATGGAGGATTTTCATTTAGATGTTGGAAATTAATATTTTAAAATTATTACCAAAATTTTTCCAATCTAATTCTTCTTCAAAATACTTTCTAGAATTTTTAGACATTTCCTCGTACTTTGATGGATTGTTTATTAAGTTCACAATCTTTTCTACATAAGCGTCTGCATCAGAATTTTCTGGCAATAAAAAACCACTTTCACCATCTTTAACAACGCTTGAAACTCCTCCTGTATTCATAGCAATACTAGGTAATCCATAGGCAGCAGCCTCAGCGAAAACAATTCCATAACATTCTGCTTGTGTCGGTAGAAATAAAAAGTGAGATTCAATTAAAAGATTTTGAAGTTTTTTATAATCATCAATATCATTTTTATTAAGAAAAGGGATAATCTCTACAAAATCTTCTTGTATTTGTGGAGAACAACCACAAATTGTCAATTTTACATTATAGCCTAATTTTTTAATGTTTTTAACCGCTTTTACAACGAGTTCACCCCCTTTTCGCTCCCAATCTACACCTAAAAATAGAAAGTGAATACACGATTTGTTTATGGACTTAAATTCATTTAACGTAATAGGGTAGTCAATATTAGAACCCATTTTATATACTTTAACCTTATCTGCTTTTACTTGATAGTTTTCAATACAATAACTTTTAGCCCACAAAGATGGATAAATTACATATTTAACTTTTTTACAAGTCCGTTTTTCAAGGAAATTAGCTTCAGATATTGACAGCATTGATACATCAGAAAATGTGGAATAATAGTTAGAAATTTGGCCAAAAGATGAATCTGTAAAATAGATTAGAGGCTTGTTTGTTTTCAAAAATGCAAATTCTGTTGCCGATGTAAGTCCTAAAACAACATCACAGTTAGATTTTTTAATTCTTTTCGAAAAATAAAAACCTCTAAATAATGAATTGACAATGGTACCGTGATGATAATACCTCTTTTTTGTAAACAATTTTAAAAAAACTTCAATAATATAAATTATTCTTTCAGCATTTTTGTTTTTAGGATAGGGACCCAAAATTTCTACTTCAAAACCTTCGTTCTTTAGGGTATCATAAATTTTATAATAAATTCCAGACCAAGATGTTTTGTCTAATGGGTCTAAAGCCGTTAACAAACCAATTTTTTTCATTCTACTAAATTACTTCATTTATACCACTTTGGTCAATTCTTATACGATTAAGAACATTTCTAACAAAATATACATTTTCTTTCCATGGTGCTTCTGAACCATCTGCACGCCACATAGATGATTTAAAATTCATTAAGTGCAAATACATAAATTGGCGATTGCCATCACGACTATTGGTTATCTTTCCTTTTTCATAAAACCATGTATCAGGTTGTGCACTGTTGATGGAACCATCCAACCAAGGAATAGGAATAAATGGCGTACTGTATTGCTCTTCAAAATAATATTTTCTTTTTTTCCATTTACGAAAAGCGTTTAAAACAAAATTATCTGTGGATAATTTTAATTTTTCAAAAACTTTATCACAAAAGGTCATGCACAAGGCATTGGTCAAACCGTGTTCATCAATTCCAACAAAGTTGGGGTTTTTCACTGCTTTTTGCCAATCATATACTTTATATCCCAATTGCGTGTATTTTTTTGTAGCGCGCAGGAGCGCTAAATGTCCTGCTAATCTTATTTTATGAGAAGAAAGTACTTCGTATTTGTTCAATAATTCGTTGGTATAAAACTGACAGAATGTTACCATATGTATTTTGCCAAAATACGGTATGAGAAGTGCTATTGATTTCATTTCTTTGTCACTTCTTTAATTTTTTTAATAATTTGCTCACTTTGATTATCGACTGTGAATTTGCTAAATCTATTAACAAGCAACTCACTAGTTTTACAATACAATTCTTCCTTGTTTATTAATGAAATAATTTTATTTGCCAGTTCATTTGTATCAAATTGTGGCGCTATCAAATAATTTAAATCTTCAAAAACTTCCTAACGCGTTCAGTTGCTTTATTAAACAAAAATATTGGTATTCCATAGTTAGCTGCTTCAATACATACTAATGGAAATGGGTCTTCTCTTGATGACATTACAAAAATATCAGTTTCGGCAAAAAAAGAAGAAGTGTCCTCTCTCTCTTCTAGGAAAGTAAAATAACTTTCCAAATTATTTTCACTTACTAACTGCTTATGTAATTTCTTTTCATCATCAGTTAAATAACCTAGCCATTGGAATTTATATTTTTTAGCATTATTACTATTTAATAAAATATTTTGGCTTGTTTTAATAAATAAATCAAGTCCTTTTCTATGTGCGCCTCTACCTGACCCACTGATAATTATTGTATTTTCTATATTAGTTTTACTTTCTTTTGTTTCAAACTTAGACAATTCATAGATTACATTTGAATTTTTAATATTCCAATTTTCAAATAAATCATTTTTTACAGCATTTGATGCACAAATAAACCAATCAACTTTTTTGCTAATTTTATTAAAATCTGAATAGACAGAATTTATAAAGTTTTTCATTTCATGCGTGTGAACAATTAATTTAGTAGTTTGACATTTTTCTTTAAGATATATACTGAATTTAATATTAAAAATAGTATTGTTATGTATTAAATCATACTGGTTTTTTATGATTTTATTAATCTCGCAATGCAAAAAGTCCATTAATTAATTTAATTATTTTAATTTTCTTAAAAAACTTCTAATAATTCTATAAATAATATTTTTTGCTCAAACGGTTTGAAATGTATCTGCAACTGTATCAAACTCTTTTATTAAAGTACCACCTATTACACTAATAACATCTATTTTCTTAATGCTGGATATTCTTTTTTAGCCATTCAAGAAAATACAACAACATTAATGTTGACCCATTTCTTACTACAAACAGAGTTTATAAAAAGTATTAAAAATTTACGATTGAAAATTTATTTTCTAATAAAACCATACAACCCCGAAGGGAAATCTTTATTTTCAATTGAATATTCAACATTTTGCTTTTTTAACAAAAATCGATATAGAGTTTAAACAAATTTCTATAAATTTTTTGTTGTAAATTACTTAAATGTGAGTTTTCCAACCACAGACCAAATATTATGATCAAACTAGTATTGATATCTCCTAATGGTTTGATTTCAATTTGTGTAAAATTTAATTTTACAAAATACTTCTGTAATGAAAATGGTGTGAAACGATATTCATCAAAAGGTTTCCCATGTATTTCCCAAACACATGGAACTGTGAAAAAAAAGCATCCGTCTTTTTTTAGCACTCTATGTATCTCTTTCAAAATATGTTCAGTTGAATGATAATGTTCTAAAAATTCAGTTGCAATTACATAATCACAACTATCATCTTCTAAAGGAATAGTAATACCATCCCAATATAGATCTGGTTTTACAGCTTCTTCATATTCTGAATTATATAAATCTATTCCTATATAATTTGTGATTCCCTTATTTTCTAGTAAAAATTCTTTATACGGCATTATTCCACATCCCAAATCACAAACATTACCTTTAATTTCCTTTTTAAGCTTTAATACGGCATTAAAAATTGATTTTCTAATTGTGTAATAAGCATATCCTAAATGCTTTAATTCTGGATCTATAAATCTTGTTTGTTTATATTTATGAAGTTCATTCATATTATTTGTTTTTATTTAAATAAACGAGAGAGGTAACAAAATCACTTTTATGTTTTTTTATTTCTTCAATATCCCAATCCCACCATTTATTTTTTAATAATTCAGATATAGTTTCATTATCAAACCTATATTTTAAAATTTTTGCAGGCACTCCAACAACTATGGCATAAGGAGGAACATCTTTAGTGACAACTGCGCCTGCTCCAATAACAGCGCCATCACCAATAGTAACTCCATTTTTCACATAAACATTAGCACCAATCCAAACATCATTCCCTATTATTACTTTCTTATGATGTTCAAAGTCATTTTCACTATATAAATTTTCCCCAAACATACCGTCTTTGGCTGAATAAAAAACTGGAGATGTACTCAAATAATCTATAGGATGCTCACCATATCCTATTACGACATTTGGTCCTATAGAACAAAATTTCCCTACAATTGAACAGTGAATAATTGAATTATATGATACATAGGTATAATCTCCAAATTGTGAATCATATGTCATTACATTTTTAAATAAATATACTTTTTCGCTTTCTTGTTTATTATTAAATAAAAGATATATTTTTTTTAAATATTTTTTAATTATCATACCATTCACAATTTATATTAACACTACCATAATTTTTATAAAAATTCATTTCAGAATTGTAATCAATTATTTTAATAGGGCAAATATCATTTAAGTATTCAAAAACCTTTCCTTTATTAATAAAAAGAGCAACATCAAATGAGTAGCTACCAGAACACAGCGTATTATTTGGTATTATATAATCTATAGAATGATTTTCTTTTCCATAATTTGTAACTTCATAATGGTTTGTAAAAATCTTTTGTTGTAATTCATTAAGCAAAGCTACACCAATGGTGATTTTTTCAATTTCACAATCTATTTTGAAATCGATTCTTAATTTTATTTTCTCATTGGACTTGTAGTCAGTAACTATTTGGTGTTCTGAATTCAAAGGAGTTACACTTAAAATAACATTAGAAATAGAATTATAATCTTTTCCTATATTTTTTTTATATACTGAGTCAATAATATTACTACTAATATATTTTTCAATACATTCATCCACATTTGATTGACAGACTACAAAACCATTTTCCAACAACACCCCTCTATTACACAAACTCTTCACCGCCGCTAAATCATGACTCACAAACAGCACCGTTCTGCCCTCTCCTGCTACGTCTTTCATTTTGCCCAAGCATTTTTTTTGAAATTCGGCATCGCCAACGGCCAAAACCTCATCAATGATTAAAATTTCGGGTTCGAGATGGGCGGCAACAGCAAAAGCCAAACGCACATACATACCCGAAGAATAGTGTTTTACGGGGGTATCGATGAATTTTTCTATGCCAGAAAAAGCAACAATTTCGTCAAATTTACTTTGAACTTCTTTGCGGGTCATGCCGAGAATGGTGCCGTTGAGATAAATGTTTTCTCTACCGGTCAACTCGGGATGAAAACCTGTGCCAACCTCCAACAACGAAGCAATGCGTCCGTTTATTTCTATTTTTCCTTCTGTGGGGCGGGTAATTTGCGAAAGAATTTTTAACAACGTTGATTTGCCGGCGCCATTTTTACCAATAATACCTACAACATCGCCTTTTTTCACTTCAAAGGAAACGTCTTTTAATGCCCAAAAATCTTCGGAAGAGGAAGTAGATTTAGAAAAAAGCGAGCTCAACGTGCCCCGCAAGCTACCGTCTTTTTCTTTTCCAATAGTGTATTTTTTAGAAATCCCTTCTAGTCTTATAGCTACTTCACTCATAGTGCCTGCGAATATACGATATTTTTGGATATGTGGAAGATTGGTAGGAGGATTTTTAAATGGACAATTGGCAATTTAAAATGGACAATTGAAAATGGACAATTGAAAAACAAAAAGACATCGCCTTGCAAGTTGTTCTGTGCGTTGGGCTGGCGAAAAAGCGGGGGCGTGTTGGCGTGAATGGATGGCTGGTAGCAAATTTACGAAGGCGTATGAAAACGTTTTCGTCCCGAAGGGCGAGTCCGTTCGTAAAATTTCAACAGCCAGACAGAGCGCGGGGAAGCATTTTTTTCGCCTTGATTTTTTGCCAACTTTTGTATCAAGACAAAAGTGGATAACAGATTTTTAACCGTAATGGGTGCAAAGGAGAATTAAATTCAAAAATTGGAGTTCCAACTATTTTTTGAGTAAGAATATGTCTCCCTCCTTGAGGAAGGATTAAGGGAGGTGACTTTTGAAATAACTGAAATATTCTAACAATACACTCATCATTAACATACTATTCTTAAAATCAAAATATTAAGGGAGGTGACTTTTGTAAAGAAATAAAAATTGGAAGGCAACCAAATAATAAAAACTCATTTCATGTTCATAAAACCCAATTGTTTTCCTAATATTCCACTAGATATTTAAGGAGATGAATAAAAGAATCTCACCATCATCAAAATACTAATTTTAATCGTGAATAATACAATGCGAAAAGCAGCTTATGTGTGCTATCACCTCCCTCTTTCCCTCCTCAAGGAGGGAGGTTAGTAACACTTTTTATTTTATTTGAACACACCTTATCCCAACAAAAAAAGAGCTGCCTTTCGACAACTCTTTTCAATCTATCTATTTGTTTTTCTTACACGTGAATTGGTTTGCCAAACGCTGCATCCAAAGCTGCTTCTTTCACTGCTTCTGCATACGTTGGGTGCGGGTGACAAATGCGTACAATATCTTCTGCCGATGCACGGTATTCCATTGCCACAACAGCTTCCATAATCAAGTCGGCTGCACGTGGTGCAATCATGTGAACACCTAAAATTTCGTCGGTTTCTTTATCTGCCAATATTTTCACCAAACCTTGCGTATCCATAGATGCTCTAGCTCTTCCCAACGCGCTTTGATAGGGAAAGAACCCACTTTAAAGTTTGCTCCCTCGGCTTTTAATTGCTCTTCTGTTTTACCAACACTTGCAACGCTACTGGCCAAGTATAACCACAACTCCTGGAATTAAATCGTAGTTAATGTGTGGTTTTTGTCCCGCCAAAATTCAGCAACATACACTCCTTCTTCTTCTGCTTTGTGTACCAACATTGCTCCACGAACAACATCGCCAATTGCAAAAATGTTTGGAACTGAAGTTTGTAAATGGTTGTTCACTTCAATTTGACCTCTGTCTGTAGCTTTCAAACCAGCGTTTTCCAACCCTAAACCAGCAGTATAAGGTTTTCTACCAACAGCAACTAAACAATAATCGGCTTCTAATTTTACTTCCTCCTTTTTTGTTCAATGCAGTCAAAACCACTTTTTTACCTTTGTTTTCAACGCTTTGAACTTTGTGTTCCATATAAAATTTGAAACCATCTTTTTTCAAAACACGCGTCAATTCTTTAGACATCGTTCCGTCCATGGTTGGGATGATGTTGGGTGCAAACTCAACCTTCCACTTCTGTTCAAACGGTTATATACCAGAACCTAATTCCAAACCAATTACACCACCACCAATGACAATCATTTTCTTTGGAACTTCTTTCAAGCTCAATGCTTCTGTTGATGTAATGATGCGTTTTTTATCGGGCTCCATTCCTGGAAAATAATTTGGTTTTGAACCCGTTGCAATAATGGTATTTTTAGATGTAATTTGCGTTTCTTTCCCTTTGCTGTCTGTAACTTTAATAGTGGTTGCATTCACAAAAGAACCTACTCCGTGAAAAACATCAATTTTGTTTTTGTCCATCAAAAATTTGATACCGCTACACGTTTGCTCTACCACTCCATTTTTACGTTCAATCATCTGTTTGATGTCGGCTTTTGGAGCGCTGATTTGAATTCCGTGTTCTGCAAAATTATGAACCGCATTGTGATAATGTTCTGATGAATCCAATAACGCTTTAGATGGAATACAACCAACATTCAAGCACGTTCCACCCAATGTGTCGTATTTCTCAATAATTGCTGTTTTCATTCCCAACTGTGCACAACGAATTGCTGCCACATATCCTCCTGGTCCAGAACCTATAATCGTAACGTCGTAATTGCTCATAATTTGTCAAATTTTGAACGACAAATGTAATGACTTTTACTGAAGGAGGAAGAAAAATTTGGATGATTTCATCGAATTTTGATTTTCATCATTCAATTTTATTAAATTTACGTTATAAATTAAAACCATGAAAGTTGTTTTTTCAATCCATCGTACCTATTTTATTTTAGCAGTTGCATTGATTGCTTGTAAAAAGAAACAATTACCCCACAACCCGATGATACAAACACACCTCCTGCTGTGGCGGTATATGATTCTACACAATCCTACACGCTAACGGACATTTTCTGTAGCGTGACCCACAACAAAAAATGGATATTTATTTGCCAGCCAATCGTTCCTAAAGATTCCACCAAGTTTTTTATTCTCATTCGCATGGTGGTGGTTGGAGTTCAGGCGATAAAGCTGATTTTGTGTATTTTTCAATACGTTGAAATTGTACTATCCACACCATGCCATTATTAACATTAATTACCGATTAGGAACTTATCTGAGTCCGGGATATCCTAAGCAAATTCAAGACATTCAACAAGCAATCAATCACATTCAACATCCTAATTACCAGCTTGAAAGTGAATATTTTATTTTTAGTGAATTCGGCAGGCGGACATTTGGGCATGTTTTACGGTTATCGTTACGACACCTTGCACCAAGTGAAAGCTATATGCAACACGGTTGGTCCAGCAGATTTTACAGATGTTTCCTACACCGGAAATTCAGTGTACGATTATGCTTTATCAAGTTTTGTTGGACCCATCACCTATGCACAAAACCCAACACTGTATGCCGAGGTGAGTCCCGTTAAATACATTACAGCCAATTCACCTAAAACCATTTCCTTTTATGGCGACAACGACCCATTAATTCCAGCTACCCAAATGGGAATTTTGCACAACGAATTAACTACCAAAGGTGTTTACAACGAATCTACGCAGTATGCAGGTGAAGGTCATGGCAACTGGAATCAAACCAATTCAAATGATTACACGGCTAAAATTGCTAACTTTATCAATCAACATTTTAATTATTAACAGCAACATCCATGAAATTAATTTCCTTCAACGTTAACGGAATTCGCGCCATTACACAAAAAACATTTTACAAAGACATGTTGGACTTAAACGCCGACGTGATTTGTTTACAAGAAACCAAAGCTACAGTTGAACAAACCAAAGAAGCACTGGCGCAATTAAGTGACTACGAAGTATATGCCAACGAAGCTCAACGCAAAGGCTATTCTGGAACAGCTATTTTTACACGTGTTCAACCTAAAAATGTGTTTTACGACATGGGCGTGGAAGAACACGACCAAGAAGGACGCATTACAGGTTTAGAATTTGAAGATTTTTATTTGGTAACGGCTTATGTTCCCAATTCTGGAAGCGAACTGTTAAGATTAGGATACCGTCAAACGTGGGATGCTGCATTTTTAGCTTATTTAAAAGAATTGGAAAAAACAAAACCCGTGGTTGTTTGTGGCGATTTAAACGTGGCACATAAAGCCATTGATTTAGCACGACCAAAAGAAAATTACAACAAAGCAGCTGGTTTTATGCAAGAAGAAATTGACGGAATGGACGCCTATCATGCCAATGGTTTGTTGGACACTTTTCGAGCGGTAAACGGCGATCAGGTAAAATATTCTTGGTGGAGTTATCGCGGTGGAGCTCGTCAGAAGAACGTTGGCTGGCGGATTGACTATTTTTTAGTTTCCGAACAATTATTACCAAAAGTAAAAGAAGCATTTATTCTCAACGAAGTAATGGGTTCCGACCATTGTCCGGTGGGAATTGTGATCGATGCGAAATAAATAAATGGGAAGTGGAAAAATAGTTGTTCTTTCAACTTCACTTCCCCATTATCTATTTTTTATACTTAAAGGCATTTTTAGGTAGTGTATGCACAATAATTGAAAATGTCTTATCGAGATATTTAATTGCTACTTGAAGATTTTTTTCAACATTATTCCCCACATAGAAAAGCCCCCATTTTTTCTTGATGCGAATTATATTATTTGAAAAATAATCTGCCATTTTATGGGCATAATAGTTAAAAATATCCTTTGCATCTTTTTCCTCTTCAAATGGAACTATCAAAATAAAATTAGGGATATTGGAGGTAACAATAAAATAGATAGGTTCTAAATATTCAGACGTAAAACAATGGTGCGTAACAATTTCTTCGTCATTTTTAAATTGGATATCCATGATATTAGGATCAACATCATTAATAGAAATTTTCTTTAAAAAAAGGTCTTCACATTGTTCAATTGTTGGTACAATTTGAGCAGATGCATTTAGGCTTATAAAACCAAAAATAAATAACAACTTTTTCATACTTACAGCTTTTAAAATAAGGAATATCAATTGAATTTCTACCCAATATCTATTTTAAGAACGTAAGTTTTTTACGTAATGAAACTTTTTTATTTCAACAACTTTTTGGCTTGCTCCCAATAAACATCCATCTCTTTAAGCGATAATTCGCCCATTTGCTGTTGGTTGTTGTGCAACAATTCTTCCATTTTCATGAATCGAGCAATGAATTTTTTGTTGGTTTTTTCCAATGCATTTTCGGGATTTACACCAATAAAACGCGAGTAATTGATTAAAGAGAATAACAAATCACCAAATTCATCTTCAATTTGCGGCGATTGTGCGTCCACTTCTGCCTTAAATTCGTTCAATTCTTCTTGAACTTTATTCCAAACTTGCTCTTTATCGTCCCAATCAAAACCAACACCTTTTACTTTTTCTTGAATACGCGCGGCTTTTACCATTGCTGGCAACGATTGCGGTACGCCTTGCAAAACAGATTTTTTTCCTTCTTTAAGTTTCAGTTTTTCCCAATTGGCTTTTACTTGTTCTTCGGTTTCGGCTTGTACATCACCATAAATATGCGGATGACGGTGTACCAATTTATCGCAAATGCGGTTTAAAACCGAACTCACATCAAAAGCACCCACTTCACTTCCCAACTTGCTGTAAAAAACCATGTGCAGAAAAATATCACCAATTTCGCCTTCCAATTCTTTCAAATCGTTGTCCAAAATCGCATCCGCCAACTCATAGGTTTCTTCTATTGTCAAGTGTCTCAGACTTTCAAAGGTTTGTTTTTTATCCCACGGACATTTTTCGCGCAGGTCGTCCATGATGTCCAATAATCTGTTAAAAGCCTTTAATCGTTCATCCATTTTATTTACTTTTGCCACAAATTTAGTAAATTTCGCAACCATTACTATTTAAAAACAAAGTATGCGTAGTGTTCTTATCTGTTGTTTACTGGCATTAAGCAGCGTTTCTTTTGCCCAAGAAAAAATAAATTGGGGATTAGAAGCTCGAATGAAATATGGGTTTCTTATTGGTCACCGCGTGGTAATGGGACACATTGCGCAAAATCACACTTATGCAGCAGAATTGGCGTTTGTGTACCGACCAAATGGTGAAAAAGCATGGCATAAATACTATAAATATCCCGATTTATCCATCAATTTGTATTTTGGAAACGTTGGAAACACCAAGTTATTGGGGAATTTTGGTGGAATTTATGGATCATTGGCCATTCCATTTGTTGCCCGCAAACATTTTCGATTGAGTGGAAAATTAGGTTGTGGATTGGGCTATACGAATAAAGTATATGATGAAGTTCTGAACAACAAAAATTCGGCTATTTCTACTCGCATCAACGCGTTGATTAATTTAGGAATAGATACCCGAACATATTTTAAAAACAACTGGATATTGTTTGGAATAGATTTGACACATTTCTCTAATGGCGGAACAAAAGTGCCCAATTTAGGAATCAACATTCCGCAAATTACGTTGGGATACGGACGTTTTATTCACTACAACGAAAAACATTCTACCATAGAGAAACCAACCTATATTCCACAACGACGTTTGTTGTTTGGAGCCACAGCCATAGCTTCGGCAAAGCAAGTTTTTCCAACCAACGGAAGAACTTATCCTGTTTTTGCATTGAACGTGCACATGCGCATGTTTATGAAACCGCGTGTTGGTTGGGAGGTTGCCTTTGATGCGATGTCCAATCAATCCATTTTTGGATACCGTCCAGAGGTGCAAAAAACACAATGGAAAGTGATGCAATTTGGTGTGTATGCCGGTTATTTATTGCCGCTCAATAATTTCCATTTTGTATTGGGAATGGGTGCTTATGTGCGTGATTTTTACAAACCCGAAGAACTTTTTTATCACCGTGTAGGGATGCGCTATTACCTAAAAAGTGGTGTGCATTTTCAAGTAGTTTTGAAATCGCATTGGGGCAAAGCCGATTATGTGGAATGGGGCGTTGGCTATACATTTTTTAACCGCAAAAAAGACAAAAAATGAGATTCGTTGCACTAATTTTAATCGTAAGCGCTTTTACTGCTTGTAAAAAAGCAGAAGATCGTCGTTGCATGAAAGCTGTTGGCGACAATGTAACATTAGAACTAGCATTGCCCGAGTTTGATAAATTGCGTGTTGGACCTAAAATGGAAGTTGTTTTGGTGCAAGATACGGTCAATAAAATGATTGTCAACGGTGGAGAAAATTTAATTAATTTCATCACTGCAGAGATGAACAACGAGGGCTATTTGTTGCTCAAAAACTCCAATAAATGTGATTTCTTACGCTCGTATAAAGAGTTTGATTAAAGTTGAACTTCATTTTAAAGAAATTCGCAACTTATTTTTGAAGGTACGCACGACATTACAACACTCGGAGCCATTACCACCAACACATTTGGGTTGGAAATTCAAGACAGTGGTGCAACCGCCTATTTGAATTTGAATTGCACAAAAGTAACCGCTTCGCAAGGTCACGGCTATGGTAATTTTGTGTTGAGTGGAAATTGCGATGAAGCCATCATCAAAGTCATTAGCAACGGTTTTGGCGATACAAGAAGTTTGCATGTTGCCAACAAATTAGTAGTTGTTTCCGACACGCCTGTCAACACATCCGTCAATGCGCAAGGAGCTGCCTCTACGTTTGAAATCAACGGAACGGGCGACATTATTTATTACGGCACTCCTTCTACTCTTTCCGTAATTCAGTATGGAAAAGGAAATGTGGTGAAAGCGGAGTGAGTTGCACTATCCCCCCCTACTTCTCCATCATCACTTCAATTGTTGCAAGGCTGCTTTTACTTCTTTGTCGTCTTGGCTAACAACGGTGTAATATCCGTCTTCTACCCAGATTTGGCGAGCAATTTCTGCTTTTAAAAACAATTTTAACAACGACTTGCTCATACGCAATCCTTTTTGGTCAATAGCAATTTTAAATTCTTTTTGTGCGTAATTTAAAAACTGTTGCATCAAATTGTCAGAAACATTGAAAGTGGCTGCATATTCTTGCGGATTTTTCCATTTTTCGTATTTACCATGTGCAAAATCAAATGCAAACGATTGAAAAGTCATGGCATATCGCAACTGGGTTAAATACCAACTATTGCCTGTGGTATCCAGCGGAACAAATACATCCGGCATGATTCCTCCTCCACCGTAAACAATTTTGCCTTTTGGCGTTGTGTATTTCAATGAATCTACAAACAACGATGAATCGGGTTGAAACAATTCACCTTTGTCATAGCGACTCATTTCTTCGTGGTAGTATTCTTCAATATCACCGTTGTATGGTTTTTGAATGCTTCGTCCTGTTGGTGTGTAATAGCGCGCAACTGTTAAACGCAAACTGCTGTTGTCTCTCAACACCATGTCTTCTTGCACCAAACCTTTACCAAAACTACGGCGTCCAACAATGGTTGCACGGTCGTTATCTTGCAATGCACCTGCCACAATTTCACTTGCAGAAGCTGAGTTTTCGTTGATCAACACGACCACTTTCACATCTTCCAAAATGCCATCGCGCGAAGATTTGTAAAATTGCTCTTTCAAATGCGTTCCTTTTGTAGAAACAATCACTTTATTGGCAGGCAAAAATTCATCCACAATGGTTGTTGCACTTTGCATAACACCTCCTGAATTATTGCGTAAATCCAAAATCATGCTTTTCATACCGCTTGCCAACAATTGTTTTGCAGCATTTCTAAATTCGCTAGCCGTGGTGATTGAAAACTGATCGATTTTCACAAATCCAGTTTCTTTGTTCATCATAAATGCCGCCGAAACAGAATAAATTGGAATGGTTCCTCGTGTGATGGTTTTGTTCAATGTTTTTCCATCGCGTAAAAACACAACGTTGACTTTGGTATTGGCTTTTCCTTTGAGGCGCGACATGATATCGTCGGTTTTAATTTTAACACCAGCCACCGTTTTGCCATCTACTTTCAAAATTTTATCGCCTGCCTTTACACCCACTGCATCAGAGGGAGAACCTTTCACCACATTGATAACACAAATGGTATCGCGAAGGGATAAAAATCGAATTCCAACACCCGAAAACTCGCCTTTTATTTGCTCTTTGCCAACAACATGTCTTTTGCCGAAATGTAGTTGGAATGAGGATCGAGCTGGTGCAACATATCACTGATGGTTTTCTCCAACAATTCTTCGCTGTTGACACTGTCCACATAATAATTATCGATGATGTCGATGATATCTTGAATTTTTTGGTTGGAAGCAGATTTATTGGATTGTATTCCAAAAATCAAATCGTTGGGCAAAGCCATTTTTCGCCCTACAAAAATACCTCCTGCTAGCGCCAAACCAATGAGGATGGGCACCCAAAATTTATTGTTTCTTTTTTCCATCAATCTAATTGTAATTGAACCACTTCAATGCCCGCATTTTTTAAAAAATCTACGCCCGAAGTATCTTTGTAATTATCTGAAAACACAACGCGTGTAATTCCAGCTTGCAAAACCAACTTACTACAATCTTTGCACGGCGACAAGGTTAAATACAAAGTTGCACCTTTGCTATTGTTGGTTGATTTTGCCACTTTTAAAATTGCGTTGGCTTCGGCATGCAAGACATACCACAATGTATCTCCATTATCGTCTTCGCAACAATTATCAAAACCAGATGGTGTTCCGTTGTATCCATCCGAAATAATCATGTCGTCTTTTACGATTAATGCTCCAACTTTTTTGCGGCTGCAATGTGACAATTCCGACCAACTTTTTGCCATTTTCAAATAAGCCAAATCGTATTTTAATTGTTTGTCTTGTTTTTTGCTCATAGTTGACAAAAATAAACAATTCCTATTAGAAAGAGTAATGCATTGCCAACTTTCGTTCATGAAATAAAAAAAGAGCCGTTCCCAGTAGAAACAGCTCTTATTTTTATGCGATTATTGCTTAATTTTTCTTCAAATAATCTCTTAAAACGTATTGCAAAATACCTTCGTTTTTATAGTATTCAATTTCAATTTGAGAGTCCAAACGTGCTTCTACTTTAAAATTGGTTACTTTTCCAGAAGGATGTGTTGCTTTTACATCTAAAATTTTGCGAGGCACAAGGTTGTCAGCCAATCCTGTGATATCAAACGTTTCAGAGCCATCCAATCCAAGCGATTCGGCATTTTCTCCATTTGTAAATACCAACGGTGCAACGCCCATTCCCACTAAATTGCTGCGGTGAATACGTTCATAACTTTCGGCAATTACCGCTTTTACCCCTAATAAAAACGTTCCTTTTGCTGCCCAGTCACGTGATGAGCCCGAACCATATTCCTTACCTGCCAAAACTACCAACGGTGTATTGTCTTTTTTGTATTGCATGGCAACATCAAACACGGTGTTAACTTCGTTGGTTGGGAAATAACGGCTAAATCCTCCTTCTTTATCTGCCACTTTATTTTTGATGCGTACATTGGCAAACGTTCCGCGCATCATCACTTCGTGGTTTCCTCTACGTGAACCATACGAGTTGAAATCTTCTTTTGCCACACCATTGCTCAACAAATACTGACCAGCAGCTGTTCCTTCTTTAAACGATCCTGCAGGCGAAATGTGGTCGGTTGTAACAGAATCTCCTAAATACAACAACACTCTAGCTCCGTTTATATCGGTAATTGGTTTTGTTTCGGCAGTGATGTTTTCGAAAAATGGCGCCTCTTTGATGTAGGTTGATTGTTGGTTCCATTCATAGCTTTCACTCAACTTCACTTCCAATGTTTGCCAATCGGTTGAACCATCAAAAATCACATCGTAAATTTCACCAAAATCTTCTTGTTTTACACACTCACTGATGGTGTTTCTAATCTCATCGCGAGTTGGCCAAATATCTTTCAAATAAACAGGTTGTCCATTTGGATCGTAATCCAACGGATCATTGATTAGGTCGATATCTACTCTACCCACCAATGCATACGCCACCACCAACATAGGCGACATCAAGAAGTTCATTTTTACTTGCGGATGCACACGTGCTTCAAAGTTTCTGTTTCCAGAAAGAACAGATGCAACCACCAATTCGCCTTTATCAACAGCTGTTGCAATTGCCGGAGGAAGTGGTCCTGAGTTACCAATACATGATGTACAACCATAACCTACCGTGTGAAAACGCAATGCTTCTAAATCAACGTTTAAACCTGAACGTTCTAAGTATTTTGTAACAACTTTAGAACCTGGTGCCAACGATGTTTTTACCCACGATTTGGTGCGCAATCCTTTTTCAACTGCATTTCTAGCCAACAATCCAGCTCCCACCATTACCGCAGGGTTGGACGTATTGGTACAACTGGTAATTGCTGCAATAACAATGTTTCCATCACTCAAAACAAACTCTTTGTTGGCTTGTTTGATGCGAACAGAACGCAATTTATTGTCATCCAAAGCAACTTCAGAGTGCGATTCACCATTTAATGGAACTTTTCCAAAAGTAAATTCTGTGCCCGAACCACCTTCTTTTAACCAAGCAGATTCTTGACGTTCGTCTTTTACCAAATAATCGCGGTTAAACTCGCTTTTCAACAAAGTTTTGAACGAAGAACCAAGGTCTTTTACAAATATTTTATCTTGTGGACGTTTTGGACCAGAAACTGTTGGTTCAAGTGTCGATAAATCCAATTCAACTACTTTTGAATACGAGATTTTTTCGTTGCCTGTGCGCCACAATAAGTTTTCTTTACAATAAGTTTCAACAATTTTTATTTGCTCTGCCGAACGGTTGGTTGAATGCATATACTCCAACGTGCGATTATCAATTGGGAAATAAGTCACCGTGCAACCAAATTCAGGCGACATGTTGGCAATCGTTGCGCGGTCGGTTACCGTTAAATTGTCTAATCCATCACCAAAAACTTCTACAAATTTACCCACAACACCAGTGTCGCGCAATAAACGTGTGATGGTCAACACCATATCGGTTGCCGTACAATGATTAGGGATGCTTCCTGTTAATTTCAATCCTACAACTTGCGGACAAGTAAAAAATGTTGGTTGGTCTAACATCGCAGCTTCGGCTTCAATTCCACCAACTCCCCATGCAACAACTCCAATTCCGTTTACCATTGGCGTGTGTGAATCTGTTCCAACCAAGGTATCTGGGAACAACCAACCATTTCTTTCGGTAACACCTTTTGCCAAATATTCTAAGTTTACTTGGTGACAAATCCCCATTCCTGGAGGCACCACCGTAAAATTATTCAATCCTTTTTGTGCCCATTTCAACAATTCATAGCGTTCTTTGTTGCGTTCGTATTCCAAATCCACGTTTTTACCGATGGAATAATCTGTTCCGAAATAATCGACTTGCACCGAGTGGTCAATTACCAAATCAACCCGAATTGCAGGATTGATTTTTTGTCCATCTTTTCCGTGACGTACAAATTCTGCACGCAACGAAGCCATATCCACAACGGCTGGAACACCCGTAAAATCTTGCATCAAAACACGCCCAGGTTTAAAAGGAATGTCTTTATCGTTTTCTTCTGGTGTCCAATTTAATAGGGTCTCAATATGTTCATCCGTTATGCTAAATCCATCGTAATTCCTCAGTACGTTTTCCAACAAAATGCGGATACTAAACGGTAAATGCTCAATTCCTCCAGGTTTTAAATCTTTTAGTGAACTAAATTTGTAATTTTTACCATTGACTGACAGCTCTCTTACTGACTTTGCTTTTGAATAACTCATAAGTGATCTATTTTGTTTGTATATAAAAGTAATGTTGCAAGGTTGTTTTAAAAATATTGAGGTAGAAACAACCCTACTTTCCAAATTTAACCTTTTTGGATGCCAATAAAAAATTAGAACGATTAAAATTTGTTAATTAAAATCATTCTTGATAATATTTTAGTCGTTTTATTCTCAACAAGTTAATAAAACACTGCGATAGATTCAAAATCATTGTTATTTTTGTTTCATGGAGAACAGCAAAAAAATGTATTGGGTGGCGCAAATCTGTGGATGGAGTATTTATTCGCTGCTCATTTATTTTTCTGCTACGATAGATCGCCCAACAGAAATTTCATCCAACCTCCATTTACAATTGGTTTTCATGACTGTGTTCAACATTTTCTTTACGCACATTATGCGCTTGTATATGTTGCGCAACAACTGGTTGGATAAAAAATTAGCGCAATTACTTCCTCGTTTAATCATCATTTCAATTATTTGTTCTGCCTTTATTGAATGTTGCTTATTGGTTTCAGAATATTTTTTATCGGATAATTTTTACAACGATTTAAAACCAGCTCAAGTAATCATTAATATTTTGGCGCTTACTTTATTGATTATCAGTTGGAATGGAATTTATTTTACCTATCATTTTTTTCAAAAATCGCGTGTAAAAGAATTGGAAAACGTGACTTTAGAAGCGTCAAAAAATGAAATTGAATTAAAGAATTTACGTTCGCAATTGAACCCTCATTTTTTATTCAACTTCACTCAATTCCATTCGTTTTTAATGATATTGAACCTCAAAATGCTAAATGCCATCGCAGCTTCCAATTTATTGCGAAAATCGTTGGTTTCAGGCAAAGAAAATTTGATTCCTGTTAGCGAAGAAGTGGAAATTGTAAAAAGTTACCCTCGATCTTGAAAAATAAGATTTGAAGAACGATTGACTATCGACTGGCAATTGGATGAACGTTGCAATTCGTTTTGCTTCCGCAATTATTTATCATTCAAACCTTAGTAGAAAACGCCATAAAGCATGGAATTTCACAACAAATAAATGGTGGATTTATACGCATTTCCATTCAAAAATTTGATGATAAAATAGTAATATCGGTTGAAATACAGGACAACCTAACAATACCGTTGATAGTGGTATTGGCATTGCAAATACAGAGCGACGTTTGACTATACAGTTTAAAGACAAAGCAGCATTTTCATTGCAACAATTAGAGACAACCGTTTTGGCAACATTAACTTTTGATTATGAAAAATTAAAACATTACATATTGATGACAGAATCATCTTGCGCGTGAAGAGTTAAAGTCATTGTTGAAAAACTATTCGCAAATTGAAATCATTGACGAAGCAAAAAACGGTCAAGAAGGCATACAATTGATCAACGAACTTCATCCCGATTTAATTTCGGATGTCAACATGCCTGGAATTACAGGATTTGATTTATTGAAACAATTGGACGAAATTCCACTCGTTGTATTTGTTACTGCCTACGATGAATATGCTTTGAAAGCTTTTGAAGTGGATGCCTTGGATTATTTGCTAAAACCTGTTGACCCCAACCGATTGGATGAAACGATTAAGAAAATCACCCAACGATTTGAGGAAGAAAATGCCACCATCGCTCCTTCTGAAACAGGGTTTGAAAAGAAACAATTGTCCATCAACGACCGTGTGTTTTTAAAAGACGGCGAAAAATGTTGGTTTGTTCAACTTTCCGATATCCGCTTTTTTGAATCGGATGGTAATTATGTAAAGGTTCATTTCAACGGTTTTAAACCAATGATTTTAAGTTCTTTAGGTAACTTAGAAGAACGTTTAGACACAACTTATTTCTTCCGTGCCAATAGAAAATACATCATTAACATTCAATGGATTACCAAAATTGAAAACTGGTTTAACGGCGGCTTAATGGTGGAATTAGAATCGGGGGATAAAGTTGAAATTTCTCGTCGACAAGCCATTCGTTTCAAAGAGCTGTGGGCACTATAAAGCATTCAATTTTTAGTAAAACAGAGATTAAATCAAACTTCTATCTACTTCTTCTCTGGCATCACAAAATACTTTTGTTTCAAAGCTTGGTATTCTTCTGGAAAATAATCTTTTAGCAATGCTGTGTAATAATTATACGGCTTGTGTTGCAAAAAACTATTGGTTGGTTTATACAAATCTTTGTTAGGAAAAATGCCGTTTGCATCTCTTGTTTTTAGGATGGAATCGTTTTGTAAAACAGACGAATCTTTCAATTCCAACGGATATTCGGTTGTTGAAATTTCTACAATATTGGATTCATGCACATAATCAAACTCATCTTTAAACTGAGGCATTACAAAGTTTCCCAAACTATTTTGAAGCATCTTTTCGATTTGAATAGCCATCGTTTTTGCCATTTCAACAATTCTTCCTTTAAACATGGTTCCTGCTCCACCCAAAAAAGCGGATAGTGCCCCCATGCGTTCATTTCCGCCTGCCAATAATTCGGTGTTATTTTCCCAAAATGCAGCATCCGCCTTGCTTACAGGCAATTTTGTAACAAAATCTTTAGGGTTATGAATGGAATAACTCATCTGTGGTGTACAAAAATTAGCGTCGTATTCTTTGGCAAAAGTGGCATTTCCAACCATTGGATTGGCAAAAGCATACACTTTAAACGTGTTCTTTTTGCTCAATTCTTTATCTGGAACATAATTGAAATAGGCACGCACCAACGTAGCCAAAGCACCTCCTTGCGAATGTCCGGTTATAAAAATATCGTAAACACCTTGTCTGTTCAACTCGTTTATTTGGTGCAATAATTCACTTTTCATATACCCAATTGCGAGCGTATAACCAGCGTGAATGGAACTATTGGCGTTTTCGCCCATTTGGTATTTGAATTTTTCTCCTTTTATTTTAATGGTGCCTTTAACTGGAAGCATTGCTGCATAAAAGTTTTCCATAAAACTTAGCATATTTGAAGTAGTACCACGAAAAACTATCGCTCCTTTGTTACCCTTTTTATACACCTGAAATTTATTGTCCATTCCCAACGATGGCGATGTGTACACTTTTTCATATCCAACAGGCAAAATTTCTGTATCACTGCCATATAAATCCAAATAGCCAAAACTGTTGCACAACTGAATCATATCGCGTGCTTCGGTAGGTTCAAAACCACTTTTCATTTGTGCTTGAAGTTGGAAACCAACAACAAGAAATAGTCCAATTACAATCTTTTTCATCCTATTTATTTTAAATGTATAACTCTTTTTAAATCATTTTATTACTCGTTAGAGTGGTTTACAATTCAAAAAGTTACAATTTAATCAATTTTTGGTGGAATTAATCGGTAAACAACAGGTGTAACAATGCGCGACAACAACGTTGAACTTATCAAACCTCCAATAATCACAATGGCAAGTGGCGCAATCATTGGGTTACTCGACAATGCAATTGGAATTAAACCACCAATGGCTGTTAAAGTTGTTAGAATAATCGGCAAGAAACGTATTTCGGATGCTTTTTCAGCAGCTTCGATGATGTCCATGCCTTCTTTGCGCAATTGATTGGTAAAATCGACCAATAAAATGGTGTTTTTCACTTCAATTCCAGCCAAAGCTACCAATCCAACAGTTGAAACAAACGACAACGGATTTCCAGTTATCCAAAGCGCAATTACAGCCCCCACAATACCGAGCGGAATTACAGACAATACAATCAGCGTACTTTTTAGCGTTTTAAATTCCATTACCAACACAGCAATGAATAAAAACAACGTTATGATGATGATGGTTCCAAATCCGCCAAAGCTTCTTCCTTACTTTCAACTTCTCCCCCATTTTAAAATGATAACCATAAGGCAATTTCATTTTTTTCATCTGATTTTCAACATCTGCAATTACTTTGTCGTTGGTATATCCTTTTTTCACAAACGAGTTGACATATACCACTCGTGTTCTGTCGATGTGACTAATAGACGACGGCGACGATTCCATGTTTAATTCTATCAATTGCTTGATGGGAATTGACATTCCTTGCACATTATCCACATAAATTTGATCAAAAATTGACATATCCGGATAATCGCCACGAGGAACCGTTACACGAATTTTATAGTCTGTATTATCGTTTTCTGGATCGGAAAAAGTAGCAACATCCACACCGGATAATGCCATACGAATGGAACGGTCAATCAACGCCGAAGGAACTCCCAAAGCGGCTGCTTTTTCACGATTGATGTTCACTTTTAAATCCATTTTTGAAAAGTTATTTGGATTATTGACATCTTCGGTTCCTTTCGTTTTCTTCAACATTACTTCTACTCTGCTTGCCAATTGTTTGAGTGTATCCAAATTATCGCCAAACAAACGCACCTCTACTGGTGAAAGTATTGGAACGCCTTGTTCAAAGTTTCTAACCTCAATTTTTGCTCCTAAAAATGAACTCCAATGTTTTTTCAACGAATCAATGATTTTTAATTTATCATCAGAGCTTACGTTGTTTTGTAATTGTACAAAAATTTCTGCAAAATCTTGTTTTTCACTTGCTTGTTCTAAGTTGTAAAACAAACGCGGATTTCCTTTTCCAACATTGCTGGAATAGTATTTTACCTTTTTCATTTTGCTCAAATCAGCCTCAATGATGCGTGTAATACTGTCTGAATAATAAATATTGGATTGAGGTGGTGGCGCAATGTGCACCATAAATTGTGGTCGTTCTGAGGATGGAAACAACTCAAACCCCAAGCGAGGCAACATGAACAACGAACCCGCAAAAATAAGAGCAGCACCAATCACCGTTAAAACTGGTTTTTTCAATGCTTTATCCAACCAAACAGCATAGGTTAAATGAATGATTTTTTGCAATCCTTTTAAAATGATATTTCCCCCCTCATTTTTATGCGGTTTTAAAATAACACTGGATAAAAACGGCACAACAAACAGGGCAACAAACATTGATGCAATGACAGAACCAATAACGGCTGTTGGCAAACTTCGGATAAATTGTCCCGCTTTTTCGGGCAAGAACATTAAAGGCATAAACGCAACTGCCAAAGTAGCTGTACAACCAACTACTGCAAGGGCAATTTGCTTGGTTCCTTTCACAGCTGCATCAAAGGGTGAATTACCTTCGCGCAACCAACGTTCAATGTTTTCAACCACAACAATACTATCGTCAACCACCAAACCAAGTGCAACCACAAATCCAACAATACTCAATTGGTTGAGCGAAAACCCAAAGGCATTTAAAATCACAATTCCCGTTGCCAACGATAGCGGAATAGCAATCATCACCACAATGGATGCACGTGTACCCAATGGCAATAAAGTAATCAAAACCAAACCTATAGCTATCAAAAAGTCTTTACCCAAACCACTCAAGCGACTTTTCACATTGTCGGCTTGTTCAAAATTGAGTACCAAATCCACGTTTTCGGGCAATTTTTCCTTAAAAGCCTCCACAACTTTTTGGTATTCATCTTGCGTGTTGCTGATGTTCATTCCTTTTTTCTGCGCGGCAGTAACAAACAAACATTTAAAGCCATTTAAACGGGTGATATAGGTTTCTGGTGAAAAACTTGAATAAACTTTTGCCACTTCTTTGAGAGTAATGTTTCGTCCTTGATAGCTAGAAACAACGGTATTTTCAATTTGCTCAATGCTAGTGTATCCTCCACCAGCTTTTACACTAAAGGATTTTTGTCCCGCATGCACACTACCGCCCGGAATGTTCATTGCCTCGGCTCCAATTGCATCCATGATTTGCGAAGCAGGAATTTTTAATTGTGCCAAGCGACCTTCGTTTAAGTCAACACGAATCAATGGTTCTGAAATACCATGTATGGTGACGTTTTTCAACGATGGCACTTTTTCCAACTCTCCTTTTAACTCATCCGACAATTTTTTCATTTGAGCTTGCGAAGCATTTTCAGAAATCAATGCACCTTGGATAATATTTACATTGGTTGGATCAATTTCAATAACTTCTGCACGATAAATTCCTTCGGGCAAATCTTGTTGTTGTGCAGCCCCTAATTCGCGCACTACTTCTTGGTATTTTGCGTTGTAATTTGCCGAATATTCGTATTCAACCACCATGAACACCAAACCGTTGTCAATTTTGGTTTTAATGTGTTTTATTTTATCCAAACTGTTAAAACGTGCTTCCAATGGTTTTGCCACCAATTGCTCCATATCCTTCGGACTGGCTCCAGGATACACCACCACAACAGGAAAATAAGGGGCTTCCATGTCAGGATCCTCGGCTCTTGGCATGTTTAGCAAGGTTGAAACCCCAACGATAACAATCATTAACACTAAAATGAGTGTCAACTGGTAATTTTTTATCGGTGCTTTAATTAGATTCATACAACAATAATAATAGTCACAAGTTAGTAAACAATTTCAATAAGTGAGCCGTCTTTTAAATACGGACTTCCAGAAACAATTAAGTATTTGTAGTTTTCCAACCCCGATTTTATCATCACGCTTTCGGATTGCAACGAAGCCAACTGCACCGCCACTCTTTTTGCTGTTTTCTTATCGTTGGTTACAAATACATAACCTTTTCCATTATTGCCGTCCAACAATGCTTCATAAGGCACAAACCACGATTTGGTTGCATTGCAGAATATCTTCACTTTTGCAAACATCCCCGATGCCAATTTTAAACCTTTCATTGAATTGGGTTGAACAGTTATTGTAAAGGTACCAGAATTTGGGTTAATTCCCTCCGATTTTTGAATAACTTTTGCATTTATTTTAATGGCATAAGCATCCGTTTCAATGATAGCCGTATCTCCCTCGTTGATGGAAGCCCATTGAAAATCAGAAACTCCTACTTTTACAACCCACTCTCCTTCTCCAGCTCCATTCATTTGAAAAACAGGCATTCCAGGTCCCACCATTTGCCCTTCATTGGCCAATTTCAACAACACATATCCATCCGATTTTGCTTTAATTTGCGAATGTTGAAGGTTGTATGCCATCGTATTCCAATCTTGTTGCATCACCTCTAATTGTGTTTGTGCATTTTGAAATTGTTCCAAGGTTGCAACACTGTCTTTGTATAACTTTTGTGCGCGGTTGTAATCGCGTTCTGCCTTGTCTAAAGCCGCTTTTAGTTGCGCCGCCTTTGCATTAATTTCGGTCTGATTCAACGTTGCCAATACTTGCCCTTTGCGAACAAAATCACCTTCTTTTACATAAATTCGTTCAATTAAACCTCCATTTTTAAACGAAAGCAAGGTTTCATCATCGGTTGTAAATAAACCTGATGCTTCCACCACCATATTACCTTCTTCTTTTTGAATGGGCGCAATGGATACCAGCACTTTTTCGTTTAAATTAAACGTTGCTTGTTCTTCCTTGTTCTTACAACTTGTTAACACTGTTAAGAACACAATAACTGCAAAGAATTGTATATTTTTCATAATTGCTAATTTTCTATTTTGTTAATGGATACGATGCTGTTTCTCTTTCCAACCTTGCCAATGCTGCAAGAAATTGGTAATAATTAATATTGGTTGCTAATTTTGCCGACGACAATTGCGAGCGTGCGTCAATGCTTTCCAAATACGTATTGGTGCCTGCTGCATACCCTTTTTCAATCAAACGATGATAGGTTTCTGCCATTTCCAATTGCTTGAGCGACGATTCGTATTTTGATTTTTCTGTCAACACTTCGTTGTATGCATTGTTTACAGCCACTTCTAATTGTTGCGCCACCGATGCTTCTTGCAATTTTGCAATTTCCAATTCGTTTTTAGCTTCTTTGATTTTCAAATTATTTCTATTGCCCTGAAAAATTGGAATATTAAGTTGCAAACCAACCATGTAATACATTGATTTATCGTTAAATTTAAAATCCTCGGCTTGTGAACCTAAGTCTAAAAACCCACCCAAGGTTGGAACAAAAGCATGTTTTTTCATTTTTACAAGATCTTGACGCAAAGCCACAGCCAATTGCAACGAATTGAGTTCTTCTCTATTTTGAGCTGTCAATTCTGCTTTATCCACAAAAGGAATAATGGATTCTGAATTTTCAACAATAATTTCAGCATTTTCTTCGCGATTGAGCAACGCATTGAAGTAACGTTGAAGCGAATTAGCTTGCAATTCCACCGTTTTAGTTGCGATTTTATTTGTTCAATTTCGCTTTCAGAACGCAAAATATAGGCAGGCAAACCATTTCCAGCTTGCACTAATTTTTCATTCACTCGCTTGCTTTCTTCTGCAATTGTCAACGAATTGTGGTAAACCTGTTGCGCTTTTACAGCAGCTAAATAGTGATAATAAGCCACTTTAATTTCCTTGACCAATTCACGCTCATAAATTTCCAACTCGTTTTCTTTTATGGCCAATTGTTTTTGCTAATTGAATTGTTGTGAATGATATCCGTATTCAAAATAGGCACTGACAAACGAAAACGCGCATCGTAATAATTATTAGGCAAGAAATTGATGCGTTCATTTTTAACCTCGGGCAATAGTGGCGCTCCCATCAAACCATTTACAGTATTAAAAATGGGATTTAAAAAATCACCCAAGGGCAATTCTGTATAACGTCCACCTTCTGCCGAAAGGTATTGCGCCTGAAAATCAAACGTTGGCAAAAACAATCCACGTGCTTGCTTCAACGCATTGAGTGCATTTTCGAGCGATAACGAACGTTGCTGAACCACCAAATTGCTTTTCAATCCTTGCTCTATGTATTGATCCAATTGACTGGTGTTTTGACCAAACGATGTTAACCAAAAGCCAAGTGCAAAAAATACAAGCATTATTCTATTTTTCATACATTCATTTTTTTAGATTCTATAAAAGATACAAACGATTTATAGGCATTATCCAACAATGCATCGGCCGATAATGCTGCCTCGTTTTTCATTCCAATTTTGTGAATTCGTGTTGTTAAATACAACGAACATAATCCATGCACCATTGCCCACGCTTGCAAGGCAATGTAATGCGGATTGTCTTTTTGAGAAAAACCTTTTTCTTGGCATTCAACAATGGTTGAAATAATAAATCCAAACATTTCTTTTCCTCCTTCCACAGCTCTTCATTGGCCGTTTTATCCAAATGATCCATCGTTTCTTTCATCATGAACATCACTTCGTAATACTCCGGATATTCTTTTGCAAAGTTCAAATAGGTTCTGCCCAAAGCTTTCAAACGTTCAAAAGGCGCTTCAACGGTTGCCAAGGGCATAAACAACATTTTTAAAATGGTAAATCCCTCTTGGTGCAAAGCATAAATGATATCACCTTTATCTTTGTAATACAAGTAAATGGTTGTTGGACTATAATTAATCTCCGTTGCAATATTGCGCATAGATGTTGCTTCATACCCTTGTTCTATAAACAGTTTTTTTGCTGCATCCAGAATCAATTTGCGTACATCTTCTTTTTTTCCTTTTTTTCGCTCTTGTGGTGTCATGCTACAAATTTAATCAAAATATTAACACTGTTAAGTAAATATTTAATAAAAATCATAAACAACTTGTTTTAAATAACTTACATGTAATAACACCGAAATTTAAAGTTATAAATCCAAAGTTCTATTGAATATTTTGTAAATTCGCCAAAAAATACAACGTTTTGAAAAAGTTAAAACCAGAGGTTCTAAATGCATTAAAAGTGATCAACTTAGAAACACTGAATCCAAGATCTCAATTTATTTACAATTCTTTAAAATCAGGAAAAAATCTTTTTATTCATACGTTTAATTTTAATGAAGAGTCAACTGCTCTCATGGTTGCTATTTTTAACAAAGTAAACCAAGAATACGAAGGTTCTCCAAGAGCAATTTATGTTACTGACAGCTCTCAAAATGCTATTCACTGTTTTGAAGATTATAAAAAGTTTGCAGAAAACTGGACATTACCGTTGATTTAGCGCATGACAAAGGCAACATGATTCAACAGCGCAATGATATTTTTGACGGAACAGAAATTATAGTTGGAAATCCGAAGCGCATTACGATTTATACATTAAAAACGGCATCAACACTGCATTATTAGATTTGTTTATTGTTGACAATTTAGCCGAATGTTTAAAAGACAACAAGCAAGCCGAATTAAAAAGAATCATAGACAGTTTGGAGAAAAAAACGCAGGTAGTTTTACTATCCAACAGCTTATCCAATAAAGTACAAAATTTTGTAGACAATTTAGAAATTCAATACACCTTCCTTGATGTAGAAGAAACTTTTGAAGACGAGGCAATGAACAACGATTAATTCTAACGTATAAAAAATAGTTTGGCATACCAATTGGTAAACTGTTTTTCGTGAAATATTGGCATTTTATTACAAAATTCACAAAAAATACAACGTTGGCACTGTTAAATTAAAGACTAATTGTATATTTGATGAATGAAGTATTAAAACCAAGCGTTTAAAACTTAAAAATTATGAAACTCAACAAAAACAATATGAAAAGTTCTATCACATTAGCAATGATTGGTCTTTCAATGACCGTTGCTTTTGGGCAAACCAATGAAAATTTAATTCCAAACGGCAGTTTTGAATCGGTTGCAAAAGACCCCAAAAAATTAGGTTCAATTGAAAGTGCAACAGGTTGGTATTCACCTACAGGTGCTAAAGCCGATTTATTTTTACCAAGTAAAAAAACACCAGACATTGGTTCACCGCAAAACATTTATGGTAAAGAAGATGCCAAAGACGGTTCTAACTATGCTGGATTTGTTGCTTTCTCGCACAATAACAAAATGCCCCGTTCTTATGTGTCTAACAAGTTAACAGTTCCATTAAAAAAGGGTGAAAAATACTGCGTGCAATTTTACGTTGCCATGGCAGAAGCATCAATGTATGCAAGTAACCAAATTGGAGGTTTATTCTCCAAAAAAGCTTATGGAACAGAAGCTAAAGAAAGTATCATTGAAAAAACACACATCTTAAACGAAAACAACAAAATATTCAATGCACCTTATGGATGGGATCAAGTGTGTGGTGTTTACACAGCTGAAGGTGGCGAAAAATTCTTTACTATCGGTAACTTCACCAATAATGAAGACACAAAAAACTCAAGAAATAAAAAAGATGCTAAATCAAAAATAGCACCTATTCCAGCAGCTTATTATTATTTGGATAATATTTCAGTTACGTTGATGGACGAAGACAATCCATGCGAATGTGCTGGAGCAGTTGACCCAACAGCTGCTTTCTCAAAAACAGTTTACCAAAAAGCGTTGAACATTGCTGCAGATTTGCCGTTGGATAAAAAAGTAGAAGCACTAAGCGTTTATTTTGGATTTGGAAAACAGACATCACAGCAGCTGGCGAAGAAGCGTTGAAAATGTTGGTGAAATTGTTAAAAGAAAATCCAAACAACCAACTTCAAATCAATGGTTACTCGGATGAAGCTGAAGAAACAGCTGCTAAAGACGATGCATTTTTTGCAGGAATGGACGGAAAACGTGTGAATGCAATTTTTAATTATTTGAAAGAAAACGGCATCAATGCAACACGTTTAATTCCTTCACCTCAAGGTAGCAGCGAAAAAAGCTCGGAAATTGTTAGTTCGGATGACGAAGATACAATGCAAGCTAAAAACAGACGTGTAGAGTTTAAAATCAGATAAAATTCTAAAATTTTATACCGAAGGGATTGTTCAGATGAGCAATCCCTTTTTGTTTTACCCAATATGCAATTAACAACGCCATTTGCCATTGAACAATTGCAAACCAATTACAAAATATTTCAATAAAAAAAAGCTACTTCAAAATTGAAGTAGCTCATTCACTTTATCTTATCTTATTTCTACAAAGCATCAATTGCCTTAAACAATCTTTCGGTAACTTCATCCAAACTACCTATTCCATTAATTTCAGCATATTTACCTTGTTTTTGGTAATATTCTTTTACAGGTAAAGTTTCTGCCTTGTACACATTAATTCTGTTTTGAATCACCTCTGGATTAGCGTCATCCGTTCTTCCACTCACTTCTGCTCTCTTTTTCAAGCGCTCTTTCAATTCATTTTCTTCTACGTCCAAAGCCACCATTCCACTAATGGAAGTATTTTCCGAAGTTAAAAACTCATCTAAAGCAATTGCTTGTGCATTCGTACGCGGAAAACCGTCAAAAATAAATCCTTTTGCATTTGCAAATTTTTTAAATTCCGACTTAATCATATTAATGGTTACTTCGTCTGGCACCAATTGACCTTTATCAATGTAGCTTTTTGCCAATAAGCCCAATTCTGTTTCTCCTTTAATATTTGCTCTAAAAATATCTCCTGTTGACAAATGTTTCAACCCATATTTTTCAATAATTCGCTCCGATTGAGTTCCTTTTCCTGCACCCGGAGGTCCAAATAACACGATGTTTAACATACTTGCTTTTTTTTTATTCGTTTACTTGAAAGATTTCTTTCAAATTTCTTCCTGCTTCATCATAGTCAAGTCCATACCCAACTACAAATTTATTTTCAATTTCAAAAGCAACATAATCAGGAATGTTTTTTCCTTTATGCGCTTCTTTTTTATACAATAATGTGCAAATTTTTAAAGATTTAGGTTCTTGCATCTCCAACAATTTATACACCTTATCCATTGTAATTCCAGTATCAACAATATCTTCTAAAATTACAACATTTTTTCCTTTCAACTCTTTGGTCAACCCAATAATTTCATCTACCCTTCCACTCGATTCCGTTCCAATATAGGAACTAACCTTTACAAAAGTAATTTCACAATTAAGCGAAATGTTTTTGATAAAATCAGAGGCAAACATAAAAGCACCATTCAAAATAGCTACAAAAACAACTTCTTCATTATTATAGTCACGATTAACTTGTTGTGCTATATTTTGAATTGCATTAGCAATCTCCAACTCGCTTAAAAACGGCTTAAATTGCTTATCTTTTATTTGAATTATACTACTCATTTTTATCAACGGTATGCAAATGTAGCAATTTTTTAAAATTTTCAGCCAAAAACTTCAAGAACCTTTTCCAAAGTATAAATCATCTTGTATCTTTGCTTCATGGTTAATGCAGATTCTAATTTATTCGATGCTCAATCAAAAAAGTTGGGCTTACTTGGTGGTGGACAGTTGGGAAGAATGATGATTCAAGAAGCAATTTCTTACAATATTGAAGTTCATGTAATGGATGGTGATAAAAATGCACCTTGTAGTACGATTGCAACAAGTTTCACACATGGTTCTATTACCGACTATCAATCTGTTCTTGATTTTGGAGGCGATAAAGATGTAATCACCGTTGAAATTGAAAATGTAAACATTGAGGCCTTAGAAGAGTTAGAAAAACAAGGAAAAAAAATTTTTCCTCAACCACGAGTTTTAAAAATCATTAAAGACAAAGGACTTCAAAAACAATTTTACTTAGACAACAATCTTCCGACAGCACCATTTATTTTGGTAAACAATCAAAAAGACATTGAAACAAATGCCAACTTCTTGCCAGCTGCCAATAAATTACGAACAGGCGGATATGATGGAAAAGGTGTTTGCCTTCTTCAATCCAAGGAAGATATTAGCAAAGGATTTGACGCGCCTGGAATACTTGAACAATTCGTTCCGTTTGCAAAAGAATTAGCCGTAATAGTTGCTCGCAACGAAAACAACGAAACAATTGCATATCCAACCGTAGAATGTGAGTTTAGTCCTCAATTAAATCTAGTTGAATTTTTATTTGCACCTGCAGATATTAGTGAAACCATTGACAAAAAAGCTCAAAAAATTGCAATTGACATCATCAATAAATTGGATATGATAGGCATTTTAGCGGTAGAATTTTTCTTGTTAGAAAATGGTGAATTGCTAATCAATGAAATTGCCCCTCGCCCACATAATAGTGGTCATCACACCATTGAGTGCAACAATACCTCGCAATTTGAACAACATTTTAGGGCAGTGCTCAATTTACCTTTAGGTAATACAGACAGTATCTCTCCAGGTGTAATGATCAATCTTTTAGGTGAAGAGGGATTTTCTGGTCCTGCCAAATATCTTGGAATTAAAGATGCAATGCAACAAAAAGGAGTGTTTATTCACTTATATGGTAAAACTACAACAAAACCGCATCGAAAAATGGGACACATCACTATTGCCTTGAATAGTCTAAAAGATGCTAAATTAACAGCCAAAAAACTAATAAATTCAGTTAAAGTAATTGCTTAGTTTAAAGTTATTATTTTTTTCTTATCTTGGTAGTCATGAAAACATTCTTGCACTATATCACTTTATTGTTAATCACCTTAAAATCAAGTATATATCTATTATACGGTCAAGAATATCATTACAGTAATTATACCCATAAAGATGGATTGCAAAATGTTTCAATTACCACTTTAACCGAAAATTCTGATGGGGGTATCATAATAGGAACTGAAGGAAGTGGAATTATTGAGTTTGATGGCTATGAATTTAAAAGTTTAATTCAACAAAACATTAACAACAACCACCAAGTAAGTGCTGTTGAAATTAATAAAAATGCAATCTACTTTGCATCAAGATACAGAGGGATTTTTAAAATTGATGCACAAAAATCATTGCACGAAATTGTATCTTCCAATTCTGTAAAAAACTTTATTAGTCTTGCTCTGTTCAACAATGAATTGCTGTATATCAACAACAATGAGTTGTATCGGTATGATATAGATAAAAAAACACAATCAAAGATTTATAGTTTTAAAAAGGACATTTCAATTTATCAAACCATTAAAACTCCAAATGGTTTAATCTATTTAACTACAATTGGAAATTTCATTTATTCCAATAAATCTAAAAAATTAGTTGATTTAAACACCTATTTTAATACTACTGATGAGGGAATAAAAAATGTCAATTTTGGTTATTATGCAAATGGACTGCTCTATTTCTTTAATTTCAAAGATAACATATCTTTATTAGTTTTACTTAATGAGGATGGAATTTACAATTCAAAAATTAAGCTGTTAACTGGTAGTAATTTCGATTCAGAGGTCATTAGCACAACCTATAACAAAGTAAAAAAGTGCTTTACAGCAATTACTAAACATGGTCGCATCTACGAGATTTCTAACGGGATTGTCGATAAAAAAATCCAGAATACAAGTTTACAAAACATTTCTGC
This sequence comes from Crocinitomicaceae bacterium, assembly GCA_041392275.1. Lineage (GTDB taxonomy): Bacteria > Bacteroidota > Bacteroidia > Flavobacteriales_D > Crocinitomicaceae > Taishania. The sequence continues at coordinate 6,291 of JAWKMK010000009.1, read as the reverse complement.
AAAAACAATCATTTCTGATTATTATGGCGATTATTGGATAGGATCTTATTTACAGGGCTTATTCGAGTGAGCAAACAACCTTTTACAAAAATTGAATACCTCCCTAACTATTTGAGTGAACGCATTGGGTTAATTGATTTTACCCAAGACAACAAAAACATCATTTATTCCACTATGGATCATGAAACATTTGTTGGTAATTATCTCAATGGTCCTTTAAAAAATATGATTTTCAAAGTTACTCCTCTCTACATATTTTAAAACACTTTATTAATTGGAACTAACAATGGTGTTTATGAATACATTGAGCAAACAAATGAATTAAAAAAGCTACCAATTCTACCTCAAGAACGCATTAGCCATATTGTTGTTCATAATACCGATTTGTATATCGCTGTTAGAAAAAAAGGGTTGTACAAGTTTGATAAAAACTATCATTTAATACAGCATTTCGAACCTACACATTCTGCACCTTCAATCATCTATACTAGTCAAATAGATGGTGATATAATTTATTTTGGAACGTCTAAAGGAATTAAAAAACTTGACACAAAAAACAATTTGTTTAGTTCAATTGACACAAAAGGACTAGGAGAATATTGTGGACTGTCCATAACTGATGTATTTGGAACAAAGTGGTTTGCATTAGATTTTGGATTACTTGGCATTTCAAAAAAAGGTGAAAAATATGTAATCAACGACCCTGAAATTTTGTCAAGTTTTCTATTTTATTCTTTAAACACAGATAGTTTTGGCAACTTATACATAGGTACCAACAACGGTATCAATGTGTTAAAAGTAAACGATGAAGGCAAAGTACTTTCACATCAAATTTACACGGCAAAAAATGGATTTGGAGGATATGAACCTCACATGCGTTCCTCTTTTCAAACACCCAACTTTGCTTTAATTGGAACCTTAGAAGGAATATGGAAGATTAACTTCAATTTATTGCAAGGATTAACTCCACCTCAAACGCCGATAATCAATATCAAAGAAAGTATAGACCCCAACAATCCATCCACTATATCCATTCAATTTATATCAAAAAACCCCAAAATAAAAAGCGTATATTATACGTATCGTATTGTTAATAATAACTCACAGTGGAGTGCATTATCCCTAGAAAATGAATTTAATTTATCCGATTTAAAAAATGGAGATTACAGCATTGAAGTAAAAGCAACTTATGACGGTGTTTATTTTAGTGATATTGGCGTTAAATCTTTTCATATAAACCAAACTGTTTTACAAAGTAAGATATTGATTTATTTACTTATATCGTTTATCGTAATTGTCAACATTCTTTTTTTCCTAAAAGCCAAGAAAAATGATCCATACGAAGTATTAAGTACAAGTGAAACCATTGCTTTTTCAAAACATGCGCCTTCCATCATATTACTAGGTTTAATTATGCATATTGTATTGCGTATTATTTTACCTCTCCTTTCTACGAAATACGAAATGGATCCAATCATTTCCATTCCAATGGCAATTTTTCTTGCTATTTTCACTGTTCTTTCAAGATGGTATAAAAGGAATAACAATACAAAAAGATTAGCAGATGTATTAAAATGGGCATATTGTACATTCATGCTGTATGGTATTTTTAACTTTTACATTTCAGAAGCACATATTTTGTATGCATTTTTCATCGTCCTTGTCAACTCTATTGCACACATTATTTTTGATAAAACAAAATACATCATATTATATACTTCTGTGTTTTTAATAACAATGACTCTGGCAATTCTATATACAAAAAATATTGAATTTGACCGATTTACATTAATGATACCTATTGTCATTTCATCCATATTAACCATCTTCCTACATGTTGTTAAGCAAAGTTCAATTCAACAATTATCATTCATTTCATCAATCATTAACAAAAGCAACATAATTGCATTGGCATTAAATAAAGATGGAAACCTAAAATACATCAGTAACAATATCTCCAATTATATTGACTGTTCAACCGAAGCATTAATTGACCAACCAATTTCAAAACTTAATGATTTTATTGTTTCCGACAGTGCACGACAAATTAATATAACAAAAGATTTTGTGGACGGCAAAGATGTATTAACGCCAATGAAAAACATTAATAACGATATTACGTGGATTGAATGGTCGTGCAAAGAGTTTGCAAAAGGCGTTAGAGTTCTAATAGGTCAAGACGTTACAGAAAAACTTAAAATACAAAACACCTACGAGATATTGGTTGAAAATGCCGAAGATTTGATTTTTCAAATCAACATGAACGGAGATTTCAAATTTTTAAATGAACGATTTAACAACTATTTGCCGTACAATAAAAATTCATTGATTAATAAAAACATTAAAACTCTCATACCTGACGATTATCATATAATTGTTGATGATTTCTTCAACAGTTTTAATGAAAATGACAATCGCGTTTCATACATTGAATTACCCATTTATAATAGCGACAACCAATTGGAATGGTTCGGTTTATACCTTACAAAGCTTTATTCTGAAGAAACCAATGAGTTGGTTGAATATTTAGTTGTTGGTAGAAATATTACCGAAAAATTAAAACAAGATAAATTAATCGCCACGCAACAAGCAAACATTACTTCAAGTATAAACTATGCTCAAAAAATTCAACTAAATCTATTGCCTGCAGTAGATAAAATGAAAGGATGTTTTAGCGAACAAATGGTTTATTATAAGCCAAAAGACATTGTTTCGGGTGATTTTTATTGGTGCAAACAAGTGGATGACTACATCATTGTGGCAGTAGGTGACGGAACAGGGCATGGCGTACCTGGGGCATTTATGTCAATTTTAGGTATAAACCTACTCAATTCCATCGTTTTAGAAAAAAATATTTACGATCCTGGAAGGATTTTAGATGAATTGGATATTCGCTTAAAACAAATGCTTCAAGAAGGAAAAAAACAGCGAATTAGAGATGGAATTGAAATAACCATTTGTGCTTTCAATCCAATCAATGGTACGATTGATTATTCGTGCGCAGGCTCCAAAATTCTTATTCATGATGGTGTTTCAATTAGCATTCGCAAAGGAGATAGCAAGCATGTTGGCGATGAACAACCTGATTTTACCAACTACATTACGCACCATTATGAAATTGCTAAAGAAACAACCATTTATATGTTTACTGATGGTTATTACGACCAGTTTGGTGGCTTCTTACAGAAAAAATATACAATTCGACGCTTATTAGATTTATTTACTCAAAACATCAGTCTTCCTTTGTCGGAACAAAGAGAAATTGTTGACACTGAATTTATAGATTGGAAAGGAGAAAACGAGCAAACAGATGATATAACTATAGTCGGACTAAGAATTTTACCTCCAAAAAACAACTGATTTTAAACATGAAAATTAGTAAACTAAAAACTTCTTTTTTAATCATTCAAAATTGGGATGGATTTGCATCACAACTGGCTGTAAAAGATGAATTTTTAAGCTGTTTTACAGAAAATGAACATTTTGAAATTTTACTGCTAACCAACAGAAAACGACCGAAAGAAAATTTTGAATTTGCCGGACGTGTGCACACCATTTCAAAATCCGACTTTTCACTATTTGGTAAATTAAAATCAAAGAATTTATTGCCCAGTGAACACACCCATTTTGATTACATCCTTCTGCTTGACGATGATTTTTCTGCATTAAAAAAAATCATTCAACAAATGAAAATCAAAAACATAGTTGGCTTTCAAAGTCAACAAAATTATGTGAATATAAACCTTAACACATCTGTTACAAAACCAACAGAAAAGATTATATTTGCACTACAAACACTTTCAAAATTTGTAATTTAAAATGAATAATATTTTTAGAGGAGCTGGTGTTGCTTTGGTTACACCTTTCAAAGATGATAAATCAATTGACTTTGATGCATTGCGCAAGTTGGTTCAACTGCAAATTAATGGCAACACCGATTTTTTGGTTGTGCAAGGTACAACAGGCGAATCTCCTACCCTTTCTTGGGATGAAAAAATTGAAATTTTAAATACTGTTATTGAAGAAAATGCCGGAAAATTAAAAATCGTTTTCGGTGTTGGTGGAAACAATACGTTGGAAGTTGGAAAAGCATTGCAAAAAGTTCCAAAAGGGGTAGATGGAATTTTATCCGTTTCTCCCTACTACAACAAGCCAACGCAACAAGGAATAATTGAACATTACAAACACATTGCAGCTTGCACCGAGTTGCCAATTATTTTATACAACGTGCCCGGAAGAACGGGTTCTAACATGCTTCCTGCAACAATTATTGAATTAGCAAAAATTCCTAACATCGTTGCTGTAAAAGAAGCTTCTGGAAGCATAAGTCAAATTATGGACATTATTCGCCTTGCTCCTGCTGGTTTTGAAGTTATTTCTGGCGATGATGCAATTACATTGCCTTTGATTGCAACTGGTGCCGTAGGTGTTATTTCTGTAGTTAACAACGCTTTGCCAGAAATGTTCAACGCGATGGTACACGAATCTTTGGCTGGTAATTTTGAAGTTGCTCGTAAAAAACACTTGCGCTTATTGCCAATTACAGATATGTTCTTTGCAGAAGGAAACCCTGGTGGTGTTAAAGTGGCACTTGAAACAAGAGGAATCCTAAAAGGAAACGTACGTTTACCATTGATGCCTGTTTCTGTTGCATTGCAAGAAAAAATTAAAGCAGAAACGTTGCAACTTTTAAATGCATAAGCAAATACTTTTCATAGGAGTTTTGCTGTTGGAGGAATTAATCTTCTACTCACCTCGTGCTATCAAAAAAGCAAAAAAGTTTGATACTCATTGGCAAGTGGAAGAAATTGAAGAAGATACAACCATCCAAAGTATCAACCCTGATTCTATTGCATACATTGATACTTTTAAACTGGTTCCAATCCAACTCATTCATAAACAATTGAAAAGCAATGCGAAACAATCATTAGTTTTTAAAACACCCGCATTTAGCAAGAGTGATTCTTTGGATACAACCACTATTATTGAACAATTAGCGGTTAATTTTACGTATCATAAATTGGGAGAACTGTCTAAGAATAAGAAGTTAATGGCTAGCACAAAAAGCGAAATGAACAATTTGGCAACTTTGCTTTTTCCAGATTCCATTCTGCCTAAAAAAATTACATCTGATTCATTAAATTCTTGGTTCAAACAAGCATTGAACAACAATCATCAATGGATTTATTTTGAAGCAATTGAATGGTTAGAACAATTATACATAACCGTTGAAAATCCAAAAATTCATAAAAGCAAAGCAAAATTCCAGGCGTTGGTTGAACTTCAATTAGAAAACGGAACAGAAATGTTAGAGCGCATTTCCATGCATCAAGATTTTGAACCTTTAGCATTGTTAATGAACGATTTAATTTCAATCATCGACTGCAAATATTATACATTTAACCCAGTAGAATTAAAAGAGGAAGTTGTAAAAGCACGTGAAAATTGCTATTTTCTTCCAAAATCTGCAAAATAACATGTCAATTTATCAAGAAATTATCGATGCGGTCAACAACGCAACAAACATTGTAATTACTTCACACAAATCGCCCGATGGAGATTCTATTGGATCTTCATTAGGTTGGAGCCGTTTTATACAAAAGATGGGTAAAAATGTTACCGTTTGTCACCCCGACAAAGCTGCCACTTCGTTTAATTGGTTAGACGATTTGAAGGATATTCTTTTGTTTGAAACCCATCCAGAAGAAGTAAACAAAGCTGTTCAAAATGCTGATTTACTTTTTTGTTTGGATTACAACCATTTATCGCGTGTTGGAAGTGAAATGCAACAGGTTTTGGAAAAGTACAAGGGTAAAAAAATACTAATTGACCATCACCTCTCACCTTCTGTAGATGCAATTATTTCTTTGAGCGATACCAATGTTTGCTCCACAAGCCAGTTGATTTTTGATGTAATTGATTATTCAAACAAAGAACATTTGTTGGATGCCCACATTGCAACGCCTTTGTATTTAGGAATTGTAACCGATTCTGGATCGTTTCGTTTTCCGTCGGTTCAGCCAAGAACTCACCAAATTGCTTCAAAAATGTTGCAATTAGGGGTTGAACACTACAAAGTGCATGAAAATACGTTTGATAATAATTCAATTGACAGAATGAAATTGAACGGTTTTGCAATTAGCGAAAAATTGGAAATCGTACACAACAATAAAATTGCAATTGTTTCTTTATCCTTAGAAGAATTGGAACGATTCAACTACCAAAAAGGCGATACCGAAGGTTTGGTTAACACCGCTTTGTCCATCAACGGGATTAAAGCAGCTGTTTTAA
>JAWKMK010000008.1:0-100327 GCA_041392275.1 Crocinitomicaceae bacterium | reverse complement strand
TTTTTCACTAACTTAGAGTTCGTGGACGTGCTAACGTCTCAAACCCTGCGGGATTTGGACGCTATCAGCGCCGAACTCTAAAACTGTACGTCAATTTAAAAAATGTCAAGATTGTTTAAACCATGGGATAAACGGTCAAGTGCTTCAAGGGATACATCTCGGGTTGCGAAGATCGAACATAACTTACTTATCTGTCTACGAAAATCAGGCTTTTGAGCAGTTTAGCTGCGTGTAGGTCTGACTGTTGTGGGTGCAGATATGTCCAAATGTAGTGATTTTTTTCTGTTGAAAATTCAAATGTTAAATTATTTTTAATTTTTTTTATTCTTCTCAAAAAATTAAATGCGTTTAACTTGATTTTCCTATTTTCCTATTCCACCTTTTCCGATTTTACTATTTTCCGATTTTTCATTTTCTGGTTTTATAATTCTTTTTCCTTCACCTTTACTCTATAGCTTTACTTGTTTCAAAATATGTTTGTCATAAATCATCAAACGGACTGCGGATTCTTTGTAAATCGCGAGTGCTGACATGCGTGTAAATTTCGGTTGTGCGGCTACTGTTGTGCCCCAATAACTCCTGAATGTAACGCAAGTCAGTGCCCTTGTCCAATAAATGTGTAGCATAGCTGTGACGCAACCAATGCAAGGTGGCTGGCTTGTTGATGTTTGACTTTTTCAACGCCATCTTCATAACATTTTGTAAACTTTTGGGCGAATACTGTGAACACGCCTCCTGACCCTCAAATAACCATACTTTCGGACGATACAAAATGTAATACTCGCGCAATAAATGCAAAATCTTCTCGGTTAGTGGAACTAAACGGTCTTTTTTACCCTTCGATTGCTGAATAAAAATGGTCATGCGCTTGCTGTCAATGTCGGTCGGACGTAAATTCAATAACTCACTTCTGCGCAATCCACATGCATATATTAAACTCAACATCACCCGATGCTTAACGTTGGGCAAAGCTTGCAAAAGTTGTTTCACCTCTTCCATACTCAAAACATGAGGTAGTCGGTGTTCCACTCGTGGTCGGTGAATACTTTCTACATCAATGTTGCGGTTCTCTACAACACGATAAAATAACTTCAACGCATTGACGGTTTGATTTTGATAGGTGGACGATAACTTGCGCTTGAGAATGTATTCATTGTTAAATACCACCACATCATTATTGGTAATTTCATCCACTTGCTTGTCATGATGAAAAGCAAAAAATATAGCCACAACCTCCGAATAAGTCTTTATCGTGCTTTCACTATAACGCTTAGATCGCAACCATTTCACAAAACGCTCCAACAACGGATAAAACCGATGTGGCAAATGTTCATTCTCAAAAACAGAAATCTTAAAAAGCTTTCGATATTCTTTGGTGTCGGGCAAATGCCAACATTTTAATGTTCGACTCCAACTAGCGCCCGATAGCAATTTGAACCGCTGAATAAGCTCTGGTTTGTTATCAAATTCTACAGCTATACGCCGTTTTCCCTCGTGGGTTATTAATTTAGCTTTGTACATAAAAGGTATTTTTGGTTTATTCTAAATTAATAAAAAAGAATCGTTTAAACCAAATTTTTAGAAAAAAAGTTTGAAAATATCCCAAAAGAATTTTAGGAAACGCTTTTCAAATAAGAAAAAATCACTACTTTTGCGCCGGGGTAAGTCTTGCACGACCAGCTCCCTTCTAATCCCCTAGGACAGGAATGTAGCAAGGGCCGAAGGTTGTAGCGGTGCGATGTAAGTAGCTTGCCCCTCTTTTTTTCCTTTTTTTACTACTTTTGCAGGAAAAACAATCAAACATGGAATTTATTAGTGAGGAACTCGACAAATACGTATGTGCACACACAGAAATTGAACCGCCGTATTTGCAAGAATTAAACCGTAAAACTCATTTAGAAGTGCTGCAACCACGCATGTTGAGCGGCCATTTTCAAGGACGTGTTTTGAGTTTGCTTTCGCACATGATTCAGCCACAACGAATTTTAGAAATTGGAACCTATACCGGCTATTCGGCATTGTGCTTGGCAGAAGGTTTAACACCAACAGGACAATTAATCACCATTGATGTGAATGAAGAATTGGAAGAGTTGGTTGCTTCGTTTATTGAAAAATCGGGGAGAGCACAGCAAATAAAACCAATGATAGGCGATGCCATGCAAATTATACCAACGCTAGACGAAATGTTTGATCTTGTTTTTATTGATGCCGACAAAAAAAATTACATCAATTACTACAATTTAGTATTTGACAAAGTAAAAACAGGGGGCTACATTATTGCTGACAATGTGTTGTGGTCTGGAAAAGTGCTGGAAGATTACGAAAAATTAGATAAATCTACTCAATTGTTGATGGACTATAATAAAATGGTGCACCAAGATGAGCGTGTGCAAGAAGTTTTGTTTCCCATTCGCGATGGATTGATGATTGCCCGAAAAAAATAGGCGTTCTTCAAAAAAACGCCTACTTCAAGAATATTTTAAGAGTTTATTTGCCGGTGAGGAACTTGAATAAATCGTTTCCGTTGGCATAGAGCATTAATGCAATCAATAAGAAGAAACCAATGTATTGCGCAATTTCCAATACTTTTTGAGGTGCTTCTTTTCCTGTTACCATTTCATACAATAAGAAAACCACGTGTCCACCATCCAACGCTGGGATAGGTAATATGTTCATAAATGCCAAAACAATGGATAAAAATGCAGTTGCCGACCAAAATACTTTCCAATCCCAAACTGGCGCAAAAATTTTACTCATAGAACCAAATCCGCCCACTTGTTTTGCTCCTTGCAAGGTGAAAATTAATCCCATGGATTTTATATAACTACTCAAGGTTTCAACACCCAAAGTTACACTGCTGGAAAAGATTCAAAAAATCCAATTTTTTCTGTTGCATAAGGAATGTTAAAATAATTGTAATCTTGCGGTTGAAATCCAACTTTACCAGTAGAATCAACATTTAATGTGAGTTGTGTCAATGCATTATTACGCATTACTTCCATTGTTATACTTTTGCTTTTATTGGCAGCAAGCACTTCCGTAACATCATTAAAATAAGGAGTTGCATCTCCGTTGATTGATACAATGCTGTCTTTTTCTTTCAAACCACCTTTTGCAGCGTTTGATTTTTCTACTACTTTATACACAACAGTAGGTATTCGTAAATTGTACAAACTGGTGTAACTGTTTTTCAATGCTATTTGATCAAAATCTTGTGGTAATTGCAATTCCACTGTTTCTCCGTTTCTATTAACGGTCAATTTTCTTTCGCCTTCAATAACAATGGCAGAGAACATTTTAGCAATGTTGTCCACTTTTTGTTCACCAATTTTTACAGGAATATCGCCGTCTTCTAAACCATATTTTTTGAGCTCTGGATAGGCAACCGACATACCATATTTCTTAGCAGAATCAACCGTATAGTATTGTTTTCCCCACACAAATAAAATCATGGCATAAATTAAAAGTGCCAAAAAGAAGTTAACCGTTACACCTCCAATCATCACAATTAAACGTTGCCACGCAGGTTTTGAACGAAATTCCCATGGTTGTGGTGGTTTTGCCATTTGCTCCTTATCCATCGATTCGTCAATCATTCCCGAAATTTTGACGTATCCTCCTAATGGTAACCAACCAATTCCCCATTCGGTATCACCAATTTTGCGTTTGAACAATGAAAACCAAGGATCAAAAAATAAATAGAATTTTTCAACTCGAATATCAAACATTCTGGCTGCTATGTAGTGTCCAAATTCATGAAGTACAACTAAAATTGCGAGCGATAAAATCAATTGTGAAACAATTATCAATACTTCCATTGTGTGTTTATCATTTTAATTTAAGCCAACAAATATAATTAATGTTTAGTATTTCATCCACACCGCATTGCTATAAACAAATGATTTCATACATTTTATTAATAAATATTAACTTTTGTTATCTTTACATCAATTAAAAAAATGAAAATGAAAACATTCTTACTTGCTATATTGCTACTTCCATTCACTTTAGTGGCGCAACAGCCCATCATGTCGTTGAAATCTCAAGTTGATTTAATGTTCATTAAAAAAAATGCAGCATTGATTCAAAAAAAGAACAAAAATATGTGGCAAGAACTCCCATTGATAGAAATAAACAAAATAATTTATGTTTCATTTGTTGGTAAATTAAAAAATAACCAAGTTGTTTCTAATTCCAATGATGTTATTATTGGCAAAGGAGTTGGAACTATAAGAAGTATTCGTATCCGAATTGATAAATTGGATAAAATAGCCAATTTACCACAAATTTCGCACTTAGAATTGGCCAGTAAAATAAAACCAGATTTGTATAAAGTTACCTACGATACGCGCGTTGATAGTGTTCATAATGGTTGGGGATTGGCACAAGGATATTCTGGGAAAAATGTGATTATTGGAGTTCAAGATTGGGGTTTTGATTACACCCATCCGATGTTTTATGATACACTTTTGCAAAACAACCGCATTTTGGCTGCTTGGGATCAATTTAAACACGCTGGACCCACACCTACAGGTTATAATTATGGAACTGAATATGCAACTGTAAATGATTTATTAACTGCAGAATGCGACACCTCTAATCAATACAATCACTCTACTCACGGAACGCACGTTTCAGGCATAGCTGGCGGAAGTGGAGCAGGTGTTTACTCTAAAGGAATGGCTTTTGAAAATCAATTTTTATTCAATACGTTGATTATTGACGAAGCGGCTGCAGTTGATGGCTGGAACTGGATGTATTCTAAAGCTCAGGCGGCTGGAAAACGCTTGGTTGTAAATATGAGCTGGGGCTTGTATCATTTTAGTGGTAATGATGGAACATCCTTATTAAGCCAAGCTATTGAAGAACTGACCGATTTAGGGGTTTTATTTGTTTCATCAGCAGGCAATAATGGCAGTGTTAATTTTCATTTTCAAAAAGAATTTAATAACGATAGCATACGTTCAAAAGTGCAATTTTATGATTATGCACTACACGATTCAATGTGGGGACAAAGTTTGCATGGTTGGGGGACACCTGGATTTGATTTTGATGTAAAAATTCAGGTCTATTCCACAGCAACCAACCTTGTTGCAGAAACTCCCTATTATTCAACATCAATGAACGGATATGATGAAGGATATTTATTGATTTCTCCAACCGACACTGTTTGGTATAACATTGTGGCTCAATCAGCTTTCCCATCCAACGGAAAACCAATGGTGCGTTTTCGCGTTAAAAATAAACATGCTGTAAATATTGTGTTAGTTGCCCGTGCAAACCAAGGAACCGTGCATTTTTGGAATTTAGTGGAATTAACAACCAATGGAGGAAATTGGGGACAAGCATTTTTTACATTTGGAGCCTGGTCTATTGGAGGTGATGCTCAATATGGTATTGGTGAACCAACTTGTGCAACTGATTGCATTTCTGTAGCTTCTCATGCTGCTGAATTTTTGCACTCTAGTGGTAATGTTTTTGGAGGTAGCCGTTCAGGATTTTCAAGCATTGGACCAAGAAATGATGGTGCAATGAAACCCGATATTTCTGCTCCAGGTTCTTCTGTCGTTAGTAGTGTTAATTCATATACTACCGATAGTTATAGCTCACTTGCTTCAACCAATTTCAATAGTAAAACATACCATTTCACTTCATTGTCGGGCACTTCTATGTCGTCACCCGCTGTTGCTGGAATTTGCGCTTTAATTTGGGACGCAAATCCCTATTTATCACCGCGTCAAGTGAAACAAATCATCATAGAAACAGCTCGTTTGGATCAATATACAGGTCAAATACCAGCCATAGGTGATGTGAAATGGGGACATGGAAAAATCAACGCGTTGGCAGCTGTGAAAAAAGCGTTAACCATTGTTGGACTTGAAGACAATGTTGCAACAATAGCAAAATGGACGGTATATCCTAATCCATCATCAGCAACAATTCATCTTCAAGGTTTAAGCAACATAACATCCGTTGAATTGATTGATTTGTCGGGCAAGCAAACATGCGCTAAATGTGCAACAACAATCATGGGTCGTAAGTAAATTTACACTAGGTGTTTACATTTTTAGAACGGTAGCAAATGAAAAAGTTTACCAACAAAAAATCATTATTCAGTAGCTATTGTTTGGATAGGGTGGGACGCTGCTTCCACTTTGGTTGATAAAACAACGATAAAATTGCAAGCAACAACGTGTAAATAGGAAAACACATTTCGTATAAAGGAAGCAACACCAAATAACGTAGTTTTTCAATAGATTTAAAATACGAGAAAGAAACCCAAGCATCAATTGCGCTTTTAGCAAATGATTAAAAATAGCGCAGTAGAATAGTGGCGTTGCAACAGAAGAATCGTCACCAATGCGCTCAGTATTAGCATCCAACCTAAATGAATAATGCCTATTTGTTTTGCCAATCCATCATTTACATGCGGGGTTTTTTGAATCCATCGTAACCGTTGATTTATCAAATCTTTCACGGATGCAGGCGAAGGCGTTGTAACAGCAAGTTGTTTGTTGGTATATACAGCAACTATTTTGTTTGATTGCAAAAAATCGTTCAATAAAAATTGATCGTCGCCACTCAATATGTGTGCATGATGTTCCATTGTATTAGAAGCCAAATAGGCTGTTTTTTTAACCAATAAATTGGCACCACTCGCCACAATTGGACGATAATAACCAGCAACAATACAGTTCAAAACATTAACTAAATAAACATCCAACTCAAAAAGAGAAAACCCACCTTTCGATTGCATTTTTACAGGAAGTATAGCCATATCAACGGCTGCTAACTGAAATAATTTATCAAAATAATCATTGCCAAATGAAATATCGGCATCCATGGTTAAGAAATAGGGGTTAAACATTGTTCAACTCAGCATGTATTGCCGCTTTTTTTCCATCTTTTTGAGAATGAATAATCCGATAATTATCAATTTTTAAATGGTTCTTAATCACTTCAATAGTTTGATCGCAAGAATGATCGTTGACAAACAAAATTTCTTTAGGCAATTGATTGGATGCAGACAACGATTGCAATAAAGGTAAAATGCGTTTGGCTTCATCTCTAAATGGCACTATGAGTGTTATTTCACCTATAGAACTCAATTCTTGAGCAAGATTTTTGTTTTTAAATTGCATTTTTTGGGTACCAACATACGCCGCTATTGCCACTAAAAAATAAATAATACAATATGCCAACGTTGCACCAATCATTTCTGTTTCTTTTTGCAAATAATTAACCCGATAAGTGTAGGTAAAAATAGATTAAAACCCATACCGTCAACGAAACCATTACAATTGAAGTAGGTGAAATACTCAATCCTGTAAAAACCAATAAAGCAATGGATTCTCGGATAAATAATTTCCTAAAAACAAAGATGGTGATAGTGTAGTCCACAAATAAAACAACCAAATTAACCAGAATAAATGCCATGTCATTGGTTCTCCAAATGCATGAAAAGCAAGCAATAATTGCAAAGCAAAAACCAAATGCCTAAGTAAAGACAATAGCAAAATATGCAGTCTAAAACGCGCATTGGTTTGGAGCACCATTGCTATGCGTTTGTACCATTTGAATTGTTTTGAAAAGAATTGTATTTTTTCATAATTGAAGTAAAACAATAGGCTAGTAAGAACAATCAATAAAGGAAAAAACAGTAAATTGGAAGCTACAATTTTTGAAGATAAAACCAGTCCAAAAACACCCAAAACAATAGTGGCTATAAATTGTCCTAAATTGGCTGTTAAGGTTAGCAACACAATAGAAATTCTAAACCTTCGTTGAAAATAATAGATGCGACCAATAAAATTTCCTTGCATGTTGGGCGTTAGCATTCCAGTTATAATGCCAGCAAAAAAAGATTGTATTTTTGTCGATTTATCAGTTGATATTTTTAAAGATTGAAGTATGTATTCCCATTTCTTATATTCTAAAAAATAGTTAGGAAATGTTAACACCAACAAAAGCACCAAACTAAAAAAGTGATGAATTTTATAATCGTTTAACTGATTAATAGATAGTTTTTTAAATTGAAAATAGAAGATAATGCCAACAGCAAGTGTTAGAATTATTTTTAACAATTTAAAATTCAATATTTTATTTTTATTAGTTTTAATCAAAAGTTGTATTTGAATGGATGAAGATAAGATAATTCTTGGAATTGACCCCGGAACAACCGTTTTAGGTTACGGAATTATACAAATTAAAGGTAAAAAGTTGATATTATTAAACTTTGGAGTCATCCAATTGAGTAAATTATCCAATCAACCCGAAAAGTTAGACCGTATTTTTTCTCGCATCGATGGCTTGATAAAAGAATACCGTCCACACGAATTAGCCATAGAAGCTCCATTTTTTGGTAAAAATGTGCAATCAATGTTGAAGTTAGGTCGCGCACAAGGAGTTGCCATCGCTGCATGTTTAAGCAATGGTATGAGCTATGAAGAATATTCGCCACGTAGAATAAAACAAGCTGTTACAGGAAATGGAAATGCATCCAAGGAACAAGTTGCAGCCATGCTACAAAAATTATTTCAAATAAAAGACATGCCTAAATACATGGATGCAACCGATGGTTTGGCAGCTGCTGTTTGTCATCATTTTTCAAAAGGTGTAGGTGAAAATACCAAAACAAAAGAAAAAGGGTGGGGATCATTTCTAAAAAATAATCCAGAACGGAAAGTTGACTTTAAAACAAAATAAGCACAACCTTCCGTTTCGTATTTGTTTACACACTAAAAATATTAGAATTTCCAGCTGATACCAAAACTTGGTAAAATTGGGAACTGATAAATTACTTCGTTTGTAACACGGTTTACATAGAAAATATTTTTCTGATTGTAAAGGTTAACAACACTTGCAATCAATTCCAATTCCATTTTGTTTTTGAAAATAAATTTATGCTTAATTGTCAAATCCAAACGGTGGTATGCCGGTAAACGAGATGAGTTGAATTTACCCAACAATACACCCACATTGCTTGAGTTGGTAGATGTATAATCGGTTGTAATTCCACCAGAGAAGTTTTCTGGTTGGTAATATCCCGAAGTTGGTGTAAACGGCAAACCAGAACCATAATTCCAACGCAAGTCGATTTCTGTATTCTTTTTCTTGCCAAAAGCATACGATACAACCAAATTCAAGTTGTGACGACGGTCAAATACTGGGAAATAATATTCAAAACCATCCCAACGTTTAGAATATCCAAATGAATAAACGGTCCAAACGTGTAAACTGTTGTTTAAGTTGTATTTCAACAAAACATCCAAACCATACGATTCACCCGATTCAATCAAGAAATCTTTTTTCTCAACATCGCTTTTGTTGTTGAACTCTGGAATGTCTTCGTAAATTTTATTTTGGTTGATGTTGCTCAATTGGTCAAAGAATTTATAATATCCTTCCACATTCAAAGACAAATTCTTTACAATATCAAATTCAAATCCTAAAACAGCATGCCAAGCCGTTTGCAAACCATTTTTCAAAGTTTTTTCTTGACCGTATTGATTCACAAAAGTTGATTGAATATTCGTCGGAGCAGAAAGCATTCCGTTAAACAAATTCACGATGTCTTTATCGGATGAAGCCGATGTGAAATTTTGAGAGAAACGTCCTCCAGACAATTTAACACGCATAAATTCTGTTGCGTTGAATTTAACTCCCAAACGCGGTTCTGGAACAACTGTTCCAACACTTGGATAGGCTTGTAAACGGAAACTTGGTTGTACCACCCATCTGCTTGCAACATAGCGGAAACTAACATAAGCACCAATTTCTGTAGAAAAGTTAGCATCTTCAATTTTGCGTTTTGCCTCGTTATAGGTAGTAAAGTTGGTATTAAATCCACCAATATTCAAACCATAGGTTAATTCACTTTCTTTTAATAAGAAATAGGAAAAGTCAAACGCTAAATCAAAACCTCCAACACCACTAAAGCGTGGTTGTGTTTCAGCTTCTCTAAAAGTTGTTTTGTAATAACTTCCTGTTAAATGTCCTTTGATAATGGTTTTTGAACTTGATGGAACCAATAAGAAATTAATTCCTCCACCAGTTGCTTGCCAGCTCAAATCTGCAATAGCATAGTTGACGCTATCTCTGTTGTGAAATCCAAATACACTAAATTTTGTTCCTCCATCACCATTAAACGAAAGTTTACCATACACATCGGTAAATGTATAAGGCATTCCAGCACCCGATGATGTGCTCATATTATTGATGTTGCGGTACAACGATTTCGATGTATAGCTCAATAAACTATGTTTTGCAGATAAAATATAAGAACCAGTACGTGGAGAACCATCCTCTTTCTTTTTACCCATTGGACCTTCCAATACGGCTTTTGCCATAAACGGCGATACAGAAACTTTTCCTCCAAATTTTTGACGGTTTCCATCGCGGTAGGTGATGTCCATGATGGATGAAATTCGTCCGCCATATTTTGCATCAAAACCACCTGTATAAACGTCGGTGTTTCTAATTAATTCTGTTTCAAAAACCGAAAAGAAACCAATAGAGTGAAACGGTGAATAAATAGTCATCCCGTCCAATAAAATTTTATTTTGAATTGGTGTACCACCACGCACATACAATTGTCCTCCTTGGTCGCCTGTTGTAATTACCCCTGGTGTAATACTCAATGCATTTACAATGTCATTTTCTGCTCCAATGGTAGGAATACGTTCAATGGTTGCTTTGTCTAACGATAACTTAGAAACCTGAATTTGCGTTTTATTGCGTTGTGATTCTGCAGTAATATGCACACCTTCAATTTCTTTTACGTTTTTAATTTTTTCTAAGTTGAATTTTAATTCCGTAATACCATTTGCTTTTGTAACACTCACTTTTTGATGCACAGCTTCGTATTCAACGGTTTCAATCGCAATGTAATATTCACCAATAGCTACGTTTGGAATGGAAAACAACCCGTTGATATCAGTCATTGCACCGCCACGCATCACACTGTCGGAAGAAAATAATTTTACTTTCTCAAAAGTAACAGGCTCGCCATTTTCTTTATCAAAAACAAATCCACGAATGTTGTGATCTTGCGAAAAACCAAGTGTTGATACAGCAACAGTTGCTAGAAAAAGAAGAAAAATTCTCATATAGTTTGTAAAAAATTAAAAACAGATGACGAAAATACAATTTTCCAACGAGAATATATACCTCAAAAATAGATTTTAATTTAAAGTGCTTCAATTTTTGATTAAACGGGATATATTTTGAATTGAATCAAATAAATTCCATTATATTTACGTATTCAATGAAAATATTAATCTTTTTGTGATGAAAACTCCGTTTACTCTATTCATAATATGTGTTTTTTGTGCCTTAATTGCTTATTCGCAAGAGGAAACAATTATCGTTCAATCTGAAAACGAAATGGTTGCTATCGATGAAATTAAACCTAAACATACGTTTAATGTTGTACTTGGACTGCCGAATACAACCATCAATAAACCATTTGAAAGTATTATGAAAGGAGTAGTAGATGCCAATGTTTACTATCAATATCACTTGCCATTTGCTCTTGTTTTTGGCGGAGGATTTCGTTTTATTCACTATAAAATCAACGAATTTAGAGTGCCCGAAAAATTGGACGGTGTGATGCATGCTTTTGGACCTTTTTTTAAAATAGGTTATGAAAAATTTTACACCAAACGTTTTGCTTTTGATGCCTCTGTAAAAATTGGTTACGAGTGGAATTATGTTGTCACCGACCTCAATAAAGCAAGAAGAGGGGGCGCCTATCAATTTGATGCTGGTTTTGTGGAGCCAACAATTGGGTTTATTTTAAGTGCGGCTAATCAATCTTCGTTTCGCCTCACAATTGGCTATACCATTCAAGGTTATTCTTTTAAACCGGCGATGTTGGGAACCATTTTACAAGGTGGTTGGGAACAAAAAGAATTTACTAAAACAGCACAATTTATTACCTTTGGCCTCGGATACACCTATTATATAGGTAAAAAGAAGGATTAATGTTTGTTTCTGATAATACAGTAAAATCTGTAAAAAACTATTTTTCAGCACGGTTAGAAGGGCAATTCACTGCACGTGAAATAAAAATTATGTTTCAATTGTGTGCCCAACAACGCTTGCAACTTTCATCAGCCGATTTGTTGCTTGCCGATAATTTGCGCATGAGCGAATCCGATTTACTCTATTTTCGATCGGTTGTGAAACGCTTGCAAACCAACGAACCTTTTCAATACATTTTAGGAGAAGTGGAGTTTTATGGATTGCTGTTGAATACGGATAAACGTGCGTTAATTCCACGACCAGAAACCGAAGAATTGGTAGATTGGATTGTTTCAAAAGCGCCAAATGCCACAACAATAGTTGATGTGTGCACAGGAAGTGGTTGCATCGCCTTGGCATTAAAAAGTAAATGTCCAGCAGCAAAAGTTGTAGGTGTGGATGTTTCGATAGATGCATTGAATTTAGCCAAAGAAAATGCAAAGAAAACACAGCTTGAAGTGGGATTTCTACAACTTGATGTGCTTCAACAAGCTTTGCCAATGGACTCTAAATCAATAGATGTGATGGTTTCAAATCCGCCCTATGTATTGGAAAATGAAAAATTGCAAATGGCCAATCATGTATTGGATTTTGAACCTGCGTTGGCTTTGTTTGTTCCCAATAACGACCCCTTGTTGTTTTATAAAAAAATAGTGCACGAGGCTACCCAAAAATTAAAAACGGGAGGCTTTCTTTTCTTTGAAATCAACGAGCAATATGGAAATGACGTTGCAACACTTTTAAATCAATCGGGGTTTCATTCGGTTGAAATAAAACAAGATTTACAAGGAAAAGACAGAATGGTAGCCGGTTGTTTAGCTTGATTATTATTGAAATTAAGATTAAATAACACTTTATTAAAATTCTTGCAAGCGAATATTCGCTAATTTTGCCTCAATTTACATAATATCGATATGAAAATAGGAATGGTTTTATATCCAACCTTTGGAGGAAGTGGAGTAGTGGCAACGGAGTTGGGAAAAGCATTGGCACAAAAAGGGCATGAAATTCATTTTATAACCTATGCGCAACCTGTTCGTTTGGGAAATTTTATCGATAACACGTATTACCACGAAGTTTCGTTGAGCGATTATCCTTTGTTTGATTACCAACCCTATGAAATTCAACTATCGAGTAAAATTGTAGACGTAGTAAAACACGAAAAACTAGATTTATTGCACGTGCATTACGCCATTCCGCATGCTTCGGCAGCCTATATGGCGCAACAAATTTTAAAAGCACAAGGCATCAATATTCCGTTCATTACCACCTTGCACGGTACAGATATTACCTTGGTGGGGAAAGATCCATCTTTTGAACCGGTGATTACTTTTTGCATCAACGAATCAACAGCGGTTACTGCGGTTTCTGAAAGTTTAAAGCAATCCACCTACGAACATTTTAACACTCAACGTGCAATTGAAGTTATCCCCAATTTTGCACCGCCAATTGCCAAAGAAATGACTTTTGCTTGCCAGCGTTTAAAATATGCAATGGGTGAGGAACGTATTCTATGCCATATTTCAAATTTCAGACCCGTAAAAAGAATTGAAGACGTGATTCGTGTTTTTTATTTGGTGAATCAAGCATTGCCAGCCAAATTGTTGTTGGTAGGTGATGGACCAGATCGTTTATTGGCAGAACGTGTGTGTCGTGAATTAGGTATTGAAAAACGAGTTATTTTCACTGGTAAAATTGCTGAAACAGAAAAAGTATTGGAAATCTGCGATGTGTTTTTATTGCCTTCAGAAACAGAAAGTTTTGGTTTGGCTGCACTAGAGGCAATGGCAGCAGGTGTGCCAGTAATTTCATCCAATACGGGTGGCATCCCAGAAGTGAACGAACATGGATTTAGTGGTTTTACTTCCAATGTAGGTGAAGTGCAAGATATGGCTAACAACACTTTGAAAATTTTACAATCGGACGAAACTCTAACTCAATTTAAGAAAAACGCTAAACTACAAGCGCAAAAATTTGAATTGGATAAAATTTTACCGATGTATGAAGATTTGTATCAGCAAGTTGTCAATTTATAAGGATTTTACAGGCGATTAAATAAAATTACACAGCTTTCAATTAACTTATTTTAACAAATCAGTTTTTAAAGAAGCTCACTTTTGATGTTAATTTTGTAAACTTTTTATGCAGAAAGCAACCAAAAAAAATGAATAAAATTAAAGTTTTACTTTTTTCTCTTTTTATCATTTTTTCTTCATTCATTTCGAGTGAAGAGGTGTTTCAGCAATTTTCAAATCTCGATAAATTTGTAGCAACAACAGGAGTCGAAAATGTTGATCAATTACAAAATACAACAGATTCACCAGTAGAAATCACTATCATAAAATACAGAAAATTAAGACGTGGTAATACAAGTCAAAATTTCTCTATTCAGACTGAAATTGAATCCCTTAACAACGAACATAGTATCAATTCAATTGCTCAATTGAATTTTGAAGTAACTACTTGTTCACTTCTTCCCAAAGAAACATCTTTTCTGCATCGTTATCAATTGTTTTGATTTAAAATAAGACTTCCAAACTACTTCTGTAGATTAACTAGTTTTTATTTTAAATAATTGATAATGAATAAAGTATTTTACCTTGCATTTGTTGTAAGCGGTTTATTTTTCACAGCTTGTAGTGATGATAATCAGCAACACAACACAAACGATATTAAAACACTTCCTATATTGAAAGTGGCATTAAATGACACCATTGTTTCCAATAAATTTGTTGCCGATATTCAGGCTAAAAAAAATGTTGAAATCCATGCCCGAATTGCCGGTTTGATGGAAAAAGTATTTGTAAACGAAGGTCAGGCAGTAAAAAAAGGACAAACACTTTTTAAATTAAGTGATGCTGAATTGCAAATAGAATTGCTCAAAGCAAAAGCAACATTAAAAAATGCACAAGCTGATTTTCGTATGACTTCGGTTGAATTACGTCAAATGAAAGCTTTGTTTGATAAGAAAATTATTGCCGATAATGAATTAGAATTGGCGCAAGCAAAAAATGAAGCTTCGGAAGCAAAAGTTGCCTATGCTATGGCAGAAAAAAATGCCATCGAGCAACAGATCAGCTTTACAAAAATTGTAGCCCCTTTTGATGGTGTAATTGACAGAATTCCATTAAAAGAAGGAAGTTTGGTGCAAAACGGTTCATTGCTTACAACAGTTTCTGAGTTGGATGAGATTTATGCCTATTTCTCTATTCAAGAAAATACTTATTTTCAATTAATTGCTGAAAATAAATTAGGAAATCACCGCGATATTCACTTGGTTCTTCCAAACGGTGTAAAGTATGCACATCAAGGTGTGTTGGAAACAGCAGAAGGTGAAATTGACCGCCAAACAGGTACTATTCAATACAAAGCAAAATTTGCCAACACCGAAGGAATGATAAAACACGGTACATCGGGGAAATTAATTATTTCTGAAAGTAGAGAAGATGTCATTATTATTCCTCAAAAATCAGTATTTTCCATTCAAGATAAACGTTATGTTTTTGTAGTTGATAAAAATAATGTTGTTCACATGACTCCAGTAGTAATTGGCGCAACCTTGGAAGATTCTTTCATTATCGATAAAGGATTAAAAGTAGGTGATGTTATTGTTCAAGCAGGAACACAATCACTGCGCGATGGAGAAAAAATCAAACGCAAGAAAAGTACCAAGTAGTTTTTCTTAAAAATCAAGCTTTATGGTAGAATTATTTATTCGACGAAAAGTACTTTCGTTAGTAATTTCAATATTTTTTGTTTTGTTGGGGGTATTGGCTATTTTTCAATTGCCGATTACGCAATTTCCTGACATTGTGCCTCCATCCGTTATTGTGCAAGCCAAATATACTGGTGCAAATGCCGAGGTGTCGGCCAATGCAGTTGCCTTGCCATTAGAACGTGCTATCAACGGGGTGCCGGGAATGACTTATATGTCAACTGTAACATCCAACGATGGATTGACAATGATTCAAATTTTCTTTGAAGTTGGAACAGATCCCGATTTGGCTGCTGTAAACGTACAAAACCGCGTAACAACTATTTTGGATGAATTACCCGAAGAAGTTATTCGTGCTGGTGTTACTACCGAAAAAGAGGTGAACAGTATGTTGATGTACCTTAATATTGTGAGTACGGATGAAGATCAAGATGAGCAATTTATTTTCAATTTCACAGATATCAACATTCTTCAAGAATTAAAACGTATTGATGGAGTTGGGCGTGCCGAAATCATGGGACAAAAAGAATATTCCATGCGTGTTTGGTTAGACCCAGAAAAAATGGTGGCCTACAACATTGCTGCAAACGAAGTAATTGATGCATTGCAAAAACAAAACATTGCCGCAGCACCAGGAAAAGTGGGGGAAGGCTCAGGAAAAATCAAAAGTGAATTGCAATACGTTATCAAGTACACAGGAAAATTTTTTGAACCCCACCAATACGAAGAAATTCCTTTGCGTTCCAATCCTGATGGAACAATATTGAAATTGAAAGATGTTGCTCAAATTGAATTTGGAGCCATGAGCTACGGAATGGTGTCAAAAACGGATGGTCGTCCTTCTGCTTCCATTATGATGAAACAGCGCCCTGGTTCCAACGCTTCGGAGGTTATTGCCAATGTGAAAGCAAAAATGGCCGAACTAAAAGAAACTTCATTTCCTCCAGGAATGGACTATAATTTAGCCTATGACGTTTCGCGCTTTTTGGATGCTTCTATTAGCGAAGTTTTAAAAACATTAATTGAAGCCTTTATCTTGGTTGGTATAGTGGTATTCTTGTTTTTGCAAGATTGGCGCTCTACGTTGATACCTGTATTGGCGGTTCCTGTTGCTTTGGTTGGAACGTTTGCATTTATGTCCATGCTCGGTTTCTCTATCAACTTGTTAACCTTGTTTGCAATGGTGTTGGCTATCGGTATTGTGGTGGATAATGCCATTGTGGTGGTAGAAGCCGTGCACGTAAAAATGGTGGAACAACACATGCCACCTTTAGAAGCTACCATTAGTGCAACCAAAGAAATTGCAGGAGCAGTTGTAGCTATTACCATCGTAATGGCGGCTGTGTTTATTCCCGTTGCGTTTTTGGATGGACCAGTGGGTGTGTTTTACCGCCAATTTTCACTAACTCTTGCCATTAGCATTGTTATTTCGGGTATCAACGCTTTAACGTTAACACCAGCTTTGTGTGCTTTGATTTTAAAACCACACAATCCCACAGCTAAAAAAGGGTGGTTGGGCAAATTTTTCGATAAATTCAATGCTTGGTTTGATCGTGTAACGAATGGTTATGCCAATATTTTGTCAAAATTTGCAACACGCCCAGTTGTAACAATTGGAATTTTATTAGCATTTGTAGGTTTAACTTGGGGAACGGCTTCTATTTTACCTTCTGGGTTTATTCCAATGGAAGACCAAGGTATGCTGTATGTTAACGTTACCACTCCACAAGGAGCATCGGTTGAACGAACAGAAAAAGTGTTGGACGAAGTTGCCGCAATGGCTAAAGAAATTGATGGGTTTGAAAACGTTACAACATTGGCAGGTTATAACATTGTTTCTGAAATTGCAGGTGCTTCCTACGGGATGGGGATGATTAACTTAAAAGATTGGAAAGACAGATCAATTACTGTTGATGAATTTATTGCACAACTTCAAGAAAAAACAGAAGACATTGCTGATGCAAGTATAGAAGTGTTTGCACCACCTACAGTTCCAGGTTTTGGTAATACCAGTGGTTTTGAATTGCGCCTATTGGATAAATCAGGAGGAACGATTGAAAACACCGATGAAATTGCAAAGAAATTTGTTGCAGACCTAAATGCATCTCCTGAAATCAAAAATACGTTTACCAATTTCGATGCAACCTTTCCACAATACATGATTCATATTGATTATGACATGGCAGCCAAAAAAGGTGTTTCGGTGGATAATGCAATGTCAACTTTGCAAACCATGTTAGGTTCGTTTTATGCAACTAACTTTATTCGTTTTTCTCAAATGTATAAAGTAATGGTGCAAGCAGGTCCAGAGTTTAGAAGAAACCCTAGAAAGTATTTTGGATATGTATCTTAAAAATGATGCAGGTGAAATGGTGGCGTTATCATCGTTTATGCGCATAGAACGTGTATATGGTCCCGAAGTTCTTACACGTTACAACATGTATATGTCGGCAATGATTAATGGTGAGCCTGCAGAAGGTTATAGCTCTGGTGATGCTATTAAAGCAGTTGAACGCATTGCAGAAAAATCATTACCACGAGGATACGCCATTGAATGGTCGGGTATGACACGCGAAGAAATATTGTCTGGAAATCAAACAGTAGCCATTTTTGGTTTGGTATTGTTGTTTGTTTATTTGTTACTAGCAGCCCAATACGAAAGTTTTATGTTGCCTTTCCCAAGTATTGTTGAGCTTGCCAATTGGGGTGTTTGGTTCATACATTGCGTTGGTTTTGGCCGGTTTAGACAACAAACATTTATGCACAAGTTGCATTGGTTATGTTAATTGGTTTGTTGGCTAAAAATGCCATTTTGATTGTTGAATTTGCCATCGCACGCAACAAAGAAGGTTTTGGATTTGCCGAAGCTGCTATTGAAGGAGCACGACAACGTTTTCGTCCAATTCTAATGACATCGTTTGCTTTGTTGCCGGACTAATTCCACTTTGTTTGGCATCGGGTGCTGGTGCAGTTGGAATCAATCAATTGGTATGGCCGCAGCAGGAGGGATGCTTATCGGAACGGTATTCGGTATAGTTGTAATCCCTGGATTGTACATCATTTTCGCAAAAATTGGTTCTAAAAATAAACTATGAAACGATTTATAAAATATACAGCCCTGACAGTGAGTGTTTTATTGCTTACTGCTTGTGCGCAATTTAAAACCTTAGAAGTAAAAAAGGTAGATGATTTACCAACTACTTTTAATAACGCTTCCAACAATGCAACAGAAGAATTCATTCCCATTACGTTGAATACGTATTTCAATGACCCTCAATTATTGCAATTGTTTGACCGAGTAATGAAATCTAATCCAGATTATCAAATTTTTCAACAACGAATTCTTATTGCCAATTCTCACCTCAAACGTGCTAAATTAGCGCTCATTCCGTCGTTAGATTTAAGCATCAATGCTTCTGGAACTAAATATGGCGACCACACCATGGAGGGCGTTGGAAATTTTGATACCAATCTTTCATCCAACATTCAAGAAGACCAAAAAATAAAACGCGATGTTACTCCTAATTATTGGTTAGGTTTTCAAACATCGTGGGAAATAGACGTTTGGGGGCGATTAAGACACAAAAAAAGAGCTGCTCAACAACGCTTTTTGGCAAGTCAACAGGGAATTAATCTACTCAAAAACCAGTTGTTCACAGATGTGGCTGATTTGTATTACCAATTAATTGCTTTAGACAAAAAAGTAAAAATTTACGAAGCCAATTATGGCGTGCAATTAAAAGCATTTGAACTTGTAGAGTCACAACGTGCAGCGGGTAAGGCAACTGAATTGGCAGTTCAGCAATTTGGTGCTCAATCCAAAAACATGCAAGCCGAAATGGAGCAATTAAAAATTGAAATCAACTCCACAGAAAAAGCATTGCTTAGTTTATTAGGCGAATATTCGGGTGATTTGACCAGAGGAACAACATTTTTATCCAATCATCTTGCGCTGTTGAGCCAAAAAATTCATGTAGATTCCATCATTCACAAACGCCCTGATGTTGCCGAAAGTTATTTTGAATTAGTTGCTTCTAATGCCGATGCTAAATCTGCACGTGCAGCATTTTTTCCTAAAATTCAATTTGGTGGTAACGTTGCATTGCACTCATTTTCAATGCCTACGTTTTTTAATGTTGGTTCCATTGCATGGCAATTATTGGGTGGGTTGGTACAACCAATTTTTAATCAAGGACAATTGAAACAAGAATTTTACATTGCCAATCGCAACCAAGAAATAGCATTTTTCAGCTATCAAAAAAATGTAATCAATGCTTTTAACGAGTTAAGTTCTTTGCTCTCTCAAGTTGCCATGAATCAAACCGTGCTCAACATCAAAGATGATGAAGTGGCATTTTTGGATAGAGCAGTGGATGTGTCCAATGATTTGTATTTAACTGGTTATGCTAATTATTGGGAAATTATTAATGCACAAAAAGCTAAAATTCAAGCCGAATTGGATTATGTAGATTTCCAACACCGTAATGCAAAAGCGTTGGTGCAATTGTACAAAGCCTTAGGTGGAGAAATTAAATGATTTTAATATTTAACGTGTGAAATTTCAAAAAACACACTTGTAACAAGGTTTTTTTTAACAGATAATTGGTATTCTGAATTGCATTCAATACATTTGTAATTCATTAAATTAATTAAAAAAGTTGTTATGAGCATAGTTGCAGATGGCACTCGTTCGAGTGAATTGATAGCGTTGGAAGATAAATATGGTGCCCACAATTACCACCCACTACCTGTTGTTTTAACAAAAGGTGAGGGAGTTTATGTTTGGGATGTGGAAGGAAAAAGATATTACGATTTTCTTTCGGCATATTCGGCAGTAAACCAAGGACATAGCCATCCAAAAATTGTGAAGGCAATGATTGAGCAAGTGCAACAATTGGCATTAACATCTCGCGCATTCTACAACGATGTATTAGGTGTGTATGAAAAAACAATTACCGAATATTTTGGTTTTGATAAGGTGTTGCCAATGAACTCTGGAGCAGAGGCGGTTGAAACAGCTATTAAGTTGTGTCGCCGTTGGGCTTATGAGAAAAAAGGAATTGCAGAAAACGATGCAACAATAATTGTGTGCGATGGCAACTTCCACGGAAGAACAACAACCATCATTTCGTTTTCTAATGATCCAGATTCACGCATCAACTACGGACCCTACACACCAGGTTTTGTATCCATTCCTTATGGCGATGTTGATGCCTTGGCAGAAGTATTGAAAAACAACAAAAACATTGCTGGATTTTTAGTAGAACCCATTCAAGGTGAAGCAGGTGTAATGGTGCCTCAAGAAGGATTTTTGGCAATTGCAAAAGCTTTGTGCGAAGAAAATAACGTATTGTTCATAGCGGATGAAATTCAAACAGGAATTGCTCGCACCGGAAAATTATTGGCTGTAAATTATGAAAATGTAACACCCGATATTTTGATTCTTGGAAAAGCACTTTCTGGTGGCTTGTATCCTGTTTCTGCCGTGTTGGCAAACGACGAGATAATGATGGTGATTAAACCAGGGCAACACGGTTCTACTTTTGGAGGTAATCCAATTGCTGCACGTGTAGCCATCGCTGCTTTAGAAGTTGTTAAAGAAGAAAAATTGGCAGAAAATGCTTACCGTTTAGGTGAAATTTTTAGAAAAGAAATGAACCGCATCATCGAAAAATCGGATTTGATAACAAAGGTGAGAGGTAAAGGTTTGTTGAACGCCATTATTGTAAACGACACACCAGAAAGCTCAACTGCTTGGGATTTATGTATGCAACTTGCAGAAAACGGATTGCTAGCAAAACCAACACATGGTAACATCATTCGCTTTGCGCCACCTTTGGTGATGACAGAAGAACAATTGATGGAATGTGTTGCTATCATCGAAAAAACAATTACAGAATTTAAAAAATAAAATATTCTCACACTTCTGAAATGGTTGTTCGAAATGTTTTTAATTTTGAACAACCATTTTATAGCATGTTTAACCTTTTAGCAACCTTCAATAATTTTTTATATTTGCTAGAACTAATTTTATATTAATTTGACAACAAAAATTAAATTCGGAACAGACGGTTGGAGAGCAATTATTGCCGATGAATACACCGTTGATAATGTTGCAAGAGTTTCTTTGGCAACTGCCATTTGGGTAAAACAAAACTACGAAAACCCTACTATTGTTATCGGCCACGATTGCCGTTTTCAAGGCGAATTGTTTGTAGAAACAGCTGTTAAAATTTTTATTTCGCAAGGTGTAAAAGTAAAAATGGCTAAAGGATTTGTTTCTACACCAATGGTTTCTTTGGCTACAGTTAAAAAGAATTGCTCGTTAGGGGTTGTTATTACTGCAAGCCACAACCCACCATCATACAATGGTTTTAAATTGAAATCGCATTTTGGTGGACCATTGGCGCCTGCAAAAGTGCAAGAAATTGAAGACATCATTCCAGATACCGTTGCAATTGATTGGAGAACGATTTCGTTGGATAATCCGTTGGTTGAAGTAGTTGATTTGGAAACAGAATATGTCAACCATTTAAAAGCAAATTTTGATATTGAAGCAATTGAAAAATCTGGATTAAAATTGGCTTACGATGCTATGTTTGGTGCCGGACAAAATGTTTTGAAACGCGTGTTGCCTAACATTGATTTTTTACACTGCGAACACAATCCTTCTTTTAAAGGAATTGCGCCTGAACCAATTGCTAAAAATTTAAAAGAATTAGAAGAATTTATTAAAACTAAAGGTTCAATTGATTGTGCGTTAGTTACTGATGGTGACGCAGATAGAATTGGATTATACAACGGAAAAGGAGAGTTCGTTGATTCTCACCACATCATTTTATTGTTGGTGCATTACCTTGCCAAATACAAAGGATTAAAAGGAAAAGTTGCAACAGCATTTAGCACCACTCCACGTGTTGAAAAAATGGCAGCGTATTACGGTTTACCAAGCGAAGTTGTAAAAATAGGCTTTAAATACATTGCAACCATCATGGTAGAAGAAGATGTATTGGTTGGAGGAGAAGAGTCGGGAGGTATTGCCGTAAAAGGTCACATTCCAGAGCGCGATGGTATTTGGATGGGAATGATTATCTGGGAATTCATGGCGAAATCGGGCAAAACTCTTGACGAGCTCATCAATGAAGTGTATGAAATTGTAGGTGAATTCAAATTTGAACGCAACGATTTGCACATTTCAGAAGAATTGAAACAAGCCATCATCAAAAATTGCAACGATAACACTTACAAAGAATTTGGAAAATACCGCATCAACGAAGTTAAAACCATTGATGGATTCAAATTTTTCTTTGACGATGAACGTTGGGTGATGATTCGTCCTTCAGGAACAGAGCCTGTTTTGCGCATTTATGCCGAAGCACCAACTTTGGATGAAGCACGCGAAATATTAAAAGCAACCATCAATCAAATTTGTAATTGATAGATGTTCAATAACTAAAAAAGGAGCAATGATTGCTCCTTTTTTTATGTCTTGTCACTACCAACTTCCTCCAGCACCACCACCGCTAAAGCCGCCACCGCCAAAGCCACCACTGAATCCACCTCCTCCGAAACCGCCACTGCTTCTAGAACTGCCTCCGCCATAATATCCGCCACCGTAGCGACCAATAGTATAGGCACCTCCGCCAGTTCCAAAACCACCGCCGCCTTCTTTTTTATTTTTATAATTCAAATAAAACACAAGCACCACAATTCCTAAGAAAATCAACAAAGCTCCCCAAGGAAAAGGCTCTTCTACGGCTGTGGGTTGGTAGGCTCCGCTAAACAATTTTATAAGTTGATCTGTTCCCACCATTAAACCGGTGTAGTAATCGCCTTGTTTAAAGTGCGGTATGATGTCGTTGCGAATAATTTCTCCGTTAATTCCAGCCGTTAAAAGGTGTTCTAAACCATAGCCTGGTGCAATGTAAATTTTGTGCTCTTCAACAGCTAAAAGAATAAACACACCATTGTCGTTTTCTTTCCCACCAACACCCCATTCGTGTCCCCACTTAGGCGTAAGCAAACCAATGTCTTCACCCTTGATGGTTGGCACAATGGCAATAACTATTTGGTTTCCGGTGGTGTCAAAATAGTGTACCAACTTTTGCTCTAAACTTGTTGCTTGCTCAGGTGTTAGCAATTTAGCATAATCATACAAAGCCGTTTGTTTTGACGGTTTGGGCGGAATGTCAAATTGGGCAAATAGTTGCAAACTCCAACCAATTGCAAGCAACAACAAAAATATTCGATATAGTTTAGATGCCTGAAATTTCATTTGGAAGTTCGTTTTTATCGTTTGCTTGGTAAGGAAAATGACTTTTTAATTGTTTTCCTACTTCACTAATTCCGTTGATTAATCCTTCTTTGTAATTTCCTTTTGTAAATTCATTGATGACGGCATTTCGGATAGCATCCCAAAATTCATCGCCTACTTTTTGATGAATGCCTTCATCGCCAATTATTACAAAAGAATGAGTGGAAATATTAATATAAAATAAAATTCCATTTCTATCTTGTGTTGCATACATCTCCAATTCATCAAAAACTATTTTTGCATGCTCAAAAGGGGCTTCTACCTCTTCTTGATCAATGTGCACACGAATTTCACCAGACGTATTACACTCTGCTTCTTTAATGGCTAAAACAACTTCTTGAACTTCTTCTTTAGAAAGGAAGTCGGATGGAGTGGGTGCGTCCATTTTTAAAAATTAAATTCCACATCTGGAGGCTTTGTCAGCACCTTCCACACTTTTGAAATATTGACGTTCTGTAAATCCAAACATACCAGCAATAAGATTGGTTGGGAATTTTTTGATGTATGTATTATAAGGCTTTACTTCATCGTTGAAACGGGTGCGAGCCGTTAAAATTTGATTTTCAGTACTTGCCAATTCGTCTTGAAGTTTTAAGAAATTACTACTGCTTTTTAAGTCAGGATAATTTTCAACAACTACCAATAAACGATCCAACGATGATTTTACGTTGGCTTGTGCTTCTTCAAAACGTTTAAAATCTTCTTCAGTCATGTTTGACGGGTCAATTTTAGTTTGCGTAGCCTTTGCACGTGCATTAACAACTGCTTCCAATGTTTTGCGTTCAAAATCAGCTGAACCTTGAACTGTTTTCACTAAATTACCAATCAAATCATTTCTTCTTTGATAAGCTGTTTCTACATTTCCCCAACTGTTTTCAATGCTTTCGCTTAATGTTACGGCTTTGCGTTGAACGCCAATTACCCAAAACATTAAAATCCCAATTACAACTAAAATGATAATCGTACTTCTTTTCATAGTTTTACTTTTTATTTTTTCAGATAAATTTAATAGAAATTATTTGATTTCAACAACTTTAGTCGGATAATTTTTTCACCGCTCCAATTCATATAAAATCACTATCTTTGCACTAAATTTTTCAAAAATATGCTTACAGTTAACAACTTGTCCCTTCAATTTGGGAAACGAGTTTTATTTGATGATGTGAACGTTAAGTTTGTTAACGGAAACTGTTACGGTGTCATTGGTGCAAATGGAGCCGGAAAATCAACATTCTTAAAAATATTAACTGGTGAACAAGATCCAACAACGGGTAGAGTGGAATTGGAACCAGGAAAGCGTTTGGCGGTATTGAACCAAAATCACTTTGCTTTTGACAGCGAACAAGTGTTGCAAACAGTGATTATGGGACATAAACGTTTGTATGAAATCATGACTGAAAAAGATGCATTGTATGCGAAACCTGATTTTTCTGACGAAGATGGAATGCGCACTGCTGAATTGGAAGCCGAATTTGCCGATTTGGAAGGATGGAACGCCGAAACAGATGCTGCAACTTTGTTGAGCAACCTTGGAATTGACGAGTCAAAACACTATTTATTGATGGAAGAATTGTCCAACGATTTAAAAGTACGTGTTTTGTTAGCTCAAGCTTTGTTTGGTAACCCAGACGTGTTGGTGTTGGATGAGCCTACCAATGACTTGGATTTGAATACCATTTCATGGTTAGAGGACTTTTTAATGGATTTTAAAAATACGGTAATTGTGGTATCGCACGACCGTCACTTTTTGGATACCGTTTGTACGCACATTTGCGACATCGACTTTGGAAAATTAAATATGTTTACGGGTAACTACTCGTTCTGGTACCAAAGTTCACAATTAGCCGCTCGTCAGCGTGCTGATAAAAACAAAAAAGCAGAAGAGAAGAAAAAAGAACTCATGGAGTTTATTGCACGTTTCTCTGCCAATGCTGCAAAATCAAAGCAAGCTACATCTCGTAGAAAAATGTTGGATAATTTGGATATTGAAGAAATTCAACCGTCCTCAAGAAAATATCCCGGAATTACCTTCCATCAAGAAAGAGAAGCAGGTAACCAAGTATTGAATGTTGACAATATTTCTGCAACATCAGATGAAGGAGTAACTTTGTTTAGCAATGTAAGTTTTGTGGTAAATAAAGGTGATAAAATTGCGTTTATTTCAAAAAGTTCATTGGCACTAACAGCTTTGTTTGAAATTTTAGCAAACGAAACTAAGCCTGCAAGTGGTGAGTATTTATATGGAACAACCATCACAACTTCTTATTTACCCAATGATAACAGCCGTTATTTCTCGGATAAATTACCATTGATTGATTGGTTGCGCCAATACGCACAAACAGACGAAGAAAAAGAAGAAGTGTATTTGAGAACATTTTTAGGGCGTATGTTGTTTACTGGTGAAGAAGCTTTGAAAACAGCAAACGTTTTATCGGGAGGTGAAAAAGTACGTTGCATGTTGTCTAAAATGATGTTGGCAAAAGCTAATTTATTGTTGATGGATGAGCCAACCAACCACTTGGATTTGGAATCTATCACAGCGCTCAACAACGGAATGAGTGAATTTAAAGGAACATTGTTGTTTACTTCGCATGACCATGAGTTGGTGAACACTGTTGCCAATCGTATCATTGAAATTACACCCAACGGTATAATTGATAAAATGATGCCGTATGATGATTATTTAAAAGATGATAAAATTGCTCAATTGCAAGCAGAAATGTATGCATAAAGTAGAGTAGGAGTATAAAAAAAGAGGCGATTTGCCACGAATGCGTCGGAAGAAATTTCTTCCGACTTTTTTGTATTTATTAACCTTTAAATGTTGATATTAAAGCGATTATTCTGATTATCCATTCAAATAACTTGTCTTTTAAGCCTTTATATGTTACTTATCTTTAAAATGCATTGATAATCAATATATTATGTCATTTTTTATTAATGATCATAAAGTTGGAGTAAAATGAGTTGTTTCAAGTTATACCCGGAAAAAGCCTTTTGGCGAAATTATCCTCATCTACCAAGTGCTTGGATCATTATGCTAAAGTTCTTCTTGGAATTCAAAATGTTGTTTTACTTGTTGATTTATGGTTTTATAGAAAATGATCTAAATGGTTAAGTCAACGTAGCTTAGAAGATTCATTCAACGTAATGCATTTTTTAAACAAATTTTTCATTTGAACGAAGATGAACGCGTGCGTAGAAGCCTTAAATAACTGAACGTTTATCTTTTAAAATAGACCCTGATTGATTCTCAAACAAATTTATGATTGTATCTATGATCAGTTTTCGAGACTATTACTCTTTCATTAAGACTAAGAGAAGTACAATCTCATTAGAGTGGATTTTATCAATGGAATCAGATGTTACTGGTAAAATGGTGACTGGATTGGATAATCAATTCGGAAAAAAATGACCACTAAGTATATTGTTTCTTGACGGGTTATTGCCTTGTAGTCTTGAGGTTTTCACTGAATCAACTTATTTTGAGCGAAGAGAATTCCTTTGCCTCAAGCAATCTTGAATCATGTAAAAAAGAAACTGATCACAACAATATTTACATTTTTGACAGAGGATTTGCAATCGACTAGAATCACGTGATTTTGATAAAACCAAAATTGATACTTTGTAGCTATATGAATGAAAGATTGAATACTGAAAGTCATATTGAAAGATGAGCCTAATGTCTCATTCAAGATACCTAGAATCTAGATTGTTTGAGAATCAATTCTTTTAAAAAGATGCTAAAGTTCAGTTATTTACAGGAGTCCTCTATACTTAACAAAAGAGGAAACAAGGATTACCGTTGAATGAATTTAATATTGACTAACGCATTTAGATCATGGTTGTTATAAAACAGTAAATCTGACGAACAAGTAATACTGGCTCTTAACGAACGATTTTGAATTAAGCCCAAAAGAAATTGCGGAAACTTATAGACGTAGATGGGATATTGAGGTTTTTTTTCGATTTATCAAACTGAAGAACTCAATGTTAGTCATCTGATATCATTGAATAAAAATGGAATGCAAGTGATGATTTATGTAACAATGATCGTTGCAATGCTCATTTTAGTTTATAAAAAAGCTAATAACATTGGATACAAATAATAGCTAAAAGACAAGATTTGCAATGGATAATCAGAAACCTAACAATCGCTTTAAATAGTTGTACAATGCGGCGTAGATTCAAAAGCTATTTTTAATAAAACATAAAAAATGGCCGGAATTTCTTCCGACCATTCGTGGCGATTTGCCTCTTTTTTTTGTTTTAATAGTTTCTATTAATTGGCCATTTCACTCATAAATTTACTGCATAATGCGTAATTCTTCTTCCGAATAATCACCATCAAATTCATTGTAAAGTTCTCCAATCAAATCATCAGTTTCTGCTTCTTTGAAATAATCGTAAATTTCTTTCTTGGTTTTCTGGGTCAAGTATATCATCAATGTAGTAATCAATATTGACACGTGTTCCAGAAGCAACAATAGCTTCAATCTCATCAATTATTTCATCAATCGTTTTACCTTGTGAACGACCGATATCTTTCGAGTGGAAAGCCTGCGGTCAATGTTTTGAATCAACTGAACTTTTAAACCACTTTTATTGGATAAGAGATTTAACAACTAAATCTTATGGACGCTCAATATCATTTTCTTCTACATGCTCTTTTATTAACGCCACAAATGGAGCACCAAACTTCGCGGCTTTGCCATTGCCAACCCCTTGAATATTCGTTAATTCATCAATAGTGATGGGATATTGAAAACACATATCACGTGAAGTGAAGGTTCTGGAAAAATAACAAATGGAGGAATTTTTCTTTTGTTTAGAAATAGTTTTTCTAAATCCGTAAGTTGAGAATAAAGTACTTCATCTAAAACAGCCCCTTTACCGCTACTGATAATATCTTCTGAATCTTCATCAGAGTAATCGTACTTCTTTGATTAACTTAAATGAAGTAGGATTTTGAATGAATTCTTTTTCTCTTTATCAGTAAGTTTTACTATACCATACGATTCTATTTCTTTATAAATCAAGCCACCAACAAGTGTTTGACGAATAACAGCATTCCAGAAATGTTCATCTTTTTCTTTTCCAATGCTAAAAGTTTTCAAGTGCATCGTGCTTGTATGATTTAATGTCCGATGTAACTTTACTCTGTAATAAAAGAACAAATGTGCTTAGCTTTTTGTACTTCTCCTAATTCTTTAATAACGTTTAATAAGTCAAGCACATAATCTTTCCCTTCAAATCGTTCTTTGATTTTTACAATTGTTGCAATTGCAATTACAATTACTTTCGTTGAAATCTTCACCAAAATAATACAAAATAAACTTTCTGCGACACACAGATGTTTCAGCATAAGAAACAATCTCGGACAACAATTGCTTGCCAATTTCTTGTTCTGCAACAGGTTTTCCTTGTAAAAATTTCTCTAATTTTTCAATGTCTTTGTATTGATAGAATGCCAAACAATCGCCTTCACCGCCATCTCGACCAGCGCGACCAGTTTCTTGGTAATAACTTTCAATAGATTTTGGAATATCGTGGTGAATTACAAAACGCACATCTGGTTTGTCAATACCCATACCAAATGCAATTGTTGCAACAATAACATCGGCGTCTTCCATCAAAAACATGTCTTGGTGTTTTGCACGAGTATTGGCATCTAAACCAGCGTGATAGGGAAGGGCATTAATACCGTTTACTTGCAATAGCTCGGCTAATTCTTCCACTTTTTTACGACTCAAGCAATAAATAATTCCACTTTTTCCTTCTTTGGAACGAATGTATTTAATAATTTGCTTTTCAATATCGCGTTTTGGTCGGATTTCATAATACAAATTATCACGGTTAAACGAAGATTTGAAAACCGTTGCATCCAACATGTTCAAATTCTTTTGAATGTCGTATTGAACTTTTGGAGTTGCCGTTGCCGTTAAAGCAATGATTGGAACATTGGAAATACATTCAAAAATCTCACGTAATCTTCTGTATTCTGGACGAAAATCGTGTCCCCATTCAGAAATACAGTGTGCCTCATCAATCGCAAAAAAGGAAATATTGACTGAAGTTAAAAAATCAATATTTTCTTGTTTGGTCAACGATTCTGGTGCTACGTATAGTAATTTGGTTACTCCTTTTGAAATATCTGCTTTAACTTGTGTAATTTCTGTTTTGGTCAATGATGAATTTAAAAAATGAGCAACAGCTTCGTTTTCACTCACATTTCTTATTGCATCCACCTGATTTTTCATCAAAGCAATTAACGGTGAAACAACAATTGCAGTTCCCTCAGAAATTAATGCAGGTAATTGATAACAGAGCGATTTTCCACCTCCCGTTGGCATAATTACAAACGTATTTTTTCCTTCCAATAAGTTAGTAACAATAGATTCTTGCTTTCCTTTGAATTGGTCAAATCCAAAATACTTTTTCAGTGCACCTTTTAAATCTACATCTACCAAGTTTTCCATATAATAACTGATGATTTTATTACTTTCTTACGAAAATACTACAAAAAATAGTTTTAAAAAAATAATTTTTGGAAATAATAATAACCAATTTTGGAATCTTTACTGAAAATTAGAAGGATAACCCTTCATTATTTTGTTAGAATGATTTTATAATTGGAAGATTTCAAGAATATCGTATCTTTTGAATTGTAAATAGTGTTAATAAAAGATTACCACATCAAAATTTCTTTGAAGTATCTATCTATTTCTTTTTCAAACTTGAAATCTTTTCTTGCTTTTTCGATTATTTCTTTGCGTGTTGCTGCTTTTTTGTCATTGAATTTAGGCAATACTTCTTCCATATCCAACTTTGTTTCCTCAACAGAAGTAGCAAAATAAGTAACCATTCCGTCTTCTAAGGCTAAACCTAAAATGGCTCCAGGTAATTGACAAAAACTTTCTGGACCAACTTCGGGTGTTATTTTGGACGTAAACCAAGCATAAATACGGGTTGAATCATCCACTTCATACATCGCTTGCATACACTCAATGTTGCAGATTGTTCGCCATTTATCGGTAAATTTCCACGAGCGTTGAATCAATGAATCTTTTACATAAATAGAAGCTCCATTAAAACTGTAGATGGTATTTGTTTCGTTTCTCCACAAATAATTAATAACAGTATTGTTGTTGGTGGTCCACTCAAGACGATCGCGTTCGTATTTTTCTTCTGGAATAAAAACAGACATGGAATCATTAAAATACAACGTAAATTTTTCAGTACGGTATTTATTCTCCTCTTTGATGTAGGATTGCGTGCTTTTATCGGTATACTTTTTAAACAAATTGGTTTTGCGCTCAAAAATTATTTTTCCTTCTTGTAGTTGACAAAACACAAAAAATGGTGCTAGAAATAGACTGAATAGAATTGCTTTTTTCATGTTATTGTTCGTTTTTAGGTGTTGCATTCTTTTTAAACGTGCTGTTAAATTTATATCCCAAAGTGAATAAAAAATAACGCGAAATGATGGATGTTCTGGAATCAATTATCATATTGGATGTAGCAGAACGTTGAATTTTTATGTTTTGATTTAGAATATCAAACACTTGTAGTTTTAACTCCCACGACTTGTTTTTACCCAATGTTTGTTTAATGGAAGCGTTCCAAATAAACGGTTTTGCATTGTAGCCATCGCTCAAATTACGGTAGTTTTTGTATTCAAAATCGGTTGTAATCTCCATTCCAAAATCTAAATACACTCCAACGTCAGCGTTTAAACCAAACATTTGGTTGCTCCAATTCATATTTGAGCTAATGCTGTTTTTGTTAGATGTGTAGGCATAATCAAATCCGTACCACGTCAACTACATCTAAATAGGCGCTAATTCCTATTGAAGGTTCAATGGTAAGGCTACAAGTGTATTTTTGAGATTATCGACATAATTAATTCGATTGTTGTAAACGTAGCTAATTTCGGGCTCCAACGATAAAACTTGCTTAATTAATGGAATTCCGCCATTTAGATAACCACCAGGTAATTCAACGTATTACCATTTAGATAACTGGTTATTCTTCGACCGATGGTGATCATAAATTGAGTGGTAGAAATTAATTGATTCCAACCATAAGATGAATTAACCCTGTCCACAAATATCCTCCCGACATAGGATTATAAAATGCTGCAGTAACTAATATTAGAAGTGCTGTGTAGGAAGGTTTTAAATTGGTGTTTCCTATAAAAATGCTGTTGGGATTGGCATTATTTGCTATAGGTTGTAAAAAATTAATATCAGGCAACGAAGAATTGGCATTTGCATTTATTCTAAACTCGCTGTTTTTGCTGATTTTAAACTTATACATAAAACTTGGTAAAACGGTAGTGTTATTCTGCTTTAAGACGGAATGAACAAACAAATTTTGATTTTCGTCTATCAACACGTTTCTTGCCGTAAATCCGATTTTTACGGAATGTTTTTTAAAGTCATAATGCAAGCTCGCACCCAATTTATTTTGCAATTTGATACTTTTAAAATTACCAGATGTTATTGAATTCTAATTGATCGTAATTGCCATTGTTATTGTTGTAATTGTTTTTTATTTGTTGATTGGTAGTGGTAAAATAATCATGAATTAAATACAATACGCCATTTTTTAGTCAACGGTTCGGTGTAGGAAGCTGATAGGATGTTAGAAATTATAGAACGATCGGATTTGTATTGTTGGTCTATTTCATTCTCATACAAATTGGTTTGCGTAAAATAGTCACTGTATTGTTGATTGATTTAATGCCCGATACATCGTAAATAAAGTTGTTGAAAATGGTGAAACTCACGCTTATCCTTCTAATTTTCGGTGTAATCTATCAACGCTTTAATGTTGGTTGCTTGACTGTTTGAATTACTAATGTTTGTAGAATTTCGGTAGATGTTCTTTATTGTTATAATAGCCTGATATATCATTTGCAGGTTATTGCGGTTAGAAAAAGTAAATTGTGGGTGAATTTTAATGGTTTGAGTAGAATCTATTTTATAGCTAAAAAGTAGATTCGCTTCAGACCCATAAAACGAAGATTGGCAGTGCTTTCCGAATTATTTGAATAAGAAGTGTCACTTAAAAATAATGTGGTTTATTGGTGTTGTATGTTTTTTTTCTAAAATCACTGTAGGCATAATTGGCTGTTATTTTTAGTTTTTCGTTTACTTGCCCAGAATAAAACAAACCAGTTTTAAAGCTAAGAGGAAAGCCATCGTCGGTGGAAATGAAATTATCATTTGCTTCCCAACTATCGGTTTCTGCATTGTAATTATAACGTTCGCCACTTTTAACTCCGTATTCATTTGCATCACTCCAACTCAAAGTGGAACGTGTTGTATTGGTGGATAGGAAATAAGCAGCAATTTTATGGTCCTTGCTAAATTTATTGAACAACGCTTGTCCCTCAAAATAGTTCATGAAATCAGTACCAAATGCCACTTTGCCAAAATATCCTTTTTTAGCAGCATCTTTGAGTTCTAAATTCAAACTTTAACTTTTTCATCTGTAGAAGAAGCGTCGGGTAGGTGGGTTTCATACACTTGCACACGTTCCACACTGTTAGCCGCTAAATTTTTGGTTGCCAAGTGTAGCATCAGAGCTGCAAAAAACTCATCGCCGTCCACATAAATCTCGAAATGTCTTTACCTTGACTTTGATGGTGCCATTTTTCTCAACTGTAATTCCAGGTAGTTTTTAAGCAAATCTTCCACTACTGCATTGGGGCGGGTTTTAAACGAATCGGCAATGTAAACCAACGTATCGCCTTTAAATGAACAGGGTCTTTATAGGGCAAATGGTAACTTCATCACTTTTCTCGCTCAAACAAAACCATATTGTTAAGCATAAATTCGGAATTGTTTTTATTGGCAAAAAAGTAAAATCATGTTTCATGACGCTCAAAATGCTCAATGATCATCTGAAAAGTATCTACAGGAATGTTTGAAAACTCAAATTGTCCGTTTTTATCCGTTGTTTGGTGGGCAACAATTACCGAATCTTTCAGACGAATTAAAACGTTTTTGCATTGGCAATTCCAGTTGTAGAATTCATTCATAACAGAAACCTTTGATGTGAATATTTTGAGATAGAGTAGGTTGACTAATGAAAATCAGCAATAAAAAAACAATTATATTGCAAAAGGACAACGGATTGATTTTCATATTAAATAAAGTTGTATGTTAATTAAACAACGCATAAAAATAGAAATTGTTACAGAAAAAAGATAATTGGGTACTTAATAATTTATCCCCTAAGATGCTGACTTAACAAAATATAGTATGGAACAACTAGCAGAAAAGTTGTGCAAATAAAAGTCATGTCAAAAATTAAACTTTTAACATAAACAGAAGCATTTTATTTGATAGCGTCATATTTAATACTTGTATCTTTCATTTATGAATTATTTTGTGAAAACAGACAATTTTATTATTTATTTTATATCTTTAGTATCTTACAGAGTTTATAAGAATGAGCAAAGAAAACGTCATAAAAATATTTGAGCAAAAGCAAGTTCGCACCCATTGGGATGAAGAACAGGAGAAATGGTACTTTTCGGTTATTGATGTTATCGCTGTTTTAACCAACAGTTCTAATCCAAGAGATTATTGGTTTAAAATGAAAGTGCGTGTAAAAACAGAAGGAGACCTTGAACTGTCGACAATTTGTCGACAGATGAAAATGAAAGCAACCGATGGAAAAATGCGAGAAACTGATGTTGCTGATACAGAGGTTTTACTTCGTATTATTCAATCAATTCCATCACACAAAGCGGAACCGTTTAAACAATGGTTAGCAAAAGTAGGATACGAGCGTATGCAGGAAATTGCCGATCCCGAACAAAGTTTGGATAGAGCAAGAGAAAATTGGCAAAAACTTGGTAGAAGTGCTTAATCTTTGTAGGAATACGAGATTTTATATCGCCATATAACTTTATCAGAATGGATTT
Source organism: Crocinitomicaceae bacterium (assembly GCA_041392275.1). Lineage (GTDB taxonomy): Bacteria > Bacteroidota > Bacteroidia > Flavobacteriales_D > Crocinitomicaceae > Taishania. Next base: position 65,335 of record JAWKMK010000008.1, on the reverse strand, counting down.
TGGTAATATCGTATTTGATACTTGATTCAGCCTTTAGTTTTTTAACACTTGTAGATTTGGAAAATTAAATAGTTTTATATAAATTAGCGGTATCAGTACATCTAAAAGAGTTAGAGCAGTGACTGAATCTCAATTATTTGAGAGCCCATACGTTCATATTTTGAAGCTTAAAATTTTACAATAAGGAAAAGCTTTCAGCGTACTATGGCGGGCCGCAATCTTCGGATTCGATTTTTTTCGACAGCGGATTACAGAACATGCTAGATTTTCCTAATCGTGTTTTCTGGGGCTTCAGAGAACCAAAACGTATGGGTTTTTTCTTTTTTGTAAATAATTGAATAAATAAAAATATTCATTCAAACACATTAAATACACAATCATAAAATAATTTTGATAAATTAGCGTTAGAATTTGTGTAACCAAAATAAAACTATCGACTTATATAAACAACTGGTCTGCAAGCCAGTTACTCTGCTAAGCTAGGAAATAAAACCAGAAATTATGAATGTGAACCCTGCGTATCACCAAACCAACGCTCGCATGCTAGAGGAGTTGGAATGGGTGCAACGAGCAAAAGCTGACCCTGAGCATTTTGCACCGTTGTATAAAAAATACCATGAGCAGATATTTCGTTATATCTATCAGCGCATGGATGATGAGGAAATGGCATTTGATATTACCTCACAGGTTTTTATGAAGGCTATAAAAAATCTTCATAAGTATGAGTTTAGAGGAGTGCCATTTGCATCGTGGTTGTACCGCATTGCTAAAAGTGAATTGTATCAATCTTTTCGCGATAAAAAAGCAATCCGAACAGTCAACATTGATACGGTGCAGGTAAATGAATTTATTGATGAGTTTGACCATGAAGAGAGTGAACACAATAGAAAAAAATTGATGAGCTGCCTTGCAAAGCTGAATGAGGAAGATATGCAATTGTTAGAACTTCGATTTTTTGAAAAACGTTCATTCAAAGAAATTGGTGAAATATTAGAAATAACTGAAAACAACGCTAAAGTGAAGTCATTTAGAGCGTTGGAAAAATTGAAAAAGATATATTTAAACAAGCTACAGTGATGGGAAATTTTAAAATTAATCTGGACCGCAAAAAACTTACGAAAGACTACATTGAGTCAAAACAAAATTTTGATTCAGTTCTTACTAAATTAAAAGCATCAAACACGCCAACGCTTGCAAGTAAGGGTTGGTTTTATGGAGCAATAGGTACAGCGAGTGTTGCTGCAATTATAGGAGTTGGAATGTTGGTATCAGCTAACAATACAACATCTGATTCAAGTAAATTAGCACAAACTAACTCAAATGAATTAGTAGTATCTAATACAAAACCAATTGAAAAAGAGGTAGTTTTAGCAGTTAACGAAGTGTCGTATCAACTTTAGATGGAAGTTGCACAAGAAGTTGAGAAAAAAGTAGTTGAGAAAACTTAAACTTCAAAACAACAACAAGAAAGTACAATAAATAATAATGAAATTGAATTATCAAAATCTAAAAGTGTTGAAGAAAAAGTTGTAGAAGTTTCAACTCCAATTTCTGTTTCCAAAAATATTGCTCCATCGATTTCTGGTGTTTTTAATGGCGATTTATCATTTGATAATTTTAAAAAATAGTGAAATTGTTATAGCAAATGATTATAAAGTGAAACAATTTAGCTTGTACTATACATCGCGTGCTGGTGATAAATCCATTACGGTTGATGGGAATAAAATTCCACAAAACGTCCTAAACGAAATGGAAAGTATCGGTTTAAATCAACGTATTTATGTAACCAATATTATTGCTCAAAATAGTAATAATGATAGTACTATTCGTTGTGTATCTATGGACTTAAATATTAAGTTTTAGTATCTTACACACATCTATATGTTGAAAATATTCTTTTTTTTTTGGTGTATTTGAAAAAAATAGTATAATTTTGACCCTATTATGATATATAGAATGAAAATTCTTAAACTACATTACATGAATAAAATATTTACTTACCCACTTGCACTGTTAGTTTCCAATAGCTTTTACAAGTAATGGTATCAGCACAACACACCAATTTTAATACCCAACGAAATTGGTCCTCAACAAAAAGAAATTTTGTTTGGATTAGGAGCCACACAATTTCTTGGCGACTTAGGGGGGAAAGATAGAATTGGTAAAGACTATTCATTAGCCGATTTAGATTTTCCGTCAACAAATATGGGAGGAATGCTTGGTTTTAGATACCGTTTCCACCCTTATTTTGCAACAACTACCACATTAACAATGGGAATGTTGAAAGGAAATGATGCCTTAACAAACGAAATTATTCGTAATTCAAGAAATTTACATTTCAGATCGTTTTTTGTTGAATTAGCACAACGTTTGGATATCATTTTATGGGCAAATGAAAAATTTGGTGCTCGCTATAAAATTAAAGGATTAAAATCAATGCGCGATAAAAACGATCAATTCTATATTTTTGGTGGAATCGCAGCAACGTATTTTAACCCTAAAGCAATGTACCAAGGAAAATGGACTGCTTTACGCCCTTTGAAAACGGAAGGACAAGGACTTACTGATGGAGCTAAGCCTTATGGACCAGTTACTTTTGCAATTCCAATGGGAGTTGGTATTCGTTTTGGCTTGAACAGAATGTGGCGCATGGGTGTGGAAGCATCGTATGTTAAAACATTTACAGATTATATAGATGATGTTGGAACAACGTATTACGACCCAGCAATCTTAGCTTCTGAAGTTGGTGCAGCATCTGCTTATTTGTCAAACCCAAGTGTAGAAAATTCAACTTGGTTTGCTCCAGGACAACAAAGAGGTGATAAACAAAAAGATGCTTATTTTTATATTAATGTTGTTGTAACTAGAAACATTACTTATAAAGATTATGCAGGTCAAAGAAATAAACACACTTGGAGAGGAGGTCGATATAAATTCTAAAATCAACTCTTTTTTAATTCAATGTTAAATATTTTAATGAGGTGGCGATAGCTGCCTCATTTTGCTTTTGTACATTTGTAGTCTAGAATTTATTGTTATGTACAAATTATTACGCTCCATTTTATTTTTATTTCAACCAGAAAAGGTTCACTATTTAACAACAGGACTTTTACATTTTGTTTTATCAATTCCAGGAGGTAAGTTTCTGTTTTCAAAACTTTATTGTGTCAACGATAAACGATTGGAACGTGAAGTGTTTGGTTTGAAATTCAAAAACCCAGTTGGTTTAGCCGCCGGATTTGATAAAAATGCAACCATGTATAATGACTTGGCTTATTGTGGGTTTGGATTCATTGAAATTGGAACTGTTACTCCTAAAGGTCAACCAGGAAATGAACAACCACGTTTATTTCGTTTAAAGCCAGACGAAGCAATTATTAACCGAATGGGTTTTAATAACGAAGGAGTTGAAGCGGCAATAAGTGAGTTGAAAAAAAGAAAAACGGATGTGTTGATTGGTGGAAATATCGGTAAAAACAAAGTAACACCCAACGAAGAGGCAGATAATGACTATAAAATTGCTTTCAATGCCTTGCATCCTTATGTGGATTATTTTGTGGTCAATGTTTCTTCACCCAATACGCCTAACTTGCGTGCGTTGCAAGAAAAAGAACCTTTGAAAAAATTATTGCAATCATTAAAAGATGAAAATGCAACAAAAACAATTCAGCGCCCAATTTTATTGAAAATTGCTCCTGATTTGACTAATGAACAATTGGATGATATTGTTGAAATTGTACAAGAAACAAAAATTGATGGTGTCATTGCAACCAATACTACAATTGATCGCTCCAATTTAAAAACAAATGCAAGTGAAGTAGAAGCAATTGGTGCGGGTGGTTTGTCTGGAAAACCGTTAACCAAACGTTCAACAGAGGTTATACGCTATTTATCACAAAAATCCAATAAGGCGTTCCCGATTATTGGTGTTGGAGGAATTCACAGTGCGGAAGATGCACTTGAAAAACTAAATGCTGGTGCTTCGTTGGTACAATTGTACACAGGATTTATTTATGAAGGACCAGGATTGGTGAAGAAAATTAACCAAGCCATTTTAAAACAAACAAAATAATTGTATTTTTGAGAATATGGATTTGAAATTAATTGAATGTCCGCGTGATGCTATGCAGGGAATTAAGGAATTTATTCCTACTGACCTGAAAGTAGCTTATGTGAACAGTATTTTGAAATGCAATTTTGATACAATTGATGTTGGTAGTTTTGTATCTCCAAAATCAATTCCTCAAATGAAGGATACAGCAGAACTTTTGAAAAAAATTGACCTTCAAAATGCTGCATCAAAATTATTAACCATTGTTGCCAACGAGCGTGGAGCAGAGGATGCTGTTCAATTTGATGAAGTAACTTACTTGGGTTATCCGTTTTCTGTTTCAGAACAATTTCAATTAAGAAACACCAATAGCACTATTGAAGAATCATTGCACCGTGTAGAGACAATTCAATCAATTGCTCAAAGACACAATAAACAGGTGGTGGTATATTTGTCCATGGGATTTGGCAATCCGTATGGTGAACATTGGGATGCAGAAACCGTAATTAAATGGAGCGAAAAGTTATATAATGATTTTGGGTTAACCATTCAAGCGTTGAGCGACACAATTGGCTGTGCAACAGTTTCGGTTGATTATTTATTCAAAGCATTGATTCCAGAATTACCAAAAGTAGAATTTGGAGCGCACTTACACACGACCAAAGAAAATGCATCAAAAATGGTGGCAGCGGCCTATAATGCTGGTTGCAGAAGATTTGATGGAGCAATAAAAGGCTTTGGTGGTTGCCCAATGGCTAAAGACGATTTAACAGGTAATATGCCTACCGAAATTATGTTGGATTGGTTTGAAAAACAAAACATCGTGTTACCAATTGATAAAAATGCGTTTATAAATGCAATGAACGAATCAAATTCTATTTTTTATGCATATCACTAAATACATTAGTTTTTCAATTCTTTTACTTGTTTTGTTTGCATGCAAAACTAAAGTAGAAAACGATGAAACAAATACAGTAATTAAACAAAGTCAATCCAATGAATTTCAAGGTATTGAGGAGTTGTTTGATTCAAAAGAATTTGAAGATACAAGTGTTGTTTCGCTACTAAAAGAAATTAATATTTGTAGTGATGCACAAGTGGATAAAACAGGTAAATTGGTTACTCCTTGTACGGCCGAAAATTTTAAATTCTTTAGCTTAAACGATAATAAACCGTTGAAAGATGGATTTATTTTATTGGTAAAAGCCAATGTTGGAGGTGTTCCATTGCGAAGAGTTTTAGTATTTGAACGTGAAAATGGTGCTTTAATCAAGGTGAATGGGTTTATAGCAAACGTAATTGGTAAACGCAAAAACGCTGGAACAAACGACGATTTATTGTTGCGATTTATTGATAAAATTGAAGGTTCGGACGTGTATTATAACTGCATTTTGAAATGGGAAAACAATAAATATGTTTTTAAAACAGTTGAAGTTATTGAAGAACCAGCGGGTAATTTCAGAGGAATTGTAAAAGAAAATGTAAAAGATTCTGTTTCTAAAGAAATTCATCAAACATTGGTGAATAACAACATGATTTTTTAATTCATTTTTTGACGTTTGAGCAAATATTGCAATAAAACAGCGTCATAACCTTTGTTGATATCTACTTGCACAAAATCAATCTTATGGTTCATCATGCGCATTTTTAACTCATTGAAATGGCGATTAATTGCTTCTTGATAGTTGGCTTTTAATTCTGCAGGTTGCACCTTCATTTTTTCGCCAGTTTCCATATCTACTAAAGTATACGGGCGATTTTCAAAGTTAAATTCTATTTCTGTTTTTTTGTCAACTACATGAAAAACAATTACTTCGTGTTTGTTGTGTTTAAGGTGTTGCAAAGTATGAAAAAGTTCATCCGTTTTGATGGATTATCTAAAAATCGGTAAACAAAATAATCAAACTACGTTTATGGCACAATTCAGCCACAGAATGTATAGCTGTAATGTGTCGTTTTGTTTTTGATGTTTTTCTGAATATTCTACCAAATATTTTTCAAGTTCGCTATATAAATAACGGTGGTGGGCAACACTTGATTTTGCTGGAGTATGTACTTCTAACTTGTCAGAAAAACAAGCTATTCTTACGGCATCACGTTGTTTCTTTAATAATTCAATCAACGAGTTTCCGCCGCATAGGTGGCATATTCATATTTTGTAAAATCTACATCTTTAGGGTAAACATGGAACCTGAAATATTTCAATTACAATTGACAGCGCAAATTGGTTTCTTCTTCGTATTTTTGCAAATAATTTTTCTGTTCTGCACATATAACTTCCCAATCAATAGCGGACGGTTGACTTCTCCTTTGTTGTATAATAAATGTTCGGCAAACTCAACAGAAAAACCATGAAACGGGCTTTTGTGAAGTCCTGTAATAAAACCTTCTACCACTTGTTTTGCCAACAATTCTAAGTTGCCAAAATTTGCAAGTTTTATCCGATCGATGGTTTTATTTGCCATTTTATCTACAATTTAAGCAGTTGGAGCGTTTTTGGACTTGTTTTTATACGACCAAATTAAAATGATAATACCAGCAATAACAAATGGAATAGATAATTGTTGGCCCGTATTAATTGTTAACGTATTGTCATAAGCGGTTTGTCCTTCTTTGAAGAATTCAACCAAAAATCTTCCACCAAACAAAAGAATTAGAAATACGCCAAAAGTTAAACCTGGCTGTTTCCAAGCTTCTTTTTTCCAAAATAAAAACATTAAAATACCAAAAATTGAAAGATACATGATGGCTTCATACAATTGTGCTGGATGACGTGGAGTAGGGTCAAACTGCCCCGTTGTTTCATTGATATAATGTACAAACTCAAAAGCCCAAGGCACATCTGATGGTCGACCCACAATTTCACTGTTCATTAAATTTCCTAAACGAATAAATGTTCCTGCAATGGCAATAGGAGCAGAAATACGGTCAAAGATCCACATGTAATCTTTTTTCAAAACTAATTTGTTGTATAAAATAAGAGCGATGACCAGTGCAATTGCACCACCGTGACTTGCCAAACCGCCTTCCCAAACTTTAATAATATCGCCAGGATGTTGGCTGTAATACGACCAATCATAAAAGAATACGTGGCCTAAACGAGCACCAACAATGGTCGCAATTACTACGTAAAGTACTAATTTATCCAGTTTTTCATCAGCTATACCTTCTTTTCGGAACATTTTACGAATGGTGTAATAACCAAGTATTAAACCGGTTACAAATAAAAGTCCATAATAATTTGGTGTTTTTAGACCAGAAAAAATTTCAGGAGTTACATCCCAATGTATAAACAACATAATTTATTTTTTATGTAAAAATATAAAACAAACACGACATTCGTTGATGAACTCCATTTTTTTTATCGATTGAACATAGTAATAATAGGTTTAACATTTTTTTTGTCCGTTTCAACTAAAAACTATCTTATTAATTGATTAATTATCATCAAATTTGCACCACTTTTTATTAGGAAAAATGAAACACACAATTTACAGTACATTATTCATTGCTCTGTTTTCAGTTTCACCTTTGTTTGCTCAGCGCACTATTACGTTGCAAGATGCACTCAATTATGCATTGGAAAACAGCGAGGTAATGAAACAAGCTCGATTGGATGTCGAGAATGGAAAAGCGAAAGTTTCCGAATCAATGGCTTCTGCTATGCCACAAATTAATCTGAATTCTTCAATCACAGGTAACCCAATTGTGCAACAATTTGTATTGCCAAAAGCGATGATGGGAGGGAGTCCAGATGAATTTATCGCAATTCGTGCAGGACAAAATTGGTCGGCAATGACACAAGTTACGCTTAGTCAACAAATTTATAACCAACAAGTGTTTGCAGGCTTAAAAGCGGCAAAAGGTAGCGCTAGTTTTTATGAGCTATCAGCACAATTGAGTGAAGAAAATGTGTTGCAACAAGTGGCTACAAATTACTATCAATTGGTTGTAACAAGAGCAAAAATGGGAGTTTTAGATGCTAACATTGAGCGCGTTACGCAATTGGAAGAGATTTTGACGTCACAATTGGAAAATGGATTGGTAAAAAAAATTGATTTGGACCGTGTGAAAGTCAATAAAACTAATTTGATTGCTCAAAAAATCGAGTTGGAAAATGCGGTTACACAAATGGCAAATTTGTTGAAATATTACATGGGGATGCCAATTAGTGAACAAATTACGGTTCCTGAAACGGCATTATCTGAAATGGAGAATTTTGGAGGAGCCATTTCAAAAGATCAACCATTGAATACAGAAAATTTACTTTCAATGAAGGTGATGAATAAACAAGCAGAATTGTTGTCATTGCAAACGAAAGTGCATAAAGCAGGTTACATCCCAAGCTTGTATTTATCAGGACATTACACCTATAATTCACAAAGCAACAAATTTAACATGTATTCCAAAAAAGCATTGAGTTATGATATGTCTTCTATTTCTTTAAACCTTACAGTTCCTCTGTTTGATGGATTGGCAAGACACTCAAGAGTTAAGTCTTCTGAGATTCAATTGAAACAATTGCGTGAAGAAATGACAAAAACAACAAACGCATTGACAATGGCGTATGAAAATGCGAAAATCCAGATTGATAATAGCATTCGCACCATTGAAGTACAAGAAGCCAACAAAAGAATGGCCAAAGAAGTTTTTGATGTGACGCAAAGCAATTACCAATTAGGTTTGGCTAGTTTGACCGATTTAATTAATGCTGAAACAGAATTAAGATCAGCAGAAAATAGCTATACAGAAGCATTATTGCAATACAAAGTTGCAGAGTTGGAGTTAATTAAATCAAAAGGAGAAATCAGTTCGTTATTAAATAAATAAAAAGTTTTCAAAAATGAAAAAAGCCATCATATACATATTAGTAATTGCAGTTTTAGGTGTTGGAATTGCAATGAAATTAGCAAGCAATAAAAAAGAAAATCAATCAAAAGTTGATGTAGTTAGTACTGGAAATGGAAAAATTCCCGTGAAAGTATTTACAGTTAAAAAAGAAGCTATAAATATTGACTTTTCTGTAAATGGTAAATTAGCAGCTAACCAAGATTTAGTGGTTGTTTCTGAAGTGAATGGAAAAATTATTTCATTGTCAGCTAAAGAAGGTGATAGAGTAACAAAAGGTCAGGTATTAGCTCGTGTTGAAAGTGTTTATTCTGGTTTGGATGAACAACGTGCAAGCGATGCTTTGGCGAAATTAAAAAGTGACCAAGCACGTTTAACAGCGGCATTAAAATCGGGTGGTGTTACACAATCACAAGTTGATGAAATCAATTTAGCGGTTAAAAACGCTGAAATTCAATTGAATCAAGCGCGTAAAAGAGTATCGGATGCTGTTATTAAAGCACCTATTTCTGGAATTATCAATACCCGTATGATTGAAGTAGGTTCGTTTGTAGGTGCAGGTTCTCAATTGTTCAATATAGTTGATATTTCTAGTTTGAAATTAAAAGTTGCAGCCAACGAGCGTCAAGTTATTCAATTAGGAGTAGGTTACAAAGTAAACATTAAAATCCCTGTTTTTCAAGATGAGAATTTTACAGGAAAAATTTCATTTATTGCACCAAAAGCAGATAATAGTTTAAATTATCCTATCGAAATTCAGTTGGATAATTCTGGTGAAAAAGGAAAGCTGAAGGCTGGAATGTATGCTTCAGCAACATTTGAATTTGGAGAACAACAACCAATTATTGCCATTCCACGTTCATGTTTTGTAGGGGGTGTAAACAGCGGACAAATTTATGTTGTTGAAAAAAGTGGCATTGCTACAGCTAAAAAAGTAGAGCCAGGAACAGTGTTTGGTGATCAAGTGGAAATTCTTGCTGGATTAAACGAAGGTGATATCGTTATTACTACTGGTCAAATCAACTTAATTGATGGTTCTGAAATTGAAATCATTAAATAATTTTTAAAAAGATTAGAAAATGAAAATTACAGACATCTCCATTAAGCGTCCATCGCTTGTTATTGTTGTGTTTACAGCATTAACACTCTTTGGATTGATATCCTATTCATTGTTGAATTATGAATTATTACCTAAGTTTACACCAAGTGTAATCTCTGTTGTAACGGTTTATCCCGGAGCATCTCCTCTGAAGTAGAAAATACAGTTACAAAAAAATTGAGGAGGCAGTTGCTTCCATGGAAAAAGGTAAAAAGATTGAAGCTCATCGTTTGAAAGTTTATCATTGATTGTTATTCAATTACAAGATAATGCCGATGTAAATTTCTCGATGACCGATGCACAGCGCAACATTGACGCTATTATGTCAGATTTACCAGAATCCATTAAAACACCGTCAATTAAAAATTCTCATTCGACGACTTGCTAATTGTTTCGATTGCGGCAACTTCTGATAAAATGTCTGATGTAGAATTTAACGATTTGATTGACAAACGTATTCAGCCTTTATTGGCACGAATTGAAGGGGTTGCGCGTGTTATTTCTATTGGAGGACGTGAACGTGAATTCCAAGTGAATTTGGATGCTAAAAATTGGAAACGTATAACTTATCAATTTTGCAAGTTCAGCAAGCTATTTTGTCTTCTAACATGGATTTCCCTACGGGTAGTGTGAAATCGCAAGAACAAAGCATGTTGATTCGTTTGGAAGGTAAATATAAAACCATTGAAGAGTTGGGTAACTTGGTAATTGTGCAATCCAACCAAAGCAACGGACAAGTACGTTTGAAAGACATTGCCGATGTACAAGAAACACAACAAGATGCTGAAAAGATTGCTCGTTTAAATAGAAAAGAATCTATTGCACTTCAAGTATTAAAACAATCGGATGCCAATGCTGTTTCTGTGAGTGAAAAGACACAAAAAGTTTTAAAGCAAATTGAAGAAGAATACAAAGGGTATGGCGTTAAAATGCAAATTGCAAACGATACATCTTTGTACACATTAGAATCTGCAGATGCAGTTGTTCACGACTTGATTATGGCTATTATTTTGGTGGCAGCTATCATGTTGTTGTTCTTACACAGTTTAAGAAATGCGTTAATCGTTATGATTGCCATTCCAATTTCATTGATTGCAACCTTTATTGGAATGTTTTTCTTAGGATTCTCACTTAACTTAATGTCATTATTAGCACTTTCATTGGTTGTTGGAATCTTGGTGGATGACGCCATTGTGGTTATTGAAAATATTTATCGCCACATGGAAATGGGTAAAAATAGGTGAGAGCTTCTGTAGATGGAACGCGTGAAATTGGATTTACCGTTATCTCCATTACCTTAGTAATTGTGGTGGTATTCTTACCAATTGGTTTAAGTACGGGGATGGTAGCTAATATTTTACGTGAATTCTGTTTAACCATTGTAATTGCCGTATTACTCAGTTTATTTACATCGTTTACAATCGTACCATGGTTAACATCTCGTTATGGAACTTTGGAGCATTTTTCGGGTAAAAACTTAGGTGGTAAAATTATTTTAGCATTTGAAGGATGGTTGAAAAAATTCACCAACTGGATTTCTCGAATTTTGGAATGGGCATTGCGTCATAAAGTTTCCACATTAGTGATTGTTGTTACCTTGTTAATTTCATCGTTTGGATTGGTAATTGGTGGATTTATCGGTGCTGAATTCTTTGCACAAGGAGATAGAGGAGAGCTATTGGTGCAAGTAGAGTTGCCAAAAGATGCATCGTTGGAACAAACCAACCAAATGTTGATGAAAGCCGAAGAGCATTTGTCGAAAAAACCAGAGGTTAAAACGTTGATTACAACAGTTGGTCAATCATCCGACGGTATGTCGGGAATTAGCAAAACGCTCTACAAAGGTGAGATTGCTATGAAATTGGTTAACAAAAATGAGCGTGAAGATGCGACCAACATTTTGGCTGCTAAATACAAAAAAGAGTTGTCTAAAATTTTGGTGGGGGCAAAAGTAACAACAGCGCCTATTAGTATCATGGGTATGGCTGAAAGTGCTCCACTTGAAATGGCTATTATTGGTTCAGATATCAATGAGGTTTACGCTTTTGCAGATAAAGTATTGGATACTTTGAGAAACATTCCAGGTGTTGCCGAAGCAAAAGTTTCATCTGAGGCTGGAACTCCAGAAATTGCCATTGAAATTGACCGTGATAAAATGGCAGCTTTAGGTTTGAGCATGCAAGTTGTTGGGGGAACGTTACAAACTTCATTCAACGGAAATACAGATGGTAAATTTAGACGTGGTGAGTATGAATACGATATCAACATACGTTTAGATGCGTTTAACCGTAAAAACATTGAAGATGTTAAAAATGTATCGTTTGTAAACAACATGGGGCAAATCGTTCATTTATCGCAATTTGCAAATGTTGAATTGAAATCTGGACCTAATAAATTGGAAAGACGTGACAAAACAGCATCTGTAAAAGTACAATCACAAGCTGTTGGTAAGCCAGTTAGTGCTATTGCTGCTGAATTAGAAGCAAAAATGGCAAAAATGGACAAACCATTGGGGATTGATTACAAATGGGGTGGTGATATGGAACGTCAACAAGATGGTTTTGGATCATTAGGAATCGCTTTAACTGTTTCCGTATTGTTGGTTTATTTTATCATGGTAATGTTGTACGACAGTTTTGTGCACCCACTTGTGGTAATGTTCTCAATTCCTTTGGCAATTATCGGAGCGTTTTTAGCATTGGCATTAACCAACAACTTGTTGAGTATCTTTACCATTCTTGGTATGATTATGTTGATTGGTTTGGTGGCAAAAAATGCGATTATCTTAGTCGATTTTACCAACCATCTAAAATCTGAAGGAAAATCTACCCACGAAGCGTTGATTTTGGCCAACCATGCACGTTTGCGTCCAATCTTGATGACTACCATTGCCATGGTGATTGGTATGTTGCCAATTGCAATTGCATCGGGTGCAGGTTCTGAATGGAAAAACGGTTTGGCTTGGGTAATTATCGGAGGGTTGATTTCTTCGTTGTTCCTAACATTGATTGTAGTTCCTGTAGTTTATCAAACATTCGATAGTATTTTAAACAAATTTGGTTTAAACAAACCACCATTGGATTTTGAAAAACTAACAACAGAACCTTATGACCATAAAGATGTGTTAGAATACTAATCCTACATATACTACAAAGAAAAATAGTTGCTCAATAAAGGGCAACTATTTTTTTATGTGAATTACCAATAAAAAAGCCGATGAATCAACTTCATCGGCTTTTCAATTTTAAAATCAATTGAGTTATCTAACAATCAATTTCTTTTGTTGGATAGAACCATTTCTTTGCAATGTTACAATGTAAGTTCCTTCTGCAAAAGTTGTTGTATTGATTGGTAAACTAACGTTGCCATTCAATTCATACGAACGTTCAGAAATTACTTTTCCTGATAAATCAGTGATTGACAAATGAATTGTTTCGTTGTTTAATTCAAACAAATCAATAAATGCCATATCGTTTGTAGGATTTGGATAAAGTACAAATCCAGCCTCTTCTGAAGTTATTTCACTACTTCCTGCTGTTGAGCCACAAGGAAATAAACCTGCTGTAACTGCATCTGAAACAGAAGAGTAGCTTGCATTGTTTATTTTACCATTGTTTTCAATCAACATTCCCACAATGTGCATTTTTGTTTCATCCCATGTTGCAGGTAAAATGAATGTAAAACACACCGTATGTTCAGTTCCAGCTGTTATACCAGAAGGTAATAAACCTGAGCCACCAGCAAATGAAGGTTCAATTTTACGAGCTACGTGGTTGTATACCATTTGTGCTGCTGGTACAGGGTTAGGTAAAGTTTCAAAACCACCCATAACACCACTACCACCTCCTGTATAATAGTTTGCTTGGTTGTAACCGCTACCACTTCCAGTTACATCGTCTTCTGTTAATGCACAAGCCACTTTCCACGATGTAGGAACAGTTCCATTAAACACATATTTTACACTCACTTTTAATTCGCGTGTTGTGCTATTAAATGTTGCTCCATTTGTTAAAACAGCTTTAATTGGTTGAGTAATACGTGTAATAAAATCTGTTTCCATTTGTGATGGGTCAATAGTAGCTCCACGGTCAACCAAAGCACTTGGATAGCCAGAAACTTTTGTAGCCATACCTGCATCATATACAGCATCTACCATTGGGTCTCCATTGTGAACGGCAATACCTGCCCAAAAACCATCGTATTTATCAGCCATCATATCCATAAATACAGCACCACGTGGACACCATCCACACCATGTACCTGTTCCTTCTTCACCTACAACAATTTTTCCAGCAGTTGGAACAACAGGATTCAAATTCACTGTTTTAGCATCATCAGTAGCATCATCGTCGTTTGCATTACCATTAACATTTTTAACCTTAACAGTTAATGGGTTGTTTCCAGCAATTAAAGTGATTGGTGCTGTAAATGTATAATTGTAAAATGCCAAACTTGCTATGTTTACACTTGTGATGGATTCTGTTACAGTGTTTCCGTTATACGTATACTCTAAATCAAATGAAGTGATTGCAGTTGTACCTAAGTTACGCACTTTTGCAGTTACACTTCCTGTTTGACCAACCAATCCTTCAACTTGCTCCACGTAAGAAACACCCGCATTTAAAGGTAATAGTGAAGCAGGTGTGTGACTATAACTAACATCATCAATGTAAAATCCTGCTTGATTATTTCCTCCTTCACCAGTTGGATTTACAGGATAGATATCCCAAATTCCAATCGATGAAATGGCATTTGAAAACGAACCGATGCTTGTACCATCAATAAAAACCTCCCATAAATTGCTAGTCAAATCAATAGTTAATTTCAAATTAAACCAAGTATTGGTTGGATAAGTTCCGGTTAACAACGTTACAGAATTGTTGTTTCCTTTGAACTTGATTGTTCCAGCATTGTTCATATAACAATCCAACGCCCAAATGTTTCCAGGTGTATGGTCTTGCTGCAAGTTAAAATAAGCTCCTTTACCAGATTCAACAAAATAGTTGGCTTCCAGTGTGAAAACACCAGAAGTATATACTTCGTCAAATTTCAAAATAATGTCGGATGGACCACCATTTGCAGCCGTAGAGCTAAAATACACCGAGTTGGGTGCACTTGCTGCCTGTGTGCTAGAAATCTTTGTATCTTCAGTACTTCCACCAGCACCACCAGACCAAGTACTCCAATCAACAGGGTTGGAACTTACCAAAAAATCACCAGCAGTATAGCTGTCAAAATTATCGGTAAAAATTTGAGAAAAAACAGCTGAGTTGAGTAAAACTAACCCACCTATTAAAAGTAATGTTTTCTTCATACTATTAAATTTAGTTTCATAATAAAAACGAAAGTTAAGAAAAAAAATCAAAATAAAATAAAACAGTTGAAGAATGTGAAATACAATTCTTTATTCATTAATTTTGCGAATTCTTTAACAAAAGTGCGATGAATTTTTTAAAAAGTAAATGGTTTAAAATTCCTTATACAATTGCTCTATACGGCTTTGCTGCTTATGGTTTCTTTTTGGTGTTGACCTATTTGGCGATGAAATTTCAGTGGACAAAAGAAGGTGGAATGGTGGATAAAAACAACCGTTATTTTCAATCCATGCACGATAAATATAACCAGGGATTTAAAGTAGACAGTGTTTCAGTTTCTAAACGTCGCCATGAAATTTTGAATCGCATCATTTTATTGAACGATTATTACCCTGTAAATGCCGAATATATTTTTAGTGCTTATGAAAAATCAAAAGATGATAAAATTGCACTTCAAATGTTGGATGCCGTTGAACTTCAATTGGTTGATAATAAAAAATACCAAAAAGAACGTAGAGAATTAAACGCAAAATTAAATTCCAATACCCAATCAACTGGCTTGAGTGCGTTTAAATGGATGAATGTGCAAGAATGGAAATATTTTAAAGAAGCATTGGTTAAAGATAAAAAATGGATTGATTCTGCAGCTGTTGTTTCGGGTGTATCTCCACGTTTGATTGTAGCTTGTTTGGTAGGTGAGCAAGTACGCTTGTTTAATTCGCGTAGAGAACGTTTTAAAGAATACATTGCACCATTAAAAACATTGGCTTTAGAAACCAATTTATCCTTTGGTGTTACTGGAATTAAGGAAAGTACGGCCATAAAAATTGAAAATTATTTGAAAGACAAAAATTCTCCGTTTTATTTAGGCGAAGAATATGAAAATGTATTGGATTATGATTCTTTGGCCAATTATACCAACAATCTTAATGATACGATGAGCGTTCGTTTGCAACGATTGGTGCAATTTTCTAACCATTATTATTCCTATTTATATGCTGCATTATATGTGCGTCAAATTAATGCGCAGTGGGAGAGAGCAGGATTTCCAATTAGTTACCGACCAGAAATTTTTGCATCGTTGTTTAATTTAGGTTATCAGAAATCAAAACCTAAGAAAAATCCAGAAGCAGGTGGCTCCAACTTTAAAATTAACGACACAGAACATACGTTTGGTTCTGTAGCATTTGATTTTTACTATTCGGGTGAATTGGCCGAAGAATTTCCGTTTCACCGCCAGTTGTTTGATTGGAATAAAACTCCAGAAACTAAAATTCAGCTGACAAGCAACTAGTTTTTTCGTTTTAAGTTGTTAGTTGTTAAATTTCAATGCTTATATTTGAAAAACAAACTAACGCTTGATGATAAACATGTTTCTTCGGTTGGAGTGGAAATCTTTTACTAGATCAGCTTCTTTTACTACCAATTTAGCACTAAAAATAATTTTAGGAATTATTGCTGCATTTTATTCTCTGATGATTCTGTTGTTAGGGATAGCAGCCTATTATGCTTTTGCAGAAGAAAAAATACAACCCTTGCAAGGCGTGAATCAATTTTTGATTTATTGGTGGCTGTTTGATTTGGTTTTTCGCTATTTCCTTCAAAAAGCGCCCGTTATGTGGGTGAAGCCATTTTTAGCTTTGCCAATTTCAAAAAGAAAAATTACCCATTATTTATTGCGTAAATCGGCTTTATCTTTTTTTAATATTTATCCTGCTTTTTTCTTTTTACCTTTTTCGGTGGCAATGGTTTATAATGGCTATTCCATCCTAAATGTTTTGGCATGGCACGTTGCAATTTTTGCCATTACTTATTGCAATAATTACATCAACTTATTGGCCAACAATAAAGAACGTTTTTTAATTGGAGCCATTGGCGTTTTGGCTGTTTTAGTAGGATTGGATTATTTTCATATTTTTTCAATTACATTGTATTCACGTGCGTTTTTTGGTGCTTTGTACCTCTATCCGTGGTTAGCGCTTGCCTTTATTGCGCTTTTGGTGTTTTTATACCGCTATAATTTTAATCACTATTTCAAAGCACTTTATTTAGATGATGCTGTGCAAGTCAAAACAACAGTTGCTGGCAATAATGATTATTCATGGCTCAATAAATATGGGCTAATGGGCACATTTCTTAAAAACGATATCCTTTTAATTTTAAGAAATAAACGCTCCAAAAATACCCTCATCATAAGTATTTTCTTTTTGTTTTATGGCTTGCTGATTATGACCAATGAAATGTATGAAAACTCCATTTTTTGGTTGATTTTTATTGGTGTATTTGTACCTGGAGGTTTTGTTTTACATTCGGTGGATTTGTACCAAGCTGGGACAGTGCTTATTATCGTTGATGATGAGTCAAAACATCCGCTACAAAGAATACTTGACTTCCAAATGGTGGCTCATTGTTTCAACAGCATTTTCTATGTTAGATTTTCTTTTATTGGTTTATTGAGCCTGGTATTATTCTTTGTTTAGCTGGTGGAATCTACAACATTAGCATCAACGCCTACATTGTACTCTTGGTGGAGCTTATGTAAAAACTCCTATATTGATTTAACAACGGGTAAGAAAGCCTTTTGGAGATAAAAGCTCGTTTAATGTGCAATCCATTTTATTGACTATCCCAAAATATTATTACCAATTGCTGTTTTATAGGGATTCCATCAACTTGGAGGCAAAACAGTTGGATTTTTGGGGTCTTAGCAGCATTTGGTTTGTTAGGCTTAGTTTTTTAAGAAATTGCATTTTTTACATTGATTGAAAAAGTTTATAAACAAAAGAAATACAGTACAATTCAAGCATATAAACAAAAAGGATGAGTATGATACAGGTCAACGAACTTCAAAAAAAATATAACGAAATGTGTGTTAGACATTCCGCAATTAACCATCGAAAAAGGACAAGTTTTGGTTTGGTGGGCAATAATGGTGCTGGAAAAACTACCTTTTTTAGTTTGCTGTTGGATTTAATCTCGCCATCAAAAGGAATTATTGTAAACAACGGTGTTCAAGTCAACAAAAGCGAGGATTGGAAACCTTTTACGAGTGCTTTTTTAGACGATAGTTTTTTAATTACATACCTCACATCCGAAGAATATTTCTATTTCATTGGCGAATTGAGAGGTGTTGCAAAACCTGATGTGGACGCATTTTTAAGTCAGTTTGCAGATTTTTTTAACGGTGAAATATTGAACCAAAAGAAATACATTCGCGATTATTCCAAAGGAAATCAAAAGAAAATTGGTGTTATTGGCGCTATGATTGGCAATCCAGAAGTAATTATTTTGGATGAACCTTTTGCTAATTTGGATCCAACAACTCAATTCCGTCTAAAAGCAATTTTTAAATCCATCGCCGATGAAGGGAAGCAAACTTTGCTGATTTCTAGTCACGATTTAAGTCACACAACCGAAGTTTGTCAGAGAATTGTTGTCTTGGAAAAAGGAAATATTGTTAGAGATATTCAAACAACCCCAGAAACATTAAAAGAGTTAGAAAGTTTCTTTTCAGAAGTGAAAAACTAGCATAAAAAGATAGAGAAGAGGCTGTTTGATATTTGGAGACATTCCTTTTTCGTTTACGTGGAACTATTATCCTTGTTTTCGCTAGAAATGGTGTTTTACAAACAAATTATTTGCCTAGATTCTTAAATGGATTTCAATGTTTTAACCATTAGGAAATGTTGAATTTCACCAAACAAAAGGTGGGTTTTCTCCACTGTTTGATAGCCTAATTTGCTGTAAAATGGTAGTGCATTTTCACGCGCCTGTAAAATTATTTTTTGTCCTTGTTGTTGGAGCACAACTTGTTCAATTGAGTGCATCAATTTTTTACCATAACCCTTGTTCTGCTCTGTTTGCTCAACAGCAAAGAAACGAACTTGAAAAACACGGTTTTCCATTGCATCCAAACGTGCCACAGCCACTAACTTTTTATGGTCATACAAAGCAAAATGTTGCGCTATTACATCTCCTTCATTTTGTTCGCTTCCTTTGGGTTGTTTCCATGGTTGGCGTAATAATCGATAACGCAAATCGTAGTAATCTTGCCATTCTTGGGCTGTTTGTGGCGTCTAAATTCCATCTAATTCAAATGAAAAACCACTGATTTCAACCGTTTGGTAGGCACACCATCAATTTGCTCTTCAAGCACCAAATGTTGGGTGTTTTTATCGTTCAACACTTCATCCAATGCTTTGATTTTTCCAACTGGGACAAACAATCGGTGCATAGCTTCTAAAATTTCATCGGCAGCAACAAGTTCAATTTTAGCTTGCAAGATATCTTTTAGTAAAAAACGATTAATCACTCGCGATTGATTGTCAGAAAAACGAGCGTCTTTAATCAACTCCGACAAATTTAAAAAGCTACACAACTTTTCAAAATGTGTGTTGCTTCCAATGGCAAATGTGATGTAGTGTTGGTCTTTTGTCTTAAAAATTTCGCCATAAGGTGCAATGTTAGGATGCAAGCTTCCGATGCGTTGCGGTATGAATTTTTCGTGCAAATAATTGGTTGCTTGGTTGATTAAACTTGCCACTGCTGATTCATAAAGTGAAGCTTCAACAACATAACTCTTATTTGTTGATATTCTGTTAATTAAAGCTACTAATAAACCTTCTTTTAATTGGTGAGCAGTCAACACATCAATTAAAGCAACGGGCATTTTAACAGGACCACTTTCTGGTGTTCCATTCATACTCATAAAACCTGATTCTGCTTGCACAATTAAGTCATAAGCCACCCTGTCAGAATGTTTGCCAAAACCAGAAATTTTTCCGTGAATGAGTTGGGGATTTTTTGCAAAAAGCACGTCATCCGTTAGGTTAAATTTTTCAGCATCACCTTTTTTAAAATTGGTAATTAAAATATCGGCTTGTTCAATTAACTTTAAAAATTGATTATAATCTGCTTCAACTGTATAATCTAATTTTTGATATTCTTTTTTGTAGTTGACAGCCGAAAAATAGGCAGAAACAGAACTGTTTTTATCCTCTGTAGGCAATTTCCATTTACGAGTAACATCGCCATGTAGTGGGTGTTCTACTTTTATAACTTTGGCACCTAATTCTGCAAAAAACATCCCTACTGATGGTCCAGCCAAAACGGTAGAAGCATCAATAATTACCAATTCTTTTAAATCCATCTCTATTTCATAAAAAAAAGAGGCAACTTTCAATCCTTTAGTTACCTCTTTTCATTTTTTTAATTCATTACTTTTTGCTTAACTCCCAGTTAACATACTCGTTAATAGTTGCTTCCAATTCAGCAGAAATTTTAGCTTTTTTTGCCATTGCAGGAAGAATTTTATCCCACTGTTCACGTGTAAAATTATCCACTTTTTTCCATTTGTGGCATTTTACACAATGTTGAGCATACAATCCATATCCTTCTTCCACTTTTGCATTTGGAAATTCCATCGATTTTTCTTTTGAGTCTGCTGTTGTTTTAGGACTACATGAAGCTAATACTAAAGCTCCTACGATAAATAATTTAAATTTCATAAAGTTGTTCATTTCTGCTAAATTACAAAAAATAATTGAGTTCAATAAATCTTAAGAAATATTAAGAAATTTGATAATTGCTCTAGCAGTTGTTTTTTTATATTATCACAAAACCCAAAATCTTTGTTAATAATTACACATTCACGAATCAGCGCTTTTTTTTTAGTTATATTTGTTTTGAAATAAAAAGAAATCTAATAAACTATAAAAATCTAAAAAATGCCTGTATATCACAAATTGGGGAAAATTCCACCAAAACGACACATTCAGTTCCGAAAAGACGATGGCAATTTATACTATGAAGAGTTATTTTGTACTGCAGGATTTGCTGGAGTGTACACCAACATGTACCACATTCATCGCCCAACGATGATTAAAAGTTATGGAAAAGCTTATTCAGTTGCTCCAAAAATTGTAGATAAGAACAACGTAAAACCATATTTATTAGAAGGTTTTCAAGTTCCACCAACACCCGACTTCTTAGAATCGCGTAAGATAGTTTTTGCTAATAGTTCAACTTATGTTGTGCTTGCAGCGCCGACGAACAAAACAATGGATTATTTTTACAAGAACACGGGAGCTGATGAATTAATTTTCATTCACAAAGGTTCAGGTAAATTACGTACATTTTTAGGGAATTTAGACTTTGGTTATGGCGATTATTTAATTATTCCACGAGGCACCATTTACCAAATAGAATTTGATACAGACGACAACCGTTTGTTGATTGTTGAATCAAAAGATCCGTTTTTTACGCCAAAACGTTACAGAAATAATTTTGGACAATTGTTAGAACATTCGCCATTTTGCGAACGCGATTTCCGTTTTCCTGAAGAGTTAGAATCGCACGATGAATTGGGTGATTTCTTGATGAAAACAAAGAAAAATGACGAAATAATTGAAGTTATTTTTGCAGCTCATCCATTTGATGTGATTGGATATGATGGCTACAACTTCCCGTATGCGTTCAATATTAAAGATTTTGAACTAATTACAGGTGAATTCACATGCCGCCAACTATTCACCAGCATTTTGAAACGGCTTGTCTGTTACTTGTTCGTTCGTTCCGCGTTTGTTCGACTACCATCCACAAGCAATTCCGCACCATACAACCATTCCAACATTGATTCGGATGAGTTGTTGCATTATGTAGAAGGAAAAATCTACGTCGCGTCCACACGTAAAAGCGGTAACATAACATTGCATCCTGCAGGATTTACACATGGTCTGCAACCTGAGTGCTGCCGAAGCAAGCATAGGTAAAAAAGACACGGAAGAATACGCTGTAATGGTAGATACATTTGCTCCATTGATGGTAAATAGAAGAAGCGATTAAAATTGCCGATCCTGAGTATTACAAAACGTGGTTAGATAATTAAGAAAGAGTGTTTAAAAAATATAAAAGTTGAGAGTATGAGAATTAAAACAACGGAGTTTGGTTTAGAGAAAATTTTGAAGGTGTGCAAGATTTCCTTCCAATCATGGGAACAGATTACGTTGAGTTCTATGTTGGAAATGCAAAACAAGTGGCGTATTATTACGCAAAACTGCATTTGATTCCAGTCTGAAGCTTATGCAGGTTTGGAAACAGGTGTAAGAGATCGCGCTTCGTATGTATTAAAACAAGATAAAATTCGTTTGGTTTTAACAACAGCGTTGAATTCTAATTCTCCAATTCAGAGCACGTTAAAAAACACGGAGACGGTGTAAAAGTTGTTGCTTAAGGGTTGAAGATGCACGTTATTCGTATGAAGAAACAGTGAAAGAGGCAAAATCGTCTGCGAACCAGTAGTTGAAAAAAAAGACGAAAATGGTGAAGTTGTTCGTGCAGGTATCTATGCTTATGGTGAAACAGTTTTCATTTTTGTAGAAAGAAAAAATTACAACGGTTTGTTCTTGCCAGGATATAAAAAATGGGAATCATCCTACAATCCAGCTCCAGTTGGTTTAAAATATGTTGACCACATGGTTGAAACGTAGGTTGGAACCAAATGAATGTTTGGGTAAAATGGTTTCCAGCATGTAATGGGATTTGTTAACTTTACCGTTTGATGACAAACAAATTACATTACAGAATATTCTGCTTTGATGTCTAAAGTAATGGCAAACGGTAACGGACGCAGCTGTCTCCAATCAACGAACCTGCTGAAGGAAAAAGAAAAGATCACAAAATAGAAGAATATTTGGACTTCTATGAAGGTGAAGGCGTTCAACACATTGCAGTTGCAACTGATGATATCGTTAAAACTGTCACAGAAATGCGTGCAAGAGGTGTTGAGTTCTTATCTGCTCCACCACAAGCATATTATGACATGGCACCAGATCGTTTGGCAAAATTCAACCATAAATTGCAAGAAGACGTTAAAAAATTACAAAGCCTTGGAATTATGATTGACGCTGACGACGAAGGTTATTTGTTGCAAATATTTACTAAACCAGTAGAAGACCGTCCAACGTTATTCTACGAAATCATCCAACGTATGGGTGCAAGAGGTTTTGGTGCAGGTAACTTCAAAGCTTTGTTTGAATCTATTGAAAGAGAACAAGAATTGAGAGGTACTTTATAATATTTTCCTATCAATAAAAAATACAAAGAGGCTGTCTTTTATGGACAGCCTCTTTTTCTTATTTTCTCACTAAACTACACATCTACTTCAACTCTAAGTAACTTTCAAAAGTCTTTTTTCAAAGAGGAAAACTTACAATTTTATTGAAAACCATAGATGGAAGGTGTTGCTTCGGTTCTGAAAACACTATCTCCGTAATAGGCTACATTTATTCCTTCTCTGGTTATTTTAACGTCTTTTGTTTCAATGTTTGTTATTGTTTCTATTTGCATATTTTATTTTTCCTCTAAAATTTTCAATAACATTTCATTCAAATACAATTTCTCTTTCCCAACTTTAACTGATTTCAAAAATCCGTTTTCTTCCAAAGTTTGCAGATAATTTCCAACTGTTTTCGGATTACCAATGTTTTCGACAATCAAGTGTTGGCGTTTGGTGTAAGGCAAACGGAACAAAATCTCTACCAAATCTTTGGAATAAACTTTTGGCAATTTTGTTTTGATTTCGTTTGCTGTTTTGTCCATTGCTGTTGTGATTTTATTCAAACGCTCCAAGCCTTTGTTTGAAGTTTCTTCAATCATATCCAACATATACAGAATGTAACTTTCCCAATCATTATCGGTTACACTTCGCAAATTTTTGTAATAATCCGCTTTGTTTTTGATGATGTATTCACTCAAATAAATGGCTGGTATGTCAAGTAATCCTGAAAGTTTGAGGTATAGTAATAATAAAATCCGTCCTGTTCTTCCATTACCATCCGCAAAAGGGTGGATTGCTTCAAACTGATAGTGCATTAACGCCATTTTTATCAATGGGTCTATTGTGTCATCTTCATTGATGAATTTTTCCAAATTCGCCAATTTTTCACGGATAACGGCTTCGCCACTTGGCGGTGTGTAAATTACTTCGCCTTTTGTATTACTCAAAGTTGTTCCAGGCGTTACCCGAATTGAAGAGGTATTTTGTTTAATACATTGAACAATGCTTATGCAAAGGTTGGTTGTGATAAATGGCTTTTTCTTTAACTGTTCCAAACCCAACCAAAGTGCCTCTTTGTAACTCAAAACTTCTTTGGTGGCTGAATTATCCACTTTTTTGTCAGCAACCAACGATTTGTAAAGTTCATCGTTTGTTGTGATAATGTTTTCAACCTCCGAACTAGCTTTTGCTTCTTGTAAATAAATCGTGTCTAAAAACAAAGTTGGATTTGGTAAATTTAACAAGGTTCCGTTCAACTGAGCCAACGCTCTACCTGCCGAAATCGTTTTACGAAGTATTTCTTTCGTTTCAACATCTGCTTTTGGCGGTAGCAAAGGCAGGTCATTATACGGTATTTCTCTGTTGAATTTTTTCATTTTCTTCAAGTGTAAGTTTTACTCTTGTTTCTAATACAAGGGTAAAAATACAAAAATATTACTCTCGTTGTGTCGATAAGGGTAAAAATTACTTTCGTTTGTTTTCAACATGTTTCCTTCTTCCATTTGCTGGGTGATTCCATCTACGGTCATATTGCTAATTCTATCCATTTTCGATAGTAGGTCTTCAGAGGTGTTTACATGCCAAGCAAATACACGATTATGTTTTAGCCAATTTACATCCCACAAAAAGCCTTCATACCTATAGATTATTGTAAAATCATCAGATCTTTGTTTGTCATTGTCAAAACTTAATCCTTTAGCAATCAAATTGTCGATATCTAATTGATCTACATTCATTTATCCTAATGAAAATAGCTCATCGTCTTCTTGATCTATTTCAGAAAGTGGAATTTCATAGTCAATTCTAAACTGTTCAATTCCACCCGAATATTTATAATCGTTTTTTTAGTCTGACAACTAACGGTTTAGAGGTACGTGAAATAGTTTAAGCAAAAAACGTTATTGTTGAAACCCAAAATGCGAGCGTCAATAATAATGTCATTTTGCTAGCTATTTTATTAGAATAGATTTAGCTTGGTCTTCTTACAGCATCTCCCGTGATGGCATCATAATGAGCCTTTAATTCTAACGCTCTGCTTTTAATTTTTTCTTTAGACTGTGCAAGACCAACTCCACCCCAAATTGTTCCACTCATGTTGCCGTAAAATTCATTGCTAAATTGAAGTTCAAATTCTGAATATTCTAACCATTTTTTTTGAGACAAGATTAATTTTTCTTTAGTAGGTTCATCTAAATTCTCTAGCAACAAGTTGTAATACTTATTCATTTCAGATCGCCATTCTTTAATTGCTTTTACAGTACATTCTTCATAACAAACAGTACATCCGTTTTCATTAATACAATCATCAAAACGTTTATCTATTTCGTGTTCAAACGATTCTGTATTCTGTTCTTCGGTTTCTAAGTTAATTTCAGTTTCATTCGTAGAAGAAATTGGCGTTTTTTTTATTTCTTTATTGCCACATGAAATAAAAAAGAAAAGTAACGATGTTGCTAGAATTGTTTTTGTCATAATGTTTTACGGTTTTACTGTTTTGTTTAATTGTACATAACGGCAGTTCGTTTAAACCAGCTTCCTCCGTTAATTTCCATCACTAAACTACACATTTATTTCAAATTTAAACAACTTCAATAAACTTTTTTTTAAGCAGATTATTTCACATTAATCAAACCTTGTTTTACGGTTGTTTTGATAATTTTCGTTTAAGAAAGCACTTTTTGACAGCAGGTGAATTGTCTTCTTTCTTAAAGTGAATATACAAGCTTAATTTTGTTGTTTTTTGAAGCTACAAAAAAGAAAATTCTGAGTGGTGTTAAATGGTGTTGTATGATCCTCTGTTAAGCAACTAATTTTTTCAAAACCGTTTTTTAAATTCATTTTGTTTCATAAACTGTTTCCCAATGATTTTTTCTATTTATACTGTCCATATTCTGTTTGTTTTAATGTTTGAGTGCTCCATTTTAGTTTCTGTAAATGGTATGAAATAGGGTATGAGAGTTGTTTGAAAAACGCTTACAATTTCATTATCTATAATAAATGCAACAAATCTGTTTTATTTCAACTAAAACCAACTACTCCGTAAATGCGTAGTTGATAATATTGGCACCCATTTGAAGCGCTTGTTTATGTTTTTCTGGAGAATCTTGGTGCACGTTAATATCTTCCCAACCATCGCCTAAGTCGGTTTCATACGTGTAAAGCAAAATAACTTTTCCGTTTTCAATAATTCCAAATGCTTGCGGTCGCTTGCCATCATGTTCGTGAATTTTTGGCAATCCGTTGAAATTGTATTTTTGATGAAAAATAGGGTGGTTAAATGGCAATTCTACCAATTCTTTGTTGGGAAATACTTTTTTGATTTCTACACGTATGAATTGATCCATACCGTAGTTGTCGTCTATGTGCAAAAAACCACCGCCTTGCAAATAGTTGCGTAAATTACTTGCCTCTTGTTGCGAAAAAACAACGTTTCCGTGTCCTGTCATGTGCACAAAAGGGTATTGAAATAAGTCAGGGCTACCCACTTCTACAAATGGAACATCGGGAGAAATTTTAGTGGATAGATTTTCGTTGCAAAATTTTACAAGATTTGGAACCGATGTAGGGTTGGCATAATAATCTCCACCACCATTGTATTTCAAAACTGCAATTTGATAAGCATATTGCGAATATCCACAGGTGCTTACAAATAATGTTATCCATACAATTAGTTTTTTCATCGCTTTGGTTTTCAACAAAAATAAAAAAGTAAATAGATTTTGATTAATTTTTTATGCTAAATCGCCATTAATGCTTGCATACAGGCATACAATCCTGCGGTTTCTGTGCGCAATCGATTTTTTCCTAACGTTATTGCTTTGTAGCCATTTTCAATTGCTAAGGCAGTTTCTTCTAATGTAAAATCGCCTTCTGGACCAATTAAAATAGGTGCGTTTTTATCAAAAATTGCAGAAAGTTGCTGTTTTTCTCCTTCATAGCAATGGGCAATGTAACCGTTGGGATGCGCTTTAATGAATTGTTCCACTTTAGTTAAATCGTTTATTTTGGGTAAAAACAATCGTTTGGATTGCTTCATAGCGCTTATGGCAATGTTCTCAAATCGTTCTAATTTAATAGCTTTTCGTTCAGAATTTTTGCTCAATAAAAACGTAATTTCAGTAACACCCAATTCGGTTGCTTTTTCAACCAACCATTCCATGCGCTCGTTCATTTTGGTGGGACAAATAGCAATGTGGACGTTGAATGCAGGAGCAACTTCAATTTTTCGCTCAATAATTTCAACTTTGCAATGTTTGGGGTGTGCCTCTAAAATTACAGCAGTTACCAATAAACCACAACCGTTTTGAAGTCCAATAGTATCGCCTTCTTTTAAACGGAGAACTTTACAAATATGGCGCGATTCGGTTTCATTCAATTGATGAAATTGTGTGGAATCGGTTATTTGAGCATCGTAAAATAGTTGCATATCAATTCATTAAGCGAAACATCATTTCTTTCATCAAATCGCCACTAGACATGGATGAATTGTTGACTCCTTTTGACATTAAATCGTATTCTTGTAAAATAGCAATGTTTTCTGCCAATTTTTTGGGTGGGTATATTTTTGCTGCTTTGGTATACTGAGCAACAACAAATGGTGCTATTTTTAAAATTGAAGCCAACGAAGCTTGCGATTTATCGGGTGAAAAATGTAAACGCATCAATTTAATGTGATAAGCATACAAGTTACTTATTACCGGAATAATGCTTCCTGCTTTAGGGTTTTTGTCAAAATAATCAACAATTTTATAGGCTTTCAGGTGATCGCGATCGGCAAACGCATTAGAAAGCTCGAAAAAGTTGTAATCTTTGGAGATACCAATGTTTTCTTCCACATGTACCTCGTTGATAACCGTTCCTTTTTCTACTAAAATTTGAAGTTTTTCAAGCTCATTGATGATTCTACCAATGTCGGTTCCCAAGTTTTCGGCCAACAACATAGAAGCTTTTTGCGAAATTTGGTAGCCCGATTCGGCAACAAATTTATTTATCCAATCAACTACTTTATAATCTTTAAGTTTTTCGGTAACAAAGACCAACCCATTTTTGGCGGCATCTTTGAGCAATTTTGTGCGCGAGTCGTATTTTTTATACTTATAACAAATAACAAAAATAGTGGTATCAACTGGATTTTCAAATAAGGGAGCAAGGAGCTCAAAATCATCCTTATCAATGTTTTGAGCTTCTTTAACTATCACCAATCGTTTTTCTCCCATCATAGGAAACGATTTCACCTCTGATATTAGCTGCGGAATAACAACATCCTTACCATAAATTATCGTTTGGTTGAAATCTTTTTCGCTTTCATCAATGGCATTTTCCTCTATTGCATCACAAACTAAATCAATGTAATACGGTTCTTCACCATGAAGAAAGTAAATTTTTTCGAACTGTTTTTGCTTAATATTTTTTATGATAAGCTTGTGGTCCATCTTAATCTACGTGTTCTTCCCAGATTTTAATTAATTCCACCATTGTTCGCACTGCTTTTTCCATATCTTGAACGCTCACGTATTCGTGTTTTGAGTGAATTCCCATTTCTCCAGTAAACAAGTTCGGACAAGGTAATCCCATAAACGATAAGCGAGAACCGTCAGTTCCACCGCGGATAATCATCGGTTTTGGTTCAACACCAGCACGTTTCATTGCTTCAATAGCATATTCTGTAACAAAAGGAACGCTGTTCAATACTTCTTTCATGTTGCGGTATTGTTCTTTTACCACAAATTCCATTGAAACACCATTGTGCGGTTCAACAATCATTTGGGCAATTCCTCTTAATTCGTCTTCGTATTTAGAAAGCTTTTCGGTAACATGGTCACGAATGATGAAACTCACCGTTGTTGATTCCATAATTCCACTGATAGAAACAGGGTGAACAAAACCATCTCTTCCTTCAGTCGTTTCAGGCGACCAACGATCTTTTGGCAAGGCAGCCACAAAATCAGAAGCCAATTTGATGGAGTTAACCATGATTCCTTTCGCATAACCAGGGTGTGCACTCACTCCTTTAAATGTTACTTTTACTGAGTCAGCAGAAAATGTTTCGTCTTCAATAGAACCCAAAACTCCTCCGTCCAACGTGTAACCGTAGTCGGCATTTAATTTTTTGATATCCAAATGATCTACCCCGCGACCAACTTCTTCGTCGGGTGTGAATAAAATGCGCACTTTTCCGTGTTTTACCTCAGGATGTGTCAATAAATAATTGGCAAAATCCATAATAATGGCAACACCTGCTTTGTCGTCAGCACCCAAAAGCGTTGTTCCACTTGCCGTGATGATATCGTCACCAATTTTTTCTTTCAAATACGGATGCATTTCCGTAGTGATGATTTGCGTTGGATCGTCTGGCAAAACAATAGGTTGCCCGTTGTATTTTTCGTGCACAATTGGTTTAACGTTGGTTCCAGTTACATCTGGCGCTGTGTCCATGTGCGAACAAAAACAGATAGTTGATGTTACTTTGTCGGTGTTGCTTGGAATGGTAGCAAAAACATAGCCCCATTCGTCCATTTCAACCTCGCTTGCACCCATGTCTTGCAATTCTTTTACAAGCAATTGTGCTAAGTCTTTTTGCTTCATAGAAGAAGGAAAAGTTGTTGAATTAGGATCTGCTGTTGTGTCTATTTTCGCGTAGCGAATAAAATTTTCTCTTACTTGATGTTTGTAATTGTTCATCGTGTTTTGATTTATGTCAAAAATAAGAATTATAGCATTAGCAACAACAAGAAGTTGTCAAGAGATATTAACAAAAAATAGGTTGTTACAAATAATCACTAAATTTGTGTGAAATACATGCTGAATTTGAATTGTGGTATAAGGTATGAAAGAAGAGAATTAAATTTATAAAAAGTAGGATTATGAAATTTGTTTTAAATTTTTTATTGTTTTTATTTATTTGTAATACAATTACTTATTCACAATCATTTAAAGAAAAAGTTGAATCTATTTACAATTTCAAAATTGCTACTTTAACTCCAGATGAAGCAATAAAAAAAAACGAAGAATTGCGTTTGTTCTGGAAAGAAATGGATAAGGATACGGCTAATTTTTTACCTCAAATTAGAAAAGTATTAACAATTCCTAATCAACCTTCTTATTTGTATTTTGATTTGTGCTCTTACCTTAATATTCAATCGTTTAAACCTTCTGACAATGCACTAATTGAACAAGCAATTGCAAACATCAATTGGGCGGACATGAACCAATGGGAATTGATTGAAAAATATAGAACTTTTGCGCTAAGTGGCATTAATGTGGTGAATGGTGTAAAAACATTGTTTAAAACAACTAAAATCAATGTGTTGAATCCGTTAATCAATAAAACGTTCAATCAAGGTGAAATTGCGGCCTATTTGTTATTGCCTTTGAAACCTCAAAAATATGTGACTCCTTTAGCAGAAATATACGATACCATTTCAACCGAGGCGCAACGAACAGTAATAACCATATTGTGGCTGTCAAATACGCAAGTGGGAGATGAAAAATTACAATTGTTTGCTAAAACCACAAAAGATATTGATGTTAGGAGTTATGCCAATCGATTGTTGTATCGTTTTCCACCATCGCAAGAACTAATTGTGCCATTGGAGGCAATGAATGAGCAACAACGAACTGCCGACCTAATGCAAAATTATTTTCAATCCGTTGCCGAATGGAAAGCCGATTCGTGGCAAAAAATTATTCAAACCACACAATTGATGCACTATTTTAAATTGGCACGTTCACTCTAATTGACTATGAATTTTAAAATAAAACGACAAACTGGCGAAGTATCTGAATTTGACGTAGAAAAACTCAAATATTCACTCACAAAATCGGGTGCATCCGATATTGAAGTGGCCGAAGTTTTAGAAAATATGTTGCCCCGCATTCATGATGGAATGTCAACCAAAGCTATTTATCAACTGGCATTCAATCAATTGAAAAAGGTAAATGGTACGTTTGCAGCACGTTATAGTTTAAAACGAGCATTGATGGAATTAGGACCTGCTGGGTTTTATTTTGAACAATGGATTGCACGTTTTTTAGAAAGCTATGGCTATGAAACATGTACAAATGTATTAGTACAAGGAGAGGCTGTGACGCATGAAGCAGATGTGATTGCCAAAAAAGGCGAGGAGATGTTATGGATAGAATGCAAGTTTAGAAATACCATGGATTCTAAAATCAGCGTTACCACACCTATGTATGTTTTATCGCGCGTGAACGATATTTCACAGCAAACGTATCCATTTTTTGGTGGAGCTCATCGTTTTACACATGGTTGGTTAATAACAAATGCCTATTTTACCTCAGATGCCATTGCTTTTGGCGAGCACTATGGCTTAAAAATGCTATCGTGGGATTATCCTGCAAAAAGAAGTATTAAGAACTTGGTTGATCAAAAAGCGCTGTATCCCATTACTTGTTTAACCTCATTAACCAAAAATGAAAAAGATTATTTGCTCAACAAAGGATTTATTTTGGTAAAGGACTTGTATGGCAACGATGAAGTTTTTGAAAGCAATTTTATCAAAGGGAAAAACCGTCAAAAGGTGAAATTTGAAATAGAAGAATTAATTCAAGGAAACGAATAGCTTAGTGCACCCAATAAATCTCTTTGTTTGAAATGTTTAATCATTAGTTGTTTTTAGCTTCATCTTATAAATTTATAGTTATTTCATTTGTTTGAAATTAGTATATTGAAGGCTTCTCGCAAAATAAAAAGTAGTCGGTTATCCGATTTTAAGCAAGTTAACAGATTATTGTGGATTCTTTTTTACTTTATTTAGAATTAATACAAATAGTTTAAAGAAAAAATATGTAATTTTACACAGCAAAATTATTTATATATGGAGTTGACAAGAGAGAATGTCTTGGAGGTGTTAGGTAGAATTCAAGATCCAGAATTGAAAAACGATATTGTTTCTTTAAGTTTTGTAGAGGAGTTAAAAATTGAAGATAATACTGTTTCTGTTAAAGTATTAAGCTCTAATCCTGCATTGCATGCGCGCAAACGCTTGCACGAAGCCGTTGAGTTTAACTTAAAAAGAGAGTTTCCAAACATTGTTGTTAAATGTTCAACTATTCCTTTGCCATCAGAATCGAAAGAAGTGCATCGTAAAGTATTGCCAAAAGTTAAAAATATTATTGCAGTTGCTTCTGGAAAAGGTGGTGTGGGAAAATCAACAATTACAGCCAATATAGCAGGTGGTTTGTTAAAAGCTGGCTATACAGTTGGTATTGTCGATGCGGATATTTATGGACCTTCTATGCCTACAATGTTCGACGTTGTTAATATGCGACCTAAAATGTTAACCATTGATGGTGTTCCAAAAATTGACCCTGTAGAAACGCATGGTGTTAAATTATTGTCAATTGGATTTTTTACAGAGCAAGATAATGCGGTTGTTTGGCGTGGACCAATGGCTGCAAAAGCTTTGACGCAAATGTTTACAGATGCAGAGTGGGGTGAGTTGGATTATTTATTGATTGACCTTCCTCCAGGTACAGGTGATATTCACTTATCTTTAGTGCAAAATGTACCTTTGGATGGAGCTGTTATTGTTTCAACTCCTCAAGAAGTGGCATTAGCCGATGCAAGAAAAGGAATCAATATGTTTAAATTAGACACTATTAACGTTCCAGTTATAGGTTTGGTTGAAAATATGGCATGGTTTACACCGGCTGAATTACCTGAAAATAAATACTATATTTTTGGTCGCGATGGCGCTAAAAACTTAGCTGAAGGAATGGGAGTGGTACTTTTAGGTCAAATTCCATTGGTACAAAGCATTCGTGAATCTGGCGATGTTGGTAAACCAGCTGTTTTCCAAGAAAATACAGTGGTAAGTCAAGCATTTGATGATTTATGCAAAGTATTTGTGGAAGAGGTTGAAAAAGCAAAAGAACAAAAATCGAAGAAAAAACATAACGCAGTAGTATGACACTGAATAAAGAAGAACTAACAAAAAAAGTAAACGAAGTTTTAACGCAATTACGTCCCTACTTACATGAAGATGGAGGGGATATGGAATTGGTAAAAATTACGGATGATGGTATAGCACATGTACGGTTAATTGGTGCATGCAGTGATTGCCACATGTCAACAATGACGTTGAAAGCAGGTTTAGAAGCACAAGTAAAGAAAATTGCTCCTGAAATTGTTTCTGTGATTGCTTTTGACGATGCAGAAGCATAAGTTGAAAGCTGTGAAATATGAATTAAAAAGAGTATTGTGGTTATTTGCTGCAATGCTCTTTTTGCAATCGTGTGCACTGAATTCTATATTTTTGCGTCCTACAAAACTTTCTTCAAAAACAACTGCTTTTTCATTGAAGACTAAAAACAGTGAAACAATATCCGTTCATTTTGGAGAAAATCACCAACCTGTATTTTTAAAAGAAAATAAAGATACAGTTGAGTTGGAGTACACCATTAAAAGTGTGGTTTTCAAAAATCAATCGGGAAAATTGCTGAATGGATGGGAAATAATGCCCAAAGCACCGGTTCAACCAGTGGCCACACTCGTCCATTTTCATGGCAATGCAGGTTCGTTGTTACACCAATTTAATGCTGTAACACCATTAGTGAAAGAAGGTTTTGCTGTCTTTATGTTTGATTACAGTGGATTTGGCTTTTCTGAAGGTCGCCCAACCCGAAAAAATGTGTTGAAAGATGGAAATGCCGCTTTGGATTATGTGTTGACCAATTTTTCTCCTGCAAAGAAAATTGTTATTTACGGGCAATCGTTGGGAGGACATTTGGCTGGTGTAGTGGGGACGCAACGACAAAAAGATATTGATGCACTTGTGATTGAAGGTGCTTTTTCTTCGCATAAAACTGTTGCACAAGCATTTGCAGGTGGTTTTGGTAAAGCATTTACAAAAGAAATGTACAGCGCCAAAGATTCTATTGCTCACTACCACAAGCCATTGCTAATAATTCATAGCACAGAAGATGAAGTGATTCCTTTTGAAATGGGAAAAGAAATTTTTAATAAGGCGAATCATCCAAAAGAGTTCTTAGAAGTGAAAGAATGTCACATTTGTGCTCCTAATTATTACACACAAGAAATTGCAGATAAAATCAAGACAATGTTAGGATTGTAGTTCATTAATCAAAACAAATTTCACTAAAAAATAAGCAATAATGCATTTGATTGCTTTACAATAATACTGATTTTTTAAAATTGTTCTATGTCAAAAAATAAGCATTTAACTAGATTAAAATTTTAGTTTTGTTATCGTTTAATAAATAAACATAAATTTAAAATAAAACCCTTGGGATTACTTTCGCTTAATTACAAAACAATACTTTCGGTTGCACTTCCAATGATGGGAGCTTCTTTTGTGCAGTCAATTGTTTTGTTAACAGCCTCTGCATTTTTAAGTCGATATTCAACCGATGCCTTTGCAGCTGTAGGTAATGCTGGTTTGATATTCATTACCATGCACATTTTTGTGGTAGGTATAAGTGATGGAACTCAGATATTAATTTCCAACAAAATAGGTAAACGCAATACCTCCGATATTGGTCGGTTGTTATTAACCTCTATTTTGGTGCTAACGATTATCGTTTCACTTTTGGTTGCTTTTGCGCAGTTGTTTTTACCTGATTTAATCTTGGGATATGCAAAACATGCTGAAATTGCTTTAGCTCAAATAGATTTTATTACCATTCGTGTCTATGGGCTGTTTTTTGCTATGATTTTATTGCCCTTGCAAGCTTATTATTTTGCTTTTGGAAAATCATGGGTGCCTTTTGTTGGAGCTATTTTAACTGCAATAAGCAATATTATTTTAGACTATTGTTTGATTTTTGGGAACTGGGGATTTCCAGAAATGGGAATTGAAGGTTCGGCTTGGGCAGCAGTTGTTTCGGATGGAGTGGATGCTGTATTTTTAGTTAGCTACTTTTTCTTGTCAAAAGAACACATTCGTCAGAAAATATTTGAAAATTTTAAATTGGTGAAATCAACCTTAGTTGAAATTTTTAGAATGTCTATTCCCATTGTGTTTCAAGGCTCAGTGTCGTTGCTAACTTGGGCTATCTTTTTCATTTGGATTGAACAAATGGGGAAATTTGAGTTAACGGTTTCACAAAATATTCGAACGGTGTATTTCTTAGCATTTGTACCAGTTTGGGGATTTGCCGCAGCCACAAAAACCTATGTTTCTCAATATTCGGGAGCAAAACGTGTGCGTGATATTATTGTTGTTAGAAGAAGAATTCAATTGTTACTCTTACTCTTCATGTTCATAATTTTTCATGGAGGGATTTTTTATCCAGAAACAGTGATTTCATGGATTAATCCCGAATATGCCTATGTTCCAAAAAGCGCTGAAACATTACGGTACATCAGTTTATCCATGTTTATTTTTGCTTATTTCAGTGTGTTTTTTCATACAATTAATGGTTTGGGTAAAACCCATATCACTTTTATTGTTGAGTCTATAGCTGTATTTCTGTACATTGCATCGGCTTATGTATTCATTAAACTAATGAGACTGGATGTAAAATACATTTGGACAGTTGAGTACATTTACTATATTTCAATGGGTATTCTATCAATCACCTATTTAAAATTGGTAAATTGGAAAAAAGAAGTTTTGAGGGTTGATTAAATTTTAAAACAAAAACTAAACATTCAACTACAAAAGCATTAATCCCATTATCTTTGCACCATGAAAGATATGCGAATTGTTTTTATGGGAACCCCTGAATTTGCGGTAACCATCCTCAATAAATTAGTTGAAAATCAAGCAAATATTGTTGCAGTTATTACCTCGCCAGATAAACCTGCTGGTAGAGGATTGAAAATGAACGAAAGTGCAGTGAAGCAATATGCAGTTAGCAAACAATTGCCTGTGTTGCAACCAACAAATTTAAAAGACGAACAATTTTTGGCAGAACTCAAAAACTTACATGCCGATTTGTTTGTGGTGGTAGCATTCCGCATGTTGCCAGAAGTGGTGTGGTCGATGCCACCTAAAGGAACAATTAATCTACACGCAAGTATATTGCCGCATTACAGAGGTGCTGCGCCTATCAACTGGGCAGTGATAAATGGCGAAAAAGAAACCGGGGTGACAACGTTTTTTATTGAAAAAGAAATAGATACAGGGAAAATCATTGAACGCACAACAACTGCAATTGGTGACAACGAAACAGTGGGTGAGTTACACGATAGACTAATGGCTTTGGGTGCAGAAACAACCCTGTCTACTGTCCAAAAAATTGCAAAAGGAGATGTACAAGGTATTCCTCAAATTGAATTCATTGAAGGAGAATTAAAAATTGCACCAAAAATATTTAAAGATGATTGCAAGGTAAATTTCAATCAATCGGCTAAAAAAGTACAGGATTTTATTCGCGGTTTATCGCCTTATCCTGCTGCTTGGTGCACGCTAATCAATGGGGGAGAACAACGAACTTTTAAACTATTTGCTAGCCAACTTACAACAGAAAAAACTAATCAGTCAAAGCAAATTTTAAGTTCTAAAGATGGAATTTTGTTTCCTTGCAATAATTATTATGTGTTGGTAACCGAATTGCAACCAGAAGGTAAGCGCAGAATGGATTTTAAAGCTTATTTGGCAGGAAATTCATTGGAAGGATTTACGGTTTAACCTTTGTAAAGTCCGCCAGTGTGTAAAAACACAACCGTTGAATTGTCGTATTTATCCGATTTTCTTAATTCTTCCAGCATTCCATAAAATGCTTTGGCTGTATATATTTTATCCAGAGGGAGTTGTAAGTTTTTTTCGCAAGAATCAATAAAATCAAAAAGAGCAGGAGTTTGTTTAGCATATCCTCCAAAATGATAATCTCCATGCACCTCAATTGTT
The DNA here is from genome assembly GCA_041392275.1 of Crocinitomicaceae bacterium. Lineage (GTDB taxonomy): Bacteria > Bacteroidota > Bacteroidia > Flavobacteriales_D > Crocinitomicaceae > Taishania. The sequence continues at coordinate 28,131 of JAWKMK010000008.1, read as the reverse complement.
TGAAGTAATTCTTCAATTAAATCATCGTTAATAGTTGATTTTAAAAGCAATGCTTTCATTTCTCCTTTTGAATCGTAATTTTTGATAGAAGGAACAACGTGCAACTGCTGGCCCGAAAGTCCTAACAACAATCCGCAACTTGTGGTACTGGTTCCTTGCGAAACAAATAGGTGATCAAACGGGGGTAATTCACCAATAATTTCTTGACAACCTATCATTCCGTAGTAGCTAGCTCCTCCTTCATTGACAATATAGGTGTTGGGAAAAAGATTGTGCAATTCTTGGTGGTATTCGGTCATGTAACGCATTGCATATTCTTCTCGCGAAACAAAATAAAGAAACATGCCCAATTCTTTGCAGCGCGACAGCACATAGTTGGAATGCGGAGTGTGTTCATCACCACGAACAACGCCTATGGATGGGATATTGAGTTCATTGCAAGCACTTGCTGTAGCCAAAAGATGGTTAGAATATGCACCTCCAAATGTTAGGATACGTGAGCACTTCGATTGCTTAAAATGTTCAATAGTATATTTTAGCTTTCGCCATTTATTGCCCGACACTTCTGGGTGAATCAAATCGTCACGTTTTACCAAAAGTTGAATTCCACGTTTGTCAAATTCTTCGATGGAAAGTGTTTGAATGATGGATTTACTGGTATCGAATGGCATTTTTTTTCTAAAATTAAATAATTTTGCAATATGGAAGAGGATATGTCAGGATTTTCTAATAAGAAAAGATGGGAGGATGATGAATATTATTACACTCCCGAGGGATTTATTGTTTTTACCGAAAAATACCATTTAAAACGCGGGTATTGTTGTAAAAGCAATTGCCGTCATTGTCCTTATGGTTACAATAAAAACACCGGGAAAGTAGAAGGGAAACAAAAAAATTAATCCTCTGCACGAATGCCATTTTCAGGCACCTTTCCTGTATATTTACTCAATCGCTTTTTTATCTCTTTAATGTCGGCATCTACATCACCTGTTGGCTCAAATAAACTGTCCCAACCACCGGTTTTGTTTTTGTAGTCAATATAAGCTACGTAAATTGGAACCTTTGCCTCTAATGCAATGTGGTAAAATCCTTTTTTCCAATGAGAATTGTATTTTCGAGTACCCTCTGGTGTAAAAACTAAAAACAAATTGTCTGTTTTTTTAAATTCTTCAACAGCCACTTTGGTCATGTTGTTTTTATGCTTTCTGTCAACTGGAATTCCACCCATTTTTCGCATTAAGCCGCCAAATGGTGGACGAAATAATTCTTTTTTGATTAAAAATTTGGTGTTAACACCATAATATGAAAAAGTAAGGCGACCAATAACAAAATCCCAATTAGAGGTGTGTGGTCCCATGCAAACTACGCATTTACTCACAGTTGGAGGTGTTTTATCAATTTTCCACCCAAACAATGAAAGTATAAACAAGCCAATTTTTCCCATGGTTCAAAATTAATTTTTTTCTAAATATGGATTAAAAAAATGCATGAAATTCAATTAATAAACAACCGTTAATAAATCGTGATAACTTATTTTCAAATGCACTTGTATTCTTTCTATTTTTGTATAGCAAACAACAACAAGCTAATTTAACATGAAACAATACCACGAATTGCTCCAACACATTTTGGATAACGGAGTTAAAAAAGAAGACAGAACAGGTACGGGAACTATTTCTGTATTTGGGCACCAATCGCGTTATGATTTATCGCAAGGTTTTCCAGTTGTTACCACTAAAAAAGTGCATTTGCGCTCCATTATTCATGAATTGTTGTGGTTTTTGCAAGGTGATACTAATATCAAGTATTTGAAAGATAATGGTGTGAGTATTTGGGACGAATGGGCGGATGAAAATGGAAATCTTGGTCCAGTTTACGGTCATCAGTGGAGAAGTTGGCCAGGAAAAAATGGCGAAACTATTGATCAAATTTCAAAATTGATCGAGCAAATCAAAAAAAATCCAGATTCTCGTCGTTTAATTGTTTCTGCGTGGAACGTAGCTGATGTGGATAACATGGCGTTGCCTCCTTGTCATACTTTGTTTCAATTTTATGTGGCAGAAGGAAAATTAAGCTGTCAGTTGTACCAGCGCAGTGCTGATACGTTTTTAGGAGTGCCGTTTAACATTGCTTCGTATGCATTATTAACCATGATGATTGCACAAGTTTGCGATTTACAACCTGGTGATTTTGTACACACTTTGGGTGATGCACACTTGTATTCTAACCATATCGAACAAGCAAAATTGCAGTTGTCGCGTGAGTTGCGCCCATTGCCAACCATGAAAATTAATCCAGCTGTGAAAGATATTTTTGCCTTCAAGTTTGAAGATTTTGAATTGGTAAATTACGATCCACATCCACACATCAAAGCAGAAGTTGCTGTATAAAAATATGAAAGTAGCTTTAATTGTTGCCGTTGACAAACAAGGTGGAATAGGTAAAAACAACGATTTGCCTTGGCACATGCCTGATGATATGAAATTTTTCAAAACCACCACAACCAATCATATTGTGGTGATGGGAAGAAAAAATTACGAATCCATTCCAGAACGTTTTCGCCCGCTACCCAATCGTGAAAACGTTATTTTGTCAAGAAATTCTAATTTTACGGCACCTAATTGTTTGGTATTCAATTCGCTTGAAGCTTGTTTTGAACATTACAAAGAAGAAACTGAACGAATAGTGTACATCATCGGTGGTGGTGAAATTTTTAAACAAGCACTTGAATCCAATCAAGTTTCAGAAATGTTTATTACGCACATCAATTACCAATTTGACTGCGACGTGTTTTTCCCTAATTTTGATAAAAACCAATGGGAGCAAGAGGTGGCGTTGAAGCACAGCCAGGATGAAAAACATATTGCTGATTTTACAATTGTTAAATACACTAAAAAATAGAATTAACAGCCAACTATTTCCTATCAATTGTCGTCATGTGAGTAATTAGATTTTAGTTTTTGTTAATTATCTTACTTTTTACAATTGTTTTAAGGTTTCATATTCAATACAAAAGCACATTACTAAAAATAATGTGCTTTTGTATTTATTGTTGTTATAATAACAAGAAGTTAAATTAATAACAATATGTTTTATTTTTAAATTTTAAATTTATTTTTGTGCTCCTAAATTTTTAAAATGAAAGTATTAAAATTTGGTGGCACATCGGTTGGATCTGCTCAACGTATAAAAAATTTACTCTCAATAATTGGTTCGGACGAATCAAAAATTATTGTATTGTCAGCAGTTGCTGGTACCACAAACGCCTTGGTTGAAATTGCTGATTGTTTGTATCAAGACAAGCGAGAAGAAGCACATCGAAAAATTCAGCTATTAAAAGATAGTTATACCCAACTAATCCATGATTTATTTGAAATTAAAACTTTAGATAAAGCTATTTTGTTAATTGATTATCATTTTGATACAATAATTTCTTTGTCCAACGATTTGTTTACTCCAGTAGAAGAAAAAATAATATTAGCACAAGGCGAATTGTTGTCAACAGCTTTGTTTCATTATTACTTGGAAGAGTTAAACGTGCGTTCTGTTTTGTTACCTGCATTGGATTTTATGAAAACAGATGAAAACAATGAACCCGATATTGCTTTTATTCGTGAAAATATACAATCGTTGTTGAACAATCCAACGAATGAGCCTATTCTTTACATTACGCAAGTTTATTTGCCGCAATGCATTTGGAGAAGTGGATAATTTTGCAAAGGAGGTTTGTCGGATTATACCGCATCGTTGATTGGTGCTGCTATTGCTTCCGAAGAAGTTCAAATTTGGACGGATATTGATGGCATGCACGGCAATGATCCACGTCAATGGTGACAAATACCCGCCCAGTGCCTTTTGAGTTTGAAGAAGCGGCTTAGTTGGCTTATTTTGGTGCACAAATTTTGCATCCACACAAGAAATATTTTTTCGCTCAAAAATTCAATGCTTGCATTCGTATATTAAACACAATGTCACCACAATCGCAGAGAACTTCAATCAGTCAAACTGGTGATGCAAATGCTGTTGGAGTGCGTTCTGTTGCTGCAAAGACGGCGTACTGCCGTTACTTCGTAATCTTCACGCATGTTACTGGCATACGGTTTTTGCGCCGTGTTTTTGAAGTGTTTGAACGTTACAAAACGCAATTGATATGATAACCACTTCAGAAGTTGCTGTTTCATTAACTATTGACAATACGCTTTTTGAATGAAATTGTTGGTGAATTGAACGATTTTGGAACCGTAAATGTGGATGAAAATCAAACGATTATTTGTGTTGTTGGCACTTTTGAAATGGATGCAACGGGTTATGCTGCTCAAATTTTTGAAGGAATAAAACATTTGCCTATCCATGCTGATTTCTTATGGTGGTTCCAATCACAATGTGTCATACAGTGGATTCTAAAAACAAAGCAGAGCACTTCAATCCTTCACAATCATTTGTTTTAATATGCTTGACACTACAACACTTGAGCAAATAAAAGGAATTGAAACACCTTTTTATCTGTATGACCCGTTGTTGCAGCAAACATTGCAACAAGCAAAAGAAGCAGCCGACAAACGCAATTACCACGTTCATTTTGCCTATAAAGCCAATTTTAATGACGTGATTTTGAGAAAAATGCATCAAATGGGTTTTGGAGCCGATTGTGTGAGTGGCAACGAAGTGAAAAAAGCCATCGAAATTGGTGTTGCTCCCGAAAATATTACGTTTGCAGGAGTCGGTAAAACTGAAAAAGAAATCCGTTTTGCTTTGCAACATGCTATTTTTGCATTCAACGTTGAATCAATTCAAGAGCTAATTGTTATTGGTGAAATTGCTACCGATATGCAACAAAAAGCACACATTGCACTGCGCATTAATCCCAATGTTGACGCACAAACGCATCATTACATTACAACTGGTTTAGACGAAAATAAATTTGGAATTTTACCAAGCAATGTGGCCGAATGTGTTTCCATTATTCGCATGAATCCGTTTTTAGAATTGCAAGGAATTCATTTTCACATCGGTTCACAAATTTTAGAAATGAATGTTTTTAAAAGTTTGTGCGTGAAAGTGAATGAATGGAACAGTTGGTTTGAAGAACGTGGTGTTTATCTTAAAACGATCAATGTTGGTGGGGGATTGGGTGTTGATTACAAACATCCAGACGAACATCCCATTACCGATTTTGAAACTTACTTTTCAATTTTTGAAAACTTTTTAGAAATACGTCCACACCAAGAAGTACATTTTGAACTTGGTAGGGCATTAGTGGCTCAATGCGGTAGTCTGGTGACGCAAGTTCAATATGTTAAAACAGGAATAAAAAAACGTTTTGCCGTTGTGGATGCAGGAATGACAGAGTTGATTCGCCCTGCACTATACCAGGCTTATCACAAGATTGAAAAAATGACTTCTTCAAACGATAGCACGATGTTGTATGATATTGTTGGACCCATTTGTGAAAGCTCGGATACTTTTGCAAAAGAAATTGAGTTGCCAGCTTTGTCTCGAGGTGATTTATTAATAATTCGCACAGCAGGAGCTTACGGAGAAGTAATGGCTTCACGTTACAATTTACGCGATGCAATTCAAAGTTATTTCATCAACGATTCTACGCCAATTCTAGCCAACGGATGATAATTGCTTTTTGCCGTTGCATAAATTTTTAGTGCCAAATCTTTATCTCCAGAGTAACGACTGTGGTACAATTCCTCGTAAATAGGTTCGATGTATTTCATACGTCCAGTTTTACGTAAGAATTTTTCCATGTTAGGTTGCGCCAATGTATAACCTCGTTTAATAGCTAATAAATACCACTCACACATGATTTCGGAATTATTGCAGCCTTTGAAATTCAATTGCTCGTCAATTTGTTTCATTGTTTTAGCACTCACTTCCATTGGTAAGTTGCGAATAAACGACATCCATTCTTGGGTTGTGAGGGTATTTAGCTGAAATTTTTTCAATTTTTTAATGTTTCCTTTCCCAACTTCTTCGGCCAATAAATTCACTTTATTCAATCGTTTTGAAGTAATTTGAATACAGTTTTGAGGAATTTGTGGGCTATAAATCCATTCTTCTACATTAAAATCAACTTTGTTGGGGCGAATTAAATTTTCTTCTAAATACGCTACAAAATCTTCTGTAGTAAGCGTTTTGAATGAAAAATGTTTGAAGTAACTGTTGAGGAATTTATCAAATTTTTGACGTCCAAAGGTTTGTTCCAAAGTGCGCAAGAAGTATGCTCCTTTGATGTAGGCAATATCCGTCATTGCATCGTCGGGACTTCTACTTTCTAAATTCAACTTTAAATGTGTGTCTTTTTCGTCTGTTTTTTTAAGTGAACGTTGTAATTCTTGGTATTCAATCACCGCTAGAATGTCTGCAACATCTTTTCCATAAAGTTGCTCCATTATGCGGTTTTCCAAATAAACGGTAAACCCTTCGTTTAACCAAAAATCTTCCCACGAAGCGTTGGTAACCAAATTGCCCGACCATGAATGTGCTAATTCGTGTGCAATAACTGTTACCAATGATCTATCACCAGTTATTAGCGTTGGATTTGCAAACGTTAAACGTGGATTTTCCATTCCTCCAAACGGAAAAGAATAGGGAAGAACTACCACATCGTATCGTCCCCATTGGTATTTTCCAAATTGATTTTCAGCGGCTTGAATCATTTTTGGTAAATCCACCATCTCATTGGCACAAGCATCCAATAATTCAGGTTCTGAATACACCCCACAATTTTCGCCTATACTTTTAAATTCTATGTTACCAACAGCAAGTGCAATTAAATAAGCAGGTATAGGTTGCTTCATTTCAAAATGATACAAACCAGTTTTGTTATTCTTTTGTGGATTTTCGGCACTCATGATGGCCAAATATTCTTTTGGTACTTTGACATCCGCAGAATAGGTAATTCTGTTTTCAGGACTATCTTGAACAGGAAGCCAAGTACGTGTCAAAATACTTTCGCCTTGCGAGTATAAGAAAGGATGTTTTTTTCCTTCTGTCAATTCAGGATCCAACCAATCCAATGCTTCCGTTTTTTCGGGTGTTTTATAGTAAATGTTGATGTATTCTACAGTAGAATCAATGGCAACTAGCAAGGGGGCTCCTAAAATAGAATCGGTTTCACCAATCACATAATCGGCATCTTTTTCATTGCCTTTTCCTGTTGTAACTTTTTGGATATTCAGGTATTTAATGTCAAAAATGGCAGTATCGGTTTTTTTCAATCGCTCCATTTGGTGTCGAGCAATGCCATAAATAGTTTTATTCGGAAAATTGACATCGAGTTCTAAATGCAAATGTTTGGTTCTAATTTTATCCAAATTGGCATACGAATGTATGTCGCCCACTCGTGCCACATGTACTTTATGATTGGTTTGATTATTTTCAGATGTTGTGCAAGATGCTAAAACAAAAGGCGCAACCATCAATGAATAAACAATGTATTTTACTTTTTGAAACATGTTTAAAATTAAAGTTGCCAAATATATAAAAATAAAAAATGATAAATAAATCGTTTTTTCGACTATTTTTCAGACTTATAAACAATTGATGAGAATAAATAAACTTTAGCGTTTGTTAAGTTGATATTGCTTTTTTTATAGATTTGTAAGAAATAGAAAAGAACTAAATGAAAATTATACTTCTGTTTACTACGCTTCTTTTGCAATCTATCGTATTTTCGCAAGGTTGGGTTCCTGTTGGTTCTCGCTCCAACGCTTTGGCAAATGCTTCGGTAACGCTGGTAGATGCTTGGGCCTATCATCACAATCCTGGTGCTTTAGGCGAAATAACCAGTCCAACAGTTGGTATAAGTTACGAAAATCGTTTTTTACTTAAAGAATTTCAAAGTCAAGGAATTGCTTATGCACACCCTTTAAAATATGGTGTTATTTCTGTTGGTGGACAATTTTACGGCTATAAATTGTTTCGAACGCAACGCGTAGGAGTTGGTTACAGCTTAAAATTGGCCAAACGTTTCTATGCAGGTGTGCAAATTAATTACCAAGGTTTGCAATTGAATTCCAATTATGGCAATAAAAACACGGTGACGGGTGAAATTGGCTTGCAAGCATTGTTAACCGACAATTGGCGTTTGGGTTTTAGTGTTCTTAATGTCGGAGCAACGAAATTAAATTCTTACCAAAATGAACGTTTTGCTACGCATTTTAGGTTGGGAATGAGTTATTTATTAGCCAATAAAGTCTTGTTTTTATTAGAAGGCTCTAAAACAATTGTGGATAAAGTTAAAATCAAAGGTGCGGTAGAATACGAACCGTTTAAGAATTTCTTTATACGCGCAGGTGTTGCAAGTGCTCCGTTAGAAATAACGTTTGGATTTGGATACAAATGGAAAGTGGTTTCGTTTGATATAGGTTCTGCCTACCACAACGTCTTGGGTTGGTCGCCTAACATTTCAATCACTTATTCTGCAAACAAAAAACAACATGTGGATTAAATTCATTGCGTTCATAATGTTTTTTAGTGTCTTTTCTGTTTGGGGGCAAGACAAAGAAAGTATTGTGCAACAACGCATTGAGTTTATTTCAGAACAATTAGAAACAGAAGAATTGGATTTGACCGATGTGATTCAAACACTTTATTTTCGGTATGATAGCCGTTGAATTTAAACAACTGTACCAAGAAGATTTGGAAGAATTGAATTTTACGGTATGGCACCGATATACAAGTCAATGATTTGTTGTTTTTTACCTCAAAAATTCGGCAAGTTGATTAACATCTACGAGTTGCAAAGTTTGGAGTTTTTGGAGTTTGGAAACCATTTATTTGGTGTTGCCTTTTGTGGTGGAGGATCGCACCGACCAATTGCGATTTCATTTTAAAGAAAGCCATCAAGCAGGAAAATTTGAAATTGGTATGCACGTTATCAACGCGTTTTAGAAGCAAAAAGGCTATCAAGCACCCAATGATTCTGTTTTAAAAGCCAGTAATTCGTAATATCGGCAATCCCGATAAATATTATACCCGTTTTCGTTATTCCGTATCGAACCAACATCAGCATTGGTTTAACGGTGAAAAAGATCCGGGCGAGCAATTTTTTAAAGGTTCTCAAAAACTAAAGTTTGATTTTTATTCGGCACATACTTTTTACAAGCGGAAAGTATACTTTGCGTGCTGTTGCCATTGGCGATTTTCAAACACAAATTGGTCAGGGTTTAAACATGTGGACGGGATATGCTTTTGGTAAAACAGCCGATGTGGTGAACACGAAGAAAAGCGCCATACCATTAAAACCCTATACTTCGGTGGATGAAAATCGATTTCCAGAAGACAGGGTTGATTTGGGCTACAAAGATTTTTCACTCACCCTATTTGGTTCTGTAAAAACGGTAGATGGTGCAACCACAACAGTTGACACGTCTTCAACCGATGATTCTGATTTTTTTGTACCCGAAGAAACCGTTTCAAGTATCAATACAACTGGTTTTCACCGTACTAACTCTGAAATTAGTAGAAAAGGCTCATTAACCGAAATCATTTATGGAGCTAACTTTCGTTACAATCATAAAAACTTGCACATTGGTGCGGCAGCAATTGAATTGGGGGTACAACAAACCCTATGTAAAACCAGTAGAACCTTACAATCAATTTGATTTTAGAGGAAAAATACTACTTCCATTTCGGTGGATTACAATTATGTGATTCGCAATTTCAACTTTTTGGCGAGGTGGTTATGTTGCTTGCACATTCCAACGAGTGGGCAACATTGCACGGAGTGGTGATGGCATGCATTCGCGTGCTTCAATGAAGTCTTGTTTACCGTCATTATCAACGAGGTTATAGTACGTTTTACAATACGCTTTGCAACGTCAGGAAGAACCGAAAATGCAACCAATGAAAGTGGTTTATACATGGGATTGAGCGTGGGAATAACCAAAACATTTGGCATCAACATGTATTTTGATTATTACAAATTCCGTGGATGAAATACCAAGTAAATCAACCTAGTTATGGTCACGATTTGTTGATTCAACCTACTTTTAATAACCTTCTAAATCGTTGGAGATATATGCACACGTTTTCGCCAACACTTGCGTCAAAAAATAGCCGCAATTCGGATGGAACTATCATAGGAATAGAAGATGTATATCAACGCAATTACCGATTGAACGTTACCTACAAAGTTTCGGAAGATTTTACGCTCAAAAGTAGGGTAGAGTATGTAACCATTAACCGACCAAACAACAAACCAGAAGATGGAATTTTGTTTACCCAAGATGTGGTGTATAATCCTAAAAAGTTGCCATTTGAAATTGCATTGCGCTATGCCATGTTTGATACCGATAGTTACGACTCTAGAATTTACTCGTTTGAAGCAAATGCACTTTATGTATATTCAATTCCAGCTTACTGTGCAAGGAAGTCGCGCCTACTTGTTGTTTAGAGTGCGTGTATTCAAAAACCTTGACATTTGGGCAAGATACAGGTTGTTTTTGTACAACAATCGCAAAACTTTAGGTTCTGGACCCGAAGAAATTAAAGGCAATCACAAACAAGATTTAACCCTACAATTGCGTTTAAAATTCTAGGTTTATTCAAACAAACTTGGTTGATTATCGTCCTCGTCTTTTGTCAAATCCCATTCCATTGTTGGAGCTTCACCGTCATTACTGTCGTTATCCAATTCCAAATTTTCATTTTCTGTTGTTGATGCAGCAACATCATTATTGGCTTCAGCACGGTTCTTCGCCACCTTCAGGAATTTCAATCAACACACCTCTTTAACTTTTAATTTTGTCAATTGGTTTCCTTGCGCTTTCATTCCCTTAACTTCTATAAAATCAGCTAATTCAATGATGGTGTCTGGAAGATTTTCTTAGTTGCTTTTAACAATTTATTGTAAACAACGTGCTTTTGGACGATATGCGTGGTTGCGATATCCAACAACGAACCTTCACTTTCGCTGATGAATGAAACACGCTTGTCCATCGTTACTTCGCACAAGAAACGTTTAACAAAATGCATATCTTTTTCGGCATCGTAATAAACTGCTGAAATGGGACGTTCTGGATGCCACTTTTCGATGTGCATCATATCCTCGTCAAAATGGGTTGCCAAGTCAAAACTAGACAAACGGTACTCACCGTTTTTATACAAGGTTAGAATTTTATCGTTGCCTTTGAATTGCCCCAAGAATGTTCCACGCCCTTCATCGTTTAATCGACCAACAATTGTGTCGTACCAAATCTTACGAGCCGCAAGGGTAGAACCTCCACTTCTTTTTGAACGATTTTTGAACAATTTCTTTTGTTACACGGTTACCCGCAGCACTTCTACCTTTAATGAGCAATGCGCCAAAGTCAATATCAAAACGCAAACGTTTGATATTGTGGTCGTGGGCGCAACATAACAGTTACAATTTCTCTTTCTCCATTTGGATGCACAGAGAAATACAACATTTCGGAACCTTTAACACCACGTGTCAAGTCATATTCTGTATCACGTGTTATGGAATCAACTGTAAAGCGTTTCATCATGGTAAATCCCACCGGTGACCATCTTGGTAAATCATGTGATAAATGGTGCGTTTGTCGCCTTTTTTCCAAACATTGGCATACACAATTCCTTTGCCTACAAATTTCTTTTCACTGACTTTTGAAACCATCATTTTACCCGAAGCAAAGAAGATAATCACATCGTCAATTTCAGAACAATCCGAGATGTATTCTGCTTTTTTCAAGCCATAACCCACAAATCCTTCGTCGTAATCCACATAAAGTTTTCTGTTGGCAATAATTACTTTGGTAGCATTGATAGAATCAAACGTTTTTATTTCTGTTTTGCGTTCTCTTCCTTCGCCAAAACGTTTTTTCAAATCTTTGTAATACTCAATGGCGTATTCAATCAAATTATCCAAATTGTTTTTGATTTCTTCCATTTCGGCTTCAATTTTAGCAATCAAATCATCTGCTTTTGAAGCATCGAAACGGGTAATACGAATCATAGGAATTTGCGTTAGTTTTTGCAAATCTTCATCTACAATTTCGCGAATCAATTGTTTTTTGAACGGCTCAAACGATTTGTACAAATAAGCAAACAACGATTCTTTGTCAGAATAATGCTTGAAATCAATGTACATTTCATTGTTGATGAATATCTTTTCCAAGGTTGAGAAATGCCATTGACGTTGTAATTCATCTGAGCGTATTTCCAATTCCTTACGCAATAAATCAACCGTGTTGTTGGTGTTGATTTTTCAATATTTCGCTCACTCCAATAAAACGTGGTTTGTCGCCATCAATTACCGAAGCATTAGGAGAAATAGAAACTTCACAATCTGTAAAAGCATACAGCGCATCTATGGTTTTATCGGGAGATACGCCTGGAGCAAGGTGAATAATGATTTCAACATTAGCAGCCGTGTTGTCCTCAATTTTTTTGATTTTTATCTTTCCTTTGTCGTTTGCCTTTAGAATAGAATCAATTAACGAGGTAGTTGTTCCGACTGGAATCTCATTTATTATCAGTGTCTTAGAGTCTTCCTTTTTAATCTTTGCTCTAAGTCTAACTTTTCCTCCTCTCAACCCATCGTTGTAATTAGAAAAATCGGCCATACCACCATTGGGAAAATCTGGAAAAATCTCAACGCGTTTTCCTCTTAAATGGTTGATGGATTGGTCAATTAGTTCTATAAAATTGTGTGGTAAAATTTTACACGCCATCCCAACAGCAATTCCTTCGGCACCTTGAGCCAAAAGCAAGGGGAATTTAACAGGTAATTGTTCGGGTTCATCGTTTCTCCCGTCATAGCTTTTTAGCCAATTGGTAGTTTTAGGATTAAAAACAACGTGATTAGCAAATTTTGTTAAACGTGCTTCAATATAACGTGGAGCTGCAGCACCGTCACCAGTTAATGTGTTTCCCCAGTTTCCTTGGCAATCAATTAACAAGTCTTTTTGACCCAATTGCACCAACGCATCGCCAATAGAAGCATCACCGTGAGGGTGGTATTTCATGGTGTTACCAATAATGTTGGCAACTTTGTTGTAGCGACCGTCATCCATTTCTTTCATGGAATGCAAAATTCTTCGCTGCACCGGTTTGAAACCATCGTGAACAGAAGGAACAGCACGTTCAAGAATAACGTAGGAAGCGTAGTCTAAGAACCAGTTTTCGTATAATCCACTAACAGGAATGATAGAACCTCCTTCGGTATCCTCTTCATGTTGGTGTAAGGATTCACCAAAATTGGTGTTTTCTCCTCCATTGGAAGTAGTTTCTTCGTTTTTCTTCGTTATCGAAATTCTCGTTTAATTCGTCGTCGTTTTCTATATCATAAATTTGAAATAGATGCTTTATTAATCAACTGCTAACTCTTCTTTTAAACCATCAATTGCAGCGTCAGAACGCAAGTTGCCAATGATAAAATCTTGGCAGATTCTTGTGTGTTTTTGCCCATGTAATAACTCAAAATGGTTTCAATGGTAGTGTCTTTCGACAACACAGCAGTTCTAAGCCTCTTCTCTAAAGTTTTTTGAACTCTTCTGGCGAAATTTCTCCCAACCCTTTAAATCGTGTGATTTCTGGATTTCGTCCTAATTTTTCAATAGCTGCAATACGCTCTTCTTCGGAATAGCAATGAGTGTTTCTTTTGTGCACTACTCGGAAAAGCAGTGTTTGCAAGACATACTCATGGTTGCGTTTTACTAAATCGGGGAAGAATTGTAAGAAAAATGTTAGTAACAACATGCGTATGTGCATACCGTCCACATCGGCATCGGTAGCAATTACGATCTTGTTGAAACGTAAATTCTCCATCTCCTCTTCAATGTCCAATGCAGCTTGCAAGAGGTTGAATTCTTCGTTTTCATACACTATTTTCTTGGTCAAACCATAACAGTTGAGCGGTTTACCACGCAATGAAAATACAGCTTGTGTATTCACATCACGTGATTTTGTAATGGAACCACTTGCCGAGTCTCCCTCAGTAATAAACAAGGTGGTTTCATCTGCGTTCATCTTTAAGTCTGTAAAATGAATACGGCAATCGCGCAATTTTCTATTGTGTAATGAAGCTTTTTTAGCCCTGTCGCGTGCAATTTTTCGAATACCCGACAATTCTTTGCGTTCACGCTCCGATTGTTTGATTTTCTTTTCAATAGCTTCGGCAATATCTGGATTGCGGTGCAAGTAATTGTCTAGCTTTTCCAAAAATCGTTGACAAAAGCACGCATAGATTTTCCGTTGGGTTCAATTTCTTGCGAACCTAATTTTGTCTTGGTTTGCGATTCAAGAAACGAGTTCAATGACTTTCACAGAAATTGCTGCAACAATTGATTGACGAATATCGGATGCTTCATAGTTTTGCCATAAAAATCGCGTATCACTTTTGCAACCGATTCTCTAAAAGCACTTTGGTGAGTACCGCCTTGTGTGGTGTTTTGACCGTTAACAAACGAATAATAGTCCTCGCCATAGGTACAGCCGTGTGTAAAAGCAACTTCAATATCTTCGCCTTCCAGGTAGAATAATCGGAGTAGAGTGGATCACCGTCCATGTTGTCTTCCAACAAATCTTTCAATCCATTTTAGATTGCAGACGTTCTCCGTTGAAATGTATTGCTAATTCTCGATTGAGTGTAATAATTCCACATCATTTTATTTAGTAGCTGTTTTTTGAAGCTATATTTTCTAAAAATTTGTTCGTCGGGAATAAATTTCCACATACGTTCATTTTCATCCGTAGTGGAAAGTTCATATTCTTTTTTAACATTTCCCTCTGTCAAAATCGACTTCTTTTTTTTGTCCATCTCTAACCGAATAGACTTTAAAGAAACTAGAAAGAGCGTTTACAGCTTTTGTACCAACACCGTTCAAACCAACCGATTTTTTAAATGCTTTGGAGTCGTATTTACCTCCGGTATTCATTTTTTGAAACGACTTCGCCACTTTTCCTAATGGAATTCCACGACCATAATCGCGTATTGCTACTTTCGTCTTTAATTTGACTTCAATTTTTACCATTTCCCATTACAAATTCATCGATACAGTTATCGATAACCTCTTTCACACGAACGTAAATACCATCGTCAGCCGAGCTTCCATCGCCCAATTTCCCGATATACATACCAGGACGTAAGCGGATGTGTTCCTTCCAATCGAGGGAGCGTATGTTGTCTTCTGTGTATTGAACCTCTGCCATGTTGTTGTTGAATGTCTGTAGCTAACAAATTTAAGCATCTATTAGCGTGTTTTTTTAAAGATTTTGAGGATTTATTCACAATTAAACGTGAATAAGGAAGGTGTATAA
The DNA here is from genome assembly GCA_041392275.1 of Crocinitomicaceae bacterium. Classification (GTDB taxonomy): domain Bacteria; phylum Bacteroidota; class Bacteroidia; order Flavobacteriales_D; family Crocinitomicaceae; genus Taishania. The sequence goes on along the minus strand of JAWKMK010000008.1, from coordinate 12,858 downwards.
AACGTGAAAGGGATAATACTTGCGTAATACCCTTTCAAACCTAACCTAACCTACCTTTTACAACTAAACCTAGCACAAATATAGGTACTTATAATTTTTATTCAATGCAAGTTTTTAATTTTTTTGTTAATTTTTTAACGCAACTAAAGAGGATGCTAAGCATGCATAACTTATTGAGTTACTTTTTTATTTGTGTTGAGTATGGTGTTTTAAGGATGATATTATGTTGAATAGTATAAAAATTAAAAAACAGAAGTTATAAACAAAATAACTTAAAATATGTTCCAAAAAATCAACGATTTTCCTTTGTAAATTGTCAATTCGACTTAAATTTGCGCTCAATTTGTTTGCAGAATCAAACATCAAATTGAAATTTCAATACATAAATGCCGAACAATTCTATTAAGTCCGTTTTAATCATAGGTAGCGGACCAATCGTAATCGGGCAAGCATGCGAATTCGATTACTCAGGATCTCAAGCAGCACGCTCACTTCGTGAAGAAGGAATAGAGATTACATTAATTAATTCCAATCCAGCAGCTATCATGAAGCTGATAAAGTTGTAGCGGATAATGTTTACTTACAACCTCTTGAACCTGAATCCATTATTGAAATTCTAAAAAACCACAAAATTGATGCTGTGATGCCCAGCCGCTGGGAGGTCAAACAGGGTTGAACCTTGCTATGAAATGCGAGGAAATGGGTATTTGGGAAGAATATGGTGTGCGTATGATTGGTGTGGATACACTGCCATTTGCCATAATTACAGAGATCGTGAGCATTTCGTGAGTGCGATGGAGTAAAATTAGATTTCAGTATTTCCTCCAAAAACAGCAAAATCGTTCTTAGAAGGAAAAAAGAAATTACTACAAAAATTTGGTTTTCCATTGTGTATTCGTGCTTCTTATACCTTAGGAGGGGCTGGAGGCTTCTATTGTATATGATTCAAAGAATTTGATAGTTTACTAGAAAGGGTTACAATTATCACCTATCCACACCAGTGGTAAATTGACAAAGCAATGATGGGATGGAAAGAATTTGAGTTAGATTATTGCGCGATGCCAATGATAACGTTGTTATTATTTGTTCGTTGAAGTTTTGACCAGTAGAATTCACTGGAGATTCAATTACAATAGCTCCTGCCATGACACATTGTCGGATACAACTTTCCAAAAAATGCGTGATATGGCCATCAAATGATAAATTCAATCAGGGTACAGGTGGTTGTAACGATGCAATTTACTTTGTTGGCCCAGATGATAAAGAAGAAATTATTTGCTATTGAAATCAAACCCACGTGTATCGTTCATCGGCCTTAGCATCAAAAGCAACTGGTTATCAATTGCTAAAAATTGCTTCAAAATTAACAATCGGATAGATTTGGATGAGTTGAAAAATCAAATTACAGAAACAACTTCGGCAACAATGTTTGAGCCAACGTTGGATTATGTAATTGTTAAAATACCGCAATTGGAACTTTAATAAATTCCTGGAACTGACCGTCGTTTGGGATTGCAAATGAAATCAGTAGGTGAGGTGATGGGAATTGGACGCTCGTTCAAGCGTTGCAAAAAGCATGTCAATCACTTGAAATCAGCAGAAATGGTTTACGGGTGCCGATGGAAAAGAATTGACTGATCAACGTGAAATATTGCACTCGCTTGAAAATGCATCAGTGGAACCCTTGTTTCATATTTGCTGATATACCCATTAAATTAAAAATTCGTTCAAAACAATTCAAGAAAAAACAAAAATCGACTTGTGGTTCTTAAAACAAATCGAAGAGTTGATTGATTTTGGAATAATAAAATGGAAAATATCATTTGGAAAACATTCAAAAGAATTGTTGTTTGAAGCAAAACAAAAAAGTTATACCCGATCGTCAAATGCTTTATCGGCCGTTGTTTGGAATCGGAAGTACCTAAAAAAGCACGGCGAAGAATTTGGTATCAAGCGTGTCTATAAATTAGTGGATACGTGTGCCGGTGAGTTTGACACAAACACCTTGGCCATTACTCAACGTTTGAATACTGGCGAAAGCGTTGTTTCGGACAAAGAAAAATTGTAGTTTTGGGTTCTGCGAAATGGACCAAACCGTATTGGACAGGGAATAGAGTTTGATTACTCATGTGTTCACGGGTATTGGCAGCTAAAGAATGTGGTTGCTGAAACCATCATGATTAACTTCTGTAACGGAAACCGTTTCAACCGACTTTGATGTCCCAATGATAAATTTATACTTTGAACCAGTGTTCTGGAACATATTTATGACATTATTCAGCACGAAAACCAATTGGGTGTAATTGTTCGAAATTGGTGAGTCAGAAACAGCATTGAAATTGGCTGAAAAATTAAATCGCTACGGTATTCCAATTATTGGTACAAACTACGAAGCATTGGATTTACAGCCTGAGGAATATGCGGTCGTTTTCTAGAAGGTATGGAAGAAAACAACCATTGCTTATTCCACTAATGCGGTGTGGTTGAAGGTGCTGAACAGAAAGCGATGGAGTTGTCAAAAGACTTGGGATTCCCGTTATTTGGTTCGTCTTCTTATGTATTGGGTGGACAAATGAAAATTGTTATCAACAGAGGAAAATTGGAGCACCATGTTGTGGACATTATTGGTGAAATGGGTGCCAACCAAATTTTGTTGGATCTGTTTTATAGGTGGTGCCATTGAGTGCGAGGCCGATGCTATTTGCGATGGAGAGAATTATGGCCCATCATCGGAATCATGCAGCACCAATGAGCCATTGGAATTCACTCCGGGTGACTCTTATGCGGTATTGCCTCCATACAATTTAGGTGATTTGGTAATGACTCAAATTAGGAAGAAATTACTAAAAAAGTAGCAAAAGCATTAAAAACAAGTAGGTTTAATCAATATTCAATATGCAGTAAAGACGATAAAGTGTATGTAGTTGACCAAATGCATTGCATCAAGAACCGTTCCATTTATTGCAAAAGCATACGATGAACCTTAACTAGCAATTACGCAACAAAAGTGATGTTGGGAGAAGAAAAAGTGAAGATTTTTTAATTTCAATCCACAAAAAAGAAGAATTATGCAATTAAAATTCCAGTTTTCTCTTATGAAAAATTCCCAGATGTGAAAAAGAATTAGGTCCAGAAATGAAATCAACCGGAGAAGGAATTCGATTCATAAAAGACTTAAGAGACCCATTCTTTATGAAGATTTATGCGGAAAGAAACATGCATTTATCGAAGTAATTAATAGATAATTTGAGCAAATTACTCCTAATAAAATAAAAGAAATGAAAAACGATACACCAGCAGTTTTAATACTTGAAGACGGAACAATATTTCATGGTAAAGCCATTGGGAAAATTGGCACTACAACCGGTGAGATTGCTTTCAATACAGGTATGACAGGTTATCAAGAAGTATTTACCGACCCTTCCTATTATGGGCAAATTTTGGTAATGACAACTTCACATATTGGGAATTATGGTGTGCACGATGAAGAGGTGGAGTCTGATGCAATGATGATTGCTGGACTTGTAACCAAAAAGTTTTCTGAAACGTTTTCACGCGCAATATCTGCAAGTGGATCAATGGAAAACTTGATGCAGCAAAATGAAAAAGTTGGAATTTTCGGATGTGGGTCACAAGAGCATTGGTGCGTCATATTCATAACAAAGGTGCCATGAATGCCATTATTTCATCCGACTACACATCGATTGAAGATTTGAAAGCACAATTGGCTCAAGTTCCTTCAATGAGTGGGTTGGAATTGTCTTCAAAAGTTTGCACAAAAGAAGCCTATGATAAAAAACCAAGAAAATCCAATTTGCAAAATTTCTGTAGTTGATTTTGGAATTAAGAGAAAAACATTGTTCGTTGCTTGGTTGAGCGTGGAGCACACGTTAAGGTGTTTCCTATGCATACAACATTAGCAGAATTGGATAGCTTTCAACCAGATGGTTATATGTTGTCAAATGGACCAGGCGATCCAGGTGTAATGGCTGATTCTATTCAATTGGTAAAAGAAATATCCAATGCCGGAAAACCAGTTTTTGGAATTTGTTTAGGACACCAATTGTTGGGCTTGTCATTGGGCTTGAAAACAGAAAAAATGTTTAACGGTCATCGTGGAATTAACCACCCAATTTTGAATTTGAAAACAGGAAAATGCGAGATTACATCACAAAATCATGGGTTTGTAGTTTCTAAAGAAAGTATTGATGCTAATCCAAATGTAGAGTTAACGCACATCCACTTGAACGATAATACTGTAGCTGGAATGGAGATTAAAGGTAAACCAGTGTTTTCTGTGCAATACCATCCAGAAGCATCAGCTGGTCCACACGATTCAAGATATTTGTTTGATCAATTTATTGAAAACATTAAGGCAGCAAAATAAATTCATACAATAAAAAAGGCTCGGAAGTACCGAGCCTAATTTTTATCATTAACCTGTAGACGTTAATAATTGATCCACTTCTATTAACGATACTTTAAAGAAAAGGTTTCAAAAAATAGTAGTTAATTGTGTTTTGCTGACCAAAATTGCTTTCCTTCCCATTCTTTTATGGGTTGATTAGGGTAGGAGCTGGCAATTTCAATTAATTGTTCTGCCGTTACCATTGTTAAAATTTCTGAAAACAAAACAGTTTCTTCAAAACGAATTAAACGGTTCAAATCTTCTTCGATAGAATTTAACGTTTTGATATCTTTTGGACATTTTTCAAATAAACGCTTGATTCTTCTGTGCTGTGTTTGTGCTTTCTTTAAAAATTGATTATCAGCATCTAAAAGGGCAAACAATTTTTTTTCTTCTAACTCAAAATGATTTTTTAAATTATTGTGCCAAAACCAATCAACATATTTCCACATTTCATCAATTGGAGCATTTAGTTTTATTCCTTGTTGAATGTTCCAACTTAAAGAACGTCCTAAATGGTGGTCCTTACTGATAAACTGTAAAATACTTTGATCTTTAGAAATTTCAAACGCCATAATTTTAAAATTTTAATTGTCCCAGTATGAGTTGAAGCAAAGAAGATTAATGGTTTGCAAAAATAAGTGAGAAAGTTAAACAATCCCACTTATTTAATCAAAAATTAAAATTGTTTTTCTAACTCTATTGCTTTGGGAAACAAAATGTTATTCTCTAAATGTATGTGTAAATGCAAATCTGCTTCAAACTCTTTAAGCATTGATAAAGTTACACGGTATGTAGTACAACCATCTTCTGGAACTTCATAATTGTTTGTCAATTCTGCAATTCTTCTAAAGCGTTCGCCTTCTGCATTGTGATCGTGTTTCATTGCATCAATTGGGTTTTCAACTGTTCCAAAAGAAGATGCTTGTAAAGGTTGATTGCTATCTTTTGCTTTCACCATTTTGCGAATGAATGGAAATAAAATCAATTCTTCTTTTTTCATGTGTTGTGCCAACTCACCAGCAGATTGATTGAACAATTCTTCTACTTCTCTCAATTCTGGGTGACGATCTCCGTGAACACGTGCAATTTTACTCAAATACGGAATAATTTCTCCTGTTTTGGCTTCAACATAACGATGGTGTTTTTTCTCCACATAATCAGCCAATAAATCCAATGGCCAAGAAGAATAATCGATGGAACCAGTGCTTTGCGTTGCAGTTGCTTCGTTTAAATCGTAAACTACTTTACTTGCATCAATATTTCCTTGTTGACATGCTTCATCAATGCTTCTGTTTCCATTGCAACAAAAATCAATACCATACTTACTAAATACAGCTGCAGCACGGTAATCTTGCGCCACTAATTCTCCAACATTGTTTTTCTCTGTGATACTCATAACTATTTATTTAATTAAATTTTTTCTGCGATAATTGCAATTGCATTCATGTTGTTTTTGTATTTTTTGAATGTATTGCTCATTTCCGTAATTCTTTTTCTAGCTTTTTTATATCGGAAGATGTTAAAGTAAATTTTTAAAGCTCTAAAAAATCCTTCATCTTGAAATATACGTGAAGTTTCTAACAAACTCATTGAATTTTGCTCCACTTTTTTAACTCTAAACCCTTCGTTTTCTAACAATGTTGTCCATTCCGATTCGGTTAGTGGACGTGCATTTACACGTATTGCCATCGCTAAATCTTTTTGTATTTCAGCTTTTTTATCTTCACTTAAATTATTGGGGGTTAATCCCAATTCATGAATCGCATACAGCCCTCCTTTTTTTAATACACGATGCGCTTCTTTAATAATTTCAGCTTTACGATGATCGGCATGCATAGTTAGCATGGCTTCACCATAAATTTTATCCTTACTATTTTCTGCTAAATGTGTTTTAGATGCATTTCCCTGAATAAAAGTTATATTTTTACCTTTTAATTTATGGCGTAATAAGCCAACCACATCTTTATCTTCATCAATCCCTACATACGATTTAGGATGATTATTTAATGCTAATTGTGCTGTAAAACCCATTCCTGGTGCAAATTCGGCTATGTCATCTTTCGAATTAATATCTAATCCATTAATCAATTTTTGTGTTAATTCTCTACCTCCCGGACGTAATACACGTTTTCCCATTTTAGCCAATATCCAATGACCTTGGGCTCTATCAAAATCTTTTGTATCCATCTTGGTCTTATTTATAATGATTCTACATAACAAAAGTACAACCTTTTTTTATAATAAGACAACAATATCCTATATAATTTGAAATAAAATTCAATCTTTTAGAAATATATTGATATACAATTACTTAAAACAGCTGATTCCTAAGAAGGTGAGTGAAAATCCTGAGCATAAACTAACAAAGACATACAAAATTGCAGTGCTTATTTGGTTGTTTTGAAGTAAGAAGATAGTTTCACTTGAAAATGCAGAGAAAGTTGTAAATCCGCCACAAAACCCTGTGATAAACACTAATTTAAGTTCGTTGGATAAAATTTGTTGACGCTCAAAATAACCCATCAATAAACCAATAAGCAAACAACCAATTGCATTAACAAAAAGAGTGGAATAGGGGAAGTTTGTTGTGTTGTTTTTATACAAAAGTGATGCAGCATAGCGAAGAATGCTCCCAAGTCCACCGCCCAAACCAACTAATAAAAAAGATTTCATCATATTCTAAAAATAAAAAGGTTGACAACATAAATGTGTCAACCTTTAAAAATAGTAAATATTCTATTAATACATTGATGGAAAACTTGCTGGATCTGCTTCGTGCATTAGCCCATAAGCCGCCTCAACAATGTCATCGATACTTGGTTTTGAGAAATAATCGCCATCTGTACTATAAGCAGGGCGGTGATCTTTTGCGCTCACAGTTACAGGAGCTGAATCCAAGTGGTAATAACCATTTTGTTCAACTAAAATTTTGTCCAACATATATGCTGTTGCGCCACTGCTCACGTCTTCGTCAACAATCATCAAACGATTTGTTTTTTTCAACGATTCTGCAATCACATGGTGAATATCAAAAGGAAGTAATGTTTGAACATCAATTAATTCAACGTTGATTCCTAATTCTGCCAATTGTTGTGCTGCAACGGTACATAAATTAAAGGTTGAACCGTAAGAAACAAGCGTCAAATCATTTCCTTCACGGGTGATTTCTGGTACACCCAACGCAATTTTAAATTCTCCAATATTGGAAGGATACAATTCTTTTGAACGGTAACCATTCAACGGTTCAATAACTAATGCGGGTTCATCGCTTTCCAACAATAAATTGTAGAAACCTGCAGCTTTAGTCATGTTGCGAGGTACACAAACGTGAATTCCACGAAGTGAGTTAATAATCATTCCCATTGGTGAACCTGAGTGCCAAATTCCTTCCAATCGGTGACCTCTAGAACTTACAATTAACGGTGCTTTTTGTCCGCCTTTTGTACGGTACTGAACTGTTGCCAAATCGTCTGACATCACTTGCACGGCATACAATAAATAATCCAAGTATTGAATTTCAGCAATAGGGCGCAAACCTCTCATAGCCATACCAATTCCCTGCCCAATAATAGTTGCTTCACGAATTCCAGTATCAGAAACACGCAATTCACCATATTTTTCTTGCATTCCTTCCAATGTTTGGTTAACGCCACCAATTTTACCAACGTCTTCACCAAAAACAAGCACTTCAGGATATTTTTCTAATAGTTTATCGTAGTTATCACGCAATACGATTCTTCCATCCACCAATTCTGCATCTGTTGCATAAGTAGGTGCAACTGCTTCGATATTTAAAGCAGATTTTTTAGATTGAGAATACAAATGAGAACTATAGCGGTCGTAATTTTCATGAACACTATTTTGAATCCATTGTGCTAAAGTAGCACGTTGACTTGTTTTTTCATTGCGTGTAATGCGCAAAACTTTACGAGCTGTAGAAAGAATGTCTTTACGAATAGGATTCATCGCTTTTTCAAGCGCATCCACTTCTTTTTGAACAAATGCTTTATTGGAGCTAGATTCAGCAACTGCTTTTAACAATCCCATTGCAGCATCAAAATCAACTTTTAGTGTATCAGAAAAATCTTTCCAAGCTGTGTTTTTACTATCTCTTACGTGTTTTTTTGCTTCTTCTTCAATGGCTTTTAAATCTTCTTCAACAGCTATTTTATTACCATCTGCATTAAAACTCAAAATCCACTCTTTGAATTTATTGATACAATCGAATTCAACTTCCCATTTCAAACGTTCTTCTGATTTGTATCGTTCGTGAGAACCAGATGTTGAGTGTCCTTGCGGTTGATTCACTTCTTTAACGTGTACCAAAACAGGAACGTGTTCTTTTCGGGCAATTGCAACTGCTTTTTCGTATGTTTCACACAAATGCGCATAATCCCAACCTTTGGTTACAAAAATTTCATAACCTGGGTTGTCTTTTGTACGTTGCATTCCTGCCAAAGCTTCAGAAATACTGTCTTTTGTTGTTTGATTTTTACGTGTTACAGAAATTCCATAACCATCGTCCCAAACAGACATTACCATCGGAACTTGCAACACACCCGCAGCATTAATTGTTTCCCAAAATGGACCCTCCGAAGTAGAGGCATCACCAATAGAACCAAAAGCAACTTCGTTTCCACCGTTTGTAAATTTTTTAAATGCTTCTAAATCTTTTAATGTAGGGTGGTTTTTATATACTTTTGACGCCAATGCTAAACCTAATAAACGCGGCATTTGTCCAGCAGTTGGTGAAATATCCGACGAACTATTTTTTTGTTTCATCAAATCTTTCCATTCACCATTTTTATCCAAGTTGCGTGTTCCAAAGTGTCCACCCATTTGTCGACCAGCAGTCATCGGTTCCACATCTTCATCTGTGTGTGCGTATAACCCTGCAAAATATTGTTGAACATTTAGTTGACCAATGGCCATCATTAATGTTTGATCGCGGTAATAACCAGAGCGAAAATCACCATCTTGAAATTGCTTAGCCAATGCAATTTGTGCCAATTCTTTTCCATCGCCAAAAATTCCGAATTTTGCTTTACCAGTCAACACTTCTTTTCTACCCAAAAGGGAAGTTTCTCTAGAAATGCAAGCTAACTTATAATCAGCTAAAACTTCGTTTTTAAATGTTTCAAAATCAAGTTTTTTAGTGTTTTCTACAACTGTTTCTTTGCCCATAGCTTTATTTTAAGATGTTACAAATATAGCAAAATTCCCCCCTTAAAATTTGAATGCAAACGATTAATTAGAGAAAATACACATTTTTAAACAGATTTCATAGTAAAAAGAACGTTAATTGGAAATTTTGAATTTTAAAAAAGTGATGGCTGTAAAAAGAATTTAATAAAATATTAGAGATTGATTTTTAAAAGTTTATCTATTTGAACCTCAAGTCCAAGTTTAAATTGATGATTTCCAAATTCCTCAAATCCCATTTTTTTATAAAATGCAATTGCAGGCTCGTTATTTTCCCACACACCTAACCATATAGTTGAAATATTTTTCAATTTAGAGACTTCAAAAATGGTGTTCATTATTTGTTTTCCAAATCCTTTATTTTAAACTTGTTTTAATAAATACAATCGTTCAATTTCAAGTGAATCTTTTTCATGATTGTTGGTGTATTTTAGAGAAAGATTTAGCTTAAAATAACCAGCTACATTTCCGTTTATTCGAATGAAGTAAAAACTAGAATCAGTATTATTGTATTCATTGCATAGATTTTCCAAAGACATGTTACTATTCAGGTAAATATGCATGTTTTCGGGAGTGTTTTGATTGGAAAAAGTTTCAAAAAAAGTTAAACGACTAATGCGTTGCAGCAATTCTAATTCGCTGGAAGTTACTTTATCGATTTGAAGTTGCATATTTTCCATAATTTCCCTTTAGCGTGTAAATACCCAATCATTTTCGGTTGATAAATTACTATCAAAACGATAATTGTCTTCGTTGTATTCTTTTAGTAATTCAGGGTTCTCAATTCTGTTTTTTACAGCGTAATGCGCCATTTTTCCACGTGCGTTTTTAGCATACATCATTACAACTTTGTATTCACCATTTTTAAAATCTTTAAAATGAGGAGTAATGATGCGATTTTTTATCTTTTTAGGTTGAATAGCCTTAAAATATTCTGATGATGCAAGGTTGATTATTGCTTCATCGTTTTCTAATTCTTGCGTTAAGTAATTGGAAATTTTATCGCTCCAAAAAGCATATAGATTTTTAGTTTTTGGTGAAATTTGCCATTTGGTTCCCATTTCTAAACGGTAGGGATACAATAAATCAAGTGGTTTTAAAATGCCATACAAGCCTGATAAAATGCGCACTTGTTGATTGGCAAAAAGAAAATCATCTTCAGAAAATGACGCAACGTTTAATCCTCGGTAAACTTCTCCTGAAAAAACTGTTGCTGCAGGTTTGCATTCATTGGTTAATTGAGTGGGAGCTATCCAATTTTTGTAACGTTGCACATTCAATTCGGCAATACTTTCAGATACATGCATCAACAGCATCAAATCTTTTTCTTTCAGCTTTGCTAATTTGCTCGCCAATTTGGTTGCGTCGTCTAAAAATACAGCAGTTGTTGGCGTTGGTGTTGGAATAGAAAGTGTTGTATCTATCGATTTTGCAGGTGAAAGTAAAATTTTCATTTCAATCAATTAAGGATTTGATACAAAGTTAACCTTTCTATACAATCACAAAATGAAAACTGAAAATAATAAATTAAAACGATGGACAAGAAATGGTTCTGAACTGTGGAATTTTCTTCTTACAATTCAAGTTGATTCCTAACGACACTTCGTGCGAACCTCCAGATACTCCGTTGTTTAACTTAGAAGTTGTTACGTCGTAGCTGTATCCAATTCTAAACATTCCTGTATTGATGCCTATGGTAGTAATAAATGCATCGCTTGTGCGGTACCAAACGCCGGCTGTGAAAATACCATATTTAACATACATACCAATGTTTAACTCTTGAAAACCACGTTGGTATTGGTAAATAACACTTGGCATCAACGATGTGGTGTTTGAATATTTTGATTTAGAACCCAATGCAATGTTGGCTCCAGCATGTGCCGTGTAGCGAACAGGTAGTGGACTTTTTCCAACTATCATAGATTCATTTGGCATATTAAGGTGATGAACAGCAACTCCAAAATAAAAAATATCAGAGTAACCTACAATTCCAGCGGATGCGTCAAAAAATCCTTTTGAACCACCACGTGGAACGTCACCCGTTTGATAAATAAACCCTTTGCGAGGGTCAATCATATCTCCAAAAGTCAATTTATCCCAATCCAAAAACTTTTGATACCATGCAGCACGCGCTCCAAAAAGCAAAGAGAATTTTCGTGTTACATTTAAGTGGTATGAATAAATCAATCCTAACATTGATGTTTGAATGGTTGCTTTCCCCGTCATATCATGTGTTGCTAAAACACCAATACCACCCGAAATTTGCTTGAAATATTGATCGTATCCTAATGCATAAGTTACGTAATTCCCTGACAAACTTGGCCATTGATTTCTATAATTTGCAGCAAAACGAGCACAACCATGTGTTCCAGCCAAAGCAGGATTCAAATAAATAGGGTTGGAATAAAACTGCGTAAATGAAGGGTCTTGTGCATTCGCACTCAGCGCCACAACACTTGCTACAACAGCCGTAAAAAATCGTTTCAATCCTCTCATTTATTAAGAATTAGTAAAATTTAGTAGTAAGAAAATGTATCTCACTTTGTCTTTTTAACGTCAATTTGTTAAAAAGGTTACAAATATTATAAATTACAAATAATAAACAAAGAAAATAATCGTTTTTTTATTTCAATCAAAAAGGAAATTAACATATTTGTACTATGAAATATTTTTTTAAAACAAGTACCCCTTTTCATTCAATATTAGCGTTTTTTGTTATTCTTTTCTTGTATTCTACTTCATTTTCACAAGACCAAAAATCAATTACAATAAAATGGAGTGAACCTTTGCAACAAGAAGTAAATGGAATTGTAACTTCATTACCTAATTTTGAAGGTCAAATTTATGCAGAAGGTGAAATTTACTATCAATTTATTGAAGAAGTTGCCCCAAAATACGATGCAAACCTTACTTTAGTAGATGTTCAAACTGGAAGTGCAACTGAAAAAGAAATTGCTTATTTAAAAAACAACAATATTTCAATTCCAACCCAAGCCAAATGGAAGGCAAAGGTCACAAATGGTGGAAAAAAACGTTTGTTATTATTTTCAATTGTTCCCTACATTCAAAAAGATGGTAAAATTCAACGCATTACCTCTTTTACTTTTAATCAGCAACAAATAGCAACATTTTCAGCCAATAAAGTAAAATCTTTTGCCTCTGAATCGGTATTAAAACCTGGAAGTGGCGAATGGTTTAAAATTGGTGTAACGCAAGATGGAATCTATAAAATCAGTAAACAATTT
>JAWKMK010000007.1:0-108955 GCA_041392275.1 Crocinitomicaceae bacterium | reverse complement strand
ATATGTTCAATTTTTTAGGAATCATACCGCTTTTTTCAATAGTAGGAGGGAAAGATGTTGAAGTTCCTACACATTTGGACGCTATTGCGGGTGCAAATCAATGGATATTAGGTTTTGTTTTGTTTTTAAGTTTTTTATTGTTGGCCTTAGCTAAGCGATTAGATCCATATATTATTAGAGTTGCCTTATTTTCTGTTTTTACCTTAGATACTCCAGATAATTTACAAAAAATTGACGCACGATATAATTCAACCAGTTTCGTATTGCTTGGTTTTTTATCGTTTTTGAGTTTATGGGTTTGTATGGTTTTGTTTAATGAGCAAACTCATTTTTTAAATCAAGTTAGCATAGGTTTGTTAGGCGAAAAATTTGGATCAATTGATGATTTGTTGCTGACATTAATTGGAACTGTAATAGTGCTGTTCTATTTTTTTGCTGGACTATTAATTTCAACATTTGTAACAGGTGAAAGAGAATTGTTTAGTACATTTATAACACAGAGTTGGGTTAATTTTATCAGTTTTGGAATTGTGTTTTTTGTGTTGGCTCTATTGTGGTTGCTAAACTCACCGATAAACCCTTATATTTCGCAGCTATTTTTGTACATTTTACTAGCTTTATTTTTAGTTAGAATGTTGAAAATTTTAATCGTTGCACTCTTAAATGGTGTGTCGTGGTATTATTTAATTTTGTATCTTTGCACGCTCGAAGTTCTACCTGTTTTAGCAGTTTTTGCTTTAATGGCGTGACATGCGATAAGATTGTTAACTTACAAATTAATTTATTTTGGCTGTAAAGACTATTTTAGTATCCCAACCAAGACCCGAGACCGAAAAGTCTCCGTATTTTGATTTGGCAGAAAAGTACAAGTTGAAAATTGACTTTCGTCCTTTCATCCAAGTAGAAGGGATTGAAGCTCAAGAATTCAGAACTCAAAAAGTTAATATTGCTGAACATACAGCAGTGATTTTTACGTCAAAAATTGCAGTTGACCATTTTTTTAGAATTGCTAAAGAAGTGCGTTTTGATGTTCCAGATACCATGAAATATTTCTGTATTTCTGAAGCAATTGCTTATTATTTACAAAAATATGTGACTTATAGAAAACGTAAAATTTTCTTTGGTCGCCAAACAATAGACGATTTAGTGGTGTTAATGAAAAAGCACAAAACAGAAAAGTTTTTGTTGCCTTGTACGGATGTGTTGCAAGATAAAATTCCTGAAACCATTAAAGAGCATAAAATCAATTTCTCAAAAGCTGTTTTATACAGAACAGTTGCTGCTGATTTATCAGATTTGGAAGATGTGTACTACGACATGTTGGTGTTTTTTAGCCCGGCTGGAGTTGAATCACTTTTGAAAAATTTTCCTGATTTTAAACAAAACGATACCATCATTGCTGCTTTTGGTCCAACCACTGCACAATCATTAGTGAAAAATAATTTGCGTTTAGACGTGCATGCGCCTCAACCTGATGCACCTTCTATGCCTGCTGCTATCGAATTGTTCATTAAGAACGATTTGAAAAAGAAATAATAATTATTTTAACTTAAAAAGCGTTAAATGGAGGTCAACTTTCATTTAACGCTTTTTTATTTTTTACTTTTGTTGGTATGAAAAGTATTGTCCTCATTGTTATCGTTGCCATAATTGGAATTACCTTGTTTTATGTGAATAATCAACCTAAAGAAGCTCAATTGCCTATTTACAATCCGGTGGATATCAATCCAGAGGTGGTTGACACTTCACTACAACGTGTTGGAATTGGGCATACCATCGGTGATTTTAGTTTTACCAATCAAAATGGGCAAACCATAACGCGCAAAGATGTGGATGGAAAGGTGTATGTGGTTGAATATTTTTTTACAACATGTGGATCTATTTGTCCTATCATGAACACGCAAATGCAACGTGTGCAAAAAAAATATGCACAACATGATGATTTTAAAATTTTAAGTTTTACCGTTGACCCGAAAAACGATACCGTTGCGCAAATGAAACGCTATGCAGCGCAACATCATGCCAACGATAAACAATGGTGGTTTTTAACTGGAGATAAAGAGCAATTGTACGACCTAGCTCGTAAATCGTTTTTTGTGCTTAAACCTGCAGAAGCTGAAAACGTGGGGGATGCCGGTAGTGATTTTATTCACACCAATAATTTTGTTTTAATTGACAAAAAACAACGTATTCGTGGGTACTACGATGGTACAAATCCCCAAAGTGTTGATTCACTCATTACCGATATCGAAAAATTGTTTGATAGTAACAATTAACCTTCTTGTTCTTCTTTAAACCAGCTCGAATATTTTACATAGCTGTTGGCAATGCGTTTTATTTCGCCTTCAAACAATTCGGGAGAAAGTGTTTTTACTTTTTTGGCTGGAACGCCCGCATAAATACTCCAACTTTCAACGCGTGTGTTTTCCAATAATACAGCACCAGCCGCAATGATGCAATTGGCTTCAATATAACAATTGTCCATAACAATAGAACCCATACCAATCAATACGTTGTCTTCAACAGTACAACCGTGCACCAAGGCGTTGTGACCTATAGAAACGTTGTTGCCCAAAACTGTTTTTGTTTTTTCATAAGTGCAGTGAATTACAGCTCCGTCTTGCACGTTGACACGATTTCCCATTTTAATAGAATTTACATCGCCACGAACAACGGCATTGAACCAAACCGAACATTCATCGCCCATTTCTACGTCTCCAACAATGGTTGCATTCTCTGCAAACCAACAATCCTTGCCAAATTTTGGCGAAGTTCCTCTACATGCTTTAATTAATGCCATATTTTTATTTCGTTGATTGAATTGCGTTTAAAATAATTGCTCCCGCTTTTCTTACTTCTTCTTCGGTAATGGTTAAGGGCAGTGATAAGCGGAAACTGTAGGGATGGGATAAAAACCAAAAACTTATCAAGCCGTCTTCAAGCATTTTTTGACAACTTTCTCCACACGTTCAAACGATTCCATGTCGAAGGCAAACATCATCCGATTCTGCGCATAGCTTTAATTTCATCCGATTGCCCCACAATGGATTGCAACAAAGCACCCAAACGTTCAACCTCGTTGAAATCAATTTCTTGTTCAAAAACTTCTAGACAAGCCAATCCAGCTGCTGCTATCACAGGGTTTCCTCCAAATGTGGTGATGTGTCCTAAAATTGGATCGTAGGTAAACTCCCAAAGATTTTTGCGAGATGAAACCAAAACACCAATTGGCAAACCTCCACCCAATGCTTTTCCAAGAGTTAGAATGTCTGGAACAACATCAAAATGCTCAAAAGCAAACAGTTTTCCTGTGCGCCCCATACCGCATTGTATTTCATCAAAAATTAGCAATGCACCAACTTCTGTACAACGCTTGCGCAATGCCATTAAAAATTCTTTGGTTGGCACACGCACACCAGCATCACCTTGCACTGTTTCGATGATAACACCTGCTGTTTTTTCGGTAATTTGCTCCAATTGTTCAATGTTGTTGTGTTGCAAGAAACGCACATCGGGTAAAAGTGGGCGAAATGGTTCTTTTTTAGTTTCATTTCCCGAAACACTCATCGAACCGTGGGTACTTCCATGATATGAACCTCTAAAAGCAACCAATTCTGTTCTTCGGGTAACGCGTTTTGCTAATTTCAAAGCGGCTTCGTTGGCTTCCGTACCAGAATTTACAGTATAGGCGCAGTTCAATTGTTCTGGAAGCAAACCTACCAGTTTTTTACAAAAATTCAAGTGGGCATCTTGAATGAATTCGCCATATACCATTACGTGCATGTATTTTTCAGCTTGTTCTTTTACGGCTTTAATCACGTGTGGGTGGCTGTGACCAATGTTGTTGACAGATACTCCCGAAATCATGTCCATGTATTTTTTACCGTTTTTATCCGTAATGTATATGCCTTCAGCACGTTCAACGTCAATTAAATACGGTGTTTGATTGGTTTGCCCTGTATAGTTTAAAAAATCGTCTGTTCTACTCATAATTGTGTTCATTGCACTAAACTTTTGTACAATTGTCCAAATTTAGCTTTTTTGAGGTAATTTTGTGTGCAAGAAAATAAAAAATCAAACTAAAAAATGAGTGATTTGAACATAGTGGAATTGTATAAAATGAGCAATGAATTTGGAAGAACTATTGATTTTGAATACGATTTTTTACCCAATGGCGAAGTAACCAACAAAATAAAAATTGATAAAAAACACTTAGCAACTCCTGTAACGGCACACGGTGGTGTGATTGCCGCTTTGGCAGATTCAACGCTTGGAATTGCTGCTTTGGCAGAGTCGCAAAAAGAAGGAAACTTAGTTTCTACGGTTGAATTTAAAATCAACTTTTTAAAACCAGCCTGTTTGGGCGATGTCATTTCTGGTTTCTCGCGTGTGCGCAAAGTTGGAAAGAAAATTATTTTTGTTGAGGCCGATTTTTGAACCAAAACGAAGAATTAATTGCCACTGCTAGCGGAACATTTAACCAATATCCTTTTTCTAAAGTTTTTAACCTCTAAAAGATGCTTGATTTTCCTAAGGATTTTGTAAATTATGTTGAGAATGATGCTGTTGGGTGCAGATTTGCTAACTGCATTGAATTCAGATGTACCTATTTCCATTCGAAAAAATCAGAGGAAAACAAACTGTCATTTTGAAGCAGAAACACCTATTGAGTGGTGCGAGGATGCCTATTTTTAAAAGAACGTCCCGTTTTTACGTTAAATCCGTTGTTTCATGCTGGTACTTTTATCCGCAAGAAGCAGGCTCGATGTTGTTGGATTTTATTATCCGTTCACTAGATTTGCCTGAACAACCAAAGTTTTTGGATTTGTGTGCAGCGCCGGGAGGTAAAAGCACGTTAATTGCATCTTTTTTAGATGATAAAGGCTTGTTGGTTGCCAATGAGGTTATTAATCAGCGGGCAAAAATATTAAAAGAAAACATTTCCAAATGGGGTTTTTCCAATGTGGTTGTTACCAACAATGACCCTTCTGACTTTGAGCGCACACCCAACTTTTTTGATGTGGTAGTGGTGGATGCCCCTTGTTCGGGTGAGGGAATGTTTCGCAAAGATGTGCAAGCACGAAATGAATGGTCGTTGGATAACGTGAATTTGTGCCAAAGTCGCCAAAAACGCATTGTTGCAGATGTGTGGGATGCTTTGAACGAAAACGGCTATTTGATTTATTCAACCTGCACTTTTAATCCGCACGAAAACGAAGAAAACATTCGTTGGATTACCGAAAATTTTGACGCAGAATTGGTGACTATTCCAGCTCCGTTTGATTTTATTCAGGGTAGAGGAGGAGTAGGAATTTACGGCATTCCAGGTCGCACTCAAACAGAAGGTTTTTTTATTGCAGTTTTGCAGAAAAAATCAAGCGAGGGTAGAACAACTAAATTGGGTAAGACCCAAAACAAAGGATTAACCAAGGTAAAAGATGTGGGAGAACTAACCAACTGGGTAAAAACTACTGCTTCTACTTTTTATGAGTGGAACAACACCATTTTAGCCATCCCATCTGCATTTGAAAAAGAATATTTGTTGTTGCAAAGTAATTTGCACCTCGTTAAATGGGGTGTTGAAGTGGGCGAAATAGCACGTAAAGGATTAATTCCTAGCCACGATTTATTGCTTTGTCACAGCTTGCGATTAAACTATCCATCACACGAAGTGAGTGAACAAGAAGCATTGTTTTTCTTACACGGCGATACATTTCCCATTAACGGATTGACGCACATAGGAATGGTGCAATTGACCTATCAAAACGAACCCATTGGTTGGATAAAAAACATCGGCAACCGTTTCAATAATCTATATCCGAAAGAATACCGTATTCGGATGAATGTGCAATAAGAAATTAATTTATTTCAAAACGTTTACCGTTCCAGTCCACTTATAATGATTGTCGTTGATTCTATCTTTGGCAATAATTACCCAAGTATAAGTGCCTTCTTGCACCACTTGACCTTTGTAGGTTCCATCCCAAGCAATACTTGCATCATTGGATTGCCAAACAGTCTCTCCCCAACGGTTATAAACAGTTAGAGAAAAATTATAGAGGTCGATACCTTCGGTATAAACACGCCAATTTTGGTTAAACTCATCACCATCAGGTGTAAACGTGTTAAGGACGTACAATAAAACATCAGGCAATACCACCAATTCTTTTACAACCGTATCTTGGCAACCAAATTCGGTAGTTGCAACCAACATTATTGGATACGTTCCTTCAACTCCTTCTGGGTATTTTACCGATGGATTTTCTAACGTAGAAACACTTGGAGATGCTCCTTCAAAAAACCAGTTGTAGGCAGTTGCTCCCGAAGAAGGAATTGTTCATGGTAACGTTTGTAGAAAAAACTTTCACCGGATTAGGGTTCCAAACAAAATCGGCTGTTGGAAGCGGATGAACGGTTAAGAAATTTGTAAACGTTTTCGAATCAATACAGCCTTGAGGCGATACGATAAGTACTTCTACCGTATAATTGCCAGCAGGCATTGGTTCTGTAATTACATTGGTTTGGTTTAAAAACGATTGACCATCCGAAATAAACCAGTTAACAGTTTGAATTAATGAAGGATCGGTATTGCATACCAATTCAAATTGAGCAGGCTCACAAATTGATGGTGATGGCGAGCTGATAATTGGTGTTGGCAATGGATGTACGGTAACCGTTGTGTTTAAGACCAATGGTGTTGATTCGCAAGCATCTGTTACAATTGCTGTGTATTGTAATGTTTGAGCTGGACTCACTTGCAAAGAAGTTCCAATTTGATTGGTATTCCATGTAACGGTGTATGGATCTGAGTCCGCCTGCAATGTTTACAGTTACTTGCAAGTTGTTGTTTCGCCCGGACAAATAGCTGCATTGGTAGTGATAACAGCACTAATTGATTTCGCAAGGAAACAACGATGGTTTGAGTATCAGAAAGACATCCTGCAGCACTTTCGGCATAAACCGTGTAATTTGTCAATGCAGTTGGTTGAACTAATTGTGTAGCTGCCACATCGGTTGTGTGTCCCCAATGGTAGATTGCATTCGTTTGACCAATAGAAGCAGTTAATGTTGCTGTTCCATTTTCACAAATCAACGTGTCGTTGGCAACTGTTAATTGCAAAGCATCTGGCTCTAATAATATAACTGTATTGGATGTTCTACAACCGTATTGATTTTCTGACCATACCGTGTAAGTTCAGCAGCTAATCCAGTTTTTGTTGATGATGTTTCCCAAGTTGCTCCATTGTCAAACGAATAAGAAACAGCATCGTTATTGATGATTTGAATGATACCTGTTTGATTTCCAAAGCATGTTAAATCAGTTGTTTGTACCGTTTGTGTGGCTTGCGAAACAGTAATTAAAACTGTATCGTTCATTGCACCACATCCTTGGTTGCTTTCTGTTAAAATAAATGGATATACTCCTGGTTGGTTTACAACAACTTTTGCATTGAGTGTTGTGGTATTTGGAATGTATGTAACCGTTGGAGTAGGCGTGATTGCTTGTGTATTATGCGACCAAGCTTTGCTATTTGCAGCATTATTAATTGTTCCATTTAATTGAATGGTATCTCCCAAACAAACAATTTGATCTACACCAGCATTGGGGTTTAAAGCGGGAGAAATAACAACAGAAACAGTTCTAGTTGGGGTATTGCAACCATTTTGGTCAGTAGCAACTACAGAATAGCTTGTTGTTGCAGTTGGAGCAACGGTTAATGTGTTGGTATTGTTTGATTGATTAATCCAATTATAGGTAAATGTTGTTCCAGGAATGGTTGAGGTTGCAGTTGCCGTTAATGTAGTTGAATTTCCTTGACAAATAACCGCATTTGGCGAAACCGTTAAGTTATTGTTGGCAAAAGAAACTTGAATGGTGTCGTAATAAGAACAATAAGTAGAGAAATAAATGTCATCGATTGCAAAATCATTTCCACCTTCCGATGAATTTTGGTTTACAATGCTCAGCACAGCTTGTGTTGCTGCACCAGAATTCCACGTATCGTTTATTTGTGTCCAGTTGCAAGAATTTGGAGTTGTTTGATTCACCGGTCCAATTGGAGCTCCGTTGATATACAATTGCAAGTTAGAAACATTCGGGTCGTTTACTACATTCATTGCCCAAAATGAGAACAAATAATCTTGATTAGGGTTCACATTTACAGTTTGCGACCAAACAGTTGTATTCGGAGTTGATGAACCGTTTGCAATTAGCATATTACCAGTTCCTGTTGTGTGGTCGCCACAAGATGAAAAATTGTTGTGCGTTAAATTAGGGCTTGTGCTGATGGCATATTGTCCAGGATTTGAAAGTAATCCCCATGATCCACCTGTTCCTGGCACATAACTCGTTGTAAATCCATTAGCCGTATTGGTTGTTCCACCTTGGAAATCACCGTGCTGCAACATGTTTCCTCCAAGTTTGCGAGCAATTACCGAATAAGTTCCAGCGGTATTTACTGAAATAGAGGAGGTGGTAGCTCCATTCGACCATAAATACGAGTCGTGGTTATTTCCAGCATTAAGGGTTACAGCTTGAGGTGTGCATTGGTGAATATCAGCACCTAAATTCACAGGAACGTTATCTTGAACAACAACAGTTCCTTGAGGTGCACCACAAGTTCCAGCCGCAGCTGTTGTATACGTGTATGTTCCACTAGGAAGTGTAGTATTGTATGTGCCTAAATGTCCATTACCAAGTGTAGCTGGTCCGCTCCAAGTTCCAGTTGTTGGCATGGCAGCACTAAATAAACTGAATAAATTTACTGGACCTGTAATATCGCATGCAGATAAAGTTCTATTTTCATTGATCGAACAAATTTCAAGCAACATATCGTCCACAACCATGTCGTTACTGCCCGAGTTAGTTAGATTATTGACAATTTCTAAGCGCAAAGTTGTGGTAGTTGAAACCAATTCTGGACTCACAAAATGATTCCAAGTAGTTCCTGTCCATGCAACTGTTTGAGTATAAAGCAATACATTATTGCCATCATAAATATTGAACGTAGTGTTGGTATTACTTCCCCAAGCTTCTCTGTGGTAGAAAGATAAACGAAAAGTTCCACCTACACAAACCGTATAGGGGCGGTTGTAGGCAACACCCGTAAATCCATCTACAAAATTGAGGTATAAATGTTTGTTTCCAGTGTAATTTGGGCCATGAGTAGAGCCTTGAGGCGTATTTTGGTAAGTTGTTCCTGCAATAATATGAGGAACTGTTGTTGAATATTCATACGAATCAAAATCCGCTTGAATAAAGTTATTGCATTGCGCAAAAACACTAGAAAATGATAGGGTTATTAAGGTTAAAACAAAGATAAATTGTTTCATAATTGATTAATGTATTTGGTACCAAGACGTCATTAAAACGTTTTAGTTGCTTTTTTGTGCACATTTAGTTACTTTTTTAGGATTAATTATCTAGTAATAAGAATATTTCTATTTTTTAAAAGTATTTAACTGAAACACTTTGAAATGTTTATCGTATAACAACAAACCACAACTTGGTACGTTTTTAGTTGAAGAAACAATATGCGAACAGTTTTAATACTCATAGTAGCTTTTCTATCGTTTTCGGTTCAATTTCGAAATGAATTGCGCTCAGTTTTTGGTGTGCGCGTATCGTATCAAGCAAATGGGCAAATGGTGACTTTTATTGCGTATTATACTGATGGGGTGATGGAAACCAATCGTAAGTTTTTGACGTTTAATGAGTTTGTGCATTATGCGTCGGGAGAGTGGCCGAGCATTTACAACAGAAATCGCATGAATTTGTTTGAATTGAATGGAGTTCAAGGCGGCATTTTTCGAGATTCCATAACACGAAAAGAAACACCTTATTGTTTTTCAGTAGATAGTTTGTGGAAATTGCGTTTTAGAAATTATCCTTTTAAGGGTAGCATGGAGGAAGGTTGGAGTCAAGATGAATTTTTACCAAGTCCGGCACAACAGAAATTTTTGTATAAAAACTACGGCATGGCGCACATAGATACTAAGTTTTTTGTAGATACTAATTTTTGGAAATTATTGCAAGATGTTACCAACGAAGAATGGATAGCAATGTATCGAAATTTATAATTTCGTTGGGTGTAACCTAATAAAAATAAAGCAAAAAAAATGGAACCGAGCAATTCAGTTCCATTTTTAATTTATTGTTACCTTTTTATTTACAAAGGAATGTTTCCGTGTTTTTTCTGAGGAAGTGTTTCTGCTTTGTTTTCCAACATTTTGAAACCAGCAATTACTTTTGCACGTGTTTCTTCAGGCAAAATCACATCGTCCACAATTCCTCTTTCGGCAGCACGATATGGATTGGCAAACATTTCAGCATATTCAGCTTCTTTTTCCAACCATTTTGCATTGGAGTCAGCAGCTTCAGCAATTTCACGTTTAAAAATAATTTCTGCAGCACCTTTAGCTCCCATTACAGCAATTTCAGCAGTTGGCCAAGCAAAATTCAAATCGGCACCGATAGATTTTGAGTTCATAACGTCAAATGCACCACCATAAGCTTTGCGGGTAATCACCGTAATTCTTGGAACGGTTGCCTCGGAGAATGCATACAATAATTTTGCTCCATTGGTAATAATTCCGCGCCATTCTTGATCGGTTCCAGGTAAAAATCCTGGTACGTCTTCAAATACCAAAAGTGGAATGTTGAACGCATCACAAAAACGTACAAATCGAGCACCTTTACGCGACGCTTCTATGTCTAACACACCAGCCAAAGACGCAGGTTGATTGGCAACAATACCAATGGTTTTTCCTTCTAAGCGTGCAAAACCTACAACAATATTTTTAGCATAATCTTCGTGCACTTCTCTAAACGAGTTGTCGTCAATTACCGCATCAACTACTTTGCGAATGTCGTAGGGTAAATTGGCATTATCAGGAATGATGGATTTAATGGCTTCTAATTTCAAGGCATTAAATTCAAATTTTTCTGGTTGTGGAGGAAGTTCGTAGGCGTTTTGCGGCATGTAAGTCAATAAATCACGCACTTTTTTCAAACATTCAACATCGTTTGAAGCAGTGAAATGATTAACCCCTGATTTTTCAGCATGTGCTTTAGCACCACCTAAATCTTCAGAAGAAACCTCTTCGTGTGTTACAGTTTTTACAACGTTTGGTCCGGTAACAAACATATACGAAGTATCTTCTACCATGAAGATAAAATCGGTAAGAGCAGGAGAATAAACGGCACCTCCAGCACATGGTCCCATGATTACCGAAATTTGAGGAATTACCCCCGAAGCACGTGTATTTCTATAAAAAATATCAGCATAACCAGCCAAAGAAACCACTCCTTCTTGGATACGTGCCCCCCCCGAATCGTTTAAGCCAATGACAGGAGCACCATTTTTCATGGCCATATCCATGATTCTACAAATTTTTGCAGCGTGTGTTTCCGACAAAGAGCCACCTAGTACTGTAAAATCTTGTGAAAAAACATAAACCAAACGTCCGTGAATGGTACCATAACCTGTTACAACACCATCACCTGGAAATTTTTGTTTATCCAAACCAAAAGAGGTTGCACGGTGTTCTACAAACTGACCAATTTCATTGAATGAGTTTTCATCCAATAAAAGTGTTAGTCGTTCACGAGCAGTTAATTTTCCGCCTTGGTGTTGTTTATCAATTCGTGCTTGTCCGCCACCCAATTGAGCAGCTTCTCTACGAGCAATTAGTTCTTCGTTTTTATTCATTTTAGCGTGCGTAATGTTTTAAATCAATAGGCGTAATAATATGTAAGGATTTAACAAATATAATGATTTAGCTGAAACGATTAAGAAAGGTGCATAAAAGTTTTCTTCGCCAACAATTCATCTTGCGATTCGCGGTAGTTAGGGTCGTCTACACAGCAATCAACCGGACAAACAGCTGCACATTGAGGTTCATCATGAAAACCTTCACATTCCGTACATTTATCAGGGACGATGTAGTAAATATCCATATCAATTGCGTCAAACTCTTCGTCTGCATTAACATCTTTACCGTCCAAAGTTGTTATCATTCCAGTTAATGAAGTTCCGTCAGAATAGCGCCATTGAGCACCACCTTCATAAATTGCATTGTTTGGACATTCCGGCTCGCAAGCACCACAATTGATGCATTCATCGGTAATAACTATTGCCATTTTTTGATTCTTAAATTTTGCGCAAATATACTGAAAATTTAATGAAAATACCTGATTTTAGTTATTGGATTTGCTAATTAGAATTAGTATGAATAAGGTTTTTTTTTCAAGAAATTTATAAAACAACTCTACTACGTGTTAACTTCAAAAAACATTCAAAACATGGGACAAAAAAATCGACCTACTCTAAATTTTTAGTATGTTTGGTTTTTATTACAACTTTTATGAAAATACTAACTGAATCATCATTGCTTTTTTGGCTTTTATGCTTTATGCTTGGTATTTTGCTGTTTGAGTCGCCTTTTGTAGTAGGTTTTACACTGTTTTCTATCTTTTTAATGCTAAGCGCACTTGTTTTTAGAAAAAAACTTGAAAATTTTCAATTTTATCTACTATTTGGTCCACTGTTTACTTTGTCGGGATACTTAATGATGAACAATTATTATCCTTTGGAGAATAAGGAATTAGGACAGGTTGAAACCTTTTATACAGGTAAAATCGTTGAGCAGATGAGCAATGATAAAACGTGGAATTCAGCGTTGGTAGAACTCCAATCCATTCGTAAAAACAAAACATGGGAGCCTACATCTGAAAAAGTCCTTTTAGTGATTGAAAATTCAGGGATTACGTATGCTAAAAATGATCTTCTACTTTTTAATGGAATATTTAATACCATTCAAGTGCGCAATAATCCTGGAGAATTTAATGCAACCATGTATTGGCTATCAAAAGGAGTGCGCTACCAAGCATTTATTGGTGAAAATCAAATACGTGTTCTACAAACAGGTGCTTTAAATTGGTTGGAAAATGTATTGGAACAATCACGCAATTATTCTAACAAAATGCTTGAAGAATGGATAGGTGAGGCTGACGCTCCTTTGATAAAAGCTATTTTGTTGGGCGATAAAAGTGATATAGATATTCAAACAAAAAGAGCGTTTATCAATACTGGAACCATGCACATGTTGGCTGTTTCTGGATTGCATATAGGTGTGATTGTGATGTTGTTGGGTTTGTTTTTTAAATACCTGTTTTTTCATAGGGGGAGACACATTGCATCCATCATCATGCTAGTAACTTTATGGTTTTATGCTTTTTTGACAGGGTTTTCAGCATCGGTTGTTAGGGCTGTTGTGATGTTTAGCATACTAATTCTTGCTCGATTTATAAACCGGGATTACCAACCTATCAACGCTTTGTCGCTATCTGCTTTTGTAATTTTACTCATCAATCCTTTATCTATTTACGATATTGGATTTCAGTTATCGTATTTAGCTATGGTGGGCATTTTTGTATATTATCCACTATTAGAATCAGTGTTAACAATTAAGAATAAATTTATAACAACGGTATGGCAAGGACCCGCCGTTGGTCTTGCTGCACAAGTGTTTACTGTGCCAATTTCATTGTATTATTTTTACCAATTTCCTAATTATTTTTTTCTATCGAACTTGGGTGTGATGCTTTTTTCGGGAATCATGTTAGGTTTTTCTATTGCTTTGCTACTTATTGGGAAGGTTGCCATAATTGCAGCTCCAGTTGGTTGGATTTTAGCTTTGTCGTGTGTTGTATTTGTTGGTTTTATTGCATGGATTGAAACGTTTTATGGAGCAGTAGCTTTGGGGTTTTCACCATCTGTATGGTGGGTTTTGCTCACTTATATATTGGTGTTAATTGCCATTCAATGGGTTGAACGTTTAAAATGGATTTGGGTTGGATTGGGTGTATTGCCTCTTTTGGTATGGATACAATTGGAACGCTATGATAATTTAAACAAACAAGAATGGTTGATTTTTAATACCAATCACCCTACATTGCTGATTAATAATGCAGGTCAGCAAATGTGTTTTTATGGTGGGGGAGAGAAGGGAAAGAAAAATGCACTCAGATTGGTGGATGATTACCAAAAATTACATCCTGGAAAAGTGGAGTTTCTGCCTTTGGAAAAAGGAGTTTATCAAGTTTTTTCAAATCAAAAAAACACATTGCAAATTATTAATAAAATAAGTTTTTTAGAAATAAAATACAAAAACGATTCCTATGCGTTGGTAGTGAATAATTCGATTAAAGAATTAGAAGAATTTAGTCGCAAAAGCAAACTAATTACAATGCAACCCTTAGAAGTAGCTGCTACTTTTCATGATTTAAGCAAAGGAGCATTGAGAGTGGAGTTGTGAAAAAAAAGCGCTGGACAATCCAACGCTCTTTAAAATTATTAATATTTCTTTAACGTAGTTCCATCTGAGTAGAGAATCACTTTTAATCCCGGGTAGTTTTCATCCACCTCCTGACCAAGTATATTCATAACTTTTAATATTTGTTTAGAACTTCTGGTATTATCAATAGCTATTGGGTCATAATATTTATAAAACCCATCTTTATCTGTTTGTTTTAAACGGTAATAATTGATGGTTCCTTCTGTATATTCAGCATGAGAAAAATTATATTTCATAGGACAATCACCACAGGCATCAATTCTTGATACATTTTCCCAAACACCTTTATTTAAGTCTGAAGACCATTCAATATTAAAGTAATCATTGTTTTTTTCAGAATTCGTTTCCCAAGATAGTGTATTGAAGCCTTTAATATTTTTACCTGTGAAAGAAATTAAATCAACAGATAGTACAACAGGTGTACAGCCTAATACTGCCGTACCACCAAATGATAAATCATAAGGCTGACCTGAATTAGAGAAATTATCCACTAATAAAATATAAACGTCATTAGAAGAAACATTCATAGCATTAACCCAGCCATCACCTGAAGCGCCTTCTGAATCATTTGTTGCGCTATATGGTAAAATATGAGATAATCCAGTGTTGCCATCGACAGCAGACCAACTGCAACGAAAAGGAGTGTTAATAGGAGGGCACTAGCATTTGCAGTTGCTGAGGTAAATGGTCCCCAAATTGCAAAGTCATAATCATCTGTAACATTTTGAGGTGCAATTGTCAAAGTTAAATCTCCACCAGTTTGCACATTGATATAATACCAAGAAGATTGATGTTCTGTGCTCATACAACCTTTGCTAGATCCATTTAACTCTTGCGTTCCTGCACCTGAACTATTATTTGTTGTTTGTGAGGTATTTCTTGAACACAATAATTCAGAAGCATCACAATCAACACCACCAGCTTTTTCATAAAAACTAAAATTTCTTTACCAATTTGAACGATAATGATTGGTATAGAATTTAATTCAAATTTTGTTTAATGTTTTTCATTGATTAGGTATTCAAAATACAAATCAAACCATATTCTTTAATATAGCGCCCATTGTTTGGTAAATCAAAAAGTAGCTTTGTTCTAAAAAATCTTTTGAAATATATTCAGTTGGAACAAACACTGCATATTTTTCACGTGACTGAGAAAATGAAACATGCACTAAGAAAATCATGAAAAATAGTAATGTAGAACTTAAAATCCCATATTTTGGGGTACATCTTTTTTGTAACATATTAGTAATAATAAATTATATAGTATGTATTTAATAGTATATTAAAATAACTAAAACAAATGTATATAGAAAATGTGGAATAATAAGACAAAATGAAGATATTAGTTAAAAATTTTATCAAATGTGTGTTTTAAATGAATATTCAGTGTTAATCAATTGGATTTTAACAGATAAAATTGTCTAAAACAGCACTACCTCCTCCAACACTTTTAAATTGCCTTCTAACATTTCGCTAGTTGGGAATTTTGCAAAGCCTTCTAACAATAATTCTTTACTTTTTGTATAGTCTTTTGAGCATGAAATAGCCACGAGCCACATAGCCATACGTATTTTCATTTTGCACCAATTCAAAAAATTGCCGAGCACTTTGCAAATAAGCATTCCAATCTGCCTTTTTTTCGCAGACATCCAAAAGCAAATAATAACTCAATTCATTGTCGGTTTGAATTTCAATTGCTTAGGAAGTGAGTTGCACCTTTGTCAAAATCGCCAGTTACCATGGGTTGCACGCGCGCCTTGTCAATGTACGCATTGTAAAATTCTGGCCACAATTCGGTGGTTTTATCAAAATAACCAATGGCTTCTTTTTGCATCTCTAATTTTTGTTGAGCCGTTAAACTATTGTTTTGAAATGAATTGCGCATCAAGGTCATTGCATACAAATTATTCACCTGAGCAGCATTTCCTAAGTGTTTGATATCATGACTCATCAAGGTCATTTCGTCTTTCCAATCGGCATTTCTGGCAATGGTTCGTCCTGCAAATAAAATACAAACCAAACCAAAAATAGCACCCACAACACCTGGTTTTTTAATAGAAAATTGGGGACTTATCCAAAAAATAACCGCTGTGATTGCAATACAAAAACCAGCAGAAGCAGTAAAAGCTAAACGCTCACCCACCATTCCGGCAACCAATTCTACCCAATTGCTAAACAAAAGAAAGCCAACAAATACCACATTATTCCAAGGCAATGAGCGGTCGTTTTTTTAATTGCCAAATTGCAATAACAATAAGCAACAAATGAAAGCAATGAAAAGCCAAACAGCAATATTTCCAAAATTTTCTGTTTTTACTTTTGCAAAACCGTAGTAAAACGACAAATTAATTGGTGCAAAATGCAGGTGTAGAAGTACTCGCCCAAAACCGCTAATCCTGTTGCAATAGTTTCGATTTTGAATGAGGGGCAACCAAGGATATTTTCAACATACAACAACTCTCTACCTTCTTTGATTGTTTTTTTATCCGATGTTGGACGGTTATCATTGCTTATTTGAACTGTTTGAGTAGTAGGTTGATTGGCGCTATCATAGAGATATTGTTGATAGGCATTGTGACTATAAACAATACTAAAAAACACGACTGGAATTAAAACAATCCATGTTTTGGAATTTGTTTTTTGATAAATGAACCAAAGAATGAGAATACTGATGAGCGAAATTGCGGATTGTAAAGAGAATCGAAATAAAAATATCCTACTACCACCAACAAGAGATAGCCCATTCCATACAAAATGTTGGAAATTAACAACCCAATAAATACCACTACCGCCAAGAAATTCAATAAAAACAACGGATTGAATTGAAGAAATTGCATTGCAATTATTAATACCAAAGCTCCAATTAACCAATACACATAGGATTGTTTATTTTTCCATAAATAGACCCCATACCCTAAAGCTAACATGATGGGCAATGCTATGCTATTGTATTGAATAAGAAAAAAAGTGCTGAAAAACAAAATGATGGATAGCAATCCTGTATTAAAATGAATAAACAACAACCAAATAAATAAAGGTATAGCTAAAACACTAAGATACAGGGATGAAAAATAAAACGAAGCCATCAATACAATAAAAAGCAAAATTATAGGAAGTACCCACAGTTGTTTTTGAGTTGCATCATTGTTTGTAGGAATTAAGAATAGGTGTTTTATATACGATGCGCTTCCAATTACTGCAAGTGCCAATACCAACATAATAAGCATACGCCCTACAAGTAAATCCGAACCGATTATGGCTGCGGCAACACCATTGCAAGTGAAATTTACGTGATAATTTTTTTAAGTGGAACCGTGTGCAACAATACCATTGAAACGGGCAAAATTATAAAGCACTGATACACGCTTTTTTGGAAAGCATTGCCAAAGCAAACAGCACGAATACAGCAATGAGTGAGCTAATTTTTTCTTTTTCCAAATATTTAAAGGCACATAAACCTGCCCAAATGACAAATAAAAACGCTAGTAACTCGTCTCTGTTTTTTAAACTTGCAACTACCTCTGTGTGAATGGGATGAACTGTGAATAATAGTGTTGCAACGGCAGCAAACAGAATGTTTTTTTCGCCCAACGCACTTTACTAATAATTTAAAAAACAAAAATGACCGAAAATGCAAACAACAACACATTGATAAAATGTCCAGCACCTGGTTTTTGCCCAAATAGCTCGTGTTCTAATGCAAACGACAAGTGCACCATTGGTCGGTAACCATAAGCATAGCCTGCATCGTCACTGTAATAGGGAGATGTAAAAATTTTCGCCAATGGCACTCAATCCTTTAGAGGTTAATTTGTGGTTGTTGGTAACCATGGCATCGTCCATGTTATAGCCATTTCCGAGCGTATTAGCAAATAGAAAAAATGCTAATAAGCCAAAATAAAGTAATATTTTTTGAGTGGATTTTTTGGTTGAACACTTGCTGCGTTTACCACCGATTTTTTAGTGTCTTTTTTGCCCATAAAGTAGTTTTACAAGTTCTTAACTTGGCTTTCAATCCAAGTGTATAGTTTTGAAATTCCTTGTTGTAAATTGTAGTTCGGTTGCCATTGAATATCTTTGGAAATGAGTGCGTTGTGCGAACATCTTCCGCGCACTCCTTGCGGACCATCAATGGTTTGAATGGTATTGTTTTTATTACTGATTTTCAATACCAATTTAGTAAAATCGAGCATGGAAATCATTTCTTCGGAGCCAATGTTGTAGGGACCAGTAAAATTGGAGCGCATCAATTTTAAAACAGCATCCAAACAGTCGTCAATATATAAAAAACTACGTGTTTGCAAGCCATCACCCCAAATTTCAATAGCTTCATTTTGTTTTGCTTGTGCCACTTTTCTGCAAATGGCAGCAGGTGCTTTTTCACGTCCACCATTCCACGTTGATTCAGGACCATAAATATTATGAAAACGAGCAATTTTTACGTTTAACCCATAATTTCTTTTGTAGGACAAATAAAGGCGTTCACTAAATAATTTTTCCCACCCATATTCGCTATCGGGGTTGGCAGGATAGGCCGAACTTTCCTCGCAATTTGGTGAATCGGGTTGCAATTGATTTTCTTCTGGATAGATACACGCCGATGAGGAATAAAACAAGGCTTTTACTTTTTTTTCATAGGCAACTTGTGCCACATTGAGATTGATTTGAGCAGAATTGTGCATCACTTCTGCATCGTGCTCGCCTGTAAACAAATAACCTGCACCCCCGACTTCGCCCGCCAATTGATACACTTCATCACATTCAACAGAAATAACTGCATGAACAACGTTTAAATCTCTTAAATCGCCAATAATAAACTCATCGGCATTGGATGGTGAAAATTCAGGGTGTTTTATGTCAACTCCTTTAACGTAGTAGCCTTCTTTTTTGAGACGATTTACTAAATGATTTCCAATAAATCCACCTGCTCCGAGTACAATAGCAATTTTATTTTTATTCATGGTAGCGAGTAAAGTTACGAATATAGTAAATATCGGCTACGAAAACCTTAATTTTTAGTGAATAATCGAACAAATTGCCATTTTAGGTAATACCAATAGTTGGACACTGTTAAAAAGTAATTTTGGGTGCACTGTTTTCAAAATGGGGATGATAGTGTTGAAGTTTTTCAACATATTTTTGATATTAGGTAAAAACTATCGAGTCATTTTTAGAAAATCGTTGCATGGAAAGCGCTGCAAAATGAATGAATACAAGCGAATCGCCGTTGATGTGCAAGTGATTGTTTTTCAATTCTAAAGTTCCGTTATCGCAGTTCCAACCTGCAAAATTACAACCTCTGTGCTTGACAATTTCAACGTTATCAAATTGAATGGGAATTAAATCCAAGTATTTTTGATCGTCAAACAAACCTCGCCAATAGGCTTTTGTAACTTCGTAAACACAACATTTTGCCCACCATTCCAAAATAGTAATGGCATTTTTAGTTGCACCAAAAAAACCAGCGTTGTACAAGCCTACACGGAAATTTGCTTCCAACCAATTTTGTTCTTTTTGTGGATTGGCAGGATAGAAATGAGGAGTTAACAAAAAATCAGACGTTTTTAATTTTTCAAATAAAAAATCGGGCGAATCGAAGAAAAAAATGTCATTATCCACATAAATAACACGGTCATACCCTTGTTCTAGCAAATATTGCACGTAAACAGGTTTAAGCGACCAGCGCAATTTGTCGTTGGTATATTTTTGCTGAATGGTTTGCGCTAAATTGGATGTTAAGTCGTTCAAATGATGAAAAACAACACCATCTTTGAGTTGATGGTGATTGGCATCGGTTACCAAACAACACAAATCGGTTGTGCTATATTGCGCCACTGCATCCAACAAAGCAAAGCTTTTGAACAAATGACTTTGGGTGGATATGGTGCATAGAGCTGTTTTCATTGAGTTAAAAATAGAAAAAATTAACAATAAATCAACGATTGACTTTTTCAATCAACTCATTCCAAAAGTTCCAATGTTCATCGCCAAAATGATGATAAACATGTACAAAAGCAGGTTGATAGCGTTCATTTTCTGCTAATTGAATTTCATTGTTTACCCATTTTAAATGCGGGTTGTGGAAATCTGCAATTAAATTCCATTTTTTACTCAACATTGGATGATGCTGCAATCCTTTTTTCCAAATAGTGGCAATGAGCGTTCCTTGGTCGCGTGTTTTCCATTTGGGGTCTTTGAAAATTTCCATTGTTTTTTCAAACCAAGTGTTCAAAAAATCGTGCGATTGGTCGTCAAACAAAAAAACGCCGCCATTCCAATGTTGGAAACGATTGTTTTGCACTGTAGTATTGAATTTTTCGTGTATGTATTGCGGTAAATGCGTACACGATAGTTGCCACAAAGAACGGCCGTCAGGTAAAATGGGATAACCTTTTATATAATTCCATTTCAAACCCACTTTTTTGCTAACCGAAGGCCAACGAAAATGGTTCATAAATACCTGTGCATTTGCATCCTTCCAAACGCGTTCTTTTTTATCAAAATAGAGTCCGTCTGAGATTTTAAATTGTTTGAATGACAATAAAAAACGCAATCCCAGTTGGATTTTTTGAAATACGGAAGTATGTTTTTGGTAATAAGCCACCAATTTTTTTCTGTTTTCAACAATCATAGGTTGTGTAGAAGTTCTTAGTGGGTCTATTTTCACCAAATGGTTTTCCAACAAGTCGGTATAGTGGTTATATGTTTTAATGCAATCGCAATTCACCGCATAAGCTGAAAATTGTTCCATGGTGCAATGGTCGGGTGCAAAGGTAATAGGTGCTTGGTATTGGTCAAAAATTGCATCTACTTCTTCTGAGCAAGCAATAATATCTGTATCCAAGTAACAATAGCGATTTCCTTTGGGGAAATAGTTGAAGATTCCAGTTTTTAGAAAAATACTTGCTTGGTGATGGTTGTATTCTTGGGGTGTTTGAACATCAACAATTTTGTCGTGAAGCACCGGAGTTTCATTGCGTGAAGAATCTGTCAACACCCAAATTTCATTTTTAGAATACTTTTGAAGGTATTTCAACGAGAAATGAAGTGTATCAATGTGTTCTTTTGCACCACAAACAACGAATATGAAGCTATTTTTACTCACTTTTTTGTATTTTATGAAATTTAGGAATCAGATTCCTAATTTGCAAGGTATTTTAAAAAATTTCTAAGATTTGATTTATTATTTTTCATCAAAGTAACATAGTCAATTCATGCTGAATTCTCTTTTTTGCTTCTTCCCAATTAAACATTTTATACATTTTTGGTTCAGCTTGTTCTTCAGCATCTTCAAAATAATTTAAACTTTTCAAAACAGCAAAAAAGTTACTATCACGGTATTTTTGCTCATAAAAAGTTAACATTTCTTTCAAGCTAAAATATTCTAAAAGAAAATATAAATCTATAAAATCTTTTTTGCTACCCCTTCCAACAATTGCGTTCAACTTCATTGCAGCAATGTCTTTTTTAGAAATAAGTCGAATATTTTCTATAATCAATGGTTGCTCTAACAATGGGTAAGTATAATTTACAAAATCAACTTTAATTTCATTACACGACAATTGAATGATGTTTTTTGATTTTGTATTGATGATTACATTACCGAAAGTATCAAAAAAAGTAATAAATTCATCTGAAATAGGTGAATTACCAAATAAATCAATATCAATTGAATTTCTATGTCCAATTTGCAAAGCTAATGAAGTTCCTCCGACAAGATTAAAATCATTAAATAGAGGTTCTTCCATTAAATTCTTTAAGAGTTCCAATAATTCTGGACGGACTGTTTGTGTGTGTAACATCGGAAATCTTCAGGTTGAATTTTAAAATAAAATGCTAAAAAAGAATGCGTAACTGGTGAAAGTGACCTTAAGTTAACAACAGTTTCTTTAATTCTTTCTTTTCCATAGAGTCGGAGTAAATTGTTCCAATCAGATAATTGGCCATATTCAACTACTTTTTGAATTAATTGCGAAGCATGTTTATCTGCATCAAATTTTGACACATCTATATCCCAAAATAAGTACTCTGAAAAATCTGAAATATTGAACGCTCCATTCATATATACAAATGTAATTAAAATCTTTCTTCCTTAAACCAATCAGTCATTTCTTTGATTCCCCTTTCTCAATAGTACACTCGTACTTAGAGTGACATATGCTTCAATCGTGATGTCGCTATGTGTGAAGCACTACGCTGGATGGAAGAGATTTGTATTCAACCAATAACTCTTTTTCTAAATTTTTCGCTATCAATTCGGCATATTTTTGAACTGAAACAGGAGCCCAAAGCCAATATTAAATACGCGATGCCAACCCTTTGTCTTCTGTTACAACTCTTTCGCACAATAATTCAATGGAAGCAACAATATCGCTCACGTGTGTAAAGTCTCGATACACATTTCCTTCGTTATATAAAGTAATTGGGTTTCCGTTAGCAATTGCTGTCATAAATTTATAGGCAGCCATATCGGGGCGTGTCCACGAACCATAAACAGTAAAAAAACGCAAACCAATGGCTACCATACCAAACTGACGACAGTAATTTTCTATCATCACCTCTGTCATTCGTTTGCTTGTGCCATAAAACGATAGTTGTTTATCATGAGGAGCTGTTTCAGGCATTTTTTCGTTGGGCTCATAAACAGATGAGCTACTGGCATAAATCAGGTATTTCACACCGTTTTTTCGGCATTGCTCCAACACATTAAAAGTGCCTTCTACATTTTGATGAAAATAAAGCGCAGGATTGTTCAACGACCCAGCAATACCCGTTTCGGCCGCCAAATGAATGACAATATCTGGTTTTACGGATTGCTTATCGATGAAATCGGAATGGATGGATGCTGTTTGTAAATTGGGTAGAAATATCATTCGTTTTCTAGAAGCCTCGGTAGTAAGTGCATCAAATGGAAACAACACGTGTTTTTCCGACAACTTTTCACAAAGATGTTTTCCAATAAATCCCGCAGCACCAGTAATTAGAATGTTTTTCATTAATTGCCGTAAATTTTGTTTATGCTATTTCAACCACGTTCTTACCCACTTTTCCATTACCAGCAGCTTCCATAATTTCCAATTGTATGTTTCTTTCAACAAATTGTCGATATAGCTTTGTTTGACAATGTTTAACTCGACTAATGTACTATTTTTTAATTGATTTCTGTACCAATCAATGTTCATATAGTAACTATCGGGACCAACAAAACCTTGTTTTTTGCGCTCTAAAATTTCTTGTGGCAAGGCATTTTTCAAATTTTCATACAATAAATACTTCGTTTGAGTAGGCTTGAAGTAAACCTGTTCTTTTAAACGAAAAACGTGTGAAAATAATGACGAATTGAGAAATGGAACACGCACTTCTAACGAATTGGCCATGCTTGCTCTATCCACTTTGGTGAGTACCAATTCACCCATAAAACATTTGATATCTAAGTATTGAATGGATTTTAGAGGTGAAAGTTCTTTTTTAAAGTGCTGACGATAATACCAGTGCACATCTTCTGGAATGTATGGATGCAAATGTGGTTGCAACATATTCATTAGCTCTTCTCTATCAAACCAGCCCATAGCCATCGCATTGGCATAAAAAGTAACGGTATCGTTTTTAAACAATTTTTGCTTGAGTTTATCCAACACTGTTGTGGGATAACTTTGCTTGTAAAAATCATGTTGCCACGTGTAGCCACCAAACAATTCATCGGCGCCTTCGCCACTAACAACGGCTTTAACTCGTTTGCGTGCAAGTTGACTTACCATAAACGTGGGCACAATTGAAATATCGGCAATGGGTTCATCATACACCCAGGGCATTTTTTCCAAATAGTCTAAACTTGCTTCATCGGCAATCACCGCTTCGTTATCTACGCCTAAATGATTGGCTACAATATGTGCAAATTGATCTTCACTTTTTTCCCATTTAGAAAAACCTATCGAAAACGTTTGAGGTGGCTGATGCAATTCCTTCATATAATGCACCAACGCACTACTGTCATAACCTCCACTTAAAAATGAACCCACTGGAACATCGGCATAAATGTGTGCTTGCACCGATTTTTTTAGCAAATCATTAGTAGTTTGGACTACCTTTTTTTCATTGATTGTTTCATTGCCAACTTCCAATTTCCAATATTCTGTAATTTGACAGTTCAAGTTGTTCAAATCAATAGTTGCATAGTGAGCAGCAGGCAATTTGTGAATGTTTTGCCAAATTGTTTTGGGTGAAGGAATGTAGCGGTAAACAAAATAATCTGCAAATGCCGAAAAATCAACTTTTTTGGGTACAATGGCAGGAGCATGTATTGCTTTTAGTTCCGAAGCAAACAAAAGTTTATCCTCTTGAATGGTGTAATACAGCGGTTTGATGCCAAATTTGTCGCGGGCTAAAAAAAGCGTATTGCTTGTTTCATCCACCAATGCAAACGCAAACATGCCTTCTAGGTGTTGCACCACTTCAATTCCCCATTTTAAATAACCTGCCAAAATAACTTCGGTGTCTGTTTCGGTTTGAAAGCTATAGTCGGCACGCAATTGTTCTTTCAGCTCTGCATAATTATAAATTTCACCGTTAAATGTGAGCCAAACATCGTGCTGAAAAGCTTTCATTGGTTGCTTTCCATTTTCCGACAAATCCAAAAACGACAAACGACGATGCCCCAATGCACAATGCTGATTTTTGGAAATATAAATCCCTTCACCATCGGGTCCACGGTGTTGCAACGCATCGGTCATCTGTTGGATGATTGCTTCCGAAACAGTTTCTTTGAGATTAATATAGCCGGTTATGCCACACATGGATATTGAACTTTATAAAACGTCTGAAAACAAAATATAAAAAGGCAGATAAAACATCATTATCTGAAATTGATAAATTGGTGTATTGTCTTTTATTGATAGTGTAAAAAGTATTAGAGGAATAAATAAAAATAGAACTATCTGATAATTATTAAAACCCAAACAAACAATGCTTAAAGTAGTAAACATCGAAATTATTAAGAACTTTGTTGCAATTAATCCATATTTTATTGGGATTGTAACTATTCCTGCATCTTTATCACCTTTCATATCTTTAATATCCCACAAAGGCTCAAAAGGAATAAAAATTGCCAAAGTAATTAATCGTGACATAAAAAGTGTAAAAAAACTTTGTTCCGTATCGGTATTAAAATAAATCATTGCAATAAAAGGGATGTACCACCAAAACAAACTGCCCGTTATATTTTTAATGAAAATAACATTCTTAATTCTAAAATTATTTTTCAATGGGATACTATAACTAATTCCTAAAATGAAAATTAACAAAAAACATATAAGACTAAACTTAAAATAGATAACAAGTAATAATGAAATTAAAAAAGAAATGATTGCAAGGTAAAATGTCATTTTTCTTCCTTCTTTTTTTAACGTTTGATTCGTAATTGTATCCTCCTTAAAATCGAAATAATTATTAAACATGTGCAATGAGAAATTCAAAATTGTATATGTAAGTACAATTAAGCTTAATTGAGTAGAATCTGTATATTCACGCATTAAGGCGTAATTCATGAAAAAAAAGATCATTAAAAAATGAATTTTAAGTCTATTTATCACTACCCAACTTTTTAAAATGAAATTCCTCATATTTTAATTATATTATTTAAGCAACTGGAAATCAGATTTTCTCAATGTCCATATATAATGCAACCATGTCCAAATTAAAAAATAATCTAAACGGAAAAAATATTTAAAAACAGACTCCTTGTTATAAAAATAATAGAAAAATGCTAAACCAATAATACCATTAAACAATAATACATCCACAACATATTTTTTTAAAAGCTCTTGTTTTTTGAGTTTAACAAAATAATAGAGAGCTGAATTCAAGTCACAAATGTGCAATAATAATAATAGGCATAAAATATTGGTGAAAAAGTGCGCTTCCTAAATAAATATTGAATCGTTCAAGTAAAGAAAAAGTATACAAAAATGTTGCAAATCCTGAAAAGAAAAAGAAGTACCATTTTTCTGATTTATGAAGCGTAAAAAAAAGTAAAAACTTAAAGGAAACCCATAAATAAACAGAAGCTCACTAAAATTGCCTAGTTTTAAAAATGATAAATAGGCTATAAATAATGGCGTAGCTGTTTTTATAAATGTTACAATAGTCACTTTGTAATTAGTTAAATGAAAAACATCTAGACTAAAATGAATAACAAAATAGATGGATGTTAAGATAATTAGCAAGTGTTCGTATTTTAGGAAATAATAGCTAACAAAAATGAAAAAACCAGAAATTATTAACATCAAATATTTTGTGGTTGAGGGATTTTGACGTTTAATTTTATACCAATATGCCATAAAAAAATGTGCTTGTCCCAAAACAATAAACACATTGTTTGCATTTATCTTTAAACTGTCTATAAATTGGATGAGCAAGACAGTTATCACAATGGATAAACATGCTATTAATTTCATCACTTAAAAACTTCTTTTCTAAACCACCACATTCGTTTCATTTCATTTAAAAGATATTGTCGAAACAATTGCTTTTTATTTTTGGTAGCTTCATCGTTTAATAATATAGTATATTCACTTGCTAATGAGTTATATATACTTAATTTTAGGTACTTATAATACTGATGTTTCAATAATTGAGTCAAAAAATGGATGTGCGACAAATGAAATTGTGTTTTGTTGCTTTTTGAAATACCTTGAGGATGATTTCGATACGTTGACCAAACTTGGTTGAAATAATAAAATTTAGAATCGGCAATGAGTAAACAATAAATTTTCCAATCCAACGAATAATAGTCGCCCAACAAATCTTTGTGTTCCAAAATTTTTGTCAAACCAATTTTTCTAAATACAACAGAGCCAGTAGGGATAATTAATCGATTCACAACATCTGCAGGCAATGTATTTTCTTTATAATGATGTTGTTGTGAATAAAAGTTTGCCGTATCAAAATAATTGGACGAACTATCTACCGTAGATATAATTGCTGCATCGTGGTAACAAGCAATATAGTTGGTATTGTTTTCTAAAAAATCAATTTGTTGCTGTATTTTCTGTTCACTCGACCAATAATCATCACCATCTAAAATGGCTATGTAATCTCCAGCAATGTGTTTTTCCATCCTAAAGATATTCTCAATAATTCCTCGTTTATGCGAATCTAGAAAAACAATTTTAGTCGGATTTTCATTTTCATAGCGTTTAATTATCTCAACCGTACCGTCTGTTGAACCATCATCAGCAATAATTAATTGAAACTCAAAAGATGTTTTTTGCGACAATACACTATCTATTGCTTGAGTAATAAATTTTTGTTGATTGTATGAAAAAAGCAGTACACTGAGTTTCATTTACTTGATTTTATTAGTCAAATATAATCAAAAGATTATATATTTATAAAAAATATAGTGTATGGATGCATCAGGCAAAATTGCTATTCAAATTGAAGATGTAAAATATAATTTTAATGTAAGAGATGTAATTTTTTGGATTTGGACAGAACGAAGTACTATCTCAAATAATTCCGATATAGCTTATGGTCAACCGTGGTATATTAAAGGATTTACAGAAGTTGACTTTTTGTCAAATGAAGAATTTATAATATTAAAAAATGAAATTACGCAAAGTATTCAAACAATTGTTGAAGGTGTTTTAAAACGTTCATTAGTCGACTTCACTTTAGAAGATTACCATAAATTTATTATTAAAAATGATGATCATTTAGCAGTTGTATCACAAACTCGAGATTTATTTGAGGAGAATGTAACAATTAATTTGCCTTTCATTATAAGAAAAATTGAAGACATCCTCCATCTCAATTTGACAGATATTGTACCAAGCACCAATTATAAAATGCACCTTATTATTCGAATAAATCGACCAAATTCAAATGATTTTAATCCACCTCACAAAGATATTTATGAGTTTTATGATGAATATAAATTAACTCCTAAAATGATTAATTGCTGGATTCCAGTAGCAGGAGTTGATATCAATTCATCCTTGCCTATAGCCCCTGCTAGTCATCTTATTAGTGAAAATAAAATTGAGCGTACATTTACGGGTGGTTATTTTGAGGGCAACAAATATCGTGTAAGAATAATAAAAAAATGGGATGGCAGTAATAAACTTCTTCGTTCAAAAGTAAACTACGGTCAAATATTGTTATTTTCACCCTATTTAGTACATGGTGTTGCTATCAATAATACTACACAAACAAGAGTAGCATTAGAATTACGTTTGTTTGAAGAAACTAGATAAGCATTGTTCCATCTGGTACATCTTCAGTTACTAGTTTATTCATCCCAATTTTAACATTGTTTCCAATTTTAACATTTGGCATGACTGTAACACCAGTTGCAAGCACACAATTTTCACCAATAACAGCATTTCCCAACAATTTTACATCGGGTGATAATGTGGTGTATTTACCAATTTTTACATCGTGCCCTATCATGCAACGAACATTTAAAAACACGCCGTCTTCAATTACAACATCGCTTGAAATTTGACAACTCATTTGAATGATGACTCCTCTTTCTGAAATAGTTGAATATTGACTTACCAACGACTGCGAACAGATGTATGAAAAATTATATCCTCCAATTGTTTCCAACTGCTGGCTGATTTCT
Organism: Crocinitomicaceae bacterium; assembly: GCA_041392275.1. Lineage (GTDB taxonomy): Bacteria > Bacteroidota > Bacteroidia > Flavobacteriales_D > Crocinitomicaceae > Taishania. The sequence continues at coordinate 79,972 of JAWKMK010000007.1, read as the reverse complement.
TTGCGTTTTCTTGGTGACCCAATTGCCGTGATAAAAAATGGAGAAACTTCTTTAAATCTTTTTTGAAGTTCATCAATGGAAGTAAGAATGTCGTGAGTATTGTATAGTTTTTTTTCTTGAATATCCGAAATATTGTCGAAAAGTGCTACTTCACGGATGTAATTCTCATATCGAAATATGTCGATAAGATCTTTTGCTAATCCAGATGCACCAATTAATGTAATTTTCATTTTTTTTATTTTAAGTTGTTAGTATTTCTTTTTATACTGAATATCCAATTCAAAATCAGGAGCTTCTAATTTAAAATCAAATTCACTGGCTGTTATTGCATGTTCTTTCATGTAATTTGCAATTAATAGTTCAAAGGGTTGTGGTTGGTGTTCCACTTCTTGATACGTTGTGCTGTTAAACGCAACTACACGGTCAATTATTGAGTGAATTTGAAAAAAATCATGCGTAACCACCACCAATGTTTTTTTATTGTTCCATGTATTTATCAATTCCAAAATTTTCTCTCGAAACTCCGCATCGCCCACACTCAACACCTCATCCAACAAATACACATCAAAATCCAAGTGTGCCATGATGGAAAATGCCAAACGCAAATACATGCCGTTGGAGTAATTTTTAACTGGCTCATCTATGAATTTTTCTATGCCCGAAAATGCAACAATTTCATCAAATTTGGAAGCAATTTCTTTTTTGGAAAAGCCGTGGATTTGTCCGTTTAAATACACATTTTCTCGTCCACTTAATTCGGGATGAAAACCAGCACCAATGTCCAAAATACTGGCCACCTTGCCTCTAATTTTCACTTCTCCGTGGGTGGGTTTGGTGACTCCTGCCAAAATTTTGAGCAAAGTGCTTTTGCCACTGCCGTTTGGACCAATAATACCAACACTTTCGCCTTTTTTGATTGCTAATGAAACATCCTTCAATGCCCAATGTTCATGCACTAAATTTCCATCTTCATCCATTTGCGGGTGGCGAAGTGGATAAACCTTCGAAACGTTCGAAATTTGTATAGCAATATCGGTTTTCAAATTGGTGTTTTAGGTACTAAAATAGTGTTTTTTTAGTAGATTGAGTAAAAAAATGAAATGTTGTTGTAGACATTTAACTGTTTTTGATGGCATTCAACGAATACTATTAAAAGAATTAGGAAATTAATTTGTTTTGTTCATACACTTTTTTTGAATGAAACCAGTAGAGGAGAAGGGCAACAAAACAAAGTCCTGCCGTGATTAAATACATGTTTTCAAATCCGAAATGATCTTCCAAATAGGCGCCCAACAACATCCCGATGCCAATACCTAAATCAAACCCTGTTAAATAGGTTGAATTGGCAGTACCTCTTTGTGATGCTGGCGCCATGTTGACATACATAATTTGCAACGATGGAAACAACGTGCCATAACCAATTCCTAAAATAAATGCAGCAAAACAAAATGCATAAATTGTATGAAATACCGAAAAACAAAAGAAACCAAGCACAAGCGAACTTGTTGAAAACAACATTACTTGATGCAAATAACCTCTATCTACCAATTTACCAGAAGTAATGCGTGTTAGCACAATTCCCAATGCAATAAACAAGAAAAAAACTCCTGAATTGTTGATGCCAATATTTTTACCGTACAAAACTGCATACGCCACCAACGTGCCATATCCAAAGGCAAAAAACAATTGATTGAAAAAAATAGGAAGTGCTTTTACTAAAATAAATCGGTCGAGGGAAATTGGTGGTTTTTGTTCCATTTTTGGTCGCTTGGGCACACGTATCAATCCAATCGCAATAACAGCTAAGGTTCCCATAAATAACGCGGCAGAAACCAACACATTAAAATCGAAATGATCGTAGATTTTTACGGCTAAAAATGGTGCAATGGCCATGGCGATGTTCATATTTACACCAAAATAGCCAATACCTTCGGCTCTTCTTTCAGACGGAATTATATCGATGGCAACTGTATTGGCAGAAACCGCAGTTAATCCCCAAAACAAACCATGAATGAAACGTAATATAAAAAAGAAAGCTACGGAGGCTGCAAAATAATAACCAACATACGTTAACACAAACATGCCGGCACCGAATAAAAACAAGAGTTTTCTTGGATACACATCTACCATGTATCCGCTAAATGGGCGAATGAGCAACAAAGCAATAACATAGGAGGATAGTACAATTCCAATTTCAGAATGAGGCACGTGTAGTTGTTCCGACAAATAAATTGGAATGGTTGGCATCAACAAGTAAAAGGAGCTTGCAATGAAAAAATTGGCAATGCATGCAATGATGAGAATCTCTATTCCACAGTTTTTTCTCCATAATTTGTTGCAAAAGATACGGCTAAGCTTTGTGATAATATTGGCAAACGGCATTAATGTTTTGTTAAAAAAAGAGGGTAGTCACAACTTACCCTCAGATTTTCGTTTGAATAGGATTAAATCGCATATTTTCAGTTTTAGCGTCAGAATGTTCGAAATCCATTTATAGCGTTCAGAAATTTCACCGTTTAAGAAAGCTCCTACTTTAACAGAAGAGAAATCTCTTCGTATGTTTGCATATCGTTTAATGAAACACGGCGGTAAATGTGTGAACGTGTAATTTTTCATATCGTCAATTCCACATGCGCCCATTAATTCCATAAAATTGGTAATGGTTCCTTTGTGTGGTAATTGGCACAGCGCACTTTTTTATCGGTTACATCCAAACCTATGGTTAATTTAGGATCGTGTGTTGTGATTCCTGTTGGACAGGTGTTGGAATTACACAATAACGCCTGAATACAACTATCGACATCATCATACCACGTGCAGAATAACACATATCTGCACCCAACGCCATTACGCGTGCAATGTGAAATGCCGAACTAATTTTTCCAGAAGCAACAATTTTAATGTGTTTGCGAATATCCAAACCATTCAAGATATTATGCACAAAAGCAACACCATCAATCATTGGAGCGCCCAAATAGTTGGTAAATTCTTGCGGAGCAGCTCCTGTTCCACCTTCACCACCATCTACAGCAATGTAATCTGGATAAATATCCAACTCAATCATAGCCTTACAAATAGAAATAAATTCTGCTTTGTGACCAATACACAATTTGAATCCAACAGGTTTTCCTCCTGATAACTCACGTAATTGTTGGATGAATTTCATCATATCAATTGGATTGTCAAAAGCAGTATGATGAGGTGGAGAAGCCACTGTAGTGTGGGGTTCAACGTGGCGAATTTTTGAAATTTCAACCGTGTTTTTAACTGCTGGTAAAATTCCTCCATGTCCTGGCTTTGCTCCTTGAGAAATTTTTAACTCAATCATTTTAACCTCAGGAAATTTTGCCTTCTCAGCAAACAATTCAGGGTTAAAATTACCGTCTTTGTCACGGCAACCAAAATAACCCGTACCAATTTGCCAAATTAAATCTCCACCTTGTTTTAAGTGGTATGGACTGATACCTCCTTCTCCTGTGTTATGTGCAAAACCTCCAATTTTAGCTCCACCATTAAATGCTTCAACTGCTTGAGCACTAAGAGCACCAAAACTCATGGCAGAAATATTTAAAATACTGGCAGAATAAGGTTGCTTACAATCTTTATTTCCTACCAAAACGCGAGGATCTGTTTCTTCAAAATGCTTTGGAGCGATGGAATGACACATCCACTCATATCCTTCCGCATATACGTCTAGCTGCGTACCAAATGGAACGGTTTCTAATTCTTTTTTTGCACGTTGATAAATAGTTGAACGCTCAATTCTACTAATTGGTTTACCATCTGTGTCCGATTCAATAAAATATTGATACATTTTAGGACGCAATTCTTCCAATACATATCTCAAGCGTCCAAATAGTGGGAAAATTCTCCGAATTGCATGTTTCTTTTGATACATGTCTTGATAACCCATAATGGTTAAAATCAAGACAATAATAAAAAAGATTCCCCAATTTTTGTTTAAATAAATAGTTAGGGCCAACGTAATAGCTAAAGCTAAACTAGAAACAATTACAAATTTCTGACGCATACTTTTAATTTTAAATAATTAACACTATTATTTTCTTTTAATAACTATTTAACTATCCAAATCAAAAGATGTTTCCGTTATAAAAGAAAATGCAAAAGTAGCCCTTAAATAGTTAACTACAAAAAAAACGAGTTTATTAGAATGATTCTAAATAAGGATAAAGAGTTATACGTTGTCCACAAAAGAATTTTCTTTTCTGTTGTAGATATATAAACCACCTAAAAACAATAAGATAACGATGAAAAAGTTGAAAATCCAAATAATTTTAAACTCACCAAAACCAAAAAGCGACCAACGCCAAGCTTCAATTACATTGGCAATGGGATTAAAATCGAGTAAAAAGCGATATTCAACTGGTAAAATATCGTTGCCAAAAAACACGGGTGATAACCAAATTCCAAAATAGAGAATGAACGGAACAAGGTGCAGTAAATCTCTTTTTTTAATGGTAAAAATAGAAATCCAATACACCAAACACAAAGCACAAATGATGTTGTAAACCAAAACAAGGGGCATGAATACAATGTTCCACGAAAGGGTTTGTTGGTAATAAATCATTAATAAAACGAGTAAAATAATGCTAATACAAGCTCTATGGCAGCAATAATGACTTTTGAAAACGGAATAATGCTTTTGGGAAAATAGATTTTTTTTATCAAATGGGCTGATTCAAAAACGCTGGATGTGCCTGCACTTACAATGTAGGAAAAGAAATTCCACCCCAGCAAACCACTCAATACATAAATAGGATAGGGAATGCCTGCTGTTTCCCACTTTAATAAAAATCCAAAGAAAAATGTAAAAATGAAAAGTGCTGTCAATGGTTGCAAAACTGTCCAACCCAAGCCAATCATCGTTTGCGAATATTTTACTTTTAAATCTCTTTTGGCAAATACCCAAATTAGTGCACGGTAGTTCCAAATTTTAATAAAAAATTCACGAAACGTATCTTGTTTTGATGAAATGATATGCAATTCGTCGCTCATTATTCTTCCCAGTAGCTTTTAATTTTGTTAACAATGTATTGAATGTGTGTTTCGCCCAATTCTGTGTGCATGGGTAAACGCAACAATGATTCGGAAATTTCAATAGTATTGGGCAATTCTCTGTGTCCAAAAGAACGTCCTTTTGTTGAATTGTGCAGCGGAATGTAGTGAAACATGGTTTCTATTCCATAATTGTACAAGTATTTTGACAAATTATCACGCTCAAATTGGTCGTTGAGAATTAAATAATATTCATGGCAATTGTTTTCTAAATGGGTGTCCGACATTAACCTGAATTTTCCTTGCAATTCCAACGGTTTGAGGTAATAATGATACAATTTTGAAACAATGTTGCGGTGGGCAATAATTTCTGGATAACGTTCCAATTGATCCAATAAAACAGCGGCATTCAACTCGTTTAATTGGTATTTTGAACCAACATCCACCCATTCATAATACGGCACGTTACCATCCATAAAATCTTCACGGTTGGTGCCAATGTGGTAAATGTGTCCCGCTCTTTTGACATAATCAGCATTGTTGATGAGCAATAAACCACCTTGCACTGCCGATATTTGCTTGGTAATGTCAAAACTAATAACACCAAAATCACCAATAGAGCCCAATGGTTGATTGTTGTAGTGATTGCCAAATCCCATGGCTGCATCTTCAATTAAAAAAAGATGATGTTTATCACAAAGTGCTCGCAATTGTTTCAAATCACATGGGTGACCGCCATAATGCATGGCAACAATGGCTTTGGTTTTATGTGAAATATGCTCTTCAATTTGTTGAATGTCAATGTTGAGTGTATTTTTATCAATATCCACAAAAACTGGAGTTGCACCTTTTGAAACAAATGCATTGGCTGTGGAAACAAAGGTAAATGAAGGCATTATCACTTCGTCGCCTTTTTGAATGTGTAGCAACTCGGCAATAATTTCCAACCCTCCAGTAGCAGAATGGGTAAGCAATAATTTGGAGGCTGGATACATTTTTTGCAAGTGCTCCAAACACAAATTGGAAAAATGCTTTTTTCTGAAATTCGTATAATTTGAGTATAGTAGCTCAATATTTTTCAGATAATTTGTAGATTTACCGATATTGTTGAATAATATTTTCATATTTGATTCAAGTAGCACATATAATTAATCCCGTAAAGGTAAACGAAAAATCGGATTTACACTACGCGCAACCCATAACTTTTGAAACGATGTTACGGGCACGTGCTTTTCTGTGCATCAAAATCAGATTCAATTGTACACAACACAATTTGAGAAGATAAAGCAATTATTCCGCAAGGTTTTCGGTTTTGTCGAATTTAAGAACGTTCTGTGTTGGATGTCAGCAAGTTTAAAAAGGAAAAAACTTCCACTCATTGCCGATATTTTGGAAAAAAAGAAAAGAGATTCAAAACGTTTGATTATTTGGTGTTTACCAATATGGATATTGCTGTTCAGCCGTATTTTTACGATACCATTTTTAAATACATTGAACAAGGACACGATATTGTCATCAACCGCCGACGTATTTCGGATAAACGAAGAACACTTTAAGATTTGCCCTTGATGTATGCCGATATGAAATCTTGCGGGATTTGATTGTTTTTGTAATAAAAAAAGAACTCATCGATCAATTCATCATGGGACCAATATGTGTGGGAATTTCTTTTTCAATACATTGGTACACAATATTTTTTCGTTTTTGCACCTTTTTCTAAAATCACTGTATGTTCCAGATACGCATTTAACGTTTCATTTGGGGATGGATGTGTTGGTGCGCGCAAAAACAATCCGTTTTATTGGCACAATCGAAATGCGTTTTTAATTCAATATCCCAATTAAAGCCTCATTTTGAAGGCTTAAAAAGTTTCATATATGGGGCATTGCCTTTGCCTAAGAGCTGTAAAATGGATGCTTAATCCAAGTTTGTTTACTCAGAAATTATTTGAATTTGGAAGGAGAAAACTTTGCACAGCGACTAAAAACCCCGTTTGGATGAAATCAGATGGCGCTTGTTGCAAAAATAGATTACACCAAAACGTTTTGATACACTTCTACCAAAACATCAACAGCATAATCAACCTCTTCGGTAATTGGTATAAGCGTGAAAATGAAAAACGAGCATTTGGTCGCAGAAGTATCTGCTTTGAAAATTCCTCTCAATACGTGTGAACCTGTTGTTGCTCCTGCCGTACAAGCACTTCCGCCACTGCATGCCACACCTTTTAAATCAAAGGTGAATAACAACATACTGCCTTTTCGGTTGCTGGCAATTTAACGTTTAAAACGGTGTATAATGATTTTTCGGGTTCAATTGTTCGATAACGCCAGGCAATTCATTTTAGACGCTTGATCATGTGCGATTTTACTTGTTGCGTGTTGTTGATGTGCCTCCTAAATCCGTATATGCCAATTCCAACGCCTTTGCTAATCCAATGATACCGTAAATATTTTCAGTATCCACCTCTTAACCCGCGCTCTTGACTTCCTCATGGATGAGGTTTTGCACTTTGCTTTTTTGTTCACGTATAAAAATCCAACTCCTTTTGGTCCGTGAAATTTATGCGCCGAACAGGTAATATAATCAATGTCTAATTTTTTCAAATCAAATGCATAGTGCCCCATTGTTTGCACCGTGTCTGAATGAAAAATAGCACCGTATTTTTTACAAAGTTCGTTGACTTTTTCCAACGGGAGCAACGTGCCAATTTCATTGTTGGCATGCATCAACGAAACCACTGTTTTTTTAGAAGTATCGGCTAATAGTTGTTCCAAATGCGCTAAATCAACAATTCCTTCGCTGTTCATGTTTACATGTACTAATTCCACTTTTCCTGCTTTCACCAAAGCATCAATGGTGTGTTCAACTGCGTGGTGTTCAATTGGAGTTGTGATAATGCGTTTTGCACCAAGTAATTCAACTGCCGAATCGATGGCCATGTTGTCGGCTTCTGTTCCACAGCTTGTAAAAATGATTTCAGAAGGCTCGCAATTCAATAATTTAGCAATAGAACGACGTGCGTTTTCTAATAATGCTTTTGTTGAACGTCCAAAAGCATGTGTTGATGAAGGATTTCCAAAATTGTTGTACATCGCATTGACCATCACTTCAATTACTTCCTTTGCCATTGGAGTGGTGGCTGCATTATCTAGATAAACCTTTTTCATTGTTGAAAAGTAGAATTGAGGTACAAATATACAGTCTTCGGAAATGAAAAAAATGAATTTGAGAAACTATCTAACACATTTCTTAAATTTCTTTGTGCTGATTCTGTCAAAGTTGTAATAAAATATGCATTTTTGTAAAACTTCGAAATCACAACAAAATGAAATATATCCCAAATACTGGGAATTTTAAATTGGACGGAGGTGCCATGTTTGGTGTTGATTTCTAAATCCATTTGGTCAAAAACAAATCCTGCCGATAGAAAACAATATGTGCAACTGGGGCTATGCGCAACATGTTGATTGAAGATAGCGGACGTTTGATGTTGATTGACACAGGTATTGGTGATAAACAAAGTGAAAAATTTTTCTCGCACTATTATTTACATGGTAATGATTCATTGCACGGCAACTTGCAAAAATTAGGTTTTCATGCCGATGACATTACCGATGTGTTTTTAACGCATTTACATTTTGACCATTGCGGAGGCGCCATTAAGTGGAACAAAGATAGAACGGGGTTTGAACCTGTATTTAAAAATGCAATTTATTGGAGCACCGTCAACCATTGGAAGTGGGCAACCATTCCCAATGCACGTGAAAAAGCTTCTTTTTTAACCGAAAATATTTTACCCATTCAAGAAAGCCATCAGTTGAAATTTGTGCAACGAATTGGCGATTTTACGCAAAATGCAATTCCTAATATGGACGTATTGTTTGTGGATGGACACACCGAAAGCATGATGATTCCGCACATTCAATACAAGGAAAAAACAGTTGTTTTTATGGCCGATTTATTGCCAAGTGTTGGTCACATTCCGCTGCCTTATGTGATGGGTTATGACACACGTCCGTTATTGACCTTGTCTGAAAAAGAGAAATTTTTAATTGAAGCAGCACAAAAAGGCTATTATTTGTTCCTAGAACACGATAGCGTCAATGAATTGTGTACGGTGAAAGAAACTGAAAAAGGCATCCGATTGGATCAAACGTTTTCATTTGCTGAAATTTTTGGAAATTAAAAAACTATACTACAATGAATAACTATTTATTAGAACTTTTTAAAGAAGAAAATACGGTTATCATTCCCGGATTTGGTGCGTTAACGATGATTAACAGAGCAACCAATGAACTGATGTTGATGCCCTATTTAAAACACAACGATGGCACGTTGGTTAAATTCATTGCCGCAAAAGAAGGTATTGACGAAACAACGGCTAAATCAAAAATTGATGCTTTTGTTGATGAAATCTCTTCTGCAACCAGCAATGGTGGTAACTTTGAATTGAAAGGGATTGGCGTTTTGTCAAAAGATGCTTCTGGCGATTTCGTGCTATCGCAATCAAAAGAAGAAGAGTCAACTAATAATTCTCTAGAAGAAGTAAAACCTACACCAGTTGAAACTCCTGTTGAAGTAGTAGAGGTAGCTCCAATTGTTGAAGAACCAATTATTGAAGAACCAATTGTTGAAGAAGTTGTAGTTGAAACACCAGTTATAACTGAAAATAGTGTGGAAGAAATTCAAGAAGAAGTACAATCCACGCCTGTTGTTGAAGCTGTTAATGATGTGGCAAATGAGCCAGCAATAGAAGTGCCTTCAATAGAATCGGTTGTTGCATCACCTATTGTTGAAGAACCGCCTGCACAACTAGCTGAGAAAAAAGCGTCACAATGGTTCTGAAGAGCAATGGAACGATGATTTGGATGTGTTGCCGTTGAATTACAAACCAGTGAAGCCAAACAACCTATTTAGAAAAGGCTAAAAGACGGAATGACACCGCATAAAAAGAAAACGTTGGTTCTTGCAATCTTAGCGTTCTTAATTGTTGGTGGAGCGAAAGCTTTTTAGGATTCAATAAAGATATTTTGAATAAAATTCCATTCTTGGCAAATAAAACAGAAGTTGTTGAACAAACTCCAACAGTAGAAGAGCAAGTAGAACAAGAAGAACAACCTGAAGAAGTTGTACAAGAAACGACACAAGAAACCGAGGATGTTCCATCAGAAGAACCAACTTCTGAAACTACTCCAGTTGAACAAACACCTGTTGTTGAACAAAAAACACAAGAAATTCAACAACCAAAAACGCCAACTGTTGTTACAGCAGGAAATTTACAATTCAACGAATCGTTGCCAGTGCAAGTAATCGTAGGTTCTTTTAGTGTGGAGAGCAATGCCACACGTTTAGTCGAAAAATTAAAATCAATGGGCTTCCCTGCGGGAGTTATCAATGCGGGTGGCATGTCTATGGTTGCAGCTGCTTCTTTTCAATCGATGGAAGAATACCAAGCCAATTTGGGACAACTAAAATCGTTGGGTAATTATTGGGTTAAGAAATAAATTAAAGTAATAAAAATAAAAAATGAATTGGACAACCATTAAAGAATATCAAGACATTACATTTAAACAGTGCAATGGTGTGGCAAGAATTGCATTCAACCGACCTGAATGTAGAAATGCTTTTAGACCAAAAACAGTTTCAGAATTATTAGAAGCCTTAATTATTGCCCACGAATCGCAAGAAATTGGTGTTGTTTTGATTTCTGGTGAAGGACCATCACCAAAAGATGGAGGATGGGCTTTTTGTTCTGGTGGCGATCAACGCGTTCGTTCCACAACGGGTTACAAAGGCGAAGATGGTGTCAACCGATTTAACATTTTGGATGTGCAACGTCAAATTCGTTTTATGAACAAAGTGGTGATTGCTGTGGTGCCTGGTTGGGCAGTTGGTGGTGGTCACAGCTTGCATGTGGTGTGTGATTTAACATTGGCGAGTAAAGAACACGCAATTTTTAAACAAACAGACGTAGATGTTGCCAGTGTTGATGGTGGATTTGGATCGGCTTATTTAGCACGTCAAGTGGGACAAAAACGAGCACGTGAAATTTTCTTTTTAGGAAAATCATATACCGCTCAAGAAGCGTTTGAGATGGGAATGGTCAATGCAGTTGTTCCACACGATGAATTGGAGCAAACAGCCTACGATTGGGCACAAGAAATATTAACCAAAAGTCCAACAGCCGTAAAAATGGCAAAATTTGCATTCAACTTAATTGATGATGGTTTGGTGGGGCAGCAAGTATATGCTGGAGAAGCCACACGATTGATTTACGGAACAGATGAAGCTGTTGAAGGACGCAATGCCTTTTTAGAAAAACGAAAACGAGATTTCTCGAAATTCCCAAAATTTCCATAATGAAAAAAGGGTGTTTGAAAATATCAGACACCCTTTTTAGTTTTTTACGGTTTTGAAGTACAGCTACTTCTTAAAAAATCCCCCGAGTATTCCACCCAACATACCTACCAATCCTCCTTTTTTAGAGTTGGAGAACATGCCAATTAAGTTGGTGAGAGTATTCATATCCATATTTTTCAATAAGTCGGGTAATGCACCTGCAACACTTTTAGCTTGCGTTTCCGATAATCCTACTTTTGAAATTAAATTTTTCAAAAAATCGTTTTGCATTGCCGACTGAAAAGCGTTGTCTTTTGCAGTGTTGGGCTTTGATGATGTTAAACTAGATAGCTGTTTTGGAGAACTACTTGCTTTTGATTGCATTAAGTCATTGAATTGCTCCATCACACCAGCGTGTTTGTCTTCATCAATTCCCAGTTTTGACAATGTTTCTGTTACAAAACCATTGTTTAATAGTGAGGTTAAATCCATCTTCTTATTTTTTGTATTTGTAAAGAATTTTTTGATCCCACCCATCAAGTGCTAAATAAATTTCACTGTCTTTTTCTTTCAAATAAGCCAAATCAGTGATATCCACTTCTAAGCGTTTTTTAACAATAGCACGGCAATTATCTTCGTTGGCATGGTGCACCAATTGAATGCCACGAATTGGAGGGAGTGATTTAGCAATGGCTTCACTGCCTATCACTTCAAATTGATGTTCTTTGCATCCACCACCATACGTTAAGTCAATAATTAAGGTGTTGCCTTTTACTTCAACAAAATCTATACTCATAATCGGATCAGATGTAGCTGCTTGTTTGCCTACAGTTGCTTTTATTTGCATAGTTTCCAAATCAGGTCGATTAATTGATACTTGTTCTTTTTTTGTTGTGTTTGTTGCGTCTTTCTTTGCTCCACAAGCAAAAAACACAGACGATAATGCTAAAAATAGGATGATTTTCATGATTTTAATTTTTTATTCCTCTTTTCAAATATAATACCAACAATTGTTTTTACCAATAACTTTATTTAAAATTATTTATTTCTAGGGTGATAGGTTAAAATAGCATCCCGCAGAAAACGTTCGTCCAAATGGGTGTAGAATTCTGTCGTGGTAATGGATTCGTGGCCCAACATTTCTTGAATAGCCCTTAAATTGGCTCCACCTTCTAATAAATGAGTGGCAAACGAATGACGAAAAGTGTGGGGCGAAACCGTTTTTGTGATGCCTGCCAAAAGTGCTGTTTGTTTAATCATTGTAAAAATCATCACACGGGTTAATTGTGCTCCACGACGATTTAAAAAAACAATTTTACTTGCTTGCGGTTGAATCGGAAGGTGGGCACGTGAGTTGTTTTTGTAGGTGGTAATTTCTGAAATAACGCTTGGACTAATCGGCACCAATCGTTCTTTGTTTCCTTTCCCAATGACACGCACAAATCCTTTATCAAAATGCAAATCTTCAAATTTAAGGTTCACCAATTCAGAAACACGAAGTCCACAACTGTAGAGTGTTTCCAAAATTGCACGGTTGCGTTCACCTTCTGCTTTTGAAAGGTCAATAGCAGCAATCATTGCATCAATTTCTTCAATAGACAAAACTTCGGGGAGTTTTCTACCTAAATTAGGTTGCTCAATCAATTCGGCAGGATTATCGTTGATTTCTTCTTCCAAAAACAAATAATTGTAAAATTGTTTGATGCCTGAAATAATACGTGCTTGTGTGCGATTGCTCAATCCAAGGTCGTATAATTCTGCAATAAACTGCACTAAATCTTCGTGTTGAACGGCCGTTGCATTTTTGGGGATGGATTCAGAAAAATCGCGCAATTTGTTGACATCACGCGTGTAAGCATCAATAGAATTTTCTGCTAATCCTTTTTCAATTTTCAGATATGCAATAAAATCATTAATATAGTGCTCCCAATTCGACATGATATGAAACTTTTAATAATAAACGGTCCAAATTTAAACTTACTTGGTAAACGCGATACACAAATATACGGTTCGCAATCGTTTGAAGATTATTTTTTAGAATTAAAAAGTAAGTTTCCAACAATTGATTTTTTTGATTTTCAATCGAATATCGAAGGAGCGATTATTGATTGTTTGCAGCAAACTCAAGTAGATGGGGTGATTATTAATGCTGGAGGATACTCGCATACCAGTGTTGCTATTCGTGATTGTATTGATGCGATAGATGTGCCTGTTGTTGAGGTACATATTTCCAATGTTGCAGCCCGCGAATCCTTTCGCCACGAATCTTTGTTAACCCCTGTTTGCAAAGGATGTATATTTGGCTTTGGAATGAAATCTTATGAGTTGGCAGTTTTATCCTTTTTGTGATTTTTATTTTTGAGTTTCCAAGAGTTAGGTGATTTTTTTATTGCATTATTTTTTTTATTTCAAATAATGTAGGATATTTGTAAAACGATTAAGTAAGCTACTTAATCCTTTTTGTAAGTAACACTAATTAATATTTGTTATAGGAAATGAAAATTTTAAAACTCACGTTATTATTACTAGGATTCCTATTCACATTCAATTCAATTTATTCTCAATGTTCATATACACCGATATCTAAAACTGGGTGGAGCGTTGCTTATGTTGATAGTGAAGAAACTACTGGTGAAGGTGCTAATAATGGCAAAGCAATTTATGCAATTGATGGTGATACAACAAAATTTTGGCACACACAATGGCAAGGAGCTCAACCAACTTACCCTCATGAAATTCAAATTAATTTAGGGGCAAGCCACGATGTGAGTGGTATTTCTATATTGAGCAGATACAATAATCCGTATGGAAAACCAAAACAATACGAAATCTATGTCAGTACTGATGGCGTATCTTGGCAAACCGCACAAGCAATAGGTGATTTTACATATCCTGATGTTAATGCTGCTCAACGAACCTATGTTTATTTTGGAGCTGTAACAACCTTGCTCAATATGTACGCATTAAAATGTTATCTTCTTATGGTAATTATTATTATGCTGTAATTTCAGAAATTGATATTTATGAAGATTTAACGTGTCCAGCAACGGGTCAAATTAACCAGCTAGCAAGCCTAGATGCTGTTCCAAAAAAGTACACAACAGATGTTCCGTTTAACTTAAATGCAACAACCAATTCAGGTTTGCCAATTACATATTCAGTAGTTTCTGGTCCAGCAACCATTTATTGACGCACGGTAACTTTAAACGGTACTGCTGGAACGGTAGTTGTAAAAGCAGAACGAAGCAGGTGATGGAACCTATTATTCGTGGGAGCAAACATACAAACATTTCAAGTTGTTGATTTAGCTTTAATTCAGCCACAAATTACAACTCGTTTTACAGCAAATAAAGATGTGCAAATGCCAACATTGAGCGCTTGCTGTTACATGCATATGCAGCCATTGATGAACCGGCGCAATTGAGCGTAACAGCATTAAATTACGTAATTGATGGAACAAGTTATCCGCAGTATTTAAAAATAATTCTTGGCAATATTGGTGGACACCCAATCAATATGGAGCTCATACAGTTGAAGTAAAAGCAACAGCAGAAGTAATGGGCAAGTAGCTACAGAAACAGTAAACTTAAACGTAGGCCAACACTATTGCTGACGTTGTTGCAACAACTTTTGATGGTGATGTAATTGATATAGGAACTATTGGTTCACAATGGTTTTATGGTTCTTACGAGGTACAGTTTACAGGTGCTTACAATTCAATAATTATAGATTTTGCAATTTCTTGTCCAAGTGTACCAGGTGGTTGCGATGATTGGGATCCGCTTGGCATGGATTGAGGTAAAAGCTCCAAATGGTGATTGGATGGGGAAATTATTCGTTACATTACGCCTTATGGTGTTCCTTGTTCTCCAGTCAATTGATTTGATGGATTTTGCTTCAATTTTGCAAGGTAAAGTAGAGTTTAGAATGTACATTGAAACGTAGAGACAGGTGGATGGAAATTGGATTTAGATTTGAACTACAAAGCCGGTACACCTCAATACAAATACTCTTCGGTTGAAGAATTATGGCACGGAGATTACAGTTTTGGAGATCCAGCAAACTTGCGACCAACAGGCTCTAGAAACGTTGCAATTGAATCAGAAGTAGAAACAATTTGGTTACGTTTGTTATCCACAGGACATGGTTGGGGAGATAACAACACCGGTAATGCTGAGGTTTATCATGCAACACACCATATTCATGTAGATGATATTAGTATGTATTCACAAGATTTGTGGCAAAATTATAACCCTAACCCTGCAAACTGTACAGGTCAACAAGGAACTTGGCAATACAACAGAGCTGGATGGTGCCCAGGAAGTATGGGGATGGTTTTTTCGTATGATTTAGATTCTTATTTAGAAGAAGATACCATTAAGTTGGATTATATTTTCCAAGAATCATATACACAGATAACTGCCACCTAATAATCCTAATTGTGTAACAGGGGTAACATGTTCTGATTGTAATGCTTCTTATAATCCATATTATCGTGTAGGAAGTTATATTATTAAGTACAGCAACACACCATTTTTATTGTCAACAGAAACAGAAGTAACAAAGAAGAATTACCGCTAATTTATATCCCAATCAACAGATGGAACTTTTAAATTAGCAATTGATTCGCACTGGAAGAATGTTGTTGTAAGCATTCAAAACATTGCTGGAGATGTGGTACAAACACGTTTCTTTGCAACAGAACAAGAAATGAACGCTGCATTATTTTTCAATTGACCAATTAGCAAGTGGTATTTACTTTGTGAAAATTCAAAGTGAAGGTCAATTTACAACAATGAAAGTGGTGAAAAATAATTTAAAATCTTTGTTAAAAAGTAGTAGTAGTAAAGTTAGGTAAAAAGCGAGGCTGTCCTTCGGGATGGCCTTTCTTTATTTTATAGATTACCAGGTGAGAAATATTCAAATTAATATTTAGTTTTTTGGCGATATTTTTAATTTTTTTCTTCAACTAACCACTTTTTTAATACATTTGTATAAAACTATAAAACCCGCGAGATAATTTTCTATGAAAACAAAGAACTTCATTGTACCTCATGATTTCTCAAAGATTGCTGATATTGCATTGGAACATGCTATTGTAACCGCAAAGTTTGTAAATGCTGAAATTAACGTGTTGCACGTGGTAGCAAAAGGTAAAGAAATAGCAAACAGAGAGCAAAGCAATTCTAGCTAAGTTTAAAACAGATAAGTTAATTCCAAACGTGCGTGTTGGAAATATTTTGAAGATATTATTGGTGATTTTGCGGCTGAAAAACATGCGGAACTAATTTTCATGGGAACCCATGGAGTCCAAGGATGGCAACACATTACAGGGAGTAAAGCATTGAAAGTGGTAACAAATTCAAATGTTCCTTTTATTATTGTTCAAGAGAAAGGTCCAAAATCTACAGGTTACGATAACATCGTTGTGCCTTTGGATTTGAATAAAGAAACCAAACAAAAGTTAACGGTTGTTGCAGAAATTGCGCAGTACTTTAAATCTAAAATTCACGTTATCACTCCAGAAGAAAACGATGAGTTTTTAAGAAACCAAGTAAAAGCAAATATTTTATTTGCCAATAAATTTTTCTCTGAAAGAAACATTGAAGTTTCTACAACTGTTGTTCCAAGCGCAAACTTTGAAGACGAAATCATCAAACATGCAGCAATGGTTAACGGTGATTTAATTGCTTTTATGAATTTGAACAAAAACAATTTGTTGGGTGTGCTTTCTGCTAATCATGAAATTGCATTGATGAACAACATTGCTCAAATTCCAACATTAATTATGAACCCAATTGAAGGAATGTCTGCTTTAGCAGTTGATTTTAATGGGTAATTGAAGTAATACTTTTTAGCGAATAAAAGTCGCTGAGAAGGCTTAAAAATATGTAAAAAGGTGTCTGATAAAGGCACCTTTTTTGTAGGGTAAATGAAGTCCTAAAATTCTTTACTTTATTTCGGTTTTTGCATGCTTATAAATCAAATAATTGTGAAAACCTATTTTAGCACAAGGCATTTTGCAATTTGAACAGGATTGTGTCTGTCTTTTGGATAGCTTGAATAAAGGAAAGTGGCAATTAACGTATAGACATCCATAATGCAGTCTGCAAATAAACGGCATTCAATCATCACCATTATTGCACTAATTGCAAAACAATAAGCTATTTTTTAAACTGTAAATTAAAATTGAGAGATGATTAAATAGGTGATTCCAGCAATAAATGCAGAAACAGGAATTGTTAAAATCCACGCCCAAACCAATTGCACGGTTACTCCCCAACGAACAGCCGAAATACGGCGTGTAATACCAACACCAATGATACTTCCTGTAATGGTATGTGTTGTAGAAACAGGAATTCCAAAATGCTCAGAAATGTAAAGCGTTATTGCACCAGAAGTTTCGGCACTCACACAGCTTCCAATGAGTTTACTTTCGTGATTTTTGACCCCATTGATTTTACAATTTTCCAACCACCACTCATGGTTCCTAAACCAATGACCATGAAGGAAGTTAAAGGTACCCACCACCATTCTGCAACAAAATGAGCAAATCTATCGGGTGCATTGATCCATTCAGTGTCTCCAGCCTGAACGTGGTAAAAAATCACAGCTGCTCCAATGATACCCATTACTTTTTGAGCGTCATTGGCACCATGTCCCATACTGAATAAGGCAGATGAAACAAGTTGTAATCTTCTAAACCAAACATCGGCTTTGTGGGGTGTTGTTTTACGGCAAATAAACATTATTAGTACCGTAATGAAATAAGCAACAATTAACCCTAAAAAAGGTGCTACAAAAATGAAAATAACGATAGGAAATACTTTAACAACGTTAATAACACCATCAACAATTCCATAAGTTGTGTAAGCGTGTACCAATGCTGCTCCCATAAAACCACCAATTAATGTGTGGGATGAAGAGGAAGGAATTCCTAATTTCCAAGTGGCTAAATTCCAAATAATAGCGGCCACCAAACCTGCAAAAATTACTTCTAGGGTGATGTAATCTTCAAATACGGTTTTGGCTATGGTGTTACCAATTTTAAATTCACCAATGATGTAAAGCGAAATGAAATAAGCAACAAAGTTGAAAAATGCAGCCCATAAAACTGCTTGAAATGGTGTTAATACCTTTGTGGCAACTATCGTAGCAATTGCATTGGCGGCATCGTGAAAACCATTGATATAGTCAAAAATAAATGCAAGAACTATGATGGTAATTAGTAATTCCATGTGGGACTAATTTTAGGAGTATTTAACCATTATCGACTCTAAAATATCCGATACAGCTTTGCATTTGTCGGTTGCTGTTTCAAGAGCAGAAAGCACTTCTTTGTATTTAATGATGGTTTTAGCATCTGTTTCTTTTTCAAAGATTTCTGCAATTGATTTATCGTGAATTTTATCGGCTTTCACCTCCAATTCAT
This sequence comes from Crocinitomicaceae bacterium, assembly GCA_041392275.1. Taxonomy (GTDB): domain Bacteria; phylum Bacteroidota; class Bacteroidia; order Flavobacteriales_D; family Crocinitomicaceae; genus Taishania. The sequence continues at coordinate 61,182 of JAWKMK010000007.1, read as the reverse complement.
AAATTTTCTTACAAATTACAGCAATGTGGGTCAATTTCTTTTTCCCAGCCAAACAATCAATTCCTTTAGCAATTAATTTACAGCCTTCAATATTAACGTTAGTTAATTTTTTAATAGATTTAGTAACGTCATCTACTTGGTAAATAATCATCCTGTTGGCTGCATCGTTCAAATAATCCACAACATCACCAATAGCAATGTTTAATGCGTGAATATCCTCGCGGTCAAACGGAGTTAAGAAGTTTCTACTCAACTCTAAATTAATGCTACGCATAATTTGATCCGATTCAATATCTAGTTTTGTAAGTTTTTCTTGTAAGTCCTCACGTTCTCCTTTTGGTGCATTGACCAATTCGTCTAATTGTTCAGAAACTTCAACTAAGTTGGTGGAAGCTCCTTTAAGTAATGGAATAAACTTGTTTTCTTTAGGAACTAAAAACTGTAGGATGGTATTAATTACGTTTGCCATATATTTGAAATAAATTCGACACAAAAATATTAAATTCTTTACGATTTACGGATGTTTTATTTTAAAAACTGTTAATTTTCTTGTTAAATCTCCTTATTATAGTTTAGATTTCTTCCATTTCTTCCATTTGTTCAAATGACTTCCTAAAATGTTTCTAATTTTATCTTTTTTTTAATAAATGGATTCTTTAACGCAAATTGTACTCGGAGCTGCCGTTGGTGAAGCTGTTGCCGGGCGAAAAATGGGAGCAAAAGCAGCATTGTGGGGAGCAATTGCAGGAACTATTCCCGACTTGGATGTTTTTATCACGGCTTTTTACCATCCTATTGAAGGGGCATTGTTACACCGAGGATTTTCTCATTCCATCTTGTTTCCACTAGTTTTTGCGCCTCTTTTTGCTTGGTTAACGCATTTGTTGTATAAACGAAAATACGAATACCGTTTGTGGGTTTTGCTTTTTTTCTTAGGAATTATTACCCATCCTTTGTTGGATATTTTTACCAATTACGGAACAAGTTTGTTTTGGCCTTTGGATACCCGTGTTGCAATCAACTCGGTTTATGTCATTGATCCACTTTATACCCTTCCATTTTTAATCACTGTTTTGCTTGCAATTTGTAGTAAAAAAGATGCAAAATGGCGTTCATTCATTAACTGGGCAGGAATTATTTATTCATCCTTGTATCTAATTTGGGGATTGCTGGTGCAAACTTCAATAAAAAATAATGCCCAATCATATTTTGCGCAATCGGGTGTAAAAGCTGAAAGAATAACAGTAAATGCCATGCCTTTAACTTCTTTCTATTGGATGATTTTGGGTGAAGACAAACAACATTACTACATCACCTATAAATCAATTTTTGGCAATTACAATCCTAAGGATGTTGAAGTGATTGATAAAAACCACCAGCTATTACGCGCCTTGAAATGGAAAAAAGAACAAGCTAATTATCCTCAATTATTGCGACGGTTTTCAAAAGATTACTACACATTAATAAAGGGCAATAATTATTACGATTTTTATGATTTGCGCTTTGGAACTACAACCAAATTAACCAATGGCGTTGTTTCTAAACCAATTTATGGCTTCAAATTGATTGTTGACAATGATTTTGTGAATAAAACAGCACGTGTTGACAATGAAAAAGCATTTTCTAGCATTAATTTTGGTGCTTATTGGAATTATATTTTTGCAAAAAATGAATAAATTTATTTTCTCCTTGCTATTTGCAGGAGTGTCTTTTGTGTCATGCACACAAACACAAACTACAGTTAATACTAACAAAGTTGAAAAAACTGTAATTGAAAAACCGGTTGTAAACGTTTTGGAGAATGTAACCATCGACGATTATTTTTCTACGAATGAGCAAATTGATGCCGAGGTTAAAAATGTTTTCTCAAAATTATCCGACGAAGAAAAAGTGGCGCAATTAATCATGCCAGCAATGGGGCGTTTGGGGTTAACCGAAGAAGCAATCATGGCGTTGGTTAACCAAAAGAAAATTGGTGGCGTGCTTATGCTTAACGGAACGAAAGAACAATTTACACAATGGATAACCAAAATCAACGAAAAAAATAAAGAATTAGGCGCAATGCCATTTTTGTTCAGTGCTGATGCTGAGCCGTCTTTGGTCAATCGTAAAATTGCAGGTTCTACCATCGTTAAAAAAGCAGCCGAATTGTTAACCGAAGAAGATGTGCGCTTGGTGGCGCAACAAATTTCAAAGGATTTGAACGATATTGGTATCAATTACAATTTTGCACCTGTTGTAGATATGTCAACCAATTCTACAGTTGGATACAGAGGTTTTGGAAAAAATCCGAAAAACATTGTTCCTTTTTCCAATGCATTTATCGAAGAATCTGAAAAAGCCAACATCATAACAACGGCAAAACATTTTCCTGGTCATGGATTGGTTTCTGGAGACACCCATAAATCGTTGCAAGTTATTGACGGTGAGTTAAAAGAATTGGATAATTTTAAAGCTTTAATTAAATCCAACGTGCCATCCATTATGATTGGACATTTGGCAGTGAAAAATAATCCAAAATACAATACCAATGGCTTGCCAGCAACCGTATCGCCAGAGATTGTAACCAATTTATTGAGAAACGAGTTAGGCTATAAAGGTTTGGTGGTTACTGATGCAATGAACATGGGTGGAGTAACTCAAGTGCCAAATGCTAATGCGGCTGTTATTGCTGCTGGAGGCGATATTGTTTTAATGCCTTTGGATGCCAGTAAAGCACACGCAGAAATTTTGAAAAAATACCAATCAGACGAAGCGTTTAAGAAAATTGCTGATGAAGCAGTGAAACGTGTGTTGCGTATGAAAATTTGCATGAAATTAAAAAACTAAAATAGAACAACTATGGAAATTATTGTATCGGATAACAACGGCGTTAGAACTTTAAAATTGAACCGCCCAGAAGTATTCAATTCGTTTAATCAAAAAATGGCCTTTGCCTTGCACCAAGAATTGGACAAAGCAGAAGCAGATAATAATGTGCGTGCTATTGTTTTAATTGGTGAGGGGAAAGCATTTTGTGCAGGTCAAGATTTAGCAGAAGTAATGGATCCAAACGGTCCAGAGTTGACTTCTATTGTTGCCAATCATTACAACCCAATCATTGAACGTATTCGCAAAATTGAAAAACCAATTATTGGAGCTGTAAACGGTGTAGCGGCTGGTGCTGGTGCAAATATTGCCATTGCTTGCGATATTACAATTGCTAAGAAAAGTGCAGCGTTTATTCAAGCGTTTTCAAAAATCGGATTAATCCCAGATTCTGCCGGAACGTTCTTTTTGCCACGCATCATTGGTTTTCAAAAAGCAGCTGCTTTGATGATGATAGGTGATAAAGTAAGTGCCGAAGATGCTGCAGCGATGAACATGATTTATAAGGCTGTTGACGACGAAAACTTTGAGGCAGAAGTCTATAAATTAGCCGAAAAACTAGCGCAAATGCCAACTAAAGGTCTTGGTTTAACCAAAAGAGCATTGAACTTAAGTATGACCAATAATTTGACTCAACAATTGGCAGTTGAGGGGGAATTGCAAACATTGGCAGGACAAACCTATGATTACAATGAAGGTGTGAATGCATTTTTAGAAAAAAGAACACCTGTTTTTAAAGGAGAATAATTACTCGAAAAATTTTCAAGAAATCGTGATATCGAAATATGTCGATATTGCGATTTTTTGTCTTACGAATCATCAGAACATACCATAAAATCAATAATAGTTTACTAACTTTGCACCATGCAAGACACTTTCAAACACAAAGGAATGAGAAGACAACTCATCAACGAGTTGCGTGAAAAGGGAATTAAAAACGAAGCTGTTTTAGAAGCGTTTGATGCCATTCCACGTCATTTCTTTTTAGATTTAGTTTTTGAACAACAAGCATACAGCAATCAAGCATTTCAAATTGGTGCAGGACAAACCATTTCTCATCCCTATACCGTTGCTTTTCAAACCGATTTATTGGAGTTGAAAAAAGGTGAAAAAGTATTGGAAATTGGTACGGGTTCTGGTTTTCAAACATGCATTTTGTGCCAACTTGGTGCTAAGGTGTTTTCCATAGAACGTCAACGCGAATTGTTTTTGAAAGCACAAAAAATCATTCACCACTTTAACTTCAGACCACGTTTGATGTATGGTGATGGTTATGCTGGAATGCCAAGTTTTGCACCGTTTGATAAAATTTTGGTAACTTGTGGAGCGCCTGATGTGCCACAAGCTTTGCTTGAACAATTAAAAGTAGGCGGCATCATGGTGATTCCTGTGGGAGAGGGAAAAGATCAAATAATGCTCAAAATTAGAAAAAACGAAGACGGAACATTCTCCTCGCAAGAATTAGGCGTTTTTAGTTTTGTTCCAATGTTAGAAAATAAAGTAAAATAGATAGTTATGCACGCAATAATTAAAACAAACAAGGGAGAGATGAAAGTGGAATTCTTCGCTCAAGATGCTCCCAATACAGTTGCTAATTTCGTTAAATTGGCAAAAGAAGGATATTATGACGGATTGAAATGGCACCGCGTTATTCCTGATTTCGTAATTCAAGGTGGTTGCCCTAATTCAAGAGAAGGAGCTAAAGGAATGCCAGGAACAGGTGGACCAGGATACACAATTGATTGTGAATTGACGGGCGATAACCAATTTCATGATAGAGGAGTGCTTTCAATGGCGCACGCAGGAAGAAACACGGGTGGTTCTCAATTCTTTGTTTGTCACTCACGTAAAAATACAGCACATTTGGATAGAAACCATACCTGCTTTGGAAAAGTAGTGGAAGGTGTGGATGTAGTTGACGACATTCGTCAAGGAGATTCAATCGATTCAATCACAATTGTAGAATAATTGGAAGCCCTTTTTTAAGGGCTTTTTTTTGATAGTATGGCAAATTTTAGCATTAGAAAAGCAACAGTAAACGATGCTCCAAAAATTGTGAGCTTGATTAAAGAATTGGCAATTTACGAAAAATTGTTGCACGAAGCCGTTGTAACAGTAGAGCAAATTGAAACCAATGTTTTTGAAAAAAAATATGCAGATGTGTTAATGGCCGAAGAAGATGGAGAAGTAGTTGGCTTTGCACTGTATTTTTATAATTTTTCAACGTTTAAAGGGAAACCAGGCTTGTATTTGGAAGATTTATACGTAGAACCACAACACAGAGGCAAAGGTTATGGCAAAATGTTGCTCATAGAATTGGCAAAAATTGCAGCGGCTAATAATTGCGGTCGAATGGAGTGGAGTGTGTTGGATTGGAACACACCTTCGATAGAATTTTACAAATCATTGGGTGCGCAACCAATGGATGAGTGGACCGTTTATCGTTTAACCGAAGAGAAGATACATCTTTTGGCAAAGAATTAATTTTTTTACTATCTTACACTACAATTAAACACTATGAAAACAAAAGAAGAAATTGTAAACAACTGGTTACCGCGCTATACGGGTGAAGAAATTGGAAATTTTGGAAAATACATTTTACTATGTAATTTTTCGTTTTACATTGAAACATTTGCCAAAGAATTTAATGCAGAGATTAAAGGTGTAGGAGGCCCAATGCAATGTGCCACGGCTAACGGAATTACCATCATAAATTTTGGAATAGGGAGTGCCTCGGCAGCAACGTGCATGGATTTATTGTCAGCCATTCATCCAAAAGCAGTGTTGTTTTTAGGAAAATGTGGGGGACTCAAGAAAAAATGTGAAGTCGGTGATTTAATTTTACCCATTGCAGCCATTCGTGGTGAAGGAGCAAGTTTGGATTATTTTCCTTCTGAAGTACCAGCATTGCCAGCGTTTGCTTTGCAAAAGGCAATTTCTACAACCATTCGCGATTTTGGTAGAGATTATTGGACAGGAACGTGCTATACCACCAACCGCAGAATTTGGGAACACGATGAAGAGTTTAAAGAATACCTTCGTAAAATACGAGCCATTGCAATTGATATGGAGACAGCAACGATTTTTAGTGTTGGCTTTTTTAATGAAATTCCTACTGGAGCATTATTACTGGTATCGGATCAACCGATGATTCCAGAAGGTGTAAAAACATCGGAAAGCGATAAAAAAGTAACATCCAATTTTGCAGTTGAACATATCAAAATTGGTATTGAATCGCTTAAACAACTAATCAATAACGGACATACCGTAAAACATTTGAAATTTTAGTTTTACTTTTCAAAGACAAAAAGAAAAATTAAATAAAAGCAGAAAAAAAGTGGTTGGATAGTTGGAATAATGAAAAGAATCACTATTTTTGCACCCGCAATAACCTTGGCGAGATAGCTCAGTTGGTTAGAGCGCAGGATTCATAACCCTGAGGTCCCGAGTTCAACTCTCGGTCTCGCTACAAAAAAAAGGTCGCTCATTGAGTGACCTTTTTACATTTTACGGAAATTGCTTATCTCCAATAATTATTGGCAGCAGCAACTGTTTGAAATTCCAATGCTACCACTTCAGCAGATGCAACCAATAATCCAGCGTCTTCGGCATATTGCGGGCGCAATCTTTTCTTTACTTCAGGATCAGATTGGATGGCACCTATTGTTTTTCTTGCCATTTTAATTGCCAATTCTCTTCCTTCTTGTGGTGTTTTAGTAATTAAACTATCCAACCATATTTCTGTATTTTCCATAACTTAAATTTTGATACTCTTCAAATTTACAAATTTTAAATACGAATACATTTCTTACCTTTGCAAAAAAAAGAAATATGAAGTTTTTTATAGACACAGCAAATCTAAATGAAATTAAAGAAGCCTATGAATTAGGTATTTTGGATGGAGTTACAACCAACCCGTCATTGATGGCTAAAGAAGGCATTACGGGCGAACAAAATATTTTAAATCACTACGTTGCCATTTGTAATATTGTGGATGGTCCAGTTTCTGCAGAAGTTATAGCTACCGATTTCGAAGGGATGATTAAAGAGGGCGAAGCATTGGCAAAATTGCACAAAAATATTGTGGTAAAAGTACCAATGATTCCAGAAGGTATCAAAGCAATTAAATATTTTTCTTCAAAAGGAATTAAAACTAATTGTACGTTGATTTTCTCTGCTGGTCAAGCTTTATTAGCGGCAAAAGCAGGTGCAACTTATGTGTCTCCGTTTTTAGGAAGATTAGACGATATTTCTTTTGATGGGTTGGAGTTGATTGCTCAAATCCGCACTATTTTTGATAATTATTTGTTTGAAACAGAGATACTTTCAGCTTCTGTTCGTCACCCAATGCACATTATTCGTTGCGCAGAAATTGGGTCGGATGTAGCAACTTGTCCTTTAAATGCTATCAAAGCATTGGCAAATCACCCGTTGACTGATAAAGGATTGCAACAATTCTTAGCAGATTACGCAAAAGGAAATAAATAAGAAATAACGATTCAAAAAACAGGATAGAGGTTGGAGTAATTTCAGCCTCTATTGTTTTTTATGAAACACCACAGCACTCGCCTGAGCTGTTGGCATAATCACCAAATCGTTGATGGTAACATGTTGTGGGCGTGTTGCAACAAAATAAATAGTTTCCGCAATATCTTGTGCAATTAACGGTTCAAACCCATTGTAGGTAGCATCTGCCTTTGCTTGATCGCCTTTAAAACGCACCAAAGAAAATTCTGTTTCTACTGCACCTGGGGCAATATTGGTAACTTTAATTCCTTCGTTTACCAAATCAATACGCATGGCTTTTGAAAGTGCATCAACAGCATGTTTTGACGCACAATATACGTTCCCCATTGGGTAAACTTCTTTGCCAGCAATGCTTCCAATGTTAAAAATATGACCGGCTTTGTTTTGTTTTAAAATCGGAATAACTTCTTTTGAAACATACAACAACCCTTTGATGTTGGTGTCAATCATGCGGTTCCAATCGTCAATATCGCCCATTTCAATTGGTTCTCTTCCTACTGCCAAACCAGCATTGTTAATTAAAATAGCAATTTTTTGTTTGGTTGCCTCTGAAAGTGATAGTATGGCTGTTTTTACGGCGTCTAAATCCCGAACATCAAAATGAAGGCATTGCACATCAACACCAAATTGTGTTAACTCTTGTTGCAATTCAACTAAACGTTCTTTTCTGCGGCCAGTTATAATCAAATGAAAACCATTTTTTGCAAATTCTTGTGCACATGCTTTGCCAATTCCAGAAGTGGCACCGGTTATAAAAACATATTTATCCATTTTTCATTACTTTTTTGAAGTCAAACACAATGATTGTTATTAGCATCATAGCCAATTGAATAGGGATTTTGTAACGAACAATTGCACCTATAACAGGTGTGGTCCAACCAATTAATAGAGCTAATACAAAAGAAAAAGTTACCAACGCAGCAATTAGTGCTATTTCAATGGTGGATAATTTTCGTCTAAAAAAAAGCAATACCACAATAAAAACGAGCAACAAGCCATAATTATCAATCATAGAAAAATATTTGTAAATAGAATGTGGTGGATCGTTGAAATAGGGACGTAAAAATGTATTTTCTAGTGCTTCTGGAATATTTAGTAAAAGCTGTAAACTAGAGTCATATATTGGCGTTAACTCTATGTAACTTCCGCTAAAAATTCCATCGTAATACAAAATCCAAGGCGTTTCATTACTATTGGCAGGAATCAAACATTTGCGTTTATCTTTTAACTCGTAGGCATGGGTATATTCTCCCCAAACATCTTTAGAAAGCACAACCGTAGAATCTTTTTTGTTGATTGTAACATACGGCAAATTTTCATTGTAAATAACATAAATACAAGTATCTGCTCGTGCATAAACGCCACCTTTGCCAATGTTCATAAAATCGTATTGTTGAAACGATAATTTATTAACCACTGGTTTTAACGGTGGGGTTAGTAAACTTAGTAACGTTCCAATAGTCAATATGCATACAACTATAACTGCTTTTTTGAGTGGTTGAATGCGTTTATATAGTTGATATACAACAATACCAGGAATGATGCAGAAAACTAAATAGAATTTGATGTTAAGTAAACAAAACACTGAAAGCAACAACAATACAATTTTTTTAATCAATGAAAATTGTCCAAGAATGGCATACAAAAATAAACCCAATGAAAAGTAAATGAGGGGTTCTTTTAAAATTCCAGACGACCAAAACAATGCGCTTGGCATCAATAAAAGCGCAAAAAACGCGAGAATTGTGGGTATTTTAAAATAAGGCGAAGTGGCTACCACCATTAAGCGCAAGCCTAAAATGCTAATCAAAGAAATGATTAATAAATGTATGGATTGATAGCCGAAGGAGAAAAAATGAATAATGGAATGCAACCGCAAGATGTTTCTTGAATCGTTAAACCATTTGATGCCATAATAATCCCACTGTTCGGTGTCTGCTAAATAATTACACACCATATCCGCGTTTTCAATTCCCAGCATAAAACGGAAATAATCCAACGGAGAGGTGTAAAAAACTTTGTTTAGTTCCTTACTGTCATGCAAAAAAGCACTGGCATCAGCAGTTAGTTCTCCAACACCATAGTGGTAAGAATATACGTAAATAAAAAACAAACCTACAGCAAACTTAATGGTAAAACCTATTGGCATCACCCATGGATTGGCGCCAAGAAGCCTAAATTGAGGCACATACCTCAAAAGCACAATCAGTAAAAGGAAAATGAAAATAGTGTAGGCTATCATCTACATTTAAGTTTTAGCAAATATACAATTTGTTCAAAAACTTAACGATTTTCTTCTTGTTCATTTTTCCACTGTTCTGCAACATCGTCCAATTCATTGTAAAAAGCCTCGCCCCATTCACGAACTATTGGCTCTTTTAAGAATTTATAAACGGGAACATTTAAACTTTCTCCTAGTTTACAAGCAGGGTCGCAAATATCCCATTCATCGTAATTCAAAGCGGTGTATTGCTCAAACTTACGCACACGAATCGGGTAGAGATGGCATGAAATAGGTTTTTTAAACGTTGTTTTTCCTTCAAGAAACGCTTTTTCAATAGCACATTTTGTTATTCCATGTTCGTCAAAATAAACAAAAGCACATTCGGCTCCGTTTACAAGCGTAGTTACAGGTTCTCCGTCTTCATCCAAATAGTAAACGCCCGTTTTTTTCACGGCTTCAATGCCTTCTGGACGCATGTAGGGCAAAATCACGTCTAAATCTTCTTCAATTTTGTCCACTTCTTCATACGTCAGTGGCGCACCAGCATCCCCCTCAACACAACACGCACCTTTGCAGGCATTCAAGTCACACACAAACTTGCGATCAAACAATTGTGTAGAAATCAACTTATCATCTATTTCGACTAACATCGCTTTTTTTTTGCAAATTTCATTAAAATATATGGAAATGTAAAAGAAACTCCTAATTACTTGCAAATTATCCGCCCCAATTCATTCTATCCAATGTTCTAAATTGGATTGCTTCTGCAATGTGTTGAGTAGCAATCTGCTCCGATTTATCCAAATCTGCAATGGTTCTGGCAACTTTTAAAATTCGATCAAATGCTCGCGCAGAAAGTCCCAATCTGTCCATGGCATTTTTCAAAATTGCTTTGCTTTCGGGTGCTAATTGACAATACGCCTTTATTTCTTTGCTCCCCATTTGTGCATTGCAATAAATTCCTTTTGCTGCTGTATATCTGTTTTGTTGAATTAAACGTGCGTTGATAACACGTTCACGGATGCTTTTACTACATTCACCCTCTTGCTCTGCTGCCAATTCTTCAAATGAAACCGGTGTAACTTCAATGTGCAAGTCAATTCTATCCAGCAAGGGACCAGAAATTTTGTTCAAATAATTGCGCACTGCCCCTTGACTGCACGAACATTCTTTTTCTGGATGGTTGAAATAACCACAAGGGCACGGATTCATAGCGCCAATGAGCATTACTCCAGCTGGAAAATCAATGGTGTATTTGGCTCGTGAAATGGTTACCACACGGTCTTCTAATGGTTGGCGCATAACTTCCAATGCAGAACGTTTAAATTCGGGCAATTCGTCCAAAAATAAAACGCCGTTGTGTGCCAACGAAAATTCTCCCGGTTGCGGATAAGTGCCTCCACCAACCAATGCTGTGTCGGAAATGGAATGATGAGGTTTACGAAACGGACGCTGAGTGATTAATCCGTGCGAACTTTTTATTTTTCCTGCTACACTGTGAATTTTTGTGGTTTCCAAAGCCTCGTCTAAAGTCATTGGCGGTAAAATGGTTGATAAACGTTTGGCTAACATGGATTTTCCAGCTCCTGGTGGACCAATCAACACAACGTTGTGCCCGCCCGATGCAGCAATTTCAAATGCCCGTTTAATTTTTTGTTGCCCTTTAACGTCTTTAAAATCAACTTCAAAATCATCTAAAAGTGTTGTAAAAGTTTGTTCGATGTCAATTTTTACAGGTTGAACAGTCGATTCGCCGTTCAAAAAATCAACCACTTCTTTGAGCGATTGCATACCATAAACATCAATTCCATCCACAACAGCAGCTTCTTGCGCATTTTCATAAGGAAGAATTACTGACTTAAAGCCTTCTTTTTTGGCTTGCAACACCATGGGCAAAATTCCTTTAACGGGTTGCAAATTACCGTCCAACGATAATTCACCCACCATCTGAAACGTTTCCAATTGCTCGGATTGAATTTGCTCTGATACAGCCAACACCCCAATAGCAATGGGCAAGTCAAACACAGAACCTTCTTTTCGAATGTCGGCTGGTGCCATGTTGATGGTAACTTCGCGCTGTGGAAATTTGTAATTGTTGTTGGCAAATGCTGCTTTGATGCGCAAATGACTTTCTTTGACCGAAGAATCGGGCAATCCGACAAGAAAAAAATTGATTCCTTGTCCTAAGTTTACTTCAATTGTAATGGTAGTTGCGTCAATTCCAATAACGGAACTACTATAGGTTTTTACAAGCATAAAAGGTATGTTTTAAGGTTAAACTTTACCTAAGTTAACGAAAAAAATGATTTAACCCCAAACAATTTTAAAAAAAAATTACCCTCCTTTGCGTTTTGTTTGATATCCTTCGGCTTCTAAAAGTGAAATGACTTTATCTCTGAAATTTCCTTGAATAAGTATTTCTCCATCTTTAACACTGCCTCCAACGCCGCATTTTGTTTTCAATGTTTTACCCAATTCTTTTAAATCATCTTCTGTTCCAACAAATCCTTCGATTAGCGTAACTTCTTTGCCTCCACGCGATTTTTTATCAATGGAAACATACAATTTTTGCTGGTTTTTGGGCAATGTTTCCACTTCTTCTTCCTCTTCAAACTCATATCCAAAATTAGGATTGGTAGAATACACCACATTGATACGTTCTTTTTTATTCTTTGCCATCGTCTTAGGTTTTTTCTATTAATGCCGCCTTCACATCGTCAACAATAACCACATCGGGTTGTTTTTTCATTGCCTGACGAATGGTTTTGGGTGCACGTATGTCAAACAAAAATACGTTTTTATTTTGAGATTTTATCCAATTCACATCATCTGTTGTGCTATTTGAATTGCGTAATACAACGGCATCAAACGGATTGTTTTGCCAATTGATAGTTTTTAATTCGTCTAGATTGAATACGTTTAAAGCTGTTTTCCAACCTTTTTGCTTAAATCCCGCAAGCCAATTGGGATAATTGGTGATGAGAACAAAATTGCAATTGGAATTTCCATCAATGATTGGTTGCAAAGCCGCAATAAAATGTGCTTGATTCAAAATTTGATTTTCGCACGCGTTAAAATGGCGAATGTCTAAATAAAATGTAAACCCCGTATAGTTTTCAAACGGCAATTCGTCCAAACGGGTTAATTTTTCTTTGTTGGCCGATTTATAGCGGATTGTTGCTAATTCGTCAGAGTTTTTACTGGCAATGCATCCCGAAGCTGTTGTTGCTTCTTCTAATTTTTCATCGTGATACAACCACAATTGTTGGTCGAGTGAAAGCTGAACGTCTATTTCCACCCCCGATATGCCATTCAAACCCAAAGCCAAATTGATAGCTTGCAAGGTGTTTTCTTGATAAATGGAATTTTGAATATTGAGTCCATTGCCCGCATGTCCCACCACTTCAACCGATGAAAATTGTTGTTTATCGCAACCAAAAAACAAGCAAAATAACAGCAACCAACTAAAACGCATAGCTCACATCTATTTGAATTATATAACCAAAGGTTCCATAAGTTTGCCTTTTATTAACCAATGTATGAAAATCATTTTCCCACAAACCGCCCACCATCAGCGTTTGACCAAAGCGCCATTGATTGCCCACATTCCAACGCAAGCCTCCCATCAATTCATGAAACTGCACAATGTCTTTTGTTGTCGTTCCAAAACGGTAGAGAGAATAGGTATATTGCATTCCTAAACCCAGATTAATTTTAGGTTTGTGAATTAAATTATAAAATCCGTTGGTTTTTAGTTTAGGAAAAAATCGTTTTTGAAAAATAGAGCGATTAATGCCGTATTCAAATCCCACATTCCACTCAAATGCTTGGTGTTGTTGACCGTATTCAAAACCATGAAAAAAATCAACTTTGGTTAAACTTAAAGATGTAGAAACCCGTTGTTGCCCCCATGAAGCAAATGATAGGGAGAAAATAAATAAACAACAACAAATAGCTTTGTGCATGAGCAGCATTTATCGGTTAAAATTTTGGTTAAAAATGCTAAACCTGCTGATTTCATCAACTGATTTTTTGGTTTTTTACAAATATAAAAAATGACTTTTGGATAGACTCTTTTTAATATTAAAAAATAAACGGATGAATTTGAATTGATGTTTGTGAATTGGCAACCCCAAAAAAAATCTGGTTAAATAAATGTTAATATTATTACTTTTGGAACGAAACTTGAGTCAATCAATTAAATTCAACCAACAAAATGGACATTATGAAACACATTTTAACTTTAGTAATTGCTGTTGCAGCAACATTTTCATTTGGACAAAAATTAAGATTCAAAATTGCTGACCAAAAAGACACTACCATCTTTTTAGTGAAATACAATGGTGCAAAATTATACTATGCCGATACTGCCGAAATGAAAGGTGGAGTAGTGGAATTTAATGGTGCAAAGCAAAAACCAGGTATGTTGGGCTTGTTGTTTCCGGGGCAACAGTTGTTAGAATTTATTTACAACAATGAGGAGGTAAACATTGAGGCAAAAGGGCCAAAATATGCTGAAACAATGGTTGTAAAAAAATCCGAAGAAAATAAAGTTTTTAACGAGTATGTGAAATTCATCACCGGTAAGCGTATGGATGCGCAAAAAATTGCCGATGAAATGAATAAATTGGATAAAAAAAGTGCTGAATACAAAGAAAAACAAACAAAAATTGATGCCATTAGCAAAGAAGTATTCAATTTTCAAAACAATTTGGCTACTGTCCACTCCAATAAATTAATTGGTAAAATGGTAAAAATGACCATTGATATTGATATTCCAGAACCGCCAGTAGACAGCAAAGGCAACATCATTGATTCTAATTTTAGATACCATTATTTTAGAGATCACTTTTTTGATAACGTTGATTTTAGTGTAGATGGGTTGGTGAATACACCTATTTTTGGAAATAAAATTGAATACTATTTCAGCAATAAAATGTTGATTCAACATTGGGATACCATTTTAAAATATTCCTACAATCTTATCGATAAATTGAACCCAAAATCAAAAGCATTTGAATACATCGTTTCTTATGTTACCAGCACTTATGGTAAAAGCAATCAAATGGGGATGGATAAAGTGTATGTGATGATGGCTGATAAATATTATTGCTCTAAAAATGCCGAAGGAAAATCACCAGCTTATTGGATGACCGAAGATAAATTGAAAGAATTGTGCGAAAAAATTGATGTTCAAAAACATTTAGTTATGGGGGTGAAAGCTCCAAACATCATTTTGCCAGATACGTTGGATAAGCCTTGGGATCAATTAAATTGGGTGAATTTGCATAAAGTTGATGCCGAATACACGGTGTTGTATTTCTGGGATCCAGAATGTGGACATTGTAAAAAAGTGACACCAAAATTAGCAACACTTTACGACAAAAAATTGAAAGACAGAAACATTGAAGTAGTTGCAATTGGTAAAGCTACGGGCGAAGAATACAAAAAATGGAAAGATTACATTAAGAAAAACAATTTGAATTTCATTAACATCGCTGTTACCGAAGCTATATTAAAAGTAGGAAAAGAAGATGCTCGCAAGTTGATTCCACGT
The DNA here is from genome assembly GCA_041392275.1 of Crocinitomicaceae bacterium. Classification (GTDB taxonomy): domain Bacteria; phylum Bacteroidota; class Bacteroidia; order Flavobacteriales_D; family Crocinitomicaceae; genus Taishania. The sequence continues at coordinate 46,006 of JAWKMK010000007.1, read as the reverse complement.
TTTACAACTCTTGAATCGATGAATGTATCTCAAACCTATGATATTTTCTCAACTCCACGTGTTTTTGTGTTGGATAAGGATAAAAACTTTATTGCTAAACAAATTTCTATTTCTCAATTAGAAGAAATGTTAGACCGTTTGCAAGGAAAAGCAGATTTACCTAAATTATTCCCACCAGATAAGGAAGAAGACGAGCACATGCAAAGCAAGTAGTAGGCGATAATTACCAATGTAACCATTTTGTAGTTGATTATTAGTTAAAAATATTTGTAATTATTTTCACCTATTTCCATATATTTGTAAAAAAATTAATACAAAATATATGAGAAAATTATTACTTCTTTTTATTGCTATGCCTGCCTTTATCTTTGGTCAGGGATTCAATGATTTTGAATCAGTTACATTGCCAACTGCTTATGGGGATGGTAGTTTTACTAACGATGGCGTAACATATACTTATGGTCGCAGCCGTGATCAAGATACATATCCCATTGAAGATAATGGTTTACTGATGCAAAGAGCATCGGATAGTTATTTAGAGTGGACAGTTACCAATGGAATTGGTCAATTGGATTTTGAATACAGAAAGGCCTATACAGGTAATAATGTAAGACAGTTAGAATTATTGGTAAACGGGACGCAAGTGGCTACTTCACCTACTTTTGGGGGTGCAAGTGGAGAAGATGCAACTATTTATACTTTTTCACATGCAGTAAATCAAGCTGGAATAGTTACTATTCGTATTAAGAATGTAGGTAATACAGCAACAAGTAGACAAACGGTAATAGACAACATTGCTTGGACAGATTACACTGCACCTGCAGGATGTGATATTACAGCTTCTGGTTTGGCAAATGTATTGTGCAATGATAATAATACTGGAGCAGATGCAACAGATGATTTTGTAACATTTACTTTGAACCCAACTGGAAATGATTTAGGAACAGGTGGTTATAATGTTTCTGTAAGTGCTGGAACAATTACTCCAACAACTGCTGCTTATGGTCAAGCAACAACGTTTACATTGCAAAATGGTTCGGCTGGAGCTGGAGATGTAACTTTAACAATTACAGACGTTAATGATGGTGCTTGCTCATTTACAGAAAGCATTACAGATCCAGGGACTTGTTCTTCAACAACACCTGTTTTAAATGCTGCACCTGCATCGCTTACAGGTTTTAACCATATCGTTGGAACTCCTTCCTCTTCACAAACAATTACTGTTGATGGTATTGCTTTGCAAGGCGATGTTACAGTTGCTGCACCTACAAATTTTGAAGTATCTTTGGATAACACGATATATACTGCAAGTGTTTTATTAACGCCTACAGCTGGTACTTTAGCTTCAACAACCGTTTATGTTAGAGCTAATGCAGCTGTTTATGGAACTCTGTCTGGAAACTTGGCTGTATCGTCATTAAACGCAACTACTGTAAATATTGCATTGAGTGGTTTTGCAGATGATTACATCTATCGTACAATTGATGAAATTAACGGATACGATGCAACAACAGGTATTGCAGATTCATTGAATAAATTGGTGAAAATTACAGGCGTTGTTCAATGTATGGACTACCGCGCAGGTTCTGGTTATAACATGGTTATCATTGATGGAACTGAAAAAGGAATGTATATTTTCTCAACTAGTGATAAAAATGGTTATACTGACCCAGTTGCAGGTGACTCTATTCAAGTAAAAGGAAAAGTAGATCAATTTAATGGATTAACTCAAGTGCGTGTTGATGAAATTCAATTATTGAAAAGTGGTTCTGCAACTACATCGCCAACAGTTGTAACAATGCTAGATGAGTCAACAGAAAATCAAGTTGTTAGATTGGAAAACTTAACATTTGTTACTCCAACTGCAACGTTCCCTTCTGGAAGTGCTAATATGGATGTTACTGACGGTACAAATACATTTACAATTCGCGTGTTGGCTTCAATGAACTTGGCTGGAACAGCTACACCACAAGGTCCTTTTAATGTAAGTGGTATTGGTTCTCAATTCGATAGCTCTAACCCTCATTTAGCAGGTTATCAATTGTTACCTTGTGGCGCTGATGCTTTTGAAGAAATTTGTACAGGTGCTAATCTTCCAGATGTATCAGTAAACCAAGCAGCCAATACTTTAACTGCAAACGCATCAACTGGTGTAACATACCAATGGATTAATTGTGCAACAAATGCAGCAATTGCTGGAGCAACAAATCAATCATTCACTGCAACAACACCAGGTTCTTATGCTGTAGTTGTTAGCAATGCAACATGTTCTGACACTTCAACTTGTTTTACAGTTTCAGATGCTTCAGTTCAATCAATTGCATTGGAAAATGCCGTTAAAGCGTATCCAAATCCATTTGAAAATGAATTAACATTAACAGCTTCTCAAACAGTTCAATTCACAATTACGGATATGAATGGTAAAGTAATTGTTGCAACTTCTGAAATGAAAGATAAAGTAACAATTTCTACAGAAAACTGGAACAGAGGAGTTTATTTTGTAACAGTTAAAGGAGGCGACCAATCTTCTTATACCGTTAAAGTAGTAAAATAATTTTCTCTCAAAATAAATTGATGGGGTACTCGAAAGGGTATCCCATTTTTTATTATGTTTACACAACATGAACTCATCTGAAATAATTAAAAAGACGGTCGATTTTGTTCAATCAACATGTGGTGATGTTGCAACCGGTCACGATTGGTTTCACATTGACAGAGTACGCAACAATGCCCTTTACCTGCAATCAAAAGAAGGTGGAGATGTGTTGATTATTGAACTAGCAGCATTATTGCACGATATTTCTGATTATAAGTTTAATGGTGGTGATGAAAAATTGGGTGGAGAAGTGGCGCATCAAGCAGTAATGCAATGTGGAGGGAGTGAAGAATTGGCACATCAAGTAAAAGCGATTGTTAACAGTGTTTCCTACAAAGGTGCGCATGTTGCAGATACAACATCATCCCTCGAAGCAAAAATTGTTCAAGATGCCGACCGCTTAGATGCTTTGGGTGCAATAGGCATCGCAAGAACCTTTGCCTATGGCGGAAAAACAGGTGCTCCGATATACGATCCTGCAATAAAACCGCAATTGCACACATCTTTTGAAGCATATAAAAATTCAAAATCAACAACTATTAATCATTTCTACGAAAAATTGTTACTTTTGCCCGACAAAATGCATACAAACACTGCAAAAGAGTTGGCAGAAGAACGTGTTGCATTTATGAAAAAATTTCTAGAACAGTTTTATACTGAGTGGAATAATAAATTAAAGTAATGTTGACAGAAAAGCTAGCTTTAGGAATTGATATTGGGGGAACCAACACTGCATTTGGTGTTGTGAGTGAAGATGGAAAAATTCTGTTAGAAGAATCTGTGTCAACCAATGATTTTGAGACTGCTGATAAATTGGCTAACTACATTTATTCCATTCTTTCCAAACAGTCGTATTTTTCACAATTAATTGGTATTGGAATTGGTGCACCAAATGGCAACCGATTTAAAGGAAACATTGAATTTGCACCCAATTTAATTTGGAAAGGCATAGTGCCACTGGCTCAAATCTTTGAAAAACAATTTGGCTTGTTGTGTATAGTTGATAACGATGCAAATATTGCTGCTGTTGGTGAAATGAAGTTTGGGGCTGCACGCAATATGAAAAATTTTGTAACTATTACTTTAGGCACTGGACTAGGAAGTGGAGTCATAGTGGATGGTAAATTGATGCATGGTGCTTTTGGCTTTGCAGGAGAATATGGCCATGTGCGAGTAGAAAAAGACGGAAGATTGTGTGGATGTGGCAGAAAAGGATGTTTAGAAACCTATGTTTCGGCAACAGGAGTGGTAAGAAGCATCAACGAAATGCCTTCTGATAAGAAAGCGAGTTCAACACTTAACGCAATTGCACATCCAACTAGTTTAGACGTGGTAATAGCAGCCAATAACAACGATGCTTTTGCAATAGAAATTTTAGATTATACAGCAAAAATGTTGGGCGAGGCACTAGCCGACTTTATGTGTTTTTCCAACCCAGAAGCTTTTGTTTTATTTGGCGGATTAGCAAAAGTGGGTCAAGCGTTTGCTCAACAAGTAGAAGCCTATATGAATGCTGCTGCTTTGAAAATTTATCAAGATAAAACCAAAGTAGTAATTTCAACCATACAAGACCATAATGCAGCTATTTTAGGCGCAGCGGCTCTTGTTTTCCATCAAGATTAATTAAAGTAGCGTTTTATTGTAAAATTATTTGATGCATCAACCCGTAATAGGCTTCGTTTCACTGCAGAATTTTCAAAAAAAATAAAAAGTGTTACCAACTTCCCTCCTTGAGGAGGGAAAGAGGGAGGTGATAACACACATAAGCTGCTTTTCGCATTGTATTATCCACGATTAAATTTAATATCTTGATGAAGGTTACATTCTTTTATTGCATCTCCTTAAATATATAGTGGAATCTAGGTAAATAATTGGGTTGTAACTTACTTATTTCTTTACACTTCACCACCTTTAATCCCTTTCCGCTTCTCGGAAGAGATATACTCTTATTTAATTATTAGTTTGAATATCAATTTAAAATAGTATATAAATATTGAGTGTATTGTTAGAATATTTCAGTTATTACAAAAGTCACCTCCCTTAATCCCTCCTCAAGGAGGGAGATATATTCCTACTCAAAAATTAGTTGGAACTCCAATTTTTGAATTTTACTCTCCTTTGCGTTTATTGCGCCTTCTTTGCGTCCATTGCGGTTAAAAAAAACGCAGTAACCTCAAAAATCCCAACCGTTTCTGAAATTACCCTTTAATTTTCTTATACCAATTAAACATTCGTTCTATAAATTGCTTTTGATTAGGAAAATCCACATACGTTTTGGGAGGAAGTTGTAAATAATGTTCCAATTCCTCAATGCTGATTCCAAATTTCTTAGCTATGTATTGCTTTGTTTCTTGGATTTTTTCTGCATTGTAAGCTGGTTCTTTCAAAATTTCCATAGCTTGTTCACGCGTAACTTGCCCCGAGCAAATTTGAGAAGACAAAGTAGCTCGTCTATAATCCATGTTAAATTTTACAGGCATCACATACGAATGCCAAAATGCAGTAATAACCGATTCGTGGTGCTTGCCTCCATAGCTTTCCCAACCATAATTATCTATCAAAAACTGACGTGCTTTGTCTTTGTCAAACTGGATGTAATTCAACGGATAATACGTTTTAATGCCTTTCACTATTTTATAGTAAAACTGCCCATAAAAGCCAACAGTAGGTACTTTTTTCAAAGGAACTTTACTGTATTTTTTGACAATGGAGTTATAATATTTGAAATCAGCAAAAACATGGTATCCCCATTGATGCGGTAGAATCCCTTCGGCAGAAAAATTTCCACCCGAAATAATTGTTGGAATTTTAAATTTTGCAGCAGTTTGATAGTTATTGGCCAAAATGGCAATATCTGTTGGCAATTCTAAATCTACACTCGACGATTTTAAGAATGCCAGTTGAATTTCTTTGAACTCATTCCAATCTATCACACAACTTTGGTAATCAAAACCTAGTTTTTCAACCATAGTTTTGACATTTTTGACAGAAATTTCTGTATTCCAGCCATTATCAACATGAATAAGGAGGGCACGCAATCCAAATTCTTTGCACAAATGAGCGGTATAGCAGCTATCCACTCCGCCACTGATTCCTATTACACAATCGTAGGGTTTGCCTTTCCCTTTTTCTTTTATAGTTGCTAGAATTGACTTCCATTGGTCTTCAGAAACACCTGGACGATAGGTGTATTGTTGCAAAGCTTCAATATATCCTTCGCAATGGTTGCAATTTCCTTTTTCGTCAAACGTAATGTTGACATCGCTTGTGTCCATTACGCAACGGTTGCATAGTTGATATGTTCTAGTAGTATTCATTGAGCAAATGTATAATTTGAAACGGGAGGATATTGAATTAAAACACCTCTTAATTTTCCTTGAAAAACAAAATAACTTCCTGCGGCAATTCCATTTAACGGTGTTGCCTGGTACAAGGATTCAAAATCACTTTTAGAGCCACCACCACCCAATGCCACAACAGGGATGGAAACACTATCGTTAATTTTTTGGAGCGTTGAGCTATCAAATCCACTCATCGTTCCGTCTTTTTCGATGCTTTGAACAATAATTTCACCAGCACCTTGATTGGCGGCAAAAGCAACTGCTTCCATTAATGAGTAGGAAGAATTGGTAGTTCCACCTTTAATTGTTGCAATTTCTTTTCGAAATAAAGTACGTTTATAGTCGATGCAAACACTGATGGTTGATGAACCAAACATAGAGCTCGCCTCCTTAATAAAATTGGGTTGTTCAAATGCTGCTGTGTTGATGATAACACGTTCGGCACCCGCTTGAATCAACTGTTGAATGGTGGCAATATCTTTAATTCCACCTCCGACTGAAAAAGGCATATTCGCTTCTTCGCCTATTTGTTTAACCAAATCAAGTGAAATGCTTCGTCCTTCTTTTGTGGCATCAATATCCAACAATACCAATTCATCCGCTTTGAGATCGTTGAAAAGTTTAACCGCGTTGATGGGATCGCCAATATATTGGTGATTTTTAAATTGTATAGACTTTACCAATCCTCCGTTTTGAAGCAAGAGTACCGGAATAATGCGTGGACGGTTCATTTAATAGTTTACAAAATTTCTAAGCAGTGTATTTCCAATTTCATGGCTCTTTTCAGGATGAAATTGTACGCCAAATATATTGTTTTTTTGCACAGCACAAACAAAATTTTTCTCATGATTAGAAATTGCCAAAACATCTTGTTCTTCAGCGCAATTAAAGTAATAAGAATGAACAAAATAAAATTCCATTGGAGCAGCGCAATTTTCAAATAATGGTGACGATTTTTGGGGAATTACTTCGTTCCAACCAGTGTGTGGAATTTTGTATTTTTTAGAATCGTTTATTTGAAAGCGTTTCACATCAGCATTGATCCACCCTAGACCCTTTGTTTCACCTTCTTCTGAATAATTGGCTAGCAATTGCATCCCTAAGCAAATTCCTAAAATCGGCTTTTTTTGTTGGAGCACCAAATCTTGAAGAGGTTCAACTAAATCTAACTGTTGCAGCTGTTGCATTGCTTTACCAAAATGACCAACTCCAGGAAGGATGAACTTATCAGCCCGCATTAAATCTGCAGCATTGGAGGCAACAATGGTTTCAACTCCCATGCGTTTGAGGCGTTTTTCAATGGAAAACAAATTTCCCATTCCATAATTGATAATAGCGATGGTCATAGGTTTTTTATTATATCTGCAAGGTGTTTTGCTTGTATTTTACGTGAATAAATCTCAACATTATCAGAATTACATCCTATTTTTCCATTTTGTTCAAATTCTTCAATTAAATTTTCAAGAACTTCATATAAATGTTGTTGGTCTTTTACAATTATCCCAGCATTGTGCTTCATGATAATATCTCTTTGAGGACGGTCATTGTTATTTTTACATTCATCCGTATCAAAGTATTTTTGTTTTAGTTTCAATGCATCTTTATCATTATCAAAGCAAAATAGAATTTGTCTTTTTAATCCTAAATAATCATAAATTTTAGTACCGTTGAAATGATAGTAATTGAAAAGTAACATTACATTTTCTTTAGCAATTTTTGAAAGTAAATCCGAGTTCGGAATTCTTGGAAAAATGGAAACAGTAGTTTTTAGTTTCGGATTGCATTTATCTATAAATGCAATGATTTCTTCACTTTTATTGACACCATATAGATTTAATTGAATTTTTATTCCTTTAGAATCAATTATTTTTGATAAAGTCAATAGAAAAGCTTTCCACGGATGCCAATCATACAAAGTTCCTACAAAAGTTAACGTTAATATATTTGTTTGTTGAGGAATTGTTGAAACTCTATCTATTATTTCATTATCATAACCATTTGATATTGATATGATTTTTTTATTTGAAAATAGTTTGTTGATAACTGAATTAATTGAGGGAACTGTTGTGATTAATGCAGATGCTGAAACTATTTTTTTTTCAAGACTGTTAATCCAGAACTTATAAATAGAATTTTGTTTTTTTATATTCTGACTCCAAGGATCTCTATAATCTGCAATCCAAGGAACGTTGTATTTAGCTCCTAATTTTTTTGCAAAATAAAAAGTAATGAATGGATCACCTGTTGCAATGATAGCATCCACTTTGTTGTGTTTTAAATAGTCATTTGCAGCGTGAAACAAGTGTTTTTTGGGTCCGCTAATGGTAATGAATTGCCTAAATTCGTCCCAAGCGGTTAATGCTCTTCGAAAAAAAGTAAATTTTTGTTCACCATATTTTAGTAGGATGCGGTTGCTGATTGACGGAAAATAGGGTGCACGGATGATGGTACCATATTCGGTTTGCTCAATTAAAGTTTCTTTGCTTTCACTTGCAGAAATGTAGTCCAACGCATTGCCGTGTTTATTGCTCCATTGGCGCGTAACAACAATTGGCTCCACACCAAATTCTTTCATGTATTTATACCAACTATACGGCCTTAAACCTCCTACAGAAACATAGGGTGGAAAATCGTATGCAATGATGAGGACTTTTTTCATTAACAAATATTCTTTTCAGTTGGTTGTGTTGGTTGTTAGTTCTGTTTTTTCACAACAAACATACGCTAAAAGGATTTAATTTCAATCGAGAAATGGCAAGTTTTTAAACATAATGGGTTTAATATCTCATTTTGTTGATATCGAAATATGTCGATATGTGCATATCAACCAAATATTTGATATTGCTAAATCTTTGTTATATTTGATACAACTTAATTTATTCTTATGGACTGGAGAGGACGACGAAAAAGCGATAATGTGGAAGACCGAAGAGGGATTTCTGGTGGAAAAATGGCAATGGGTGGTGGACTTATTGGCTTGGCCATTTATTTTATTGTTCAATTTATGGGCGGTGATGCCAACATGGCAAGTCAAATTAGTAGTCAGTTGAGCAACCAAATAGGCAATCAAACCGAAACAACGCGTGAGTTAACGCCCGAAGAAAAAGAAATTGGCGATTTTGTTGCAACAGTTTTTGGTGATACAGAAGATGTTTGGGCTAAATTGCTTCAAAACACAAAAACGCCTTATCGTTACCCGAAAATGGTGTTGTTTACCGGACAAGTAGCCACTAAATGTGGAAATGCAAGCTCGGCTGTTGGTCCGTTTTACTGTCCTGGAGACGAAAAAGTGTACATGGACTTGGATTTTTTTAATGAGTTGAAAACAAAATTTGGTGCAAAAGGGGGCGATTTTGCTATTGCATACGTAATTGCACACGAGGTGGGGCATCATGTGCAGCATGTGATGGGAACCACGGCGGCAGTTAGACAAGCGCAACAAGGGAAATCTGAAAAAGAACAAAATAAATTGTCGGTTGCCCTTGAGTTACAAGCCGATTTTTATGCAGGAGTTTTTGCGCATTACATCAATAATTATTTGGATGCAGATGACATTGATGAGGCATTGAGTGCTGCACAAGCTGTTGGCGACGATGCAATTCAGAAAAAAATGCAGGGACATGTGAATCCAGACTCGTTTACACATGGAACATCTGCACAACGCAAAGCTTGGTTCATGAAAGGCTTTGAGTCGGGAGATTTATCAAAAGGAAATACATTTCAGTAGGAGTTTTTAAGAATTTACTTTGTTGTAACAAAAGTAAGTATATTGGGATTTTAGAACCCAGATAAACCGACGTGCAATGGGAAAAGCTACTCGCATGATCGCTCGCACTTATTTTCTACGTCGTTCCTCCTGAAAATTACGACGGTATAAACTTCTCATCCCAGATTATACAACAAAAAAAGAGTAAGAAACTTTAAAATATATTTTGAACTGGATTTAGAACCCAGTAAGACCGACGTGCAGTGGATAAAAAGTTACTCGCTTGGTCGCTCGTTTCTTTTTTATTTTCCTCCTCCCACTTTTGAAAGTAAACTTTTTGTTGGGATTTTAGAACCCAGTAAGACCGACGCAGTGGATAAAGCTACTCGCTTGGTCGCTCGTTTTTTTTATTTTCCTCCTCCCACTTTTGAAAGTAAATCCCCTCAACGTGGTTGATGAAAATAAAAAAGCTTCGAAAAAATCGAAGCCTTTTTTATCAGAGTGATCCCGCTGGGATTGACTACTATTTCTAAACCACCTGTTTTATCAATACTTTAAACAATTTCCTCAAAACAGGTGACAATCGGGGTGACATTTTTTACAATGTTCGTTGCACCATTTTAAAGAACGTTTTGATATTGCAAATGTAATTTAAATCATTGATAAACACAAGTAAAAAGCTATAAATTTTATGGTTTAAAATGGGCTGTTTTAAAGGCTTCAAAACAAAATTTCCTCCACCTCATCGGGATTAAGTCCTAAGTATTCAGAGAACTCACGTATGGTTAAGTATTGGTGTTCCTGCTTTCCAATTTCTTCCTTTATTCTTTTGATGAGGTAACGGGAATAACGCTCACTTTTTCCGGTGACAATCATTACATCTTTTGTATGGATAACAAGGCGTTTCATTTTTTATTGGGCTGATACTTTATGTACGCTTTACCTGTACTTCTTCTATGGGAGAGGCATACGGTTTGACGGCTTCAAAATTAGGTGTTTTAAATGCTTGTTCTACCTGCAAAAACACGCTAAAACAGCACAAAGTTTATGGCTCGGAAGTAGTTGCTTTGACGGCATTTGCTTTTATCTGATGTTTGCGCTGTCAATGCGCAACGACAGGTTAAAAAGCGGACCTTGAAACTCGCTTATTTATTCAAAAAATCTTGAAACATGGCAAGACAAAAAGGGATAATCAAACTGACAGGAAAAGTCGGGGATTTATCGTTCTACAAGTCCAAAGACGGATTTCTAGCTCGTGAAAAAGGAGGTGTTGAAGGTGAACGCATCAAAAACGACCCTGCATTTGTCAGAACTCGTGAAAATGGTGCTGAATTTGGTTCTTCGGCAAGTTCGGGGAAACTGCTCCGTGATTCGGTTCGTACAATGATGCAAAATGCTTCTGACGGACGTGTTACGGCACGATTGACCAAAGTAATGACACAAATCAAAAATTTGGATTCAACCAGTGCAAGGGGTGAACGTACGGTTGGCGAAGGAATTGCAACGCCTACAGCAAAAGCTTTGCTGAAAGGCTTCAATTTTAACAACCGTGCAATCTTAGGTTCTGTGCTGTTTAAAAGCTATTCTGTGAGTACAGGTACAGGCGTTATCAGTTTGGCGGGGTTTGTTCCAATCAATGATTTGAATGTTCCATCAGGTGCAACACACGTAACATTTCGGGGAGCATGGGCTAAGGTTGATTTTTCGGGGGCTGTGTCTTCTGTTGAAGAAACAAACAGTCAAAATCTTCCGATTGACGGCACGACAACGACTGTAACGCTTACGCCTACGGCTGTACCAACAGGAGCAGGAACAGACTTGTATCTGTTGATGTTGGAATTCTTCCAGGAAGTCAACGGCATACAGTACACGCTGAAAAACGGTGCTTTCAATGTTCTGAGTATTGTAGAAATCCAGTAATTCTAAACAAATGGAAAAAGAAAAGGAAAAGTCCACGGACAAATTGAAGTCTTACTTCAAGCGGTGCGGAAAGGAAACTCCGCCATTCTTCAAAAAACTGCGATTGGCAGGGTTAATCGTTGCAGCAGTTGAAACGGTTTTAGTTGCTCCGATTGCCTTACCTGCGGTTGTGGTAACAGTTGTGGGTTATTTGGCAAACAATGGAGCAATTGCAACAGCAGTCAGTCAATCGGCTACTGGTAATGATGCAGACTGTGAGGAAGAAAAAGTAATTATTGTTTAATCAGTCGGAATGCGAAAAAACACAATGTATTCCGACTTAACACCAAAGAAAAATGGAAAAAGAAAAAGTCAATGCGGTGATTTGATTGTAAAAGCCTTCAATCAAGTGCAAACCTCGTTTTAAAGCAGTGGTGCAGAGCCTGTCAAGTTCTGTGAACTTAAAAGGGATGTAGAAGTGAGTGACGTCTCTACAGAAGACACGGAAACATTCGCTATTCAATTACATTTCAGAGGTTGTGTAAACGCTGAATGTGATTGCTAAGTAAAATTATTGTTTAATCGGTCGGAGTGAAAACAGAAAAGCACTCCGACATAACACACAAGAAAAATGGAAAAAGAGAAAAATGAGTAACGATTTAATCGTTAAAGCTTCAATGAAGTACACCACGCTTTAAAGCAGGTTCTGAACTGTCGGGGAAACCTGTTTAACAAATTGGTAAGTGTTGAGGTAAATGATACCGCAACGGAAGACTCGAAGCCTTTGACATCACAATTCATTTCAGAAGTTGTGCAAATGCTGAAAAGAATGAACCTGTAATTGCTAAAATGCAGACAGACCACACAACCGCAAAGGAACAATCGGGGGACATTGTTTACGTTGTTTGCTACAATAGACGTACAGGACTACGTTAAAACCGTGCTCTTGCCTGTGTAGGTGCAGTGGTGAGCTTTGTTATTTCTAAATCCTTAAAATGGTGTTGGGATTGGCTTCGTAAAAAGAAGTCAGCCAAAAGCAACAAGTAAAGGAAACGCCCGAGAAATCGGGCGTTTTTGTTTTTCTATCTTACCAAACTCCGTAAAAAAGATGTTTTTAATAGGCTTAGTTTGCTTGGATTTTTTCAAAACTCCTGCTCTTTTTTTTGAAAATCAAATAATACAGAAATGTGTTCTTGAATGGCTGACAAAATACGCTCTTGTGCTTTTTGCTTGATGATTTTTTCTAAATCACGGATACGGATAAAGGGAATAACTGAACCGATTAGCTGATACTCGATTTCCTTACTTTGCCACAGGGCAAACAACAACCAATACATTTTTTGTTTTTCGTTTTCCGTCGGACAAGTACATACAAAACAGTTCGGACAAGGCTCATTCATCGGCTTTCCGCTGTTTAATCCACGGCTTAGGATAAAAAAGGAATGTTTTTCTCTGTTTTCATTCCCTGACGATAGGTTTTTAATTGAAACATAATTATCGGTTTAAAAATTATGTTCCTGTCGCTTCGCTCCGCATAATTATTCCAAAAGAAAGAGAGAAAAAACGACTAAAAAGCCGAAAAAAAAGAAAAAAGAAAGCCCATTTTTCAGGGATTGGATGAACTGGATGCAAGGTTTTTGCTATAAAAAATACTACCCGACTTCTGAATTGAAAAATTGATAGTTGAAAAATTAAATGAAGCATAACAACGGTATTAAAAGTAGGAAACAGAAAACTGAGGGGTGAGGATTTTTTTAGCAAAACCCGTAGGGCTTGACCTTGCAGAAAGGAAAGACAAGCCTCTATCTTTGCTTTCATTTTTTATTTTTGATAAACCCAAAATCAACGTGAATCTAAAGTATTTTTATAGAAAGCTATTATACAAATTTCACCGTATTTCAGATTAAATAAAAGAAAAGGTAAAACAGCCTTGAGCCGTGCTTTGGAAAAACGAAAAGAAGCCGTTTAAAATCATCATTATTCAAGAAAAAACTAACCTCATCAACGAAATTTTTAACAATTATAATAATCTTCATCGGCTTCTTTGAGTGTGGGAAGCAAGTGGAATGAATGCCAAGCGGAAAGCAATGGAGATTGGCTGAATGGAACGTAGCGAGCCGACTGCGAGTTGAGCGAGGGGGAAAGCAGGAAATGGACAAGGATTGGACAACCTGCGACCTCTGCTGAAAGCACAAGGGTTTGGCGGAGTTTTTGTTTATAGCGTGGGAAAAATAAGCGGTTTGAAATGCAGAGAAACGGAATGAAAACGGCTTATGTGTGTTGCGTGTGCGGTTGAGGGATTACCGAAACGGCAAAACGCAAAGGGAATTACAAAAACTGTGACAAACCTGAAGCCCGAGCGATTTAGCAGGCGAGCAAAAACAACAAGTGGCGGTGACACCCCATTTAATACTTCATTTGAGCCATGAGGAACGAGCTAGCGAAAATATCTTTATTGGGGTTTGGGGTGGCAGAGTAGCTGCGACTGACGACGATGGCTGAACAGGCGAAGAAAACAAGTGAACAGCCGATTGACGAATGTTGGAGGAAACGGCGAACGGTAAAAAGCCTGAAACGTAGTGAGCCTTTGTATAGGCTTGTTTTTATGTTTTTCTCTGAAGCCTGTGAAGACAAGGAGGAAGACCGATTTTACCGTTTCTTGGAATGTTATCTGTTCAGGATATTCAGGATAGAATTGATGTCTCTTGTATTTGTTTGTTGACGCAAAACATCGTTTTTCTGCTCAATTATTGTTTTATTGACAAAAGTTATATTTTGGGTAATCTCTTTCATGGCTGTGTGTGTTCCACGAATTTCACCCTTTGCATTTGGCATATCTTTCGTACGGCATGCACAAATCATTACAGTTGCACCTGACGTAACTAAACGCTGTAATGCAGGAGCAACTTCATTATAATTATCTCCTGCGGAAGCAACTCCAAGCAAGATACCTTCATTATTGCTATATAGATCTACAATGTCAATTCCGTTACCGTGCATCGTGCGCCACACTCTATTCCATCCAGAATTAATTAGTTCATCAGCCAGTTCTACAATTGTTGTAGTTTTTCCTATGAAACCACGTCCTCTTAAAGCTATTATTCTGTTATCCATCTGCGTTGATTTATTTAATTAATCTTTAGAAAAAATTGCTGATATAAGACCCGCAAGGGCAACTGCACCAACTCCAACAATAGCATTATCTACCTGGAAAAGCTTTTATGTTCTCCTCTATGCACCCAATTTTTTAAAGTGCTCACAATTGTGTTCGAAACATAGCTATAAGCCTCTTCTCCGACACGACCAAGCGCACGTTTATGTACCTGCAGGTCTATGTGAATCTGGACCAGGAAAACGATCGATTTTTATTGGTTGCAAAATCTGAAGAAATTCTTGTAACTCATTATCAGGGATAATTTTTACACCTTTAGTGTAGTTTGCTATAAAAACATGCTTATAATCTGAGATACCCAAATAAATTACATAGTGATTTAGCATTCCAAACAACTTTTTTCATAACAATTGAGTCTGCTGGCTTAATGTTATTACTTACTATAAATTGATTTAAAGTCATTTTATTTACATTTAAAATTTATGTCACAAAGTTATACTTACTAAAACTTCCATTTTGTCGACCTTTGAAGCAAAGTCCACTGAAAGTCGCATAAGAAATTTATCTTTTCCCAATTAAAATACCTATTTCTTCCAATAATTTAGCGTAATGTTTTGTACTATCTCTTTTTACTAGTTCTTTTGATTTTTTTTAGGCTCTTTTTTAAATAAAACTTTTTGTCAAAGTCCACACAATACATTTTTAGTGGGAAAAAATGCCCTTTTGTCCCACAGGGTCTGATTAAATTCTCTTTTTTCATTTGATCAAAAAAGAAGAACAATAAAGTCAATATGACTACTTGCTCATTCTAATTTGAATCTACCTGTATGTTTATTGAAAAGTTTTTTTAAACTCTTCGACTGATTTGATGATTTTTTTATCTTTTAAATCATACGTAAATTCCTTAAAAATGGTCATCTTTTTCCCAACCATTTATAATAACATAGTTTCGAATCGCTGTCTATTTTTATTTTCTCTATAGAAGTATCAACTAATCTCACAGATAAAGTATGTAATAAATCTATTTTTGTCTTTTTTCTAATAACAATTCAATGTCCCAATTATTTATTTCGCAAACTGTAATTAATGCATTCTTGATTTCAATTAAAACCTGTTTTTGAGAAACTCTTCTTTTTGAAGAACCTGGATAAATAAATACAGTTGTTATTTCAGATAAAATGTATTCTAACCGCTCTTTATCTTCATTCGATTCAATCTTTTCCAAAACGACATTTATACGTGTTAGAAGAGAGGAAGCCAAAGCTCCAATTGTATTCTTTTGTACATCATAACTTTCAAGCGTATCTATTTTTTCTGAAAAATCAGAGATAAATTTATGTAACTCATATTTCCTCTAATAAGTGCAGAACATTAGCTTGGTTATTTGCAAATATTTTACTGATAAGTTCCTTTTAGCATTTGGTTGTACATTTAATTATTAAGGTTTGTTTGATAATTCCTGTTTCATAATTAATAGCCTTATTTAGTATAATTAGCCGATTCACAAAATCTTTCCAAAATGGATCAATTTGCTTTTTGTCAGCTATTTATTGTTTTAATGCATACGTATCTGTCAACATGGCTGATTTCGAGATGTTTTCAAATCTGTTTCTTTAATTAATTGAGTTCTGTTCGATTTACTGTGCTCCAATTTGAAAGGAACCTGAAAAACGAGTAAAAGCAGCATAAATTTTTACACTGTTAAATTATTATTAGTTTTAAAAGTTATATCGCAAGTTAAATCTCACGAAAAATAGAAGTAATTGTTTTTCTTTAATAAAATTTAGTGTAAATTCGTAAACAGATATTAAACCCAAAACGCTATGGCATCATCGACTACTATCGTAAATGAAAATTTATTGTTAAAGGGCAGTTGGAAGTGTTTGTTCACACCTGATGAAACTGAATTTTCAGAAGAAATTTCCAATTTGATCATTGAGCCTGTGGCAGAAAAGTCCGCTGGAATATTTTCTTTTGGGGAATGGAAGAACAGATGTTGACGGAAATTTTGTCATAACGTTTGAAGTAAACGACCAAACGGCTTCCTTTTTTTGACAAATGATGCCATTGAAAATGTATTTGCAAAAGTTTTTTATAGAGGCGAGCTTATTTCTGGCGAAAATCCTTATCCTGATGAAGAGGTTTCAAAACGACCAATTAGAAATATTACGTTAAGAGAAGGATTAACAGATATTGGCACTTACGAACTTGAAATAACTCAATTTGAATATCCTGTTGGTGCTCCGAATAGCGTAGTTATGGAAAAACCTGTAACTGCTCAAAACAGTATTCTATTCGATATTAAAGAAGCATCTTCCGGGCAACCTTTGCCTACAGGATACAGATGTACATTCAGGGGATATATCAGCGAAGAACCCAATGAGCTTACTTTATTCTCTGTTATTTCCGATACAACAAAAGAAGGTTATTCGGAGTTGGTCGTGCCTCAATTGCCGGCAGTAGTCAAACAGGTTGACGAAGAATTTGTTATCAACCTTAATATAGCCGGAATACCTGCAACACCATCACAGGAATGTTATCTCCGTCTTTATATTGGAGAAACTGTCTATTGTACGCAGATTACCAATTTTGTCATTCATGAAGGAAAACTAAGTGTCTATTCGGAAGGAAATTACTACTATGTACACGATTTTCCTGAAAATCTGGAAGATGTTACCATTATAGGATTTAGCGAAACAGGTCAAACAGCCTACTATCATTCTATTACTGAAACATGGGAAACCAATTCGGGATTTGTATTTTATCAGATGCAGTATCCTGAAAATCTCACAAAAGTAGCAAACGGGATTTATGCCCCAAATGAACGAGTAGGAACAATTGTTTCCGGTCAGCTGGGAACAGAAAGCTTTGCCCCATTCTCACTTTCCGTAGAAAATCAGGGAGTGATTCCAATCAATGTGGAATTACGTATAGAAGCACCAACAAAAGAAACGATTTTCTTTGGATCATTTACAAATCTGCTACCCGGAAGCAAAAACTTTGTGATGGTGGAAACAGAAAATTTCCCTGCACAACCTGATGAATCCCCGACTATTGGTGATATTGAAACAATCAGTGGCGTAATTTTTTCTGTTGATTTTATGAATTTTCTCAATTCAAAGGGGCTAACTACACTTGATAAAGTCAAACAAGCCGGACCTATCCGTTATATTGACGGATTTCCATCGGGTTCTATCAAAGAAAATGAACTTGCCATAATACAAGGTCATGTTGATTTATATACTGTCAATGCAAGCGCAGAGCAGAACCAGCATTTAATTAATCAGGGATACGACAATCTTTATAAAATAGCAGAAACACCTAAAGATGTATTTCTGAATGAGGTGGGAGATCCTTCTCTTCCGCTGTATAATGCAGCGCGTATGCATGAAACTGTCGTTCAGAATCAGAAGCTGCTCAGTAATATTCTTTCGGCTAAAATGGGTGATTATGAATTGCAGCATCCGTTCATGCCTGATATTCCCGGCTCAACCTTTGCCAATACAGCTTTCTCCAAATTCACCAATCGTTGTGAATGTGAAGACTGCACTTCTGCCGTAAGTCCGTTCTCCTATATGGTTGACTTGCTGAAATACGGAGCAAAGCATATCAAAAAAACGGGTACTCCTTCTTATTCTCCGGTAAATTACAATGCTTTTCTGACTTTGCTTGAAAATTATTTCTTTCAGCCTTTCGGCTCGTTTTCTGTGGATTGTGATACACTTCACAGGGAATATTGCCGTGAGGTGCCTTGTTACGGAAGTACTGGAACAATTCTTGTTGCTACAAAAACACTTCCTTCAGATGTAGTTTTAAGACTGGCAAATGACCGCAAGAATTTTATCCTGCTTACTTATACAACTCTTCTTACCCAGGCGGGCAGCTCTTATGATGAACTGAGAAATGTAGTCTCCATACAAGCTGTGGAAGATAAAGAAACTGCCGCCCGCAGTTTGTCTGACAAATTGGGAATACCGCTATATATTCCGGGAACAAGTGTGTATACTGCTGACAGGATGTGGCTCACATTCGATAGCGCCGACCCTAACCAGTTATTGAATGCTGAAAATCTGGAGCTTATTTTCGGATTCAGGGATACACAACGGGATGTATTAACCAATCCTCCTGCATCATTGGTGTCCGAATGGAAAGATGCTTACCTGTTTGAATTGTGGAAGAAAGCGGATTATCTTTTTTCTGCATACAGCCGTGAAGATGTTGATCCGAATGACGACAATACGTTTAAGCCTGAATGGAAGCCCATCATTGACCCGGACAGCTTTGGACGGAGTGATATGACCTACCAGTCTTCCGATTTTGCACTGGCATTGTGGCGAAACAGAAAAGCAAATACTGATGATTTTTTAAACCAACTTGTAATTGATAGTAATGTTCTCGAAAGAACTTCTGCGGATATATTGGGAAGGATATTGCGTGTTCCAGGTAAAAATATAGATGGTGTTATATTCCAAAATGACGAGGTACGCATAAAAAATCCTTCTAATAATCAATTTGTAGTATTTAAAAAATATGCCACTGCTTTAAACGGAGCAAATACTGACGTCGTATTGAAAAAACCGACACAGGAGGTGTCACAACCCGCTATGTTTCAACCCGAAGGAACAGCACCTGTCATGCGGTACGACAGTGTGATACAGGTTGTTCAACCCCTCACAGAAGGGGCAACCTCTGTTACACTTGACTGGGGGGATACGCCTGTTATATTAAACAACTTGACAAACGGACGTGTACAGCTAATCAGTAAAGATGATGATACAGAAGAAATATATATCTACGATCCTTTACTTCCTCCCCCTCCCGCACCATTAAAAATTACATCCGTAACTGTCGTTTCAGAATCTGAAGTTACATTGGTGTTGACACCTGCACTGTCTGAAGAGTTTATAAACCGAACTATCAGTTTTGTTTATGAAGCAGAAGTCAATCTTGATACAACTGTTATTCCTGATCCCGTAAAAATTTGTAATACACTTTTCACTATAAATTTTGACTACACTTATCTTCCTCCTGCACCGTCAGGAATGACCAACCCATTTTTTTATAAAGTTTGGGATGACCCAGGAACATGGCCGGGAAGTATTGGTGCAGAACCGACATATTACAAAAAGCTTAAAAAATTATATGAGATGATCCGTTTGGGTACGACTGACTCTGATTATCTTTCGGTTGTTACAGATAATCTGCATACAACTGTACACGGATTTTCTATGCTGATGGATGTGCTATTATCCTGTGAGCAGTACTTAGGCTCGATGTATTCTTATGATAAGCCTAGTTCGGATAAGCTGTTTCAAATGGCATCTGTTGCCCGAAACTGTGCCCGACTGAAATTAAATGAGATTTGGGTCAAAGAAGAAATTAAGCATATTCCGAGCGGAGGAACCAACCCCGAGGAGCTAATGCTGGATGCACGCTATTTCTGGAAAGCATTGAATGAGCCGCAAACAGGTTCGTGGGATGGCTCATTACAAACAATTCCGGATGATGTCTTGCATATTACCACTTCGGATGTCCCTATCATTGACCCCGAATTAGTTACTCAACAGCAATTACTTGTTTCCCCAGATACGGATGCATACAGGGAGTTATACAATAAACGGCAACAACAATTAGATGAACAAAGAGTAGTTTATTTCGATATGCTTTATCCTTTTGATACGGATGGCTTTACCCATATTTTAAACCATATCAATACAGGAAATCCGGGGACTGGCTCTGCTATAAATTATGACATCAGCCCATACACTACTTTGAAAGAACTTATTGAAGATTTTGAAAGCACAAACGAGTTTCTTAAATTAAAAGCAACAAATGTATTGCAAGAATCTTTTTCTTTAACCGCCGATGCTTTTTCGGTTATACTGCCTGTAATGACAGCCTACCTGGACGACAATCCTGCCAACCATCCTGCTATATCTGAATTGCATGCCGTTACTGACCTTTTCGTTACAGCCTGCAAGAAAAAGCGTTTTTATTTTATGGATATTTCACCTTATTATGCATGGATTGAAAAAGAAATAACAGACTCTGTAAAATATTACAACGTTCTTGAAATGCGCTTAGATACGGTAAGAGGAAGTGTGCTGAACCGCTCCGAATGGCAACGCACATTATCCAACTGGAACCGTGTGCCTACTGTATTTCCAGACATTGTTCCGCCGGAAAATATTAAGCAGTTTGTGCAGGGAGAAGTCATTCACGATATATGGATAGCCCGAAAAAACACACTGGACACTGCTTACACACAAGCCGAGCTAATGTTCAATGATTCTATTCCTGCTGGAATGTTGTTTCAAAATTATAAGAACATATTAAGTGTGCTTGTTTCACGAAATGAGAGTACACCTACTTATGATTATACTGTTTATTTCACGGAACTTTTCGACAAAGAAACAAATGGAGAAGATATTCGTCCTTATTTGAATCAACTGAATATCGCTTTTACCGAATACAGGGTGCTGAAACGTATTTACAAGGTACTAGAAAATGGTAATGCACCATTGTTGCCATCCGAATATGCAGATGTCATTAATATTGCCATCCGCGTAAGCGTTGCCAACATGATGTATTTCAAATTTGTCCAAGAAGAATACGCCAATACCATTGTATTGACAGGAAACGACTTTCAGAACTACACGCCAGGAATAATCAATTTTCCACTGAATATGACTACGGACACCACCGTACAATGGCGTTCACCAAATGCCGATAAAAAAGCATGGAAAGACACGCTGAATACACGTATTGAACGTAAAAAGAGTGTTCAGGAAGAATGGAACGATGTTGTAGGAGAAACCGAAGATATTACAATGCCTGTAATGCGTGATGCATTAATACAAGCATTACGAAACAATTGTGAAACACTCGACAATACCGCCGAACGATTAGCAAAAACACTTTTCATCGAAACCAAAGACAATTGCTGTACCAAACACAGTCGTGTTTCTTTTGCCATTGAAACCTTACAGGGCTTAATTTTTGCTCTTGAAAACGGTATTTATGATAATTATCTGAACGGCTTTAGCCTGATTGCACCTGATTTCAGAAAGGAATGGGAATGGTTGGGCTCTTACGCTACATGGAGATCAGCCATATTTGTCTATATCTACCCTGAAAACCTGTTATACCCTACGTTGAAACGAAGACAAAGCCCTGCTTTTATCGAACTGGCGGAAACGATTCAGAATGCCAACCGCTTTACACCGTTAAACGCTTGTCAGGCAGCAAAAAAATATCAGGATTATTTTGAAGACGTTCAAAATCTGAAAATGGTATGTACAGCCAATGCCCGGGCTTATATTTTTCGGAAAGACCCGATTGACTGTTGCGGAGACCTGAATAACAGTATGCAGGAATACATGACCTATTACATTGCGCAAAGTACACTTTCGGGCAAAGGCTATTATTCCGAAAAAGCATTTTATGCAAACTCTGACGAGCATGATTTCTGGAAAGCAATTCCAACAATGCCTAAAGGTGCAAAGATTATCGGCTGCTTACCACTTAACAGAGAATACGATGACAACGGAGAAGCAACCAAGTCTGCTCTGTGGTTGTTTTACACCTATAAAGAAGGTGGTGATTTGAAACTCCGCCTATCTGAAAAAAGACCTGATGACTGCGGGTAGCGACTGGGGAGAAGAAGAAACGGTGGATTTACCTGATTTTTCAAGCTTTAAATATGAAACCAGTAACTTCTCCAGGACGATAACCACAAGTTATACTGCGCATGATGTCGTAAAAATTACATTGTGTCAGAATTCGTATGAATGGGATTTTATCTATTTTATCTTTTCTTTTGGAGAGGCAAATAAAATGATGGAACATATACAATTTCGCTATGATCCACAAGATGATAAATTTTCAGAAAATCTGGATGATGTTTTGTTTTTCAGAAAAAGCTCGCTACCTGTTACCGCACTTGTCCACTGGATAAATTCTCAAGCTATCGGTTCAAACCATTTAATCGGTATTACACTGGTGTTTGAAGATGAAATTCAGACCGCATATTATGGAAGCATGATACAAGTGCCTACTATTCTTCCACATATAGAAACCTATCAGAACCTAATCGGGGCGTTCAGGCAAAACCAGTCTGATGAGAAGTTTGTTATTGCAGTACTAAACCAATCCGGGCAAACCAATTATGCGGAACTGGCTTTTACCTATACCGTAACCGCTGGATCACCTAAATTACACATTAACAGAACCAATTTAACAACTTCGGGGCATTCACAGCACATTCTATCCATTGCTCCAAGATTTAATTTTTCACTTTGGGAAGGTGGAAGTGCCGTGACAGCTTACAACAATACTATTAACGCCGGTATGGCTTTTAGAACATCGGCAGGAATTACACCCGCAGAAACGACTGTATTGGAGTTTGTGCTGACACCTGAAAAACGTACACAGGTAGCCATTGAATCCGGAGAATGTATTGATAATTACGACCTTCGTACCACTCATATCAAAGAACATGTGCGGGCAAACTTGAATGCGCCGCAAGGTAATCCAATCAGTCCGCTGTACCGTACCACCACCATTCGGGAAGTGCTGTACGAAGCCTATTATTTTGTTCCGATGCTCATTGCGCTTGACCAGCAGCAACGCGGTGATTATCCGACAGCATTAGACTGGTACCGTTCGGTATATGATTATGCCAATAACCTTTCCTACAAACGGAAAATCTTCTACGGATTGGTATTGGAAGCATCTGTTACAAACGTGTTTGACCGTCCGGCAGACTGGTTGCAGGACCCGCTGAATCCGCACCTGATTGCACAAACCCGTACGAATGCCTATACCAAATATACGTTGATGAACATTATCCAGTGTATGCTGGCGTATGGTGACAGGGAATTTACCATTGATACCATAGAAACCGTTCCGAATGCACGTAAGCTTTATACGGAAGCATTGGATTTGCTAAAAGTGAGCGAGCTGAATATCAAACCATCTGCCTGCTACACCGCTTCTCATCCTTGCTTTGAAACTGCCGTTACGGCTCCTGTTGATTCATACTGGTCAAATTCATTCAGTGAACTGCAAGCTGAATTAGAAGGGCTTCATGATGTTGCATTAATCGAAGAAGCATCGGGGGAACTTGTAGAAATTTTCAATGGAGAAGGGAAACAGGAAAACAAATTTACGGATGCTTTTACTTACCTCTCTGAATTTCGTACTACCAGAGCAGCAGCCTTCGACCAATACGGTTTCCTCACTTATGGACGGTATCGGTGAGAGAATGAATGATGCTTACCGCTATTTGTTTGCCAATATAGATACACAATCATTCAATGGTGTTGTTGGCACTCATTTTACCAATACGCTGGCAACGCTTAATTCCATGGTTCCCGAACAGGTTTCACAACCAGAAAATCAGGAAAAGCTAAGCTGGCTCAAAGAGCCTTTAACAGCTAACTCCCAACCGCTGGAATTTCGTTTTGTAAATGAGGAAGGTATTCAACTGCTTGGTAAAAGTGTTGCTTTCAATCCGATGGAGCCTTCCCCGATGGCTTTTCAAGCTAATTTAGCTTTTACTAATGCAAGGGTTTTGTACCAACCGTTCCTGTATAGTGAAGATTTTACTCCGTTTGTGGATTATGCGTTTTGTCTTCCTGTTAATCCAGTTTATTCTTCTTTAGAGTTGAAAGCGAATCTGGAGTTATTTAAAATTTTCAACTGCCGAAACATTGCAGGCATGGAGCGTTCCTTAGATATTTTTGCCGCACCAACTGATAGTACAACTGGTGTTCCTGTTATAGGTGCTGGTGGTAATCTGATTCTGCCGGGAACAGGGACTTTAGTACCTTCCCAGTATCGTTTCCGTGTATTAATGGAGCGCGCAAAACAGCTTGTATCACAGGCGCAACAATTAGAAAGCCAGTTCCTTGCTACCCTGGAAAAAGAAGATGCGGAAAATTACAGTCACCTGCGTGCACGACAGGATTTACAAACTGCCAAAGCAACTGTGAAATTACAAGATTTGCGCGTGAAGCAATCGGAACTGGAAAAAGAAGTTGCCGATTTACAATTAACGAAGATGCAGTTTGTGCAAAATACGTATAACGGTTGGATTAGTGCAGGATTGAATGGGTATGAAACTGCAAGCTTAACTTTATTAGGTGCCTCAGCAGCAACGAGTGGCGTTGCTTCAGCAGCAAATTTTATTAAGTTTTGGGATGGAGACTCAATAGCACAAGGTTTTTCAAATCTTGCTTCTATGCTTTCAACCATTTCCAGTATGATGAGCCAACTCGCATCCTATCAACGTCGCCAGCAGGAATGGCAATATCAAAGCGACCTTGCGGGATATGATATCAGCATTGCCAACCAACAAATCAAAATAGCCGAGCAGAATACCCGTATCGTATCACAGGAGCGAGAGATTGCTTCCATTAATATGGATCATGCAACGGATACGCTGGAATTTTTGAAAACCAAGTTTACGAATGCAGAATTGTATCGTTGGATGGGTAATGTGTTGGAACGCACCTATAGTTACATGTTAAACCTTGCCACATCGGTAGCTAAAACAGCTGAACAGCAGTATTATTTTGAACAGCAGGAACAATCGGGCCCGTTTATCCTAGCAGATTATTGGTCCGTTCCTCAAACAGGTAGTCTTGCTCTCACAGGTGGAGGCGTTGACCGCAGAGGATTAACGGGAAGTGCACGTCTGTTGCAAGACATTACTCGCTTGGATCAGTATGCGTTTGAAACTACCAAACGCAAGTTGCAAATGACTAAAGTTATTTCGCTGGGACAACTATATCCAGATGCTTTTCAATCATTCAGAGAAACAGGGGTGTTAAATTTTGATTTGACCAATCGTCTGTTTGATTATGATTTTCCGGGTCATTACCTGCGTTTAATCAATGGCATAAAAGTTTCCGTTGTCGGGCTAATTCCTGTATATGACAATATCAAAGCTACACTGACAGCAGGAACTACGTCCTATACCGTGATTAATGCCAATAATCTATTTCAGCAGATACCTATCCGCCGAATGGAAACGGAGCAGGTTGCACTGACCGGAGCATCGAGGGCTACGGGGGTATTTGAATTTCAATCCGCACAGGGCGAATTGCTCAAGCCGTTTGAAGGAATGGGTATCGAATCACACTGGGAGTTTAAACTACCGAAGTTCTCCAACCGCATGGATTATGGCAACATTGCCGATATATTGGTGGAAATAGACTACACGGCATTGGACAGCTTCCAGTACCGCTATCAGGTATTGCAGGATATTGACAACACGTTAGGCTTTAGCAGAGGGTTCTCGCTAAGAAATGATTATTTTGACCAGTGGTATGATCTTGGAACGATTCCTGATGAAACAGGACCAAATCTTCCGCCGATTACTGCCGAATTTGAGCTGAAACGCGAACAATTCCCGCAAGGGCTGGATAATATCCGTTTAGATAACACCGAGTTGTTACTGCATTTTGTGCGCAGGGATGGATTTACGGATGAAATTACAATACAGAATTTCACCTTGGTAAGTGATACATCCGACTCTAACAGCGGTGGACAAACTATAAACGGTACGTTTAAAGCAACCTACCTAACCAACTTGTTGAGCACCCAAGTTCCGGCTACACCATTTGTGAAGCTGCGACTGACATTTGCAAATACGCCAATGAATCGTGAATTGTTCAGTAAGGAACATGTGATAGATATTTTGTTATTGGTGAATTGTAAAGCAGATTTGCCAGTGTACCCATTATAAGTAAAAAATGATAAACTAAAAATATGAAAAAAGTGAAGTTAATAATGCTGGTTGTTACAGCCATGCTGTTTTTGGGAATGGAAAGTGTAAGCGCACAGAAAAGTGAAACAGTAATAATAAAAGTATATGAATTTGTTGCTAGTAATAACTCAAAAATTATGGTAATAGACCCCAAAGGCGTAGTTGTTGAAACTGAATTAAAAAAAATGCTCACTAAAGGGGAGCAAAATATTATACTAATGCAAAAAGAAATTGACAAATGGAAAAATGAAGGATTTACTATAGATGGAACTTCAGGAGGTACGGCATCCACAGGTTTAGTCACAACCATTATTCTTTCTAAAAAAGAGTAAGTATGCTAAGGGAATGGAATGTTTAGAAAAAGGAACCGTAACTAAATAAAGAGATATGAAAAACATAAAATTAATACTACTAGCTCTTACAGCTATGCTGTTTTTGGGAATGAGAAGTGTTAGTGCACAAGAGAAATCTATATTAATTAGAGCGGAATTAAATGGCATAGATTATAACATTACTACTATTCAACCTAATTATGAAGTAACAGTAGTTCAAAATAAACGAGACAAAACATTCACAGATGTTGATTTTCTTCTTTTATTAAAAAAAGAAATGGATAAATATTTCGCAAGCGGATACACATTGAAAGAATCAACTGTGAGTCCATACTATGGCGATCGAGGTAATTACATTCTATACGTACTCACAAAGAAAGAATAACTTAAAAAACGTATGTCAAACACCAAAGGAACATCAGCAATTGTGCCACCGTCAGGTGGAGGAGCGCAGAGCGGTTTCGGGGAGAAATTCTCTCCTGACTTGTTCACGGGTACGGGTAACTTTAGTGTACCGGTGGCTGTTCCTGCGGGAAGAAATGGTTTTCAACCGGAGCTGACCTTGAGTTACAGCACGGGCAATGGCAACAGTGTTTTTGGCATGGGTTGGGCATTGGGCATACCAGGTGTAACAAGAAAAACAAGCAAAGGCATACCTGTTTATAACGACAACGAAGACGTTTTTATTCTTTCGGGAGCAGAAGACTTGGTGGAAGTGGAAAGTGAAAAATTAAAAGTGAAAAGTGAAAAATGGGGAGATATAATAGTTACCGCTACGCAGTACCGTCCAAGGACGGAAGGACTGTTTGCCCGTATTACGCACTACAAAAAGAGTAATGGCGAAAACTATTGGGAAGTACGCAGTAAAGACGGATTTATCAGCATCTACGACCAAACTGTTGCTAATCCCGAAAATAGAAACGCTATTTTTGCATGGCATTTGGGTAAAACCATTGATGCGCTCGGCAATGAAATTGTTTATGAATATGAACGTGATTTCGTGATTTCAACAACAAATGCGCAACCACACAGCTACGACCAACTTTATTTGTCAGCGATAAAATACGCCCAATACTACGAAGACAATCAAAAGAAATATTTGTGCGAGGTACGTTTTAACTATGAAGAGCGTCCCGATGCTTTTTCGGTGTATCGACAAGGATTTGAAATGCGTACTACCAAACGGTGTAACAGCATTGAAACGTTCACGCACGCAGATGAAACACGCAAAGTAAAGACCTACCATTTTAACTATCTGGTAGATTTACCGCTTAATGGCACTACTCTACTCCAAAATGTAAGTGTAGAAGGACATTCAGAAAACGAAAGCGAATGGATGCCACCTTTGGAGTTTGGGTACTCGACTTTTCAACCATCTGTTCGGGGATTAAAGGAAATCACAGGAAACATTCCTTTACTTTCCCTTTTTCAACCATCTGTTCGGGGATTAAAGGAAATCACAGGAAACATTCCTTTACTTTCCCTTGCACAACCGGGCTATGAACTGACGGACGTAACAGGCAACGGACTTCCCGACCTGTTGCAAATGGACGGCACAGGCGCACGCTATTGGACCAACAAAGGAAACGGACATTTCTCGTCGCCCCGAACGATGAATGTTTCGCCGTCTATTCACTTAGGCGATGCAGGTGTCCGAATGATTGATGCCAACGGCGACGGACGGAACGATTTATTGGTTAACAACGGCGTGCAAGCCGGTTATTTTTCAGGGAGTTTTAACAGCGTTTGGGACGAAAAAAGCTACCGCCCTTATTCCAAAATTCCTTCGTTTCGTTTTGACGACCCCGAAGTGCAATTTATGGACTTGAACGGTGACGGTATCACAGATGTGCTGCGCAACGGTGCAAATTTCGAGTGTTTTTTCAACGACCCCGAAAAGGGTTTTGACAAAATACGCGTTGCCGACAAAACGTTTGCCAATTTCAGCTTTGCCGACCCGAGAATACGTTTTGCCGATATGACAGGCGACGGCTTGCAGGATATAGTACTACTTTCTTCGGGGCGTGTTCAATACTGGCCGAACCTTGGCTACGGGCGTTTTGGTAAAGCGGTAACGATGAAAAATGCGCCTCGTTTTCCGGAACAGTATGATCCTAAACAAGTACTACTCGGTGATTTAGACGGAGATGGACAGGCAGATATTGCTTTTGTACAAAACAACAGCACGACTTTGTACATCAATCAAAGTGGAAACAGTTTCTCGGAAGGAATTAAAATTGTGGGTACTCCTGTCATTCACCACCCCGACAGTTTGCGCTTGGTGGACATCATGGGTACGGGACAAGCAGGCATTTTGTGGAGTCTGGTTTCGGTAATGCCGTTAAAAGGAAGGCTGTTCTTCTTGGACTTTACAGGCGGAAACAAACCGTATTTGTTGCAGGAAATGAACAACAATATGGGAAGTATTACCCGTGTGGAATACGGCTCGTCGATACATCATTTTCTCAGAGACGAGAAAAAACCACTGACACGCTGGAAAACGCAACTGCCTTTCCCTGTACAGGTTGTCAATAAAGTTGAGGTTTTAGACTTACTGTCAGGCGGAAAATTAGCTACACAATACAGTTATCACAACGGTTATTGGGACGGTGCAGAACGAGAGTTCAGAGGCTTTGCTCAGGTGGATGCACAGGATACGGAAACTTTTTCAATTACGAATGAAGAATTACGAATTACGAATGAGGAAAAACCTTTAATTAACAATTTATACAATGCAACTGAATATTATTCGCCACCTGTTTTAACGAAAAGTTGGTTTTATCCGGGACCTGTGGGGCAGGATTACGCACGTTGGGAGGAACTTGATTTTTCGTATCAATACTGGCAGGGCGACAAAAACGTGCTGGAACGCTCGCAAGCGACTAAGCAGCTGTTAGCTTCTTTACCACGAAGAGCAAGACGAGATGCCTTACGAACACTTAGAGGAACATTATTACGCTCGGAAACCTACGCTTTGGACGGTTCTACCTTACAAGATATACCTTATACGGTGACGGAAAGCTTGATGGAAGTAAAGTCAATTACGAATGACGAATTAAAAATTACAAATAATGAGCAGTCGTTTATTTTCTTTCCGTATAGTGTGGGACAACGGACTACGCAGTACGAAAGGGGCAATGACCCGATGCACAGCTTTTCGTTTACTTAGGATTATGATGCGTACGGCAACGCCTTAGGACAATTAAGTGTGGGACTTCCACGAGGAGCAAACCCTTTGAGTGGTGGAAATGGCAATTACGCTCGGGACGTACAGCGCAAGCGAATACATTTATAAAGATATTGCAAACGGGCAATACATGGTTGACCGTGTAAAACGTGCTGTTTCTTACGATGCGACACGCCCTGCCAACAACACCACAATTTTTGCTTACCGTGATTGGGTTTTTAACAGTAATACGTTGCCTGTTATCGGTTGCTCACTCAATTTTTATGACGGAAATGCCTTTGAGGGCTTGCCGTATGGACAAATCGGGGATTTTGGTGTTCCCGTACGAAGTGAAACACTAATACTGACCGAAGATATTGTAAATGATGCTTACGGAGGTGTACCGATTTTATTACAAGAAAACCCTACATGGACTTCTGACTATCCAATAGAATTCCGAAACAGGTATCCTGATATGGGTGGATATTTGTACAAAACTGCAAATAGTGAATACCCAATGACTGGTTGGTATGCGTCAAGTGAGAAAATGAAATACGATTTTCAGCAGTTCAACCCACTCACCGACCCACCGCCTGTTGGTTTAATGATGGAAGCGAAAGACCCTTTTGATAATCTCTCCAGTGTTGAATACGATGATTTTCAATTACTCCCGATAAAAGCAACGGATGCACTTGGATTAGAAACATTAGCTGAATACGATTATCGTGTTATGCAAGCAAACAAAGTTACTGATGTTAATTCTAACATTACTGTTTTTGATTTTTCTCCGCTTGGATTATTGACTGCTACGGCAGTAATAGGAAAAGGTACGCAAGGCGATTATAAAGCTGCCACGGGTACGTTTTATGAGCGATACGCACCATCGGTACGTATGGAGTACGACTTTTTTGCGTTTATGAATGAGGGCAACCCTGTTTGGGTAAAAACCATTCAAAGAGAGCAACATTATCAAGACGAAGAAAACAGCCCAACCATACTAAAAGTAGAATACAGTGATGGTTTTGGGCGTTTACTACAAACAAGAGCGCAGGCGGAAGATATCATCTTTGGAAATCAAACTTTTGGAACTTCGGGACTTTCTGCCGACCAAAATGCTCAAAACAGCTCTGCAACAGGAATAGAGCGTGATGAAAACGACCCCTTAAATGTAGTGGTAAGCGGTTGGAAAATCTATAACAACAAAGGCAAAGTAGTAGAGCAATACGAACCGTTTTTTGACAAAGGTTTTGATTATGTTCTGCCACAGTTGAGTACCACAGGTGGAACGATTGCACCACAATTAGGAGTTAAGGTAAAAATGTACTATGACCCACTTGGTAGGGTAATAAAAACCAAAAATCCTGATAATAGTGAGCAAAGAGTAATTTATGGAATACCCAATGCCCTCAACACACCAAATAATTTTGCTCCCACACCTTGGGAAAACTATACTTATGATGCAAATGATTTAGCACCGCAAACAAACCCGAATAACAACACTGTTCCTGCTTCACATTATTATACGCCGAAAAGTGCATTAATGGATGCGCTTGGCAGAACGATACAAACTACGGAACACAAGGCACATTACAACGCAAATACAGAAGAATACGAAAATGTAGTGATGCGTTATTTATATGATATTCGAGGAAACCTGTTAGAGGTAAGAGACCCGTATAACCGAAAAGTATTTGAGCACATATATGATCTAAGAGTGCCAAAAAAAGATACTTCGGCAGGCTCAGCATCCGGTGGAGAGCAACAACCATTGCCACCATTATGGACAAAGCATATTGATAGTGGGGAAAGTACCGTGGTGTTGGATGTTATGGGGAAAGTGGTGGAAAGTGAAGATGCGAAAGGGGCACGAGTTTTAAACAGTTATGATACTTTGAACCGCTCAATACGTATTTGGGCGAATGATAAAACAGGGGAAAACACCACACTAAGGCAATATTTAATATATGGAGATAGTGCAGGCTTAACCAACCCTGAAAATGTAAACTTAAAAGGAAAAATTTACAAGCATTATGACGAGGCAGGGTTAATTGAAACACCCGAATATGATTTTAAGGGAAATGTACTGACAAATCTTAGACAATGTATTGCAGACAGCGAGTTGTTATCTGTGTTTGGTAGTTCAATCATAAATTGTTATCGTGTCGATTGGACAGGACTAAATACAAGTATATTAGATACTGTCACTTATGAAACAAGCATGGAATACGATGCCATAAATCGTGTCACAAAAATGTTATATCCTGAAGATGTAGAAAGTGAACGTAAAGAGTTCATTCCTGTTTATAATAGAGCTGGTGCATTGCAAAGTGTAAAAATGAATAATATAGATTATGTAAAACACATTGCTTATGATGCTAAAGGACAACGACTATTAATTGCTTACGGTAATGGTATTATGACAAGATATTTATATCATAGACTTACATTCCGATTACAAAGACAATGTAGCGAGAAATATATACAAAATGATTGGACATTTACACCACAATCAGGAACGACAAAACAGGATTATGTTTATATAAACGATTTAATCGGGAATATTGTGTCAATTAATGATAAATCGCCAAATTGTGGAGTGGGCGGAACAAATTCTTTAGACCGTGCATTTGAATACGACCCACTTTATCGTTTATTACAGGCAAATGGTAGGGAAAATAACCCGATTGTTACACCGATTTGGGACGACAGCTACCGAAGTACAGACAACAGCACAACAACGGCATACACACAAAACTATGAATATGACAAAGTAGGAAATATTCAAAAGTTACAACATATTGGAAATAATAACTTTACAAGAAATTTCAACTATTCAAGTTCTAACAATAAGCTGAACAGCATTGAAATTGGTATGACTAACTATGCTTTTGAATATGATGAATGCGGAAACCAAACCCAAGAAACAACCAACCGACATTTTGAATGGGATTCATCGGATAGACTACGCTCATTTTGTGTTCAGACAGGGATAAGTGAACCCTCTCAATATGCACAATACCTATATGACAGCACAGGAAACCGAGTGAAGAAACTTATAAGAACGCAAGGAGGAGATTACGAGAGTGTTACTTATATTGCTGGTGCTTTTGAATATAAAACAGATGGAACAGACGTGCAAAACTTACTCCATGTTATGGGCGACCAAAGCCGTATTGCCACGGTGCGTTTGGGAGGTAGTTTTGGTGATACTACACCTGCGATAAAATACAATTTGGAAGACCATTTAGGAAGTTCCTCTATTTTACTTGAAACAAACGGAACACTAATTAATAAAGAAGAATATTATCCTTTTGGAGAAACCTCATTTGGGAGTTATGCGAAGAAACGTTATAAATTTTCAGGGAAAGAACGGGACGAAGAAAGCGGATTGTATTATTATGGTGCTAGATATTATGGCGCTTGGACCTGTAGATTTATTTCTGTTGACCCATTGGCAGGTAAATATATGTACCTTTCCTCTTATAATTATGCAGGAAATAACGTAATATCATCTATTGACATAAATGGGTTGCAAGGAGATAAAAATATTCCTGACAATAAGAATGTAGTACCTACTCAGAAACTACTGAATGGGATTGGAGAAACATGGAATTCTATCAAAAATAATACATATATAGGAAAATATAGTAGTAAATTTACTGTAATGATTGACTTTAAAAATTTAGGAGAAAAAATAAGAGGTCATGCTGTTGGAGGTTATAGAATAGAATTAAATAGCTCACACTTTAATGAAATTTCTGATGAAACAGTTGTATTAAAAACAGTAGTTCATGAAATAATTCACACTCAATTAACTAGAAGATTCAACTCAATGATTACACAAAACAATTCAGGACAAACGATATGGAAATCAAATGCTCAACAAATGTACCCTGGTATCTATGATTATGCTAAAAGATATGGAGGTGAAGATAATAAAACTACTCCAAAAAATAATTCTACCAGAGACTGGCAACATAATTGGATGGCTGATAATGCGAGGGAGGATATTAAACAAGCCATGAAAGAACATGATAATTTATCTGGAATTAATAGAACTAGCGATACTTATACATCTGAACAATGGTATGATGCAATGTCCTTTGCTGGATTAGAAGGGACTAATGCGTGGAATAAATTATCCAAATCAGATCCAAACATTATATTCAAAATATTATAGCTAGTGGCGATCAAAAAATAGACCCTTCAATAGATCCTGTTATCATAACCTCTGGAGCCAAGATAGATACAAACAATACAACAAAACAAAAATGAAAAATACTATATACACCATATTACTAATAATTTCAAACACATTAATAATGGCACAGACTAAGTTAGAATCCATATCTTCATTAGAGGAGTGTATTTATATAAGAGAATGTACAGATACGACACGTTTTTTTGATTCAAAATATCTCAGCATTGGATCAAAAATATTTTGTGCGTGAAAGTTTATTTTTGTTTCAAACGAGAAATTAATCAAGATTTAAGAATTTTATAAAAACATATGTGATGAATATATTAATAAAAAGAGATAAATATGCAAACGAATATCCACAATTCTTTTCAAAAGACACATTGATTTTTAAGGACAGGAATTACTTTCAGTTAAAAGAAAAAAATAATTACAGGTAAATATATGGATTACATAAATATTAATGCCCCATCTTCAAAATCAATATTGAATTATTATTTTTAAATTATCCATCATGTATTGATAGTGTATATAAAAAGGGGATGAATACGTTTTATAAGTTTGTTTTTGTAAATGCTAATTATTCAGAGGTAGTACACAACATTTCACGTATATAGAAAGATTTTTGGATTACTCAATGCTTTGCCTAAAAATTTATATAATGAAAATTATAATTTTAAATTAGTTTATTCAGATAGTCCATGCACAGAAATTAGCAAAATTAAATGGTAATTAAAATCTAAAGGCATCTGTTAGTAATCAAATGAACGTAAAAATAGAACATATCATATTCTAATCCAACAATGAAATTCATGAAATGTTATTCAAAAAAGTTGGTAAGTAATTCAAAAGAAAGTGAAAAGAAAAATATCATAGCGTATTTTAACGCCAAAGGCGATGTTATCATGACGGCTTACGACAACAATTGTATGACCCGACAACTCTATGATAACAGAACTTTTTTACTGAAACGCACCCGAACCTCTCCCTACATTCAGACAGGTTGGACTTTTGCCGATAACGCAGGTGTGAAAGAAGATAAATCTTTTCTTTTGACCTAATGGGCAACATTCTTCAAACGCATGATAAATGCACGGATTGCGGTTTGTCTGCAACTCCCGATGAATTGACACGTAACTTTGCTTATGACCCGTTGTACCGCTTATTGAACGCAACAGGAAGAGAAAGCAACACACAATCTTCTTCTGTGATTTGGAACAATCCGCCAATTACTCAAGTTCGAATACAGAACAGCAGAACTACACGCAAGCGTTTCAATACGACAAAATTGGGTAATATCCAAAAATTGCAACATATTGGAAACAATAATTTTACACGTGAATTTGATTATACAAATGCTAATAATAAACTAAATAACATTAATGTAGGACTAAATACTTACAATTATCTTTACGATGATACAGGTAATCTAATTAAGAAAACAGTAATCGCCATTTTGAATGGGATTTTGGCAATAATATGCGTTGCTTTTACAACCAAGCGAGTACGACAGAACCTACTGTTTATGCGCAATATTTGTACGATAGCACAGGTAATCGTGTAGAAAATTGTAAAGACATAAGGAGGAGATTACGAGAGTGTTAGATTATATTAATGGCTGTTGAATATAAAACAGACGGAACAGACGAGCAAACAACCACCCATATCATGGACGACCAAAACAAATTGCTATGATACGAACAGGTGATGATTTCGGGGATAGCACACCTGCGATAAAATATAATTTGGAAGACTATTTGGGTAACTCCTGCCTGTATTAGAAACAAACGGAGCATTAATAAACAAAAGAATACTATCCTTTCGGAGAAACATCGACTGGAAGTTACGCAAAGAAACGCTACAAATTTTCAGGAAAGAGAACGAGATGAGGAAAGTGGGTTGTCTTTTATAAATTCAGGTATCATTCGGCTTGGACTTGTAGGTTTATTTCTGTTGACCCTCTTGCTCCCAAATATCCTTATTATTGTTCTTATTCTTACTGTGGAAACATGGTTTATTACACATAGAGAAATTGAAGGATTAGAACCTAATGAAGAATTAAATGGAGTTAATTTAATGACGGCAAATCCAAAGGGAATATATGTTGCTCCTAATTATGCTTCAAACAATATTGATGATTTCAATGTTTTTGATTGGAAATTACAAGTTGATAAAACCTCTCGCAGATGGGAAATGATTGGAGAGCACAAAGGTGAAGAATTACCAACAGTTATAATTACTGCTAAAAGAATAACAGAGTTAAAAAATAGCTAAGCGTTCAGATGCTATCAACAACCAATACAATATTTATATATCGGAAGCATTTAATAAAGGAAATTATTTAAGGGCTTTTGAATTAACACTGTCTAAATATGACAATTTAGCTAATGGAGATATCGGAGCATACAACGTGACGAAAATATTGAATAATATTTCAGGGCCTCAGGTTATTTCCCTGGTATTGGACAGAAAATAAGTACGGTAACCAGTATTGCAAGTGATGCTATGATGAGTGGTTTGAAAACCGTGTGGAGATAAGAATACAGATCAGAATTTAACAAAAAGAACTATCAATCAAATATTTAATTGAATGAGTAAAGGTGTCGACCATGCTGTGGAGGAAAAAAGGAGAGAACGAAATTTCTAAATCTATAATAAAAGGTGTGTACGGTTCAGCATCTAATAACCATTTAGACACGAAAAGAAAAATAATCACTATGACTTTAATTTATTATGAATCCGTTAGTTGTCCTTTAATTCTTTCGATCATTTATTGGTCATTATACAGTTGGAATACACCTATAAGTGATCAATGGCCGTAACTCGTTAATTGTTATTACAGGAACTCCAACTATTTTCTTTTTACAGTATGATTTAATTAAATAGTCTTAAAGACAAATATTGGATTCCACTTCTGAAAGTGGTTGATTATTTCTGTGATTATATGGGCTTAAGTGCACTTATCTTTATTATCATTAAAAAAAATTATCAAGGTCGTAATCAATGGCGACTTTCCTTCTTTTATTTGTATTAAGTGCAGTTGTAATACTATCAGGATTTTTAATATCAGTAACAATCGTTCAAAATATAAAAATTGCGTTTTTAACAATTACTATAATAGGTATTTCATTTATTTTAATTGGGTTATATGAGTTCCTTTGTAAGTCCCAAATAAAATGGTTACTGATAGTAAGTCTTTGTGTTGGTGTAATTACTATTGTTTCGAGGATATAGGGATAATGTTGTGTTAACATTCTCAAAAGTTGATAAGATGTATAAAACAATATTTTGTAATCAAGTGAAAATAAAAAATAACATATCAAGCCTTAGAATGGAAACCAAAGCCGAATACGATTACCGTACTTTTCAGGCAAATAAAGTAACCGATCCGAATGATAATATTACGGTGTTTGATTTTTCGCCTCTTGGCTTGCTCAAAGCAACGGCTGTGATTGGAAAAGGCACGGAGGGCGATTATAAAAGCAGTACAGGCAATTTTTATGAGCGTTATGCTCCGTCTGTGCAAATGGAATACGACTTTTTTGCCTTTAAAAACGAGGGAAATCCTGTTTGGGTAAAAACGATACAACGGGAAGAACATTACCAACAAAATCCCGATAGTGAAACGATTGTAAAAGTAGAATACAGTGATGGTTTTGGGCGTTTGCTACAAACACGGGCACAAGCCGAAGATGTTATCTTTGGAAACCAAACTTTTGGAACTTCGGGACTTTCTGCCGACCAAAATGCTCCAAACAGTTCTGCAACAGGAATAGAACGTGATGAAAACGACCCTTTGAATGTAGTAGTAAGCGGTTGGAAAATCTATAACAACAAAGGCAAAGTAGTAGAGCAATACGAACCGTTTTTTGATAAAGGGTTTGATTATGTTTTGCCACAGCTAGTAGTACAGGCGGAATGATTGCACCACAGTTGGGGGTTAGGTAAAAATGTACTATGATTGTTTAGAAAGTGGTTGTAACAAAAAATCGAATGGTAGTGAACAATGGATGATGTACGGGACACCCAGATTTAATGACATCTGTAAGACCAGCATCATCAAATGGATTAACTTCCGTATTCCATCTCTGGATTAACTTTGCTTATGATGTGAACGACCTTGCTAATATTGTTCATGTGCCTAATGCCAATGTTCCTTCATCATTTTGGAACTCCCAAAAGCAGTGAAACCGATGCTTTGGGTAGAGTAATATAAACGACCGAATATTTCGATAACAGTAACTGCGCCAACACAATCACAATGCGATATAGATTTATGATATTCGTGGAAATCTTCTATTGGTAAAAGACCCGTATAACAGAAGGTTTTTGAACATATTTATGATTTACGACCTGTTTCAGATGATAAAAATTACCTCCTTTATGGACGGAGCATATAGACAAAGGTATCAACGTTTCAATTTTTGATGTTTTAGGAAAACCTGTTCAGTCAGACAATGCAAATGGGGCAAAAATATTAAATGCTTATGACGAATTACAGCGACCTATTATAATTGGGCAAGAAATAAATCGTCAGACGCGATTACGTTAAGAAACCATACAATATACGGAGATAGTGCAAGTTGATTAATCCCGAATACCAAAACTTAAAAGGGCAACTTTACAAATATGACGAAGCAGGACTAATTGAAACACCCGAATATGATTTTAAGGGCAATGTTGACCAAAAAAGGCAGGTAATAGACAATGCTGTTCTAAAAGCAAAGCTTGATAATTACGACACATTTATAGTTGACTGGACGGGATTACCTCCTATTTTGGACAGCTTTATTTTTCAAACAGATATGATATACTATGACGCATTAAATCGTATCATTACCCTACCGCAAGATTTAGAAACCGAAAGGAAAGAAATAATACCTACTTATAACCGAGCAGGAACACTTGAAAAAGGTAGATTTATACAGTGCTACGGGAGGAATAACAAATTATGTAGAAAACATTGCCACAACATAAAGGACAGCGTTTACTGATTGCTTTAGCCAATGCTATTATGACACGCTACGTATATGATAACCATGCATTTAGACTTGCGCCAACGTAGTGAAAAGTATGTGTAAAGTGAAATACCATAACATACACACCACAAAGCGGAACAAATAAGCAGGATGATAAATACATTTACGACCTAATTGGTAATATTTTTGGCATTAATATTCGTACAACTGCTTGTGGAATTGGAGGAACAGACGATTTAGACAGAGTATTTGATTACGACCCGCTTTATAGAGTAACAAGCGGAACAGGACGGCGTTTCGGGTGGAAGTTATCCGTTTCCTGCTTGGAACGATACTACGCAGTACCGACCCAAATACTACACAAGCATACACCCGAAAATATGCCTACGATAAAGTTGGAAGCAGTTCAGCTCATTAAAACGGCTTGGTCAAGTGGATTTACCCGTGATTTTAGCTATATCGCCAATCAAAACAAGTTAACGATGTTGAAATAGGCACAAATCATTATACTTATTCGTATGATAATTGCGGAAATCAATTAACAGAAAATATTAACCGGCAATTTGAGTGGGACGCAGAAAACAGATTGATTTTATTTAAAAATCAGGTTGGTAGTGCTGAACCAAGTGTAATAGCGCAATATCTTTATGATAGTTCAGGAAACCGTGTGAAGAAAATCGTTCGTAAACAAGGTGGTGACTATGAAATACGAACGTACATAGACGGTATTTTTGAACATTATACCGATGAAACAGACAGACAAAACACCGTTCATATTATGGATGACCAAGTCGTGTTGCAGCAATTCATTATCGGCGATGCTATGGGCGATACAACTCCTGTT
This sequence comes from Crocinitomicaceae bacterium, assembly GCA_041392275.1. GTDB lineage: Bacteria > Bacteroidota > Bacteroidia > Flavobacteriales_D > Crocinitomicaceae > Taishania. The sequence goes on along the minus strand of JAWKMK010000007.1, from coordinate 6,060 downwards.
ATAAAATACAATTTGGAAAACAATATTTATTCTTCTGCTGTTACCTTAGACGATAACGGAACGGTTGTAAATACGCAGGAATATTACCCATTTGGCGAAACAAGTTTTGGAAGTTACGGAAAAAACGTTATCAATATGTTGGAAAAGAACGGGATGAAGAAAGTGGATTGTATTATTATGGGGCAAGATATTTCTCCTTACGTGGATAGCTCGGTTTATTAGTTGCGACCCACTTTCTGCCAAGTATGCACAACTCCAGTCCGTATAATTATTCCGATAATAACCCGATTAATGATTTTGATATTGACGGAATGCAGAATAATAATTCGGAGGGAGGACCAACCGAACAGCATTTTACAGCTAAAGCTGATGCATTATATGTTGCAAAGCAACAACCGATAGATAATTTAAAACCTCTTACTACTAATGTGTATAAAATAAATAAGACAACTGGGTTGCAAATAAGATTAATGTGGTGGGCTTAATTTATCAAAAGCAAATCAAAATAAGCTTAAAAGTGGAGGCGAATTTATCTATAGAAATGGGACTTACACCTACGTCTGAAAAAACGATTAATGAGATAAACAATCCATCAAAATCAGGCTCACCTTTAAGACAATTTGCACTTGAAAAATTGCAAACAGATGCAAAAAAATTTAATGGGAAATTTCCTAATGAATATTACGTGGAGTTTAGTAAAGCCGTAGTGGAAAAATCAATAAGTATTAATGGTGCTGATAAAGGAATTAATGCTGCGTACGCTATGCTTGGCGTTAAAAATTTACCACAAGCAAAATCAGTGTTACAAGTATATGAAAGTATTGTCCCAAATGACCAAAACACTCATATAGATAAGGTAATGCACTTTATCGCTTCCGCAGCTAAACAATATAATTATGGAAAAACAATTACGGATGGACTACAATACAAGGAAAAGAAATATTTTTTGATGAAATACCGAGTTGGTTTAGTAATGATATAGGCTTTGATTCAAAGGATATGAAAGCAAACAATTTAGGACAGGCATACGGAGAAAAACTTCACGCAAGTACCATCCAATTAGAAACTACTTACGTAATTTAGATTAGATTATGAAAAAACATGTTATCGTAAAAATATGTATTATTCTTATCCTTTTATTACTTGCTATAAGAGCGTACAATCTCATTGATAATTGGGCAGTATGGCAGGATGTTTCCTGAACCTTATAGAAATTGAAGTCATTAAATATTATAAATAAAAAAGAGATATATGCATATGTTCTTGCAAGTATTCCATTTGTCACTTTTTATTGGTTTTAATTATCCTGATTTTAAATAGTCTAAAGAAGAGATTTTACTTGCAAAAAATAATGCAAATAATTTGACATAAAAAGTGATAATAAAGAGCATATCGTATTTGATGCTAATTATTGACATTATGACTTGGTATGTATATGGTAAAGATAGTTTTTAGCTTTGATTTAGTTGAAACATTTTAAGAATTTTACATCGGGTAACCGATTGCGGAATAAATGGAAGTGTTCTTGGCAACGATGCTTTAAACCAAAACTTTGAATATGACCCCATTTATCGATTAACTTATGCTGACGGTAGAGAAAGTGATACGCAAAGCGGAAATAATTACCTATATAATGACACACCTATTACTGGAACACCTAACGCCAATAACGTAAGAGCATATAACCGTACATATAGCTATGATAAGTTAGGAAATATACAGTCTGTAATTCAGGAGGAGTGTAAATGGATTTACAAGAAATTACACGTATAACAACGGTAAAAACACTTTACAAAAGATTGAAAATGCCACACCTGCAACCATAGAAAATTATACCTATGATAATTGTGGTAATACCCTGAATACTAATCTGAACAGGCATTATATATGGAATCATGCTGACCAACTTATTTGTTACAAAATCCAGGTTAGTTGGCTCAATCCGACCATATATACGCAATATGATTACAGTGGACAGGAAAGGGTGAGTAAGTTAGTAAGAACAGGTACGGATGTAGCCCCCATTTATGAACGTACCATATACATTGATGGCATCTTTGAGTACCATATTTTAGAAAATGGCACTACTTACGAAAATTATATCAAATTATGGATGATAAATCAAGGATTGCTGAAATTAAATTGGTAATGTTTTTCCTGATGATATTGCGGACAGTATTACGTATAATTTAGAAAACCAAATCGGTAGTTCTACTTTAAGACTTTCAACGAATGGTTCAATGATAGACAAAGAGGAATATTACCCATTCGGAGATAGCTCTTTAAATTTGTATTTACAAAAAAGCGATGCCGTTATGTAGAGAAAAGGATTTGGAGAGTGGATTGTATTACTATGGGGCAAGATATTTCTCACTTATGGATAGCTCAGTTTATTAGTTGTGACCCGCTTTCTGCAAAATATGCACAACTCAGTCCGTATAATTATTCGGATAATAATCCGATTAATGATCCCGACATTGATGGAATGCACAGAATAATAATTCAGAGGGGAAGTGAAGGTAATAAACAACCTAAAGTGCATTATTACAATAAAATAATAAATAACAACGGAAAAGTTGTAAAGCAAGTTAATGGTAGTGGAGATGAAGTCGATAGATTATATAGCCACTCATAGTATCAACAATTTAAAAATTAAAAATCAAAAAATGGGATGTTTCAGAATTGACAGATATTGTAAAGAGTTTGGAACACTCATGGACAATTAATTGGAGAATATTTATCGAAAAGGAAGTAATCCCACACAACAATCATCCTTTACATTTGAAAATGATATTTTTCCTGTGACGCTTGGAAGAAGGAGGAATATCTGATAACAAAAGCGATAAAGGAGGTTATACTAATTATGGAATAACTATTGGAACGTGGAAAAGCGGGCATCAAAATTTAATCTTGAAGGGACAAAAGAAACTCTTTCAAAATCACAAAAAGAACATCCCTTCTTAGTAAAAATGGGTGTTAGAGACCAATACACGGAGATGGATATGGATAAACAAGTTGCTGCGCTATTTTGACACTCAGTTTAATGGAGGAGGTATTGCAGTAATGAGCAACCTTAATCAAATTAGGTATAAATATAGCTAATAAATTATCTAGCGAAATGATAATGTTCATTAATTCTTATGACCCTGAATTAGTTTAATACATTTAAAAACACGAATAGAAAGATACCTAAAATAATTCAAAACTTGACCCTTCTCAAGACTTTCCGTAATGGCTAGTTGAATAGAACAAACCGATTTATATAAAAGTAAGTCAATGAAATTGTTTTTAATTATATTGTTTTTGCTTTTTCTCTTGTGAGAATAAAAAAAAAATCATCTTTAAATAGTAATAATATTAATTTAGAATTAAAAGATTCTGTTTATTATGATTATCGTATTAAACACCTATCTTTTACCATTATGTGTGTGAATTCTATTCCTTTTTTTCATCTAATAATTTTGAATGGTGGTCAAGAGTGTGAGAAAAGTGATTTTACAGACAATGAAAATCATTACGGTGTAAAAATGGAAAAATCAAAGTTTTCCTATTTCTCTTTTGATACTCTGCAATGTAAATATAAAATTTATAATGATACCCTCGAATTTATTTTTATGAGTAACTATGAGCTTATTAACCAAGATAAGCTTTTTTTTCTAATTCATAGGAAAAATGAGGAAGTTTACTCAAATAATACAGTATTGAAATTTGGCTATTATGATATTTATAATGATTCCAATAACAATATGACATTGTGGCTCTCAACAAAAGGAGATTCCGTTTATCTTTACTATTGTAATGTAATTGATGATGGAAATTTCCTTAATTGTCCCAGTGATAGTACAGATTTTGCAGGGAAATTCTTATTATCAAAGATCCAGAACAATCATATCCAAGTTAAGATTAAAAATTACAGATTTGATAAAGATGAATTAGTTAACCTTAGATTTAGTAATGATTATATCTACTGGAATACAAAGTCAAATGTTGTAGGTTACTTGCCTCGTAGTGCAAAGTTTAAATTGAGAAAAAATGAAAAATAAACTACTTGACAGAGTTGTAAAAACAGTAAACCCTGATGGCTCGCAACAGCGGGTGATTTATGGAATACCCAATGCACTTGACACACCAAATATCTTTGCTCCTACTCCATGGGAACAATACACCTACGATGCCAATGACTTAGCACCACTAACAAACCCGAATAATAATACTGTTCCTGCTTCGCATTATTACACACCTAAAAGTGCGTTAATGGATGCGCTCGGCAGAACGATACAAACCACCGAACACAAAGCGCATTACAATGCAGATACCGCAGTGTATGAAGATGTAGTAATGAAATATCTTTACGACATTCGTGGGAATTTATTGGAAGTGCGTGACCCGTACAACCGCAAAGTGTTTGAACACAAATACGACCTTAGACCACCGCAAAAGGACGACAATGGCGAAGAGCAACCCCTACCACCACTTTGGACACGGCATATTGACAGTGGAGAAAGTACCGTGGTGTTGGATGTGATGGGGAAAGTGGTGGAAAGTGAAGATGTGAAAGGAGCGAAAACGTTGAATGGATTTGGGGTAATGAATCGTCCTACATACTCTTGGGCAAAAGATACTAGTTCAGAAGCTTTTACAATCCGTCATGCTATTATTTACGGTGATGATGTAACTCACGGACCTTTAAACCCGAAAACTACCAATCATTTAGGGCAACCGTATAAAAATTATGATGATTCAGGTTTAGACACGATTTTGGAATATGATTTTAAAGGAAATGTTGTTGAAGCACAAAAACAGGTTATTAAAGACAGCTTATTGTTGGATGCCATTAATGCAGGTGCATCGAATAGTTGGAAAGTAACGCCTTATATTGTTGACTGGACAATTGCCCCGTGGAGTGAAGAAACAAATCTATTGGAAGGAAATTATCAAACCAATGTCGTTTTTGATGCACTTAACCGACCAACTGAAACAACCTACCCTGCCGACATTGATAATAACCGAAAAGTTGCAACGACAACTTACAATCGTGCAGGAGCATTAGAAAAGATTACTTTTGATGGAACGGATTATATCAATCATATTGCGTATAATACCAAAGGCGATGTTATCATAACGGCCTACGGTAACGGGATTATGACCCGACAACTCTATGATAACAGGACTTTTTTACTGAAACGCACCCGAACCTCTCCCTACATTCAGACAGGTTGGACTTTTGCCGATAACGCAGGTGTGAAAGAAGATAAAATCTTTTCTTTTGACCTAATGGGCAACATTCTTCAAACGCATGATAAATGCACGGATTGCGGTTTGTCTGCAACTCCCGATGAATTGACACGTAACTTTGCTTATGACCCGTTGTACCGCTTATTGAACGCAACAGGAAGAGAAAGCAACACACAATCTTCTTCTGTGATTTGGAACAATCCGCCAATTACTCAAGTTCCGAATGCACAGAACAGCAGAGCTTACACGCAAGCGTTTCAATACGACAAATTGGGTAATATCCAAAAATTGCAACATATTGGAAACAATAATTTTACACGTGAATTTGATTATACAAATGCTAATAATAAGCTAAATAACATTAATGTAGGACTAAATACTTACAATTATCTTTACGATGATACAGGTAATCTAATTAAAGAAAACAGTAATCGCCATTTTGAATGGGATTTTGGCAATAATATGCGTTGCTTTTACAACCAAGCGAGTACGGCAGAACCTACTGTTTATGCGCAATATTTGTACGATAGCACAGGTAATCGTGTGAAGAAAATTGTAAGAACGCAAGGAGGAGATTACGAGAGTGTTAGTTATATTAATGGCGCATTTGAATATAAAACAGACGGAACAGACGAGCAAACAACCACCCATATCATGGACGACCAAAGCAGAATTGCTATGATACGAACAGGTGATGATTTCGGGGATAGCACACCTGCGATAAAATATAATTTGGAAGACTATTTGGGTAACTCCTGCATATTATTAGAAACAAACGGAGCATTAATAAACAAAGAAGAATACTATCCTTTCGGAGAAACATCA
>JAWKMK010000006.1:0-123038 GCA_041392275.1 Crocinitomicaceae bacterium | reverse complement strand
TTCCATGCAATCATTTCATCGCTCACTTGTTTAATCACTTTTGCTGGATTGCCAACTGCCAAACTTCTGTCGGGCAACGTAGTATTAGCTGGAACAAAAGCCAATGCACCAATAATGCACTCTTTGCCAATAACGCAATCATCCATAATTACGGCGTTCATTCCAACCATCGAATTCTCACCAATAGTTCCACCATGAACAATGGCTCCATGTCCAATGTGCGCTCCTTTTTTCAACGTAACGGTGGTGCCAGGAAACATGTGGATGGTACAATTTTCTTGCACATTGCACCCGTCTTCAATAATGATTTGCCCCCAATCTCCGCGAATTGCAGCTCCGGGACCAATATATACGTTTTCGCCAATGATGACGTTGCCAGTTACCACCGCGTTGGGATGAATAAAACTCGATGGTTTTACAACTGGTTTAAATCCGTTAAACTCAAAACAAGCCATGTCTTACTTTGTTGATTTATTTCCTCTAACAATGTACAATACCACCACAATTGAAATGAAAAGCAACATTCCAACTATCTGATGGGTTTGTGCCAATGTTTCGTAAACTCCAAAACTCCCTCTTTTTAAATGAGGAATGGAAATTACTGTAAAAATTCCTAGTGTTACCTGTGAAATCACAAAAATCAAAGGCCAAATAGCTGCTTTTTTCAAAGCAATAGAATTTGTTTTTTTAGCCAATTTCCATGTTTTTATAAAACCAAAGATGATGACAAAAAACAAGAGGTAAGCAACCATTCGGTGAACAAATTGAACATTTAATTCACTATTAATCCAACTCAACTTAGACATACCTGGTGGAATCCAATATCCATTCATCGTAGGCCAAGATGGAGCAATTAAAGCAGCCAATAACCCCGACATAAATGCACCGTATGCCAATTGTATGAATAATAAAATCAATGTGAATAGGTGAAAATTTCGTGTTCCACTGTGACGCACAATTTGGTCGTTTGGAATCAATAAACGAAGTGCCACCCATAAAATGTAAGCTAATAAAATTAATGCCGTAAGCAAGTGAATGGCTAAACGAACATGACTAACACGCACCAAACTAGAACCGTTCAATCCACTTTGCACCATGTACCAACCAATTGTTGCTTGCAAAACACCCAATCCAAAAATGATGATTAAAGGTGTAATTAAATCTTTGGTAATGTATTTCTTTACTAAAAAATAAATGAATGGAACGATGAAAACAACACCAATAGAACGTGCCCATAAACGGTGAAACCATTCCCAAAAAAAGATGAATTTAAAATCCTCAATGGTAAAATGGTTGTTGACGTATTTGTATTGCGCAATTTCTTGATAACCTCTAAATGCTTTTTGCCAATCTGCATCGTTTAATGGTGGAATGGCTCCCATAATTGGCTCCCATTCTGTCATTGATAAGCCCGAACCTGTTAATCTTGTTACTCCACCGGTTATGATTTGAAATACAATCATAAAAACTCCAACCAACAACCATATTGCTATGATTTTTTTTCTTCGATTGAGTTCTGCTGTTTCTGCTAATGTCACTTGTTGTTTTATTTTAAATTTCAACAAAAGTAACAATTTTATGAATTATAAAAAGACGGGTGGTTTTCTAAAGTCTAACTTAGCATCTTTAAATATTGATGAAGTGTTGCGAATGGTTAGCAAAAAGCTTTTGTTATAACCAATTGGTGTCCAACGAAACGAAAGTGCCCAACAGTGCATGTCGCGGTTCAAAGTGAAATAACCATTGGTTACCTTTTTGTTTTTTAAATCAACATTCAACACGGCACCTAATTTCCAACGTTTGGTAATACTCACATCGGCATCAATGTTAAGCGTATGAATTTGATTGAATTCAGCAGAATTGTAAACCGTTTTGTTGGTGTTGCGGTTCAAGTTAAATTGATGCGAAATATTAACTTTCCACGGAATGCGATAGTCGATAATGCGTTCTGGGTGCAAATAGAAATAATCGTAATCGGTTTGCCAATTTTGAGCGGCAGCCTCTCGGTTTTCTTCAATTTTTTCTCTACTTTCTTTGGAGGTGATGGTAAATGTTGTGGCTATTGAATTGGTCATTGATCGCCCTAATTTTTTGTTGTGCTGCAATGCAAATTGTTTTACAGAAGCATTTGTTGTGGCATCCCAACCATAAAAAGAAACCGAAGATGCTCCAACAATGTTGAGCCATTTAAACGGACTAATGCGCAAACCTATGTTTAGGTCTGAAAGATTCATCGAATCGCGCATGAAATCATAACTTCCATTCACACTAAAAGCGTCAATTATTCTAATTTTTTGAAAACCAGTTACCGTGTCTTTGTCCGATTTACGTTTAATTTCAAATGAGTTGTTGATGCCAAAATTCAACAAAGCTTGGTCGTTAGTAGCTGCATACGAATAAACACTGTTAGAAAACGGTGAATAGGTGATAGGCGCCATGTTGTAGCCAACAGAATCCACTCTATTTTTTGTCAACAAAGGTCTAAAGCTAAACGAAACATTAGGAGTTAACACATGACGCATGATGGGTTTGTTTTTTCCCACGATGCGGTAATAGCTGTACACTACAGTTGTAGCAGCCATGTTTAAAGAAAGTTCGTGTGCCAATCCAACTTTGTTTATTGTATCCGCTTTTGCCGTATTGGTTGTAGCATTGTGCGACATTCGAATTTGTTGGAAATTCAATACCGTTCCGTAGTTGACACTTGGCGTTAATTTCAAAACGTTTTTAAATACACCACCAGTTGTTTGAATGGTAATACGTTGGCGCATACCATACATAAATTGATTGCCTATTCCTTTAAAATCGCCCGTGCGTAAAAGAGAATCTTTGAATGTGGAGCGATTTTGCCCTTCAATGTTGTAAATAATCCCTAAACGCTGAAAAATCTCTCCTTTCAGTAGTTTTTTTAGAGGAAAAAACTGATTGGTAGAGAAATTAATAATTGGACTTGTTAATGCAATATTTTTGGTAGTTGAGTTTTGATTCAACGATATTTTAGCCGAAAGACGATAAGGTTTGCCTGGGAAATTTCGATTAACATTGATATCCGAAAGCAAGGTATTTTTAAAATAATCTTTGTTTAATGGATCGAGGTTGTTTTTGGTATTGTTGCTCGAAATAAAGTTGATATTGGTATTAAAATTCCATTTAGGGTTGGATTTTGGATCCTGACGATGGGTCCAAGCAAATTTCACATTGTTTAAATTTCTATTGGTTGGAAATCCACTTCTAAATTGTTCAAAAGAAACGTCTAAATTCCCTGCATATTTATAGCGTTTTGCATATTCTGTTGCATTGCGCAAGCCCCAACTACCGCGTGAGTAAATAGTTCCATATATCGATGTTTGCACAAAATCGTTGATAGGAATGTAGTAGCCCAAGTTATTCAACCCAAAACCGTATTGAGAAACAGGCACCAACTCTGGAAACAACAAACCATGCGTGCGGTCGCTTTGATCTTTTTGCGGAATGTAGCTAAACGGTAAGCCCAGTGGGGTAGGAACGCCTGCAATGTGCAAATTCATCGGTCCAGTAACAATACGTTTATTAGGAACCAAAACAGCTCTAGAAAGTTGAAAGTGGTAATGTGGTTCGTCTAAATCATCCTGAAATGGTAAAGCGACCATCAACAAAGTGAATGTCTTCGTTTGCTTGGCGTTTTACACTTTGCCCATATACAAATACATTTCATCTTGTTTAATCTTTACCGCTTCAATGTATGCTTTTTTTGTGTTGAGGGTTGTATTTTAATGTATTAGCCTCTACCTGATCCTCCATGTTAAACAAAGGTTTTTCAATCATTTTTTCCTTCTTCGTCTATAACATAGGTTGCCGTAACTTCTTCGGTGTTCATATCGATGAGGATATACCATTTTAGGTTCATATCTTCCGATTCTACCATCGGCTTCTCCCATGTGATATGAGTTGTTTTTCTTTAAATCGGCATAAGCAGAATCGCGCGCACACTATTATTTGCAGAATTCCCCCCATGCTGTCATCGTTTATGCTAAATAGTATCCACAGGTTATTTATTCAATAACTGGTTGGCACACATTATTAACAATGTGTAGAAGATAAAAATCAATATGGAACGTTTTTGGACAATCTTTGAAAATAACTTTGCCAATCTACATTTAACGTTTTATGGATGCAAAACTAAAAAATAACCCATTTCTGAACGCAAAAATATGCGGAATATGCAAAATCTATACCTTTTTTTTAGGTTTAGGTGTGATCTTGCTAACTAATTTCTCTTATTCGCAAAAAGATGAGGTTGCATAAAGCAGCTATAAAAACAGTTGTAATTGATGCGGAGGCACGGTGGAAGAGCCCTGGTTGTCATGGAGCACATTCCAACGAAAAAACGGTTTGTTTAAACATGGCGTTAACCTTAGGCGATTTAATTAAAAAGAATTATCCCGAAATAAAAGTTATTTACACCAGAGACAAAGATGTTTTTGTGGAATTGGATGAACGTGCACGCATTGCCAATAGAAATAATGCCGATTTATTTATTTGTATTCACGCAAATTCAGCTGGACCTTCTGCTTATGGCGCTGAAACTTATGTTTTGGGGTTGCATCGAACTGAATCGCAACAAAAAATTGCCGAGCGTGAGAACTCCACTATTTATTTAGAAGACGATAAAGGAGAAAAATATAAAAACTTCGATATGTCACCCGATGCCATTATTGCGCGTCAATTGCAATTGAGTGTGTTCTTGGATCAATCCATCAATTTTGCGAGTAAATTGCAACACGAGTTTAAGTCGTTGGGACGTTATGATAGAGGGGTGAAACAAGCTGGATTTTTGGTGTTATACAAAACAACGATGCCAAGTGTTTTGATTGAATCGGGCTTTTTGACCAATGTGCAAGAAGAAAATTTCTTGGGTGCACGTGCCAATCAAACAAAAATGGCAGAGGCGATGTTTAAAGCATTTAAGAAATATAAAAACGAACTAGAAGGCATACATGTAGAATCCGATTCGCATCCAGAAAAACCTGTTGTTAATCCAGGAAAACCTATAGTAAAAGAAGAAAACGAAAAAATAGTGGTTGCTGCAGATGAAAAAGATAAAGTTGTTTTTAGAATTCAAATACAAACTTCTCAAAAAAGATTACCTTTGTCGAGCAAAGAATTTAAAGGATTAACGGTTTTTGAATACCAACAAGATGGTTTATACAAATACACAACAGGTGTTTTTATAAACGACTTTAAATCAGCAAATAATGAGAAAAATTTATTGCGAAAGGATGGCTTTGAGCATGCTTTTATGTGTAAGCTTTTTTACAGATGGGCTTTATGGATATAAAAAGCTATTAAGTAGCAGAAAAATAATTGAGAGTTTTTGAAAGTTTCAAGAGTTAAAAAACAGGAGTTGCTGTAGTAGTAGCGATAGGCTTATTAATTGCGGAATTAATTTTTACAAGGAAATAGTTTTTTTGGCGGTGATGATTCGTATTATGTGTATCTAGCCGATTCGGGTGGAGTAGCACCAGCAGCTTCAATATACGTTAATGGAGTTATTGTAGGGAAAGTGTTGGATGTTAAATTGACGGGCAAAAAAGAAGAAAATAAAAAGTTTTGATGCGTGGCATTCAAGACAAAATTTTAAAATTCCAGTTGGTTCAGTTATTCACATGGAAATTATTGATTTATTGAGCAAAGGTTTGATTATTGAACCTAGCTCAAACGTTATGTATAAACCTGGTGATTATATTCAAGGCTTGGCTAGTGACTTGATTTCAACTGTAAAAGATTATGCAGACCCATTGGTTACAAAAATTCAAGATGTTGCCACATCGGTTGATAAATTCATCGTTTCTTTTCAATCTTTTTGGGATACAACATGAAAGCTTCAGAACTAAAAACTACGTTTGATGATGTGCAAGTAGCATTGAAAAAGTTTGGAAACATTGCCACCGACTTGGAAGGTTTGGTAGCTTCAGAAAAAGTAAAATTGTCTAAGATTTTCTCAAATGTAGAATCCATCACAAGTAATTTACAGAAAAGCAACGATAAAATTGAAGGTATTTTAGGGAATGTTAAAACTTTCTCTGATGATTTGGTTACTTCTGATTTTAAAGGTGTAATTGCCGAAGCAAAATCTGCATTGACTAAATTTAACAGTGTGTTGGAGTCTGCAAATAATGGCGAGGGAACACTAGGAAAATTATTGAAAGATGAGCAGTTGTACAACGAATTGAACAAAACCAATCATCGTTTGCAGCATTTAGTTGAAGACATTGAAGCGCATCCAGAAAGATACATTCATTTCTCTGTTTTTGGAGCAAAAACGAAAGGCGTTCCGTTGACTCCAAGCGAGGAACGTAAATTGAAAGCATTGTTAGACTCTACAAATACCAAATAATATGATTAGTAGCATTGTATTCGGATTATTGTTAATTGGCGGTTCTAGTTTTTTTGTATGGAACATGCTGAAAATTCGCCAAAACATCTTGTTGGGTAGAGAAATTGACCGAACAAACAATTCAAAAGATCGTTGGAAAACAATGTTTTTAATTGCCTTTGGTCAAAAGAAAATGTTTGATCGTCCAATTGCAGCTATTTTGCACCTTTTTATTTATTCGGCATTCATCATTACACAAATTGAGTTAATTGAAATTGTAGTGGATGGTTTGACAGGAAGTCACCGTATTTTTAGAGAAGCATTGGGTGGATTTTACACGTTTTTGGTGAGTTTCATTGAAATTTTATCGGTGCTTGCTTTTGTTGCCACAATTTCGTTTTTATCTCGTCGTAATTTATTGAAATTGCCTCGATTTACAATGCGCGAAATGGTAGGTTGGGCAAAAATTGACGGTAACCTTATCTTGATTTTTGAATTCATGTTGATATGTTTCATCTTTATGATGAATGGTGCCGATGAGGTGTTGTACCGTCAAGGGTTATCTCATGCCACAAATCTTAATGATGGTTCTTTAGGGTTTTCTGTTAGTCAATTCATCGGACCTGCTTTGTTTGGTGGAATGTCAGAAGGGGCACTTCATGTAATTGAAAGAATAGGGTGGTGGGGACACATCGGAATGGTGTTTGTTTTCTTAAATTACTTGCCATATTCTAAACACTTGCACATTTTGTTGGCTTTCCCAAATACCTATTATTCTAATTTAGAACCCAAAGGTAAATTTACCAACTTGGATGCGGTAACAAAAGAAGTGCAGTTGATGATGGACCCAAATGCAGATCCTTTTGCAGCTCCTGCAGATGGTGAAATGGCAGAACCACAACGTTTTGGAGCAAAAGACGTGACAGATTTATCGTGGAAACAGTTGTTGGATTCATATACCTGTACAGAATGTGGGCGATGCTCATCTGTTTGTCCGGCTAATTTAACGGGTAAATTGTTGTCGCCACGTAAAATTATGATGGAAACCCGCGACAGATTGGCTGTTGTTGGTGATAACATTAGAAAACACGGTAAAGATTACGATGATGGCAAAAGCTTGTTGTATAACCATATAACAGAAGAAGAATTATGGGCATGTACGTCGTGCAACGCATGTGTGCAAGTTTGTCCGGTAAACATTGATCCATTATCTATTATTGTTGATATGCGTCGTTACTTAGTGATGGAAGAATCCAAAGCTCCAAGTGAATTGGCCAACATGTTTACAAATATTGAGAATAATGGTGCTCCTTGGCAATTCTCGCCAACAGACCGTTTGAATTGGAAAGAAGAACAATAAGAATTTTATAAAAAAATATTTATGAGTGATTTGAAAGTACCTACAATGGCTGAATTTGCAGCTAGAGGTGAAATGCCCGATGTTTTATTTTGGGTAGGTTGCGCCGGAAGCTTTGATGATAGAGCTAAAAAGGTAACAAAAGCAATCGTGAAAATATTGGCAAAATGCAACATTAATTTTGCTGTTTTAGGAGTAGAAGAAGGTTGTACGGGCGATCCAGCTAAGCGTGCAGGAAATGAATTCTTGTTTCAAATGCAAGCCATGTCTAACATTCAAGTATTGAACGGTTATGGAATTAAAAAAATCGTTACCGGTTGTCCACACTGTTTCAATACCATCAAAAACGAGTATCCAGGATTGGGTGGAAGCTATGAAGTAGTGCACCATTCTCAATTAATCAACGAATTGTTGCAATCAGGTGAATTGAAAATTGAAGGAGGTGATTTCAAAGGAAGAAAAATTACTTACCACGATCCATGTTATTTGGGTAGAGGCAATAATGTTTATGAAGCACCTCGCGATTTAATTCGTAAATTGGATGCGGAGCTAGTAGAAATGAAAAACTGCAAGAAAAAAGCAGTTTGTTGTGGAGCTGGTGGGGCACAAATGTTTAAAGAGTCTGAACCTGGTAAAAAAGAAATCAATGTGATGCGAACAGAAGAAGCATTGGGAACAAAAGCAACAATTGTTGCAACAGGTTGTCCATTCTGTAATACAATGATGACAGATGGCGTAAAACACTTTGAAAAAGAAGGTGATGTTAAAGTAATGGATGTAGCAGAATTAATAGCAAATGCAGCAGATTTATAATTTAATAGAAACGTTCCCAGACACAGCAAAAGTTTGGGTATATCATAACCAAGGAGCAATTCCAACAGCAATTCAACCAGCAGTGCAAGCACGTTTAGATGAATTTTCGCAAAATTGGGCTGCTCACGGTGATAAATTGTATGGAGGAGCGGTTATTATAGAGGATTTCTTCATACTTATATTTGTGAACGAAGAAAAAACAATTGCTTCGGGTTGCTCAATTGATGGTTCCATTCAATTTTTGAAAAAACTGGAAACTGAATTCAACTTGAGTTTGTTTGACCGTATGCACGTTGTAATTGAAGAAAATGGACAAAAGAAAAACGTACATTTTGCAGATGTTAATCAACACAAAGGCGCCATCTTTTTTGATCCAACCGTAAGCACATTGGGTGCATATAAGTCGCAATGGAAAAAAGTGATTGAATAAAATTAAATAAATTCTTATTTAAGGCAATTATTGAGCATTTTCAGTAATTGCCTTTTTTATTTCTGCTGCCAAAAACTCAAAATCTTCTTGGGGCGTTGTTTTTGATGCAACAAGGGTAAATAGTTGCTCATCTATTTCTTTTTCCTTTACCCAATAGTTGTTTTCATTAATTGCTTTTTGAGGCGAACCAACGAGTACCCAAAATTCATAATACGGTTGTTCGGTTGCTACGCCATAAACCAAAATGTGCTTAAACGGCGATTTACCTTTTCTTAATTTTTTGTATTCCTCACTGTTGAGCGCATATTTAATGTCAGCATACGATAAACTTGAAAAATTTAATGTTGCGTTACTTGTTTTGATATAACCAAAATCCTTCTCTTGTACGGTTGTGTGGGCAACTTTCACAAAGGTTGAACAACTAGCAAGTATCAAAACAAACGATACTGAAAATAAACACCACTTCATACTTCCATCTTTTTTAGAATTATTCAATTTTATCAAGTTCAAACAAGTAACCTAATTGTTTTTTGTTAGCATTCTTAGGAATCAGGTACTTAACAGCACAATTGCGTAAAAATATTCCAAAAGGGTTGTTTAATTGAGCTAATTTTCCAAATTTCCAACTGGTGTTAACCACAAAATGTGCTTTTTTGCGACGAATTACAGGATATAGCTGAAAAGCTTTAGCAACATCGTATTTTTTCAATAATTCACCCAACACATAAGCATCTTCGACGGCTTGACAAGCACCTTGACCCAAATTAGGGGTTGTTGCATGAGCTGCATCTCCAATTAAACAAACACTTTCGGTGTTCCATGTATTTATTGGTTTTAAATCCATTAATTTAGAGGCAATAATGTTTTCTTGCGGTGTTGCCAAAATGATGTCTTCCATTGTTTTGTCAAATCGATGCAGGTGTTTCTTTGGTGAGTCTTGAAGAACTCCTAGATTATCATTAAGTGTAAAATACCAATAAACTTGGGTGTTATTTACTGCAACTATGCCACAACGAGCGCCTTGCCCCCACGCCTCAATGGCAGTTTGTGGGTGATCCAATTGGTAATTTACAACTCCCCGCCAACACCATTGATGCGAATCACGCAGTGTGGAAGGTGGGAATAAAGTTTGACGGACTTTGGAATGAATGCCGTCAGCTCCAATAACAAAGGGTGTAGTTGCACAACTTCCATCTTCAAACAAAAGTTGATAGCCTTCATCATTTTTTTGAATATTTTGCAAGCGTTTGTTTAATACAATGTTTTCCTCGCCAACATGTTGCACCAAAATAGCATGCAAATCAGATCGTAAAATGGCTTGATTTTGAAGTTGATAGTGTGCTTCAAACGGTTGTAAATCCAAATCAGATAGTGGTTCCAAATGTGCATTGGTGATTTGCATGCAAGTAATTTTGTTCCCTGCTTGTTCAATGGCTTTATGAACGCCTAAATGCTTGTAAACTTGCATAGCATTATTGGCTAAAATGATACCTGCTCCAACGGCCTTGATTGCAGGTGTTTGCTCGTATAATTGAAACGGAATCCCAACCTTTTTTAATGCCAATGCAGTGGTGAATCCGCCAATTCCTCCCCCAATACTTGCAATTTTCATAACCTGATCAATTTCTATCAAAAATAAAAAAACAAATTAATTACCAATTTTTTATCACCTAAAAATTACAGCTTTTATATTTATTTTTCATAGTTTATTGTGTAACAAGAAATTCTCCGTACCTTTGCGCCCTATTTTAAAATATTTTAGATGACATTTAAAGAACTCGGGCTAAAGAGTGAGGTGTTGAAGTCGTTACAAGAATTGGGGTTTGAAACACCTACTCCTATACAAGCCGAAGCGATTCCTCACTTGTTAAAAGAAAACAGTGATTTCGTTGGCTTAGCTCAAACAGGGACAGGAAAGACAGCAGCGTTTGGTCTTCAATTAGTTAGTAAAGTTGAAGAAGGAATTAAAATCCCACAAGGATTAATCATTTGTCCCACAAGGAATTATGCCTTCAAATTGCAAAAGATTTACAAAATTACGCAAAGCATTTAGACATTAATATTGTTGCCGTTTACGGAGGAACAGATATCCGCCGTCAAATGAAAGATATTAAAGATGGCGTGGCAATTGTTGTTGCTACACCTGGTCGTTTGGTTGATTTAACAGAACGCAAAGCACTTCGTTTGGATGAAGTGAAATGGGTAGTGTTGGATGAAGCCGACGAAATGTTGAACATGGGGTTCAAAGAAGATATCGATACGATACTTGAAAAAACGCCATTTACAAAAAATGTTTGGTTATTTTCTGCAACAATGCCAAAAGAAGTGGCAGAGATTGCTAAAAATTACATGACAAATCCACTAGAAGTGAGCATTGGTCATAAAAACCAAACCAATGAAAATATTGAGCACATCTATTTCATGGTTAAAGAAAGAGATAGATATGCAGCAACAAAACGTTTGATTGACTTTAACCCAAATATTTATGGGTTGATTTTCTGTCGCACACGTAACGAAACTGCAATGGTTGCCGAAAAATTAGAGAAAGACGGATACAATGCCGCTCCTTTGCACGGTGATTTATCGCAAGCACAACGTGACTCAGTAATGAAACGTTTTCGTGAGCGTTCCATCCAAGTGTTGGTTGCAACTGACGTAGCAGCTCGTGGTATCGACGTGAGCGATATTACGCACGTAATCAATTATAATTTACCAGACGATATTGAAAACTATACGCACCGTTCTGGTCGTACAGCTCGTGCAGGTAAGAAAGGAGAATCTTTGGTATTGGTGAATACCCGTGAAATGGGTAAAATTCGTCAAATTGAACGTGTTATTCGCACTACTTTTACTGCAGGTCACGTACCTAATGCAAAAGAAATTTGTGAAGTTCAATTGTTGCAATTAGCCGATAAAGTTATTTCTGCCGAAGTAAAAGAAGACGATATCCAAGAATTCTTGCCAATTATTATGCGTGAATTTGATGGTTTGACAAAAGAAGAAGTCATTAAAAAATTCGTTTCTGCAGAGTTCAACCGTTTCTTTGATTATTACCAACGTTCTGGTGATTTGAATGCTTCGAAAGAAGACGATAGAGGTGGACGTGAACGCGAACGTAGAGATAGAGGTGATTCTGAAAATAAAACACGTTTCTTCGTAAACTTAGGGCGTAGAGATGGTTTAAATCCAGGTGGATTGTTGCGTGTGATTTGCGATTCAACAGGATTGCGCTCAGACAACATCGGTCGAATTGACATCATGGCATCGTTCTCATTCTTTGAAGCCGATAATGAATTGGTAGATCAGATTTTGACAAAAGCAAACGGTTCTGATTACGAAGGACACACCGTTGCTGTTGAAGTGACTCGTAAACGCCAAAATGATGGTGGAAGCAGAAGAAGCAGTGGAGGTCGCTTTGAAGGTCGTCGTTCTGGAGAAGGAAGAGGTGATAGAGGTGGTAACCGTTTTGGAAGCCGTTCTGGAGAAGGTAGAAGCGATAGAAGCCGTGGAGACCGAGGAAGCAGAAGCAACGATAGAGGTGGTGATAGAGGCGCAAGAAGTAGTGGCTTTAGAGGCAGAAGTGAAGGTCGCTCAGGCGCTGGAGACAGAAAAAGAAGATAAAACAACAATAATTTATGGAAATTAGAAACATAGCCATCATTGCGCACGTTGACCACGGTAAAACAACATTGGTTGATAAAATGATTGAAGCGGGCAATGCTGTTGATGAAAGAGAACGTCCGCAAGGAACATTGATTATGGATAACAACGATTTGGAACGTGAACGTGGTATTACCATCGTTTCTAAAAACGTTTCGGTATCGTACAAAGGAACAAAAATTAACATTATTGACACTCAGGGCACGCCGATTTTGGTGGTGAGGTAGAACGTGTATTGAACATGGCGGATGGTGTTTGTTTGTTGGTGGATGCTTTTGAAGGTCAATGCCACAAACACGCTTCGTATTAGGAAAAGCTTTGTCAATGGGAATTAAACCGTTGTTGGTAATTAACAAAGTGGACAAAGAAAACTGTACACCAGACGAAGTGCACGAAAAAGTGTTCGATTTGATGTTTGAATTGGATGCCAACGAAGAACAATTGGAATTCCCTACAATCTACGGTTCTGCTAAAAACGGTTGGATGTCTGAAGATTGGAAAAAACAAACAGATTCGATTACTCCGTTATTAGACAAAATTTTAGATTACTTTAAACCTAAAACAATTGAAGCGGGTACAACTCAAATGTTGATTACATCGTTGGATTATTCAACCTTTGTTGGACGTATTGCCATTGGTCGTTTAAACCGTGGTGATTTGAAGCCAAATATGCCAGTTTCTGTTGCAAAACGCGATGGTTCTATTCAAAAACACCGCATCAAAGAAGTGTTTGTGTTTGAAGGATTGAATAGAGTAAAAGTAGAAAGCGTAACAGCAGGAGATATTTGTGCAATTACAGGTATTGAAGGATTTGAAATTGGTGACTGCATTTGTGATATCGATAATCCAGAACCATTGGCAACAATCACTATTGATGAGCCAACAATGAGCATGTTGTTTTCTATCAACGATTCACCATTCTTTGGAAAAGAAGGAAAATTTGTGACTTCGCGCCATATTGAAGAACGTTTGCAAAAAGAGTTGGAAAAAAACTTGGCAATGCGTTTGGTGAAAACAGATAAAGCCGACAAATGGATGGTGTTTGGTCGTGGTGTTATGCACTTGTCTGTTTTAATTGAAACGATGCGTCGTGAAGGATATGAATTGCAAGTTGGTCAGCCACAAGTTATCATCAAAGAAATTGATGGTGTAAAATGTGAGCCAGTTGAAGAGTTGACAATTGATATTCCTGAAGCAAATTCTGGAACAGCTGTAGAGGCAGTTTCTAAACGCAAAGGTGAAATGAAAAACATGGAAGCAAAAGGTGAGCGAATGATCATCGAATTTGAAATTCCATCAAGAGGTATCATTGGTTTAAGAAACTATTTGTTGACACAAACGGCAGGTGAAGCAGTGGTAACACACCGTTTTAAAGAATACCAACCGTATAAAGGAGAAATTCCTGGACGTCAAAATGGTTCATTGATTTCTATGGAGCAAGGTGCTGCAATTCCTTTCTCATTGTCTAACTTACAAGAAAGAGGAACGTTTTTCGTGAATCCGAACGAGTCAATTTACGAAGGACAAGTAATTGGAGAACATACAAGAGCAAATGACTTGGTGGTTAACGTAACAAAAACGAAAAAATTAACCAACATGCGTGCTTCTGGTTCCGATGAGAAAGTAAAAATTGCACCAGCAAGAGTTTTCTCTTTAGAAGAATGTTTAGAATACATTCAAGGAGATGAGTATGTGGAAGTTACGCCTCAGAATTTGCGTATGCGTAAAATCTTGTTAAAAGAAACAGATAGAAAAAGAGCAGGTAAATAAGCTTTTATATTCAAATTTATAGATGAACAGTCTCTTTTGGGGCTGTTCATTTTTTGTTAATAATTAATCGAAACGAAATAGTTAAGTGCATTTTTTTTTGTAACTTTATAGTTAAATAGAAAGTTCTATGTTTGATAACGACGATGAGGATTTTTTTGACGAGCATTTGAGAGAAGATATTTCAAATTTTGAAAACTATCTCAAAGGTGGTTCAATGGGATTTATGGAAAGCGATCGCTGGGAGTTTTTGATTGACCATTACTTGATGAATAGTCAGTACAAAAAAGCCAATTTAGCAGCAGATTATGCCTTGTCACAGTTTCCATACATCGCAACCTATACCATTCGAAAGGCGCAAGCTATGTCGGCATTAGGACAATTGAAAGAAGCATTGAATTTGATTTCAAGCGTTGAAAAAAACGTAGAAGATTCTGCAGAACTATTGCTAACCAAAGCTTCTATTTTTAGTCAATTACGCGATCACAAGCAAGCAATTAAATATTTTAAAGAGGCAATACAAGCTACACAAGAAGAGGAGGATAGGGATGAAATTTTCTTGGATTTGGCAATGGAATATCAAGCTTTGCGTGATTTCAAAGGTGCTATTGCTGTTTTGCAAGAAGCCATCCGCGTGAACCCAGAAAATGAAGGAGCAATTTATGAAATAGCATATTGCTATGATCAATTGGGTGATTTTGAAAATGCCATCAAATGTTATCTTGATTTTATAGACGAAAATCCCTATTCGTTTACAGCATGGTATAATTTAGGAAATGCCTATACGAAATTAGATGATTTTGATAAAGCAATAGAAGCCTACGATTATAGTATTGTTATCAATGATGAATTTGGTCCCGTATATTTCAATCTTGGAAATGCTTACATGGAAAATGATCGTTTCTCGGATGCAATAGAAGCTTTTCAAAAATGCATAGAATTGGAAGGAAACGACCCGATGGCCTTTTGTTATATTGGCGAAGCGTATGAGCAATTAGGAAATTTAGAATTGGCAGAAAGTTATTACAAAAAAAGCTTGGATATTGCCCCATTGTTGCCAGATGCTTGGTTGGGATTGGGAATAGTTGAAGACTTAAAAGGCGATACTGCTGCTGGAATTACTTTGATTGAAAAAGCATCCGAATTAGACCCCAATAATGCGGGTATTTACCACGTGTTGGCAGGTGCCTATGAAAAAATTGAAGATTACGAAAAAACGTTTGATTTATACGATACATCACTCAACTTGGATAGCACTGATGAAGAATGCTTGAAAGGATTTATTGAATTTTTAAACAAAACAGAAACACGTCAAGCAGTATTGGAGTTTTTGGAGACGTTTACAACCGATTACGGCCTCAACGATTCGTTGGATCTATTGATGGTCAATCAATTGTGGTTGGTTGGGCGCCACGAAGAAGCAGTAGCATTGTTTGCTTTATGTGTTGAAAAAGATAGAGAAAAAGCAAAAGAACTATTTGATATAAATAATCAATTGAGCTCCGTTAGTGAGTTTTTACATTTAATCGAAAAATAAAAACCTATGAATTTTGAATTACCATACATTCCAGAAAGATCTGTAAAACCAAGACAAAAAGGATTAACAATGATGATGGATAAAGGATTGAGCTTGCAAGAAGCTACCAACTTTATTCAAGCAAATGGTCATTTAACAGATGTTGTAAAATTTGGATTTGGAACTGCATATGTTACCAATGATTTAGAAAAGAAATTAGCACTTTACCGCGAAGCAGGCATTCGTCCGTATTTTGGTGGAACTTTGTTTGAAGTATTTTATGCAAGAGGCAAACATGAAGATTATTTGCGTTTGTTGGATAAATACAAAATGGATTTGGTGGAAGTTTCGGATGGTTCAATTATGATTAACCACGATGAGAAATGTGAAATCATCCATAAATTAGCCAAAGATAGAACGGTTTTATCAGAAGTGGGCTCCAAAGATGCCGGCATTTTAATTGCTCCAAATCGTTGGATTAAAATGATGAAAACAGAGTTGGAAGCTGGTTCTTGGAAAGTGATTGCAGAAGGTAGAGAGGCAGGAAACGTTGGTGTTTTTCGACCAAATGGAACCGCTCATACCATGTTGATTAATAAAATTATTGCCAAAGTTAAACCCGAAGATATTTTATGGGAAGCACCACAAAAAAACCAACAAGTGTGGTTCATCAAATTGTTTGGTGCTGACGTGAACTTAGGAAATATTGCTCCTTTTGACGTTATTCCGTTAGAATGTTTGCGCTTAGGTTTAAGAGGCGATACGTTTTTTGAGTTTTTACCAAAAGATTTTGCAACGCGCTTAAAACAAGTCAATGATGAAGACGAAGTGGCTGAATACGAGCGTGAAAATAATGCAGAAGAATAAACTTTAGTTTTATTTTAAGATGAAAAATCTATTACTACTTCTATTTGTTTTCATCTTTTTTGCGTTTGCAACAAAAGCACAAACGTATTTTCCACCGTTAATAGGCAATACGTGGGAAACAACCGATCCTGCTGATTTGGGCTGGTGCGAGGATTCCATTCAAAAAATGTACAATTGGTTAGAAAATTCCGATTCTAAAGCATTTATTGTACTAAAAAATGGAAAAATTGTGCTTGAAAAATACTTCGGTACTTTTACAGCTGATAGTTTCCATGTTTGGAATTCGGCAGGAAAAACATTAACCGCTTATGCCGTTGGTATTGCTCAATATGAAAATCTGTTGAATATCAACGATAAGTCTAGCGATTATTTAGGTGCAGGTTGGACCAGTTTAACAACGCCTCAAGAAGATGCCATCACCATCAAGCATCAGTTGAGTATGACTACAGGACTTGACGATGGTGTTGCTGATATTTATTGCACCGATGCAAGTTGCTTGGTATATAAAGCTCCTGCAGGCACACGTTGGGCATATCATAATGGTCCCTATACCTTACTCGATTCTGTTTTAAAAGTTGCAACAGGAATGCCCTTAAATACTTGGATTCAGCAAAAAATAGGTTCCAAAATTGGTATGCAAGGTTTGTATGTAAGTGTTGGATATAACAAGATTTTTGTTTCTAAACCACGTTCCATGGCTCGCTTTGGCTTGCTTTTATCCCAAAATGGTTATTGGAACGGAACAGCCGTATTGCCCGATCCAACGTATTTGAGTGAAATGACCAATTCGTCGCAATCGTTGAACCTTTCGTATGGTTATTTGACGTGGTTGAATGGCAAATCATCGTTTATGTTGCCACAAACTCAATTTGTTTTCAACGGTTCGTTGTGCCCCAATGCGCCGGCAGATATGTATGCAGCCGAGGGTAAAAACGGCCAAATTATCAATGTCGTTCCATCACAAAATATCGTTTTGATTCGTATGGGAGCTTCGTTGGGGAATAATTTGGTTTCTACCACCTACAACGATACCATTTGGCAATACATGAACCGTTTAGAGTGTGATTTAAGTACAAAACAACCCGAAATTTCTACATGGGAAGTTGCACCCAACCCATTCACCAATGAAATTTCTATTTCAAATTTATCTGGACTTGAAACAATTCACATTACAGATGAATGGGGAAGAGCAGTTGCTTTTAAACAATTTGGTAACCGCATTGCACTTTCTGAACCTAAAAAAGGAATTTATTTTCTAACTTTATCAACTCATCAATACCGAAAAACATACAAGTTAATCCATTAATACACATACAATGAAACAATTAGTAACAATTTCAACTATCGTTCTTTTTATTGCCAGCTGTGCAAGTACAAAAATTTCAAATGAACAAGGTTCAATAACCTCCAAACAAAATGTTAGAGAATACTCGGTTCAATCGGTGCTTTGGCAACAAACAGCAGCCGAATACCGAGCATTGTGTTATCAAGCCTATCAAACAGCAAAACTAAAGTTGGATTTTTTCTTGGAAACAACCAAACCAGACAATGACATGGGCTTTGCAATAATTACAGATATTGACGAAACCGTTTTGGATAACAGTCCCTACAACGCATGGTTAATTGAAAATAACCAAGATTATAAATTTGAAACTTGGAAAGCATGGACAGACAAAGCAAGCGCTACAACTGTTCCTGGAGCTAAAGAATTTTTAAATTACGCCCAAAGCAGAGGTGTTGAGGTGTTTTATGTGAGCAACAGAACAGTTGCAGAAAAAACAACAACCATGGCTAATTTGAAAAACCAAGGTTTACCTTATGCCGATGATGCACATTTGCTTTTAAAATCGGATAAAAGTTCAAAGTTAGAACGCTTTAAAACAATTACAGCTTCGCACAATATTTTGTTGTACATAGGCGACAATCTTTCTGATTTTCCATCAGCAAAACCAGAACATTCTTTTGAAGTTCCTTCAACACAAGAGCGCAATGCTAATACCGACCGATACAACAAGTATTTTGGAAACTATTTTATTGTATTGCCCAATCCAATGTATGGTGATTGGGAAACCAAAGGTATTTATCAAGGAAAACACAACTGGACAGTGCAACAAGCAGATTCTCTTAGAAAAAGAAATTTGAGAGGGTTTTAGGAAAAAATCTATTTTTTTGTTAATTTATTTGGTGTTTTGCTAAAAAGTAGTGAATTTTGTGCCCACAGAGTTCATTTATATAGTAAAGTTATAAAGAAAGGCGGAGGGAATAGACCCAAAGAAACCTTAGCAACCCTTTGAGTAAGCTTACTTGAAGAAGGTGCTAAATTCTACCCTAAATTTTTTAGGGAGAGATAACAGCAACATCATTTCTTATATCTTTTTATTGAATTGTTCTCTAATTATTAATTTTAATTAGTGAAGAATGCACAGTATTGAAAATGCATTAAAAGAACGTATTTTAGTTCTGGACGGCGCCATGGGAACCATGCTCCAAAAGTATGGGTTGACCGAAGAAGATTTTCGCGGAAAGGAATTAAAAGACCACCCGCAATCGTTAAAAGGCAACAACGATTTATTGTCGATTACCCAACCACAAATTGTAAAAGAAGTGCACCGCCAATTTTTGGAAGCAGGTGCCGATATCATCGAAACCAATACATTTTCGGCAACAACTATCGCTATGGCCGATTATGGTATGGAGAATTGGGTGTATGAACTCAACTTTCAAAGTGCTAAAATTGCCCGTGAAGTAGCCGATGAATTTACTGCACAAAATCCGCAAAAACCACGCTTTGTGGCAGGAAGCATTGGTCCAACAAATAAAACAGCCAGCCTTTCACCCGATGTTAACCAACCAGGATTTAGAGCCATCACTTTTGATGAATTGAAAATTGCCTATAAAGAGCAAGTTAATGCCCTCATCGACGGTGGTGTAGATGTGTTGTTGGTTGAAACCATATTTGATACGCTCAACGCGAAAGCGGCACTTTTTGCCATTGAAGAAGTAAAAGAAGAACGCAATGTTTCTTTGCCCATCATGGTTTCTGGAACAATAACAGATGCTTCGGGCAGAACCTTGTCGGGTCAAACCGTAGAGGCATTTTTAATTTCATTGTCGCACTTGCCTTTGCTTACCATTGGTTTTAACTGTGCACTTGGTGCTCAACAATTGCATCCCTATTTGCAACGCTTATCCAATATGGCAACATGTGGAATTTCTGCCTATCCTAATGCTGGATTGCCGAATGCTTTTGGAGAATACGATGAAACTCCTGCAACAATGTGCTCGCATGTTCATCCTTATTTAGCGGATGGTTTAGTAAACATTATTGGTGGATGCTGTGGAACAACTCCCGAACACATTCGAGAAATTGCCCAAGAAGCAGCAAAATTTCAACCTCGTCAATTAATAACTGCATAACGAAAGAAGATGGAAAACAATTATTTACACCTTTCAGGGTTAGAGCCATTAATCGTTACGCCAGAAAGTAATTTTATCAATGTTGGTGAACGAACTAACGTAACAGGTTCTAAAAAATTCTTGCGTTTAATCCAAGAAGAAAAATACGATGAAGCATTGAGCGTTGCACGTGCGCAAGTAGAAAATGGTGCTCAAATAATCGATGTGAATATGGACGAAGGAATGTTGGATGGAAAACGTGCTATGGTGCATTTCCTCAACCTCATTGCTTCTGAACCAGATATTTCCAAAGTGCCCATTATGATTGATAGCTCTAAATGGGAAATCATTGAAGAGGGCTTAAAAGTTATTCAAGGCAAAGGCGTTGTTAATTCCATCAGTTTAAAGGAAGGAGAACAACAATTTATTGAGCATGCTAAAAAAATCAGACGTTATGGAGCCGCTGTGATTGTTATGGCATTTGATGAAAACGGGCAGGCCGATTCGTTGGAGCGACGCATTGAAATATGTAAACGTTCCTACGATATTTTGGTCAACCAAGTGCAATTTCCTGCTCAAGACATCATTTTTGACCCCAATATTTTCCCTGTTGCAACCGGATTAGAAGAACACCGAAGAAATGCCTTGGATTTTTTCTTGGCAACCAAATGGATCAAAGAAAATTTGCCTCATGCCTACGTATCAGGCGGTGTGAGCAATGTTTCGTTTTCGTTTCGTGGCAATCCAATTGTGCGCGAAGCCATCAACTCTGCGTTTTTATACCACGCCATTCAGCACGGAATGCAGTTGGGAATTGTTAACCCAGAAACCTTAACCATTTACGACGATATTCCCAAAGATTTGTTGGAATTAGTGGAAGATGTGTTGTTTGACCGACGTGATGATGCTACCGAACGTTTATTGGATTTTGCAGAAAAAATCAAAGATGAACGCAGTCAATCCAAAGAAAAAGTGGAAGAATGGCGCAATGGTTCTTTGCAGGATAGAATTACACACGCATTGGTAAAAGGAATTGACACCTACATTATTGACGATGTGGAAGAAGCCCGTTTGCAAACTGCCAATACACTGGATATCATTGAAATCAACTTGATGGCTGGAATGAATGTGGTGGGCGATTTGTTTGGAAGTGGAAAAATGTTTTTACCGCAAGTTGTTAAGTCGGCACGTGTTATGAAAAAAGCAGTGGCTTATTTGCAACCGTTTTTAGAAGCTCAAAAAACAAGTAGTGCCAATTCTGCTGGGAAAATTTTGTTGGCAACAGTAAAAGGCGATGTGCACGACATTGGAAAAAACATTGTTGGAGTAGTGTTGGCGTGTAATAACTATGAAATCATTGATTTGGGAGTAATGGTGCCATGCGATAAAATCATTGATACGGCCATTGCAGAAAACGTAGATATGATTGGCGTTAGTGGTTTGATTACTCCATCATTGGATGAAATGGTATTTGTATCTAAAGAATTGCAACGTCGTGAGCTTTCTATTCCATTGTTGATTGGCGGTGCAACCACTTCAAAAGCACATACTTCTGTGAAAATTGCGCCAGAATACTCCGAATCGGTGGTGCATGTCAACGATGCCTCAAGGGCAGTTACAATAGTAGGAAAATTATTGGGCAACGAAAAAGAAGCGTTTAAAAACGAAATCAAAGAGGAATACGATGCTTTTCGTGAAAACTTCTTGTCGCGCAAAAAAGTAAAACAATACCTCACTTTTGAAGAAGCCAATGCCAATAAATTGCAATTGAATTGGGAACAAGAAAAAATTGTAAAACCACATTTTTTAGGTATTCAATCATCGCAAGATTTTGATTTAAAAACCTTGGTAGATTATATTGATTGGACACCTTTTTTCAAAAGTTGGGAGTTGCACGGAAAATTTCCAGACATTCTAACTGATGAGGTGGTAGGCGAGCAAGCATCGGAGTTGTATCAGGAGGCACAAGCCATGTTGCAAAAAATCATTGATGAAAAATTGTTTGTAGCCAAATATATTTTTGGAATTTTCCCAGCCAATACAGTTAATGACAACGACATTGAATTGTACAACGACCAAGGCGAGGTAATTACTCAATTTTTAACCCTTCGTCAGCAAGGAAAAAAAGGAAAAGGTATTCCTAATATTTCAATTGCCGATTTTATAGCACCGAAAGCAACTGGGATTCAAGATTACATTGGTTGTTTTTGTGTATCTGCTGGTTTTGGTTGCGATGAATTGGCACAAGAGTTCAAAGCATCCAACGATGATTTTAATTCCATTTTGGTGAAAGCACTAGCCGACCGTTTAGCCGAAGCTTTTGCAGAATACTTGCACCATCAAATACGCGTTGATTTTTGGGGCTATCAACCCGATGAAAAATTAACAAACGAAGAATTGATTGATGAAGCCTACAAAGGCACTCGTCCTGCACCAGGTTATCCTGCATGTCCCGACCATTTGGAAAAACGTACCATTTGGGATTTGTTAAAAGTAAAAGAAACAATTGGTGTTAAATTGTCGGAAGGTTGTGCCATGTGGCCAGCTGCATCGGTGAGTGGTTATTATTTTGCCAACGAAAACTCCAAATATTTTGGTCTAGGTAAAATTAAAGACGATCAATTGGAAAATTATGCACAACGAAGAGGTATCTCGTTGGATGAAGCAAGAAAATGGTTAAACGCAAATTACGCAGAAGAATAAAATGAAAGTAATTGATAAATTAGCAAATAGAGGAAGCAATACGTTGTTTTCCGTTGAAATATTGCCACCGTTAAAAGGAAGCAATTTGCATACAATTTTTGAAAACATTGACCCTTTGTTGAAGTTTGATCCTTCGTTTATCAACGTAACGTACCAGCGCGAAGAATTTGTGTACAAAGACGCAGGTAACGGTTTGTTGAAAAAACAAGTGGTAAAAAAACGTCCTGGAACGGTAGGTATTTGTGCTGCCATTCAAAACAAGTATGGAATAGACACCGTGCCGCATATTTTATGTGGAGGATTTACCAAAGAAGAAACTGAAAATTTGTTGATAGATTTGGATTTCTTAGGAATAGAAAACGTACTGGCTTTGCGTGGCGATGCAATTAAAAGTGAACATTATTTCAAGCCAGAAGTAGAGGGACATGCCTATGCATCCGAGTTGGTGAAACAAGTAAGTGAACTCAATCAAGGAAAATATTTAGACGATGAATTGGAAAACACCAGTTCCACAAAATTTTGCATCGGCGCAGCTTGTTACCCCGAAAAACACATGGAATCACCTAGTTTGGAGCAAGATTTATACTACCTAAAAAAGAAAGTTGAAAACGGTGCCGATTATTTGGTAACCCAAATGTTTTTTGATAACCAATCGTTTTTTGAATTTGAAAAGAAATGCAGAGCGTATGGCATCAATGTTCCAATCATTCCGGGGCTAAAACCAATTTCTGTTCAAAAGCACTTGAATTTAATTCCACACCGTTTTCATGTGGATTTACCCGATGATTTGGTAAAAGCGGTAATGAAGTGTAAAAACAACGATCAAGTCAAAGAAGTGGGAGTGGAGTGGTGCATTCAGCAATCCAAAGAGTTGAAAGAGGCTGGCGTTCCAATGTTACATTATTACAGCATGGGCAAAGGCGATTTAATTGAACGCATAGCCGCTCAGGTGTGGTAGGAATATAAAAAAAGCCCTCTTTTTGGGAGGGCTTTAAATTTTTTAGAATTTTATTAGCAAAACTGATTGTATGCAGCTGCTAAGTTTCCTGCTACCATTTCTGGAGTTGCACCTTCAATGTGGTGACGCTCTAAGAAATGTACCAACTTACCATCTTTGAACAAAGCAATAGATGGAGAAGATGGAGGGTAAGGAAGAAAATATTTTCTTGCTTGTGCAGTTGCTTCGTTATCAACCCCTGCAAAAACTGTTGCTAATTTAGATGGTGTTTTTTCATTTTTCAACGACTCAATTACACCAGGACGCATATTTCCTGCTGCACATCCACATACAGAATTTACAACAACAAGCAAACTTCCGTTTGTATTATTAATTACTTGGTCAACTCCTTCTGGCGTAGTGATTGCTTCAAACCCTACGGAAGTTAACTGATTTATCATTGGTTCAACTACCTCTGCTGGATACATAATATATTTGATTTAAAATTTAGCACAAAGATACTAAAAAGTCTTAAGAAGTAAAAGCAATTCTTTGTTTCAACTATTTTACTTTTTCAAGTTTAAAAGTTCTGGTTTTCCTATCCAACGCGCCACGTTAGTGCTCCAAATTTCGTTAGACTCTTGTTGGGTGATGATGCCTGCTTTTACCGCATAATCGATTACTCGCCCAGGGTAAGAACGCGCCACACCTTCCATTTCTCCCAATGGATAAGGATCATCCAAACCGGCCACAATTTGATTGGAGCCCACTCTGATTTTCAAAAGTTGCAACGTATAGGCATCGTGCACCAATGTGTCGAAATAAACGTTGGGATGTCCCAAAGTATTGCGAGGGTCTCTTGTGCCTTCAAACAAATCTGGGCGTCCGTCAAATCCTTGCAATCTTCTACCATAATTGGCTTGCCCCAACATACAGCCATGAGCAAAACAAGTGCGTATATCTGGGAAACGCGAAACAAAATCTTTTAACGAAAATAAGTGCAAAGCATCGGCTGTTTGTGCCATCATCCAAACCAAGTGAAAACGCCAGTATTCGTCTTTAAGATTCACCATTTTCTCACCGTCGTAGGGGTGGATTTCAACAGCCAATTTGTAATGATTAGCCAATTCAAAAATAGGATACACCGATTCGTCCATCACCGAAAGCCATTCTCCATCAGCATTTAAAAAATGTGTCGGTAAACAAAGAAGTGGCAATTTCAATTTTTCTACACTGCGCTCCATTTCTTTCAACGCATCTTCTAAATGCAAGGGCTGCACCACAAAACCACAGGTAAATTTATCAGGATGTTCATGCTGTACTTTCGCATTAAAATCATTTTGCCAACGAATGGTATCGGATGTATCTTGACGACTCCAGCCATTGCAATAAATTTGCGATAGGTTAAGCATTACACCATGGTCTATTTGGTGGCGTTCCATCCATTCTAATTTGTCTTGCAGAAAAAAGCTAGGATCGGTAATTGGTCGTTTCCAATCTCCTTGACGCATGAATTTCTTGTCATCGTCGATGGAAAATAAATGCTTATCTTTTAAAAATTGAGGAACCTCATTGGGTTCTGGCAAAATATGGCCGTGACCGTTTATTTTCATCGTACAATTAGTTTTAGCAAGTTTTATTGGTTGTCTTTTTTAAAGATTTCACTAATTCCCTTCCCAATTTTTTGCACCACTTCAATACTTTTAGTAATTGGTTCGGAAGAAATATCGTGATAACCTTCGTCGGTTAACTCATCAATGTGACGCGAGTAGATAACCATGTAATTATTGTTTTGCATGTATTTTTCCATCTTAGAAGGAAGATTATCAAAAATACTCATGTGAGATGGAGCTCCTTTGCGTGCAGAAACCAAAACAAACAAATCATCTTTGTTGATGTCTTTTGACAGAATTAAAATATCTTCCCAATCATCAAATTCTTTTACTTGAAGTTGCGTTGCATATTTCTTTTCTTGGAAATGCTTATGCAATGATTTTTCTGTTTCAACATTGCAATACGCTAAAATTGGAATGCTCAATTCTTGAGAAAGGCGCACTAATTTTTCAACCCACATTGAAAAACCTTTTTCCAACTCAGCATACGGAGGAACAACTACAACAATACGTTTGGTGGTTGTCAACGCTTTTTCAAAATGACAGATAAACGTTGTTTTATACGTTTGATCGATAATACTATCCATTCTGTCACCTAAAATTTTCTCAAAAAATCCAGCTTGATGTGGCCACCCCAAAATGATGAGGTCGGCAACAATTTCTCTGGATACACGCGCAATTCCACTTGCAACGTTGTGGTCAATGGTGGTAAGAACTTTGACCTTTGTTTCTGTTGCACAAGCTTCTTTTACAATGTCTTCCAAACGTCCTTTTGCACGCACAATATTCGATTCTGCATCGCTGTTGTTGGAAACTACCGTAAGAACAGAAATAGGATTTTCAGATTTTTTATTGCGAATCAAGTTAGAGAATTGCAAGATGCGTTCAATTTTACCAACATTGTCTATTGGAATTAAAATTTGTTCTGCTGTAGCCCAAGAACTATCTGCAATTGTTCCATTTTCTTCTTCTGCTAATTGCAATAACTTTTTACTTGCTTTTTCGGTAGCAAAAGATGCAACAATACATGTGATTAATATTAAGATAATGGTCCCATTTAAAATATTGTCATCCAACAAACGAATAGGATTTCCATTAGCATCTGTCCCTAAAACAACGTTGTATCCAACCAAGATAATAGCCAGCGTAGCAGCGGCGTGTGCACTACTTAAACCAAAAATAAGTTGGCGTTGAGGACGATTGAATTTAAAAGTTTTTTGGGTAACATAAGCAGCAAGCCATTTTGAAACAATTGCAACTGCTGTTAATGTTCCTGCAACTATCCAAGCATTCCAACCACTAAAAATAACTTTTACATCCACCAACATTCCCACACTAATCAAGAAAAATGGGATGAACAAAGAATTTCCCATAAACTCAATTCGGTTCATCAATGCAGACGAATGAGGTATCAATTTGTTTAAAGCCAATCCGGCAACGAATGCACCGATAATTGGTTCTACACCCGCCACTTCTGCAAGAAAGGCCGCAAAAAACACAACCGACAATACAAAAATGTAGTGCGAATGTTTTTCACTCTCCAATTTTCTAAAAAACCAAGCAGCAATGCGTGGTATCACTAAAAACATGATGGCTGAAAATATTGCTAAAGACACCAATAATTGTATCCAAAATGCAGCATTTAAACTTCCGTGTGCTTTTCCAATGATAACTGCAAGAATAATCAAAACGGCGGTGTCCGTTAAGATGGTTCCTCCAACAGCAACAGGCACGGCCTTGTTTTTAGAAACCCCCAGCTTACTCACAATTGGGTAGGCCACAAGTGTATGCGTAGCAAACATACTCGCGGTTAAAAAACTTGTGTCAAAGTCATAGACTAAAAAGTAGTGTACTACAGGGAAGCCAACAGAAAGTGGAATGATAAAGGTGAAAAATCCAAATACCAAACTTTTGTTTTTGTTGACCATAAATTCATTCATATCCAGCTCTAAACCAGCAATAAACATAATATAGAGCAAGCCAATGAGTGAAAATAAATCGATGGCAGAGTTTTTCTCAATCACGTTGAAACCATGGGGTCCAATAATTACCCCAGCAATGATTAACCCAATAATTCCAGGAATGTTGAGCTTTTTTAATAAAATGGGCGATAACAAGATGATGAGAAGTATGACTGAAAATACAAGAATCAAATTTTGTAAAGGCAATTCAAAACCGTGTGCAAATTGTTTAAAGAAATCGGAAAAAAATGAAGTCATCTTGAACTGTAATAATTATTAGGAAAACAAAAATAATAAATATTATTGAGAATTTAATCGGGATTTATTAACAGTTTTGAAGGTAGTTGAAGAAGTTGATGTATTCATCTGAATAGCTTATTAAGGCTGTAAATAGTTATAAAAAAGTAATTTTAGGATTTCAAAGATAAATTGTATTTTTGTAGTGAATTTTCAAATAGCACACACTCAATGAAACCTTCAAATGAATTGTTTAAGCTAGTCAAATCGTTGTCAAAATCTGAAAAACGATTCTTTAAACTATCATCTTCATTACAAGCAGGAGAAAAAAATTACATTAAAATTTTTGACTTCATCGATGCGCAAAAAGAATACGATGAAGAAGCGCTCAAAGAAGAGTTTAAAAACGAAGTGTTTATCAAACATTTATCGTCGGAGAAAAACTATTTGTATAAATTGATTCTCAAAAGTCTTCGTAATTTCTATAGTGAAGACTCGCCAGGTAGTATTCTAAAGCTTGAAATAAAAAATATTGAAATTCTTTTTAGTAAAGCACTATATAAAGAATGTGAAAAATACATTCAACGTGTAAAAGAGTTGGCAAAAAGCACAGAAGATTTCTATTACTGGAATGAAATTATCTCGTGGGAGAAATGGTTAATTGAAGACGGACTTCAAGAAACTTTAAATGAAGTTTTATTGGAAGAATTGATAAAAGAAGAAATTGAAGTTGTAGAGAAACTCCGAAATTTAGCCGAATACCAAATTATATATTCACGCATCAATAATATCTTTCGTTCGGGAGGTTTTATTCGCAGTAAGAAAGAAGAAGAACAAGTGGCTGCCATTGCTGATTATCATTTAATTAAAGGTAAAAATACCGCGTTGTCTGTTCGTGCCACTTCTATGTGCTATTACATCAAAGGATTGTGTGCTGCAACAAACAGAGATTATGAAGACAGCTACTTGTATTTCAATAAAACGCGCGCTGTTTTGGATAAAAATCCAATTATTAAAGCAGATTTGGCAACACGCTACATTCAATGCTTAACCCACTTGTTGCGTTGTTATATTGACGGACAAGAGTTTAAACAAGCAGAAGAGTTGATTGTGGATATGCGCAATTTGAAAGAAGAAAAAGGATTTAAGTCGGTTAGTCATCAAATTCGCATTTTATCCAATTCCTATTTGATGGAATTTTTATTGCTTCAACGTCAAGGGAAATTTCAAGATACGATTCGCCTAATCGATAATATAGGGGATTTTGTAATAGAATATGAAGATACACTCACAAAAGAACAACGCATTATGTTTAGTTACTACAAA
Source organism: Crocinitomicaceae bacterium (assembly GCA_041392275.1). Classification (GTDB taxonomy): domain Bacteria; phylum Bacteroidota; class Bacteroidia; order Flavobacteriales_D; family Crocinitomicaceae; genus Taishania. The sequence goes on along the minus strand of JAWKMK010000006.1, from coordinate 94,100 downwards.
TCGGTGAGTTATTTTGCTGTTGGAGAATATAAAAAAGCGCTTTTATGTGTCAACGAAATTCTCAACGATAACGAGAAAATTGTGCGCCAAGATATTTTTAGTTTCGCACGTATTTTCAACTTGGTTTTGCACTTTGAATTAGGAAATTATGATTTTGCCGAATATGCCATCAAATCAGTAAACCGTTATCTATCAAAACGTGAACGTGATTACGAAACAGAAACATTGTTGATTAAAACCATCAAACAGCTTTCAAAAACAAACACACCCGAAGAACAATACACCATTTTTAAATCGCTCAAAGAAAATGTGGAAGAATTGTTCAACGACAAACACGAACAAGCAATTTTGGAGTACTTTAATTTAACGGCTTGGATTGAAGCAAAACTTAAAAGCACTACTTACGAATACGAAGTTAAACGATTGCTAAAATCGAATAGTGCCGGAAACAGTAATTGAATTGTAGGATAATTTTGTATTAGCTGTATTACTTCCTGTAAATGGATAATAAACACGTTTCATTGCTCGGTTTACATAAGCCAAATCTATGCTAAAACGTCCAAATTTATAACCCAATCCTCCGCTAAAGGATAAGTCCGGTTTAGGATCAACGTTTTCAGATTTTTTATATGCATTGCCATAAATAGCCATTCCTGCACGTATAAAAAGTTTTTGTTGAATATTGTATTCAGCACCCAATCTAAAATTGATAGCATTGGTCAATCGTTTTTTAGCATCCGCATTTTCAATTTTAAAATCATACGCTTGATAAGTGATATCACGTGTTGATTTTAGCCGTGCTTGGTTGTATCCTAAATATTCAATATCGGCACTAATTAATGCACTCATCCCAATTACATACGATGCCGAAACGTTAGCTTTGAATGGTGTAATCATGCGGTATTTGTATTGTCCTTCTGGCACTAAATCTTGTGGAACACTAACATTTTGCCCTCCATTAAAACGTCCGGTCATGGTAGCCGTCCATTTATCGGTAAGTGAAATTATTGTAGGTGTATGAATAGACGCTCCAATTCTAAATCCATCGGTGACAAGGTAAATTACACCCAATTTCAAATTAGCACCATATCCACTGGTTTTAAGCTGGTATTTATAATCAAATCCAACAAAAAATGTGTCCTTTTGAACTAAATCTTCTGAATGAACATAAGCGTCAGTACGGCTATAAGTGCGCAAACCCAATGAAGCACCATAGTACAACTTGTTTAGACGGTTACGCGAGTAGGAAAGGAAAAACTCATTAACACCTCCAGTGGTTTCAATTGTTCGTTTCATCTGCATATCCCCACTGTTGAGGTAAGACGTATAACCCACATTGTTTTCATCAAAATTAATTACATACGATTCCCAAGCTAATGATGTGGAAAAAGGAAATGCGGCACTTAGATTTTCAGGATAATAACCTTGAGCTTGCCCAATGAAATTATCTAATAGTGAAGGAAATTGCTGTCCCTCAATGGTGGTGTTTTGCCTAAAATTAATGAGTCGATTCATGCCAATTCCAAACTGAGAATACATGTCTCCTTTGTTTTTATTGGATAAATCTTTTGTAAAAACAAGTCCAATTGAAGGAATGGAAAAACCGGATTTTAAGTCTTTTGATTTGGTGGACATAAAATCAGCCGTTGTGTTGTTAATTGTAGAACCTAAGGAAATGCTTACTTGTGACGATGAAAAACGCCCCATGGCAGCTGGATTAATTTGTGCTGCGCTAATATCTGCACCAACCGAACCAAAAGCACCACTCATAGCATTAAAACGAGCCCTTCCTTCATAGTATTCTTTGGAAAAAATAAATAAATCAGCATCGTTTTGTGCGTTAACAAAAGAACTAAAAGTTGCAATTAATAGAATAAATAAAGTTGAAACTGACTTTGGGTGTTTGTGCATATAATTTATCTTCTTCCTGAGTTGGTATTGTTATAACTTCCGCTTGATGAACGGCTACTTGGTGTGGATGATGGTGTGCTAAAACGTTCTGGTCGCGCTGAAGAATTAAACGATGGTTCTCTTACCGTTGTGTTGGGTCTAGAAAAATCAGAATTTGTATTTCTATGAATTGTTGAATTTGGTATAGAATTACTTGGCGCAGTTGTTCTGTTTGGATAGGTTCTACCATATTCTGGTGTTGAAGTTGGTCTGCTCACAGCTGTGTTTGGACGTGTCGTTGTAGCATTACCAACTGTACGTGAAGGCAATACCACACGCGAGTTCTCAACTGTACCTACATTTCCTCTAGAAGGTCTAACAATGTCTGAATTACTTACCTCTCTCACAACTGTTGAAGTTGAAGGTCGACCCGTTGGTTTACCAGCAGAATTAGTACTTGGCGCAACAACTTTTCCAGTTGCTTCGATAGACTTTAAAGTGCCTGTTGAGTATGTTCTGCCAGTTGGATTGTAGTATCCAGAGCCTGTTCCACGGTGACCTCTAATCACATTGGATGTGGAATAATTTCCATTGCTCCAACCATTACTATTTCCACCATATCCGTATCCTCCAAGTGTATAATATCCTCCCATTCCGTAATAACCGCCAAAACCATAAGGATTATAATGGCCATAATAATTTCCTACTCCTGCGTACATGTTATAATATGGATCATACATATTGTAATAAGGAGAATACATGTTGTGTCCCCATCCATAATACCCCCACGACGATGAATTAAAAGTAGGTTGGTGGTATAGATGTCCATAATAATAACCCATTCCCATAGAGAAACCAGGGAAATAACTTGCGTAAGGATACATGTTGCTAAACATATAATGATTTCTTCCCATTACACCATATCTATTGTAGGGCGAGAAGCGGCTGTAACGTGACCATTCAGAATACGAGCAACCACAATCACTGGTCCAACGCCATTGTTCCAAACAATTTTGACGATTTATCAAAGCCATTTCATCGGCATAAGTCATTCGATCGTTTGTTTTTCCTTCTTTACGTGCTTTGAAAGCTGCATACGAAGTTTCGTCGGCTGTAGATTCACCAACTGGCAACTCACTAGTTCTTACAGAGTAAATGTCATCTGTGTCAAAATATTTTGTTGTTGAACAAGATGTGAAAATCAAGCTTAATATTGCGACTGATGGGATGAAATATTTCATAGCTACGTAAATTATACTTTAAAAGTACAATGAAATTTATAAATTTGCAAATCACAAGTTTGAATTTAAACACATTTTAACAAATAAATTTTCAGAATAGTATGTCTCAAAAATATTCTACAAGGGAAGAGGATTATTCAAAATGGTACAACGAAACCATTGATAGAGCGGATATGGCAGAAAACTCAGGGGTAAGAGGTTGTATGGTTATCAAACCGTATGGCTACGCAATCTGGGAGAAAATCCAAGCGCAACTCGACAAACGATTTAAAGAAACAGGACACCAAAATGCTTATTTCCCGTTGTTTGTTCCCAAAAGTTTATTTGAGGCAGAAGAAAAAAATGCAGAAGGTTTTGCCAAAGAATGTGCTGTTGTTACCCATTATCGTTTAAAAACAGACGATAAAAATCCAGGGAAGTTAATAGTTGATCCAGAAGCAAAATTGGAAGAAGAATTAGTAGTGCGTCCAACATCAGAAGCCATCATTTGGAATACTTATAAAGGTTGGATTCAATCGTATCGCGATTTACCAATTCTTATCAACCAGTGGGCAAATGTGGTGCGTTGGGAAATGCGTACACGCTTGTTTTTACGTACTGCCGAATTTTTATGGCAAGAAGGGCATACAGCTCATGCTACAAAACAAGAAGCCTATGAAGAAACAGAACGCATGTTGGAAGTGTATGCAGAATTTGCAGAAAACTTTATGGCCATGCCTGTTATCAAAGGTAGAAAATCGGAAAGTGAACGTTTTGCCGGAGCTGATGATACGTTATGCATTGAAGCAATGATGCAAGATGGAAAAGCGTTGCAAGCAGGAACTTCTCATTTCTTGGGACAAAATTTTGCTAAAGCGTTTGATGTGAAATTTAGCAACGATGAAGGAAAACAAGAACACGTTTGGGCAACTTCATGGGGTGTTTCTACACGTTTAATGGGAGCATTAATCATGACGCATTCAGACGATGAAGGATTGGTGTTGCCTCCAAAATTGGCACCTATTCAAGTTGTGGGTGTGCCAATTTTTAAAACTGATGAAGAATACGAAGCAATCGGTAAAAAGTTTGACGAATTAGCTGCCGAATTAAGAACTTTGGGCATTTCGTTTAAATACGATGCAGATAAAAATAAACGTCCGGGGTGGAAATTTGCAGAATACGAAGCAAAAGGTGTTCCGGTGCGTTTGGCAATGGGACCGCGCGATATGCAAAACGGAAACATTGAAGTAGCTCGCCGTGATACCAAAACAAAAGAAGTTGTAAGCTTTGACGGATTGGCTAATTTTATTCAAAATTTATTGAATGAAATTCAAAACAACTTGTTCCAAAAAGCGTTGGCATTTAGAAATGAAAATTTACACCAAGTAGATACTTACGAAGAATTTAAAACGCAATTGGCACAAAAAGGTGGTTTTTATTTAGTGCATTGGGATGGAACTGCTGAAACAGAAGCAAAAATTAAAGAAGAAACACAAGCAACCATTCGTTGTATTCCTTTTGAAGCATCAGAACCAGGTGTTTGTATGGTGACAGGAAAACCGTCAAAACAACGTGTAGTTATTGCAAAAGCATATTAAAATGACCCAAAAAAAGTCGGATAAATCCATGGATTTGAATTCCCAGCAAATTGTAAACCTTTTGTTGGAAAAAGCTTGCTTAAAACAAGATGTGTATGCATATTCACTCAATGCTTTTAACGAGTTTAAAGAATTGGTGAGAAGTGAAATTGATTTACTGAAAACAAAGATTGATGATACGCGCATTCGCTTGTCGATTGTAGAACGTGGGCAAAATGAATTTCACACCTATGTTGGAAGCGATGTATTGGTGTATCAAGTGCATACCAATATTTTCCGTTTACCCGACGAACATCCATTGTGGCAAACCGATTATTTGAAAGAAAATCCAAATAGAGGTTTTTTTGGAATTATTCATATCTATAACTTTTTGGCAGAATCGTTTTTGCAAAATAGATTGAACGACTTGGGACACTTAATTGGTCGCATTTTCGTAAACAAAGAAGGTAAATTTTTTGTAGAAGGAAGCGGTCAACTTGGGTTTTTGTTCAAAGAATTGGCAGAAGGCGATTGGCGAGAAGAATCCATTCGTCACATTATTCAAGTGTCGTTTGCTTATGCCATTTCAGCAGATTTATTTGTTCCGCCTTATGAAATGATGCAAGAATTAAATGTTGACCAAGTGCAAACCATTGGCCATAACGATCAATCGGCAATTGGTAAACGTCTTGGTTTTAAATACAGAAATATTCAAGAAGATTAATCTTCTTAATTGATAATGAAGGATTATTCTAAAAATTTATCGCACCCTATTTTTAAGGTCATTCGTCAGATTGCCAAAGAAGAAAACTTGGAAGTCTATGTGATTGGTGGCTTTGTGCGCGATACTTTTTTGGAGAGAAGCAGAAAAGACATCGATATAGTTGTTGTAGGAAGCGGAATGGAACTGGCACAAAAAGCAGCCGAAAAATTGCGTGTTAAAAAAGTTGCCTATTTCAAGAATTTTGGAACAGCATCTTTTAAATACAAAGACATTGATGTGGAATTTGTGGGGGCTCGAAAAGAATCCTACCAACGTGACTCTCGCAAACCTATTGTAGAAAACGGTACGTTGCAAGACGACCAAAACCGACGCGATTTTACCATTAATGCTATGGGGTTTTCGTTGCAAGACCACAATTTTGGTGAGTTGATAGATCCTTTTAATGGAATCGGCGATTTGGAAAAAGGAATCATCCGAACACCGTTAGACCCTGATATTACCTTTAGCGATGATCCGCTTAGAATGATGCGCGCCATTCGATTTGCTTCGCAACTTAATTTCAAAATAGAAGCCAGTTGCCTGGAAGCAATTTTAAGAAATTCGGAACGTTTGGAGATTATTTCCAACGAGCGTATCATGGATGAGTTGAATAAAATTATTTTATCCGATGAGCCTTCACGTGGTTTTAAATTGTTGTTCTCAACCAAGTTGTTGCATCGTTTTTTTCCAGAAATGGTGGCGCTTCATGGCGTGGATACTATCGATGGGAAATCGCATAAAGACAATTTTTACCATACCTTGGAAGTGTTGGATAATGTTGCACAAAACAGCGATGATTTATGGTTGCGCTGGGCAGCAATTATGCACGATATTGCAAAACCACCCACAAAACGATTTGATCCTAAAGTTGGTTGGACCTTCCACGGACATGAAGAAATTGGTGCGCGCATGACGCCTAAAGTCTTTGCTCGTTTAAAATTACCTTTGGATGCCAAAATGAAATACGTTCAAAAATTGGTGCGTTTGCATTTGCGACCGATTTCATTGGTAAAAGGGGATGTTACCGACTCAGCAGTTCGCCGATTGTTGTTTGAAGCAGGTGATGATATTGACGATTTAATGACTTTGTGTAATGCTGATATTACTTCAAAAAATGAATTCAAAGTAAAACGTTATCGTCAGAATTTTGAGATGGTACGCGAAAAATTGAAAGCCGTTGAAGAAAAAGACAAGGTCAGAAATTTTCAACCACCAATAGGAGGGGAGGAAATTATCAAAACGTTTAATTTGGAACCTTGCCAAGCCATTGGCGATATCAAAAGTAAAATCAAAGAAGCAATTTTGGAAGGCGAAATCCCCAATGAATACGAAGCAGCTTTTGCGTTAATGCTCAAATTGGGTAAAGAAATGGGCTTAAATCCAGTAAAAAGCCGCTAAGAATTTGCTTCCTAACGGCTTTGTTAGTTGTATTTGCTTACAATGCAAGCTGTTTTTCTTTGTTGTATTTGATTTGACACTTGTATTTTAACACATCCATTTGATTCGGACGCAATTTTAAATTCCATTCCAATTTACCAGTAACGGCATCGTATTTTGCTTTTGAGTTGTCTAGCAATGCAATTTCAATTTCGCCTATTTGAGTAACCGGAATTTGGTCTTCAACAATTATTTCAACGTTTTTAGATTTTAAGTTTTTTACCTCGATTTGGTAAGCAAACGTTTGTTCTATTTGATTACCTACAATTTTTTTGTTGACATCGTTTTTCAAATTGGTGCGTTTTACAATGATGTTTGGATCTTTGCCTAAACTTAAATTCAAGGTATCCGACATGGAGCTAGGATCGATGTATGTCTCGCCCATGTAACTGCCTTCAAAAAAGATAGAAGCACTTGCTGGAACCAATTGCAGTTCCTCCAATTTTGTTAATCGCGCCACTAAATAGGCGTGATTGTCCAATTTTGGAACTGTATAATACAAAAATGAAGCATTCAATTCATTTTTACTAATCAAAACAATGTGTGGTTCGTTGTTGGATTCAATAGTGTAAGGTAAATTAATGGCAAATTCTGCCGAAATTGTTCGATTGATTACCTGTGTAAAATCACTTGCTGATAGTGCTGCTTCATCACTGTCATAATTGGTGGCAACTTCTGCTTTGGAGCTTGTTTTTTGAAGACTTTCTGTTTTAACAATTGATACAGGTTGTGGAGTTGCAGGTTGCTGATAATAGTTGTTGTAATAACTAATATACCACGGATGCAACTCGGGTTTTGTTTTATTTTGATAGGGATTATTGGTAGAAATAGAAAGTAAAACATTCTCCCATTTTTCACCGTGTTTTGATACACTTGAGCTTTGTAGTTGAGTAGTACTTTTCCATTTTTCAATATCACTCATAATGTCATACGATGGTGTCCATCCAGCATTTGAAACAATGTAGGATAAATCAATTTTCCCTTTTACATCTACATTGGCTTGAACTGTGATAACAATTCGTGGAATTGGTCCCATTTTTTTTGGCGTTAAATTATTGCTATCTTGATATGATTTTAAAGTAGATAAGCGCTCGTTTAATTTCTTCTTTAAGCGCTTTTTTCTTCTTTCTTTAAGTTCAATTTTCCGATACTGGCATTGAGTTCGTTCATTTTTACAAGGTAATAATCAACCGTTGCTTTCAATAGTCCAATAGAATCATTGACTTTACCTTTGCCATTTACAGCACCATTGTTGATTAAAATGTTTTTAGTGGCATTCAATACATCAATTTCATTTTGAATGGTTTGAATGGAAAAATTGACCGTTTCAATAGAGTCGGATAATTGTTCAATTTCTTTTACAATTTTTAGTGGCAATCCTTCCAACTTAAATTCTTCGGGTTGTGGCTGGTAAATAGAAAAACGAGTGTCTAAAATCACAATGTCACCTGTAGCCTTTACCTGAATGCTTTTTTCGTCCACAAAATCACTCACATTCTCAATAATGATTTTTGTAATCCCTTTTCCAACCGAATAATAGGCGTTTCGATAAACTTGCGCGCCTTCTGTAAAAATGGTTACTTTTTTAATTGTTGATGGAACAACATCTTCATGGGCAGCCAACACAGATAAGGTGCTCAACGCCATACATAGGATACTTACAATTGTTTTCATGGTGCTTAATTTTCTTATCCGTACAAATCACCACCAAAAACGTTCATAAAAAAAGCTGTTCCTTCTCGAAACAGCTTCCCACTAAAAATTAAAAGATTATTTTATTATTTTCCCGTTGCCAACACCCAATAATCAACAAATGGACTATTTTCTACCGCCTGATAGCCAATTCCAACGGTTTTTGAGCTGGCGTCCATAATAATTTTGCGGTGCCCAGGACTTTCCATCCATTGTTTAAATGTTTTTTCAGCCGTGTTTCCTCCCGCAGCAATGCATTCACCATCAACTGCACGTTTGCTGAATTTTTCAATACGGTTAAAAGTTGTGCCCACCATCGTTTTTTTACCGTTGGAAACATCATAAGAATCGTGGCTAAAATAACCTTGACTTCCTAAGTCATACGCATGATACCTACATGCACGCGCTAAGTCTTCACTCCAAGTCAACGGTTGCGCACCATTTTTTGCTCGTTCAGCATTGATGAGAGCCAACAAATTTTGTTCCTCAGTTATGCTAGACGAACGCACATTCTCATTACCCGATGGCATACCAAAAAATAAATGCGTAGGTACACTGGCTTCGTTGATGACTGATTCTGTTTTTTTAGTCGTACTTTCAAATTGTGCTAAATCAGCATCGTTTAAAACATCGTCTTTTACAACTTCATTTTCTGCAGCAACAGATTCAATTTTGTTGAGTCCAGCCAATAAATTAGTGCTCAAATCATCCATTTCGTTCTTTTTTAAGGAACTAGCCAACCTAACAGTCTCTGTTTTTAAGCGAAACTAGATGTTCGTCCCAATTCACCAAAGAACGTTCACTTTCACTGCTCAATTTTTCAAATTTAGCAGCATTGGTTACCGAACGATACAACTGCAAATACACCCCTTTGAGCGTTTGCGATTCTTTGCTTTTGTCGTAATAAATTACCGACGTAAAATAATAGGGAATTGAAGTTGTTGGTTTTTTAGCAATCAACTTTTTAGAAACTTCCATGCATTTGTTTCTGTCGGTTAAATAAAGTTTATTCAATTTTGAATAGATTTTTTGGTTGCCCCAACTGGTGAATGAAGCTAAAACCAAAAGCGTAGAAATGAGGAGAGTACGCATAATTTTAGATTTTAAAAAGTTACTAACTGGTTCTTCAATTAACAACGTTTCAAAAAATTAAATATTGCAATTATTCCACATTAAATAAATCCGAAGCAATTCTATCGGCTTGCAAACGCCCGATTTTAGTAAGTTGAATGCGATTGTTGATGTTTGTTAGCAATCCTTCTTTTTCAAACGAACGAATAGTTTGTTGAAATTCGTTGGTGAGTGGCAAAAGCTGGTTCAATTGTTCTAGATTCACACCTGCCGATGTTCTCAACCCAATCAATAACAATTCATTAAATTGGTCGTTTCTACCTAAAATTTCTTCCTCCCACCAGATTTCGTTGTTTTCTAAGGCGTTCATATACGTGTGATTGTTGCGCACATTCCACGCACGTGAGGTTCCATTGAACGAGTGTGCCGACGGACCAATACCTAAATATTCAATTCCTTTCCAATAACTTGAATTGTGTTTGGATTCAAATCCGGGTTTACAAAAATTAGAAATCTCATATTGCTCAAAGCCGTGTTTTTCAAGTGTTTCAACTAAAATTAAAAACTGCTCCACTTGATTTTGTTCGGTTGCTGGCGTTATTTTTCCTTTTGCAACTTGATGACTCAACCCAGTTCCTTGTTCAATGGTTAAACAATAAGCCGAAACGTGTTGCACGCCCATATTGACCGCCATTTCGATGTGGTTCTTCCATTCTTCGTTGGATAAATTGGGTAAGCCATAAATTAAATCCACCGTAATGTTTGGAATTCCACTATTGATTGCTATTTCAACACATTTTTTTGCTTCATCTACCGAATGCACTGGTTCATCCATTGCAAATCACTTGCTTTAAACGATTGTAAACCAATACTTAATCTATTAATTCCTAATAATTTCCACTGTTCAACAGCCGTTATAGTCACATCATCCGGATTGGCTTCCAACGTTATTTCTTCGACCAACGAAGTATCAAAATGAGCGTGGATTGTTGAAAGAATTTGATGTAATTCGTTGTGAGTTAATAAACTAGGTGTTCCTCCGCCAAAATAAATGGTGTGGATGGATTGGTTGTTTAAATAATCTTTTTGACGTTCAATTTCCTTGCAAATGGCATCCATCATTCGTTTTTTATACGCATGATAGGTGGTGCTAAAATGAAAGTCACAATACGTGCATTTTTGCTTACAAAAAGGAATGTGAATGTATATTCCAGCCATTTTTATTGAGGATTTGCTACAAAATTAGCGATAAGTTGTCATTTACTTCTTAAAAATAAAATAGACAGCCAATATCAAAAACACAAAGCCTATCAAATGGTTGGTTTTAAACGTTTCTTCTTTGAATAAAACAAGCGTAAAAACAGTAAACACAACCAACGTAATCACTTCTTGAATAACTTTCAATTGCCAAAGAGAAAACGGTCCGCCTGTTCCTTCAAATCCTATTCGGTTGGCTGGTACCATGATGGAATACTCAAAAAACGCAATGGCCCAACTAAACAAAATTATTTTGAATAAACTAAAATTAGAAAACCAACTATATTCTTTCAATTTTAAATGTCCATACCAAGCAAACGTCATAAACGTATTGGAAGCAACAAGAAGGAGAATGGTAAGAAATGCTTTCATCAGAATTTTATTTTTTTGAGTTCAATATTACAAAATTCAAGGTGATAGTAAGTTAATTTTGAGTGAAAACAGACCAAATTCAATAGAAATTGAGTTGAAATGATGTTAAAAAGCAACAAAAACAAATAAAAATTCCAATAAAAAACTTTGTTCTAATTTATATTTGCTTAACTTTGCCGTCCAATTTTGAATAAAGTGGCGGGAAGTAAGCGTGAATTTGTGATACCTTTCGTAGGTTTAAAGATAGGAAGTCACACTTTTGAGTTTGACATTTCAGATTCGTTCTTTGAAGATATCGAGTATTCAATTATCCACAAAGCCAATGTGCATGTGGACTTGGTACTCGAAAAAAAAGAAACAATGATGGTAGGAAATTTTTCTTGTGAAGGAGAAGTTTCTACATTGTGTGATCGATGTAATGATCCGTTGAGTGTTCCTGTTAAAGGTTCGTTTCAATTGATTTTTAAGCAGAGCACACAAACATCAGACGATGAATCGTTAATAATTTTAGCTCCCGAAGCTTATGAATTGAATGTTTCTCCGTATATTTACGAACTTATTACGGTTGCTTTGCCATCACGAATGGTGCACAAAGAAGGTGAATGTAATGAGGAAATGGTAGCGGCTCTTAGTCAATACCTCGTAAATAATAACGAAGAAGACGAGGAAGATTGGGACGAATACGATGAAGATGAGGAGGATTTTGATGACGACGATTTTGAAGATGAAGATTTCGACGACGACGATGATACTCCCGATGATGATATTGATCCACGTTGGTCAATTTTAAAAAATTTGAATTAAAAACTTAATATTTATAAAGTAAAATGGCACATCCAAAACGCAGAGTCTCTACTACAAGAAGAGACAAAAGAAGAACACATTTTAAGGCTGTAGCAAACAATGTAGCAACTTGTCCTACAACAGGTCAGCCACATTTGTTCCACCATGCATACTGGCATGAAGGAAAATTGTATTACAAAGGGAAAGTTGTTGCTGAGAAAGAAGTAGCGATTTAATTTGTAAGCTGTAAAGCTTCTTTATGAAGATTGGTATAGACATCTTGGGAGGCGATTTTGCTCCAGATGCAAACATTTCTGGTGCAGTTTTGGCAAGAAAAGAATTGCCAACTGATGCTCGAATTGTGTTAATAGGCGACAAAGATCAAATCTTTAGTGGCCTTTCTTCGTTGGGTGAAAATCCAAATGATTACGAAGTGGTGCATGCGCCAGACGTGATTACCATGCACGACCACCCAACAAAGGCTATTCCATCAAAGCCCAATAGCAGCATTGCCGTCGGTTTTGATTTGTTAGCCCAAAAAGAAATTGATGTTTTCGCAAGTACGGGTAACACTGGTGCAATGTTGGTTGGTTCTATTTTTAAATTAGGAACTATTAACAATATTTTGCGTCCATGTATTACAACGGTGATGCCAACTATAGATGGAGGTCAATCCATTTTATTAGATGTTGGTGCCAATTCGGATTGTAAACCAGAAGTGTTGCAACAATTTGCAGTTTTAGGATCCTTGTATTCAAAACACGTTTTTGGAAACGAGCAACCCAAAGTGGCATTGTTGAGCATTGGAGAAGAAGAATCGAAAGGAAACATTGCAACTGTTGCAGCACATAAATTAATAGCAGAATCCAACGAATTGAACTTTATTGGGAACATTGAAGGACGCGATTTATTTGTTGGTAAAGCAGATGTTGTTGTGTGCGATGGTTTTACTGGAAACATTGTATTGAAACAAGCAGAAGGAATGTATGGCCTCCTCAGAAAAAGAGGAATTAAAGACGATGCTTATTTCAACCGTTTCAATTATGAAAATTATGGAGGTACGCCTGTTTTAGGTGTCAACGGCAATGTTATTATTGGTCACGGAATATCCAACGATATCGCAGTGAAAAATATGATTTTGCTGGCACATGAAACAGCGAAGTCACAATTGCCTTCAAAAATTAACGAAGCATTTAATTAAAATGGAAAAGATATCAGCAGCAATAACAGGAGTTTTTGGATATGTTCCAGATGAAGTTGTAACCAACGAAGATTTAGCAAAAATCGTTGATACTTCGGATGAATGGATAACAACAAGAACAGGGATTAAGGAAAGAAGAATCTTACGCGAAGGAGGTAGTTCTGATATTGCCGCAGCAGCTGTAAAAGGTCTTTTAGAAAAGAAAGGAATTGATCCTTTGGAAATCGATTTATTGATTGTTGCAACAGTAACACCAGATTATCCTTTTCCAAGCACATCAAACGTGGTTTGTGATAAATTAGGAATGAAAAATGCTTGGGGCTACGACCTTATAGCTGCTTGTTCTGGTTTTATCTATGGTTTATCAACGGGTGCTCAATTTATTGAAACTGGACGCTACAAAAAAGTTGTTGTAGTTGGTGTAGATAAAATGTCGGCTATTTTAGATTATCAAGACCGCACAACATGTGTGATTTTTGGCGATGGTGGTGGAGCTGTTTTATTGGAACCAAATAACGAAGGTTTTGGTGTAAAAGATTTTATTTTACATGCTGATGGAGCAGGCCGTCAATATTTATTGCAACCAGCAGGAGGTTCATTACATCCAGCGTCTGTTGAAACGGTTGAAAAACGTATGCATTACGTGAAGCAAGAAGGGAAGACAGTTTTCAAGTTTGCGGTAACCAACATGGCAGAAGTTTCTGCACAAATCATGGAGAAAAACAACTTGTCAAGTGAAGACGTAGACTGGTTAGTGCCTCACCAAGCAAATTTGCGTATTATTGATGCAACTGCAGAACGTATGGGATTGCCAAAAGAAAAGGTGATGATCAACATTCAAAAGTATGGAAATACAACTGCGGGAACCTTGCCTTTGTGCTTGTGGGACTATGAAAAGCAATTGAAAAAAGGAGATAATGTCATTTTATCTGCTTTTGGAGGTGGATTTACATGGGGTGCAGTTTATGTTAAATGGGCATACAATTCATAAAAAAATAGTATATTTACAAGATAAAATTTATTCAAAATGAATATTAGAGAGATACAAGATTTAATAAAATTTGTTGCAAAATCAGGTGTAACAGAAGTAGAAATTGAACAAAAAGATTTCAAAATAACAATTAAAGCATGTGGTACTGAACCGGTTGAACGTCAAATTGTTGTGCAAGCAGCAGCTCCAGTTCATCAATTAGCTCCAGCACCAGTTGCTGTTCCAGCGGCAGCACCAGCACCAGTTGCAACACCTGCAGCTCCAGCAACACCTGCGGCAGCTCCAGCAGAAAATTCAAATTTAATTACTATTAAATCACCAATGATTGGGACATTCTATCGTGCTCCTGGAGTAGATAAAGATCCATTTGTATCTGTGGGACAAACAATCAATACAGGTGATACAGTTTGTATTATTGAAGCAATGAAGTTGTTCAACGAGATTGAATCTGAAATTAGCGGTAAAATCGTTAAAGTTTTGGTAGATGATGCTACTCCAGTTGAATACGATCAACCATTGTTCTTAGTTGAACCTTAATCAAAAAAAATAAAGAATTATAAAGGAGACTCTAGCGCTCCTTTTTTTTTGTTAGCTAACCAGTTAGAATTATGTTTAAAAAAATATTAATTGCCAATAGAGGAGAGATTGCTTTACGTGTTATTAGAACGTGTAAAGAAATGGGAATCAAAACAGTAGCCGTTTATTCAACTGCTGATAAAGAAAGTTTGCCTGTACGTTTTGCAGACGAAGCAGTATGCATTGGTCCGGCTTTGAGCAGTAAATCCTATTTAAGTATTCCAAACATCATTGCAGCAGCTGAAATTACAAATGCAGATGCTATTCACCCGGGATATGGTTTTCTTTCTGAAAATGAAAAGTTTTCGCGCATTTGTCAAGAAAGTGGCATTAAGTTTATTGGTGCAACACCCGAACAAATTGCAGGAATGGGAGATAAAGCAAGTGCTAAGGCTACAATGATTGCAGCAGGTGTACCTTGTATTCCTGGATCTGATGGTTTGTTGAAAGACATTGAAGATGCAAAGAAAACAGCTAAGAAAATTAAATATCCTGTGATTTTAAAAGCTACTGCTGGTGGTGGTGGGAAAGGGATGCGTATTGTTTGGTCGGAAGATGAGATTCAAGGCGCATGGGATTCTGCACGTCAAGAAGCAGGAGCCGCTTTTGGAAACGATGGTATTTATATGGAAAAATACATTGAGGAACCACGCCACATTGAAATTCAAATTGCTGGAGACCAATACGGTAATGCATGTCACTTGTCTGAAAGAGATTGTTCTATTCAACGTCGTCACCAAAAATTAGTGGAAGAAACACCATCTCCATATATGACAGACGAATTGAGAGAGCGCATGGGGCAAGCAGCAATTAAAGCTTGTAAAGCGGTGAATTACGAAGGAGTGGGAACCATTGAATTCTTGGTGGACAAAAACCGTGATTTTTATTTCATGGAAATGAACACACGTATTCAAGTTGAGCATACCATTACAGAAGAAGTTATCAATTACGACTTGATTAAAGAGCAAATTAAAATTGCTGCAGGGGAAAAAATATCAGGAAAAAATTATTACCCTCAAATGCACGCTATTCAATGTCGTATCAATGCAGAAGATCCGTTTAATGATTTTAGACCTTCACCAGGAAAAATCACAACGTATCACGCACCAGGAGGATTAGGTGTTAGAATTGATACACATGTTTATTCAGGATATACCATTCCGTCAAACTACGACTCGATGATTTCTAAATTAATCGTTGTAGCTCAATCACGTGAAGAGGCGATCTTGAAAATGAAAAGAGCGTTGGATGAATATGTAATTGAAGGTGTAAAAACAACCATTCCATTCCACCAAAAATTAATGGATAACGAAGACTTTAGAAAAGGGGAGTTCACAACAAAATTCATGGAAACATTTAAATTTTAATTAGGTATCAAATAAATATTATTTTTTTCGTTTTATATTGAATTATGTATTTTTGTAGTATAAAACGTTTAATAATTTAGATTATGTCAGAAGTAGAACAACCAAAGAAAAATGGTCTTAACACGTTGTTATTGATCGTTTTATTAGCCGGAATCGGAGTAATGACTTATTTATGGTCGTCAACACGTACAGAGTTGAGTGAAAGCAATTCACAATTGGAAACCATGTCACAAATGTTATCACAATATACAGGTGAGATTTCCAATGATTTGTCAGCAGATTTAAAAAACATGTTGGCAACTTATGATGCTTTGGAGAAAAAAGCAAAAGAACAAGGTGATTTGAACGAGCAACAACAAGCGGAGATTGAAGAACAAAAAAATCAAATCAAAGATTTGATGGAAAAAGTAAAGCAAGGCAAGTGGACGGCTGCTGAATTGGCAAAAATGCGTAGAGAAAATGAAACATTGAGAAACATTATGAAAGGTTATGTTTATCAAATTGATTCATTGAACACGTTGAATTTGAAATTGACTTCTGATTTGGATCAAACTAAAACAGAGTTGACCAATACAACAGCAGAACGCGACAATTTTAAACAAGAGGCAGAAGCATCAAATGCACGTGTTAAAGAAGGAAGTAAATTGCAAGCCTATGGTTTTTCTTCTGTAGCGTTACGTTCAAAATTGAACAATACAACAACAGAAACAGACAAGGCAAAAAATACAATTCAAATTAAGTCTTCTTTTACAATTGGTGCGAATCCTATTGCCACAAAAGGAACAAAACCTGTTTATATGCAAGTAACAAAACATGATGGAACTATTTTCCAAAATAGAGCATCTAATATTTTATCTACTGAACAAGGAAGTATTGCTTATTCAGATAAAAAAGATGTGGATTATACAGGTGAGGCTGTAAGCATGGCAATTTATTACGATTTGAGAGGTGAAGAAGCTCAAAAAGGAAATTATACCGTTAAAATTTACTGCGATGGTAATTTAATTGGTAAAGATAATTTCACGTTGAAATAAATAGATTTTTAGGTATATATAATTTAGTTTAGATGGTTAATATTTTTATTGCAAATCTTGATTGGTCAATCACCTCTGAAGATTTAAAAACTACCTTTTCGTCGTTTGGTGAAGTTAGTTACGCCCATGTTGTATTTGAAAAAGATACAAAAAGATCATGTGGCTATGGTTATGTTGAAATGGAAGATCCTACTGCTGCAATTACTGCAATTGGAGCCTTGAATGGACTTGAAATTAATGGTCGTGCAATTGACGTAAAAATTGCATCACCTAAAACAAACCGCCCTAAAAAAGTGGAAAAACCTCAAGAAAAGAAGTCTTTCAAGAAGAAACCGTTTGGTCAAAAACGCGGAGGTCAAGGAGGCTATAACCGTGACAACAGAGGAGGTGATCGTCCTAGCGGATACAACAGAGATCGCTCTGAAGGAAGTGGTGAACGCCAAGGTGGATATAACAACCAACGTAGTGAAGGTGGTTACAGTGCTCCAAGAAATAGTGAAGGATATAATAACGATAGACCTTCTAGCTACAACAGAAGTGAAAACACTGGTTCTTCTTCTGAAAGAGTTTTGCGTCCACGTAGAAGAACAACAGAAGGTGGGGAAGAAAGAACTTACGAAAAAGTGGAGCGTTTTACTAAAAGAATAGACGATAACAAAGAATAATAAATTAAAACTTATGTCAACAGCACAAGCAGTAGATCAAGGACACGTAGAATTTTCAATTGCAGCATCTGGTATTGCAACTATTGAGTTTGGGCATCCATTGAGCAACTCGTTACCTGGTAAAATCTTACAAAAATTAGCAGATACCATTACAGAATTAGGAAATAATGATACCGTAAAAGTGATTGTTATTCGTTCTTCGGGTGAAAAAGCATTTTGTGCAGGAGCTAGCTTTGATGAATTGATTTCCATCAAAGATTTGGAAACTGGAAAACAATTTTTCTCTGGATTTGCTAAGGTGATTAATGCTTGTAGAAAAGCACCCAAATTAATTATTGGTCGCGTGCACGGAAAAGCTGTTGGTGGTGGCGTAGGTGTAGCTTCGGCTGTAGATTATTGTTTTGCAACTAGCAATGCAGATGTAAAACTTTCTGAGTTGGCAGTAGGAATCGGACCATTTGTGGTTGGACCTGCGGTTGAACGTAAGATTGGTGTTTCAGCAATGAGCGAGTTGGCTATCAATGCAACTGAATGGCGCTCTGCTGAATGGGCTTATCGTAAAGGGTTGTATGCTCAATTGTTTGAAACAGCTGCTGAAATGGATGCTGAAATTGATGTGTTGGCAACCAAATTGGCAAATTCTAACCCAGAAGCAATGGCTTTGTTGAAACAAATATTTTGGCAAGGAACAGAAAATTGGGACGAATTGTTGGCTGAAAGAGCTGGTATGAGCGGAAAATTGGTGTTGAGCGATTTTACGGTGAATGCCATCAATCAGTTTAAAAAGAAATAAACGTTTTCTTAAAAATATAAATCCCTCGGTATTTTTATCGGGGGATTTTTTTGTACTTTCGTTTTGTGTTACAGAAAACTATCATATTAACCGCATTTTTATCTTCACTGATTTGTTTTGGACAAAAGGATAGTGTTCCAACTGTTCACACAATAAATTCATCACCCCAAACATTTACATTTAATAAAGGCAGAACCATTGGAGTATCTGTTGGTGTTGGTGCAGCATGGGCAGGAAGCATGATCGGCTTGCACCAAGTGTGGTATAAAGGAATGGAAAAAGCACCTTTTCACACTTTTGATGATTCACGCGAGTGGATGCAAATGGATAAGATGGGACATTTTTATACGGCCAATAAAATTTCAAATTTGGTTGGTGATATGTACACTGGGCAGGTTGGCAAAACAAACATGCTGCATTGCTAGGTTTTGGAGTTGGTTTTGGCTATCAATTTACCTTAGAATGTTTGGATGCTATGGGACAGCGTTGGGGGTTTTCATGGAGCGATATGGGAGCAAATACTTTGGGAGCTGGGATGTATTTAGCGCAACAATTGGCGTGGAAGGAGCAACGGTTTATATTGAAATTTTCTTATCACAATTCCCCCTATGCGCAATACCGTCCAAACACTTTGGGAGGCACTTTTGCAGAACGTTTATTGAAAGATTACAACGGTCAAACCTATTGGATGAGCATTAGCCCGGGAGCTTTTTTGAAGAATTCAAAATTTCCAAAATGGTTGTGTTTTTCTGTTGGTTATGGAGTTGAAGCCAAATTGCACGGTATAGACGATGTTTATACGGTCAGTACTGGAAATTCTGCTCTAACATTTAAAGCACAACGCCAAGTTTTGTTTTCGTTGGACATTGATTTTAGTAAAATACCAATTAAAAACAAGTGGTTAAAAGCAATTGTAAAACAGTTTAATTACCTTAAATTACCTTTCCCAACGCTTATCGTTACGGGCAACAAATGGAGTGGTAAATGGCTGTATTTCTAAAGATCTTTTCTAAACGAGTGAATATCGTTGTGGTTTTCTTCAATTTTATCTTTCACTTCCTTGATAGCTTTTGTGAGAATGAATAAATCTTGAGTAGCATTTTTGAGCAACCAAGTCCAACTTTCTTGTTCACTTTCAATGGCCAATGCCATGTGGTACAATAAATCAAATTGATGGGCTTTTAACCATTTTTGCGCCACTTCATTGCCTTCTGCTGCATTGATAAACGCCATGAGGTGTGCATATCCGTTTTTCATCAACCAATCGCGGGCTTCTTCCTTTAGATAAATGGCTTGTGTAGCCATAAAAGCTCAAAATAATTGTCTTTTAACCACAAAGTAAACTTTGCATCGCCCTCAACTGCTTTTGCCCATGCTAATATAATTTTCGCTTCATAATCAATGGGTTTTAAAGCAACAATTTCTTGTTTTACTTCTGCTTCGGGTTGCTTTTTTTTATTTTTAAAAATGCCAAACATAGTTCATCAATGAGGATAAAATAATAACGCCATAATGATGGCAATTATTGCAGCAGCTATATCGGCAATTAATCCTGCGCCGGCTGCATAACGGGTATTTTTAATTTTTACAGAGCCAAAATAAACCGCCAACACATAAAACGTTGTTTCAGTGCTTCCTGGGAAAGTGGCCGCCAATTTTGCGGTGAATGAATCTACGCCATAGGTGTCAAAAATTTCCAACATCAAACCACGTGCGCCCGAACCGCTAAATGGACGCATGTAGGCAACTGGAAGAGCATCAACAACAGCATCGGCATGCACGCCAATGTTATACAAACACCATTTTATTCCATCTTGAAAGGCATCCAACGAACCCGAAGAACGCAACAAAGCAATGGCCGCCAAAATAGCCACTAAGTAGGGGATAATGTCAATAGCTACTTGAAATCCACCCTTTGCGCCATCAATAAAAGTTTCATAAACATTGATTTTTTTACGCATGGCAAGTACAATAAACAAAACAATGATGGCCAAAATAAAAATGTTGCCTCCTACTTTTGAAACGTATTCGGTATATTGTGGTTTGTAAACAATTAAGAGCAATAAGCCAACCAATAAAGCCGACATTCCACCCAAATAGGCGATAACAGTTTTATTGAAAAGGTTAATTTTTTGTTTGATTGCTACCACCGAAATACCAATTAAAAGCGAGAAAAAGGTGGTAAACAAAATAGGAATAAAAATCTCTGAAGGGGAGGAGGAGCCTGCTGCCGAACGAAACGCCAAAATAGAAACCGGAATAATGGTTAAACCAGCAGTGTTTATCACCAAAAACATGATTTGTGCATTGCTTGCTCGTTCTTTATCAGGATTAATTTCTTGCAATTCTTTCATGGCCTTTAAACCAATGGGAGTAGCAGCATTGTCTAGTCCCAACATATTGGCGCTAAAATTCATCATAATAGAACCTACAGCTGGATGATCTTTGGGTACTTCTGGAAACAATTTGGAGAACAACGGAGAAACAGCTTTTGATAACAGTTTAACAGCGCCACCTTCTTCGCCCACTTTCATAATTCCCATCCACAAACACAAGGCACCAGTTAAAAATAACGACAATTCAAAACCTGTTTTGGCAGCCTCAAAAAGTGAGTTAACCATGTTTTCAAAAATGTTTACATCCCCCCAAAAGGCAAGTTTGCACAGTGCAACAACAAATGGAATAAGAAACATTCCGATGAAAATACGATTCAATAACATACTACAAATATGTCGGAATTATCCACTAATTTGAGAGTGAAAGCATAAAAACTATAAACACTGGTTTATTGATAACTGAAAACCAACCTTATCCTTGAATTTCAACCAATCCCGAATAAATACCTTTTTGAGCCAAAAGTTCTTCGTGATTGCCCGTTTCAACAATTTCACCATTACTTAAAACAAAAATTTTGTCGGCATTTTTGATGGTAGATAAACGGTGAGCAATGACAAAGCTGGTGCGACCCTTCATTAATTTATCAAGGGCATCTTGCACCAAACGTTCCGATTCATTATCGAGTGCCGATGTAGCTTCGTCGAGAATTAATATGGTTGGATTTTTCAATATGGCACGTGCAATGGCAATGCGTTGTTTTTGTCCGCCAGATAATTGAATACCTCTGTCGCCTACTTGTGTGTCAAGTCCCTCTGGAAATGAAGAAATGAAGTCATAAGCATTGGCTTGACGAGCTGCTTCAATAATTTGTTCGTCACTTGCAGTTGGGTTTCCAAACAAAATGTTTTCTCGGATAGTACCCGCAAACAACAACACTTCTTGCGGAACAATGGCAATGTGTGAGCGCAAATGTTCCAAATCAATATCGGTTTCACTAATGCCGTCAAACAAGATTTTTCCACCGTTGAGGGAGTAATAATTGAGAATCAACGAAGCAAGCGTAGATTTTCCAGCACCCGATTGACCGACAAAAGCAATGGTTTCATTCTTATTGGCAGTAAAAGAAACGTTTTTAAGCACCGTTGCATCTGGTCGTTGTGGATAGGAAAACGCCACGTTCTCAAAAGTCACATTTCCTGTAATCTCTGGTTTTTCTTTTCCAGAATGACTGTCTTTTTCAGATTTATCGTTGATGATTACCATCAAATGTTCGGTGGCACCAATTGCTTTTTGAATGTTGGCATACATGTCAGGTAACGTACCCACAGAAGCACCCATCATGATGGTGTACATAACAAACGAAAAGAAATCGCCTTTTGCCAATTCTGGGTTTGCGCCTTGCGTTAACAGCAATCCTTGCCAAATGATGAAAACGATGGCCCCAAACAAACAAAAAATGATGAACGAGATGAATGCACCACGCCACAAACCACTTTTTACGTTTAAATCTCTTATTTCTTGCGTCGATTTTTTGAATTTATTGAACATGAACAACTCATTGGTAAAGGATTTTACGTTTGAAATGCCCATCAATGCTTCTTCTAAAACCGAATTGCTAACTGCTGCATGGTCTTGCGCTTGTTTGGATAATTTTTTGATGAATTTACCAAAAATAACGGCTACAATTGCCATAACAGGAACGGTAGAAAGCATAATTAAAGCCAATTTCCATGAGAAGAAAAAGAGTAAAATAACACCGCCCACCACAACAACTGCTTGGCGGAAAAACTCGGCAACAGTAGTGCGCAATGTTTCTTGAATTTGGGTGATATCGTTGGAAATGCGATTGGTTAACTCCCCAACTTTATTGGAGTTAAAGAAATCCATTGGCATGTAAACCAGTTTATGAAAAGCGTCGTTTTTTAAATCGCGCAAGGCATTTTCTGTAGCATTTGTAAATAAAACCACTCTAAAATAGGAAAACACTGCTTGACCAATAAACAAAACAAAAAGTGCAAAAGCAACACTGTTGATGTTGTTCATGTTGATGGATGAAATGGAATTTTGCATCGTCATTGGTTCGGTTGATGTGCCTCCCAATAATTGTCCCATCAAATAAGGAAATGCAAAACCAGCAGACGTGGATAAAACTAAGAAAATCCAACCGATGAAGTAGGTGGTGCGGTAGGGACGTAGGTAGCTAAAAATTCCCTTAGCTCGTTGTATACTTTCTTTGGTGATTTTAATTTTTTCTTCGCTTTTTCTTTTTTTCGGTCCCATCATAGCTAACGCACTTTTTTTGCGAAACAAAAATACTAAAACTCAGCTCAAAAGTGTCAAAAGAATGTCATTTTATTCCATCCAAACAATATTTGCATTGGTTTGCGATAATTCGGCTTCTTTATTTTTAATGAGTGCCAAATGTTGCTCAATGTTTTGAGTTGCTTTGTGAAGTTTCATTTGGTTTACTTTTTCTACCGAACGATTCAATGCAATTGTTGTGTCATCAAAAAACGTTTTTTCAAAATGGTTCCACACAAAATTGATGGCTTCGGCAGATGGATGAACTCTATCTTCTTTGAAAAAACGGTAATCGCGCAAAACGTCTATAACCAATTCGTAGGATGGGAAATAGGCACAATTGGGTTCGTATGAAAGTTGATGAACTGCCTCAATTAATCGCGCTTTTGATAAATTATTTTCAACTATCCCATCTTTGATATGACGCACAGGACTAACCGTAAAAACAACGTTGATAGTTGGATTTAATTCTTGCAATTTTTCCAAAACAAGCACCCAATCTTGCACCAATTCATAAGGACTTGAAAGAAATTTATCAAACAATTGAGATGGCATTTTGTGGCAATTGGCTACAAGTTGTTGGTCTTCTTTTAACTCATATCCCCAAGCAGAACCAAAGGTTACGATAAGTATTTTTGAATTTTTTATAAACGAATGAAACGCTTGTTTGAGTGCAAGCAATTGTTGCTGAACACTTTCTTTTGTTGTTCCATGAATAAGTGTGCTAGTGTTCCACGAATAATACAAACCGTTTCTTTCAAAAATTCGTTGATCAAGGTCGTTGTTAAAACAATCCAACAATTGATAAGCCATTGCTGTAGGATGAAATAAAGTTCCCCACGGATTGCTTTGCACCAAATGACCAGCATTTTTGAGTTTTTTTGCTATTTCATCCGAAAAGCAACTGCCAATTAAACCAATTGCATCGCCGTGCGTAAGCGTTAATGCTGATTTTGAAGGAGAGAGTTTAAGAAAAAATTGATCCATAGAAATTGCTACAACTTATAAAAAACAAAAAGAGGAAGTAAAACCCTTGTAATTACTTCCTCTTTTCGCTAAACCATGCTAAAACTATAAAACCCAAAAACTACAACTATGAATTGCGTTATTTAGATAGGACAAATGTACGCCAAAAGTTTTAGTTAGAAAAATTTTTTCAATAAAAAAATGTTAAAAAATATAAATTAACAGCAAAATGCTGTATGTGAATTATTTACATTCTGTTTGGAACGTCAATTCCCATTAACTTCATTGCTGTTTTTATCGTTTTAGCTACGTTTTTACTCAAAATCAAACGGAATTGTTTCAATTGTTCATCGGATTCATTGAGAATAGTTACCGACTGATAAAATTGATTGTACAATTTCACTAATTCGTAAGTATAATTGGCCACAACTGAAGGTGCATAATCTCTTCCAGCCTCTTCAATGATACTTGGGAACAAGGTTAATTGTTTGATGATTTCTTTTTCCACATCGTTCACTTCCGAAGGATTGATGGTATTGAGTTCACCAGTTGATTTTGCCAACAACGATTGAATACGAGCGTGTGCATATTGAATAAATGGAGCTGTGTTTCCGTTCAATTCAACCGATTCAGCAGGATTAAATTTCATGCGTTTTTTAGGATCTACTTTCAGCAAGAAATATTTTAATCCGCCTAAACCAATCATTTGGCACAAGTTTGATAAATCGTTTTCGGATAAACCTTCAATGTGTCCACGTTCTTTGGTCATTTCTGTTGCACTTTCCACCACTTCGTTCATTAAATCGTCGGCATCAACTACAGTTCCCTCGCGTGATTTCATTTTCCCTTCAGGTAAATCAACCATTCCATAAGATAGGTGGAAGCAATTTTTTGCCCACGAATAACCTAATTTATCAAGAATTAAGAATAAAACTTTGAAATGGTAATCTTGTTCGTTTCCAACGGTGTAAACAATTCCCGACAAATCAGGGTGACTGTTGTAACGCTCTACCGCTGTTCCCATGTCTTGCGTCATATAAACTGCCGTACTGTCTGAACGCAATACCAATTTTTCATCCAAACCATCGGCTGTAAGGTCAATCCAAACAGAACCGTCGTCTTTTTTGAAAAACACGCCTTTTTTTAATCCTTCTTCAACAATGTCTTTACCAAGCAAATAAGTGTTTGATTCATAATACAATTCATCAAAATCTACATTCATGGTAGTATAGGTTTTTTCAAATCCATCATACACCCATTGGTTCATTGTTGACCATAAATCGTACACTTCAGCATCTTTTGCTTCCCATTTTACCAACATTTCTTTGGCTTCTTTGAGAATAGACGTTTGGTTTTTTGCTAAATCTTTAATTTTATCGTCAATTGCTTTAATTGCCTTTTCGTCTTTACCGTTTTTAGCTTCGGTTAAACGTATAAATTCATCTTTAATCGCCGTTGAATAATTCTCAAAATTTCCTTGTTCCCACAAAGCAATAATGGCTTTCGCTTCGGCGTTAAAGTGTTTGTCAAATTCAACGTAGTATTTACCTACCAATTTATCGCCTTTGATGCCTGTGTTTTGAGGAGTTTCACGTTCGCCTTGCGCGTTGATAGGTGAAAATTTTTGCCATGCCAACATGCTTTTACAAATGTGAATTCCTCTATCGTTGATGATTTGAGTTTTCACAACTTTGTGACCATTTGCTTTTAAAATTTCGGCAACAGAAAATCCTAAAAAGATATTTCTAAGATGACCTAAATGCAATGGTTTGTTGGTGTTAGGCGATGAATATTCTACCATAATGGTAGGTTTTGAATTGGGAGTTTGCAATCCAAAATTATCATCGGCATGAATGTTTTTTAATTCATTCACCCAAAAATCGGTGCTAATAACCAAGTTTAAATAGCCGTTAACCACTTCGTATTTGCTGATAGCAGGAATTTCTTTAACTAGAAAATCACCAATTATTTGTCCAGCCTCTTGCGGAGAACAGCGCATCATCTTAACAAAAGGGAAGATAACCAATGTCAAGTCGCCTTCAACTTCTTTGCGTGTTTTTTGAAGTTGAACCAACTGTTCATTGATTGGAGCATTAAACAATGTTTGCGCATTTTCAATAATCTTCGATTTGATAAGATGTTCCATTTATTTATTTTCTATTGTTGTTATTACATTTTCTAAAAGCCCAAACGCAGTTTCGGCCATTTTATTAGTTTTTTCATCCAAACATGGATTAATTTCAACCACCTCAAAACCAATTAGTTTAGGATTAGCAGCGAGTTTGGTAAGAATAGTTTGTGTGTCTTTTACCGACAAACCATTTGGCACAGGTGTTCCAGTTCCGTGGCTGGTTTCTTCTGGATCCATTGAGTCAACGTCAAAAGAAACGTAAATGATGTCGCAATTATTCAATTGTTGTTCAATTTCGTCGATTACTGTTGCAGCGCCTTTTTGTTGCACTTCTTGAACGGTAAAATTACGAATATTTAAGCGTTGCATCAAAGCAATTTCTTCTTCTTCCACATCGCGCACACCGATGAAAATGAGGTCTTCTGGAGCAACTTTTTGTCCTTTAAACCCAATTGATTTCAATTCGTTCCATAAACTTTCTGTTTCAGCAGGGAGTGCATTGCGTTGACATTGTGTATTGTTGTCATCCAACGCTGTATTGAGTGGCATTCCGTGCATATTTCCAGATGGAGTAGTGTAGGGCGAGTGCAAATCACCATGTGCATCTATCCAAACTACACCCAATCGTTTATTTGGGAAAGCAGCTTTAATTCCAGCAATTGTGCCACCAGCCGATCCATGGTCGCCAGATAAAATAATAGGAAATTGCTGTTGTTTGTATGTATCTTGCAATTGTTTGCAAACATCGTTAAAAATTGAAATCAGCCCTTCAATTCGTTTCGCAAATTGATGTTTTGGAGGATGATTTAAGAAGTGATTTTCATTAATAATTTCGCAAGATGGATAGTTGCCAAATAATTCTTTTTCTTGTTTCCAAGCAACTGTTTTAAGGGCATCTGGTCCCAATGAAGCTCCTCTTGTGCCAGCAGTAATTTCAGAGCGGTTGATTATAAATTTAATATTTTTCATAACGAGAGAATAACCAATCATTCAGCTTAATTAATTTGTTTTTTTTGAAAGCCTAGAAAGCAATGAATTACTTTCGAGATTAGTTATTTTGTGTGCCAAAGATAAGTTGAAAATATGAAATAATGGTGGTGTTGAAATGCTAATTTGACCTTTTTTTCCACAAATTAGTCTTTGTATTCGTTTCTTTTTAATCGTTCTTTGATTTCTTCTAAGTTTTGCAGTTTTTTTGCCATTCTAGTTTTAAGCGATGTTTGTGTAAAATAACGGTGTTGCTCCAAAAATCTAACTTGAATTTCATCCCAAGCTCTATCGGAGTTAATTTTGCCATGTTCTCTTAATTCCAAACGTAATTTATCGGCAATTTGGTGAAAATCATCTCTTCCCAAATAATCTAAATCGGCATCGCAGATAATTTCTTCTAATAAATTAGTAGGTTGGTGGGGCACACTGGTAACAAAAATTAGTTTTTTGATAATTTCAATGTGTTCTGGCGTGTAGCCATATTTAGGTAGGATTTCATTCGCCATTCTAACACCAACAGGCTCGTTTTTATCGTATTGTTCCACAAAACCAGCGTCGTGATAGGAAGCAGCTGTTTTTAATAAAAACAATCCTTCGTCGGTAACGTTTTCGCTCAAGGCAATTCGTTCAACTGCTTTGACAACATCGAGCGTATGTTCTATGCTATGGTAGTGCAATTTGCTGGAGAGTTCATTTTCCAACTTTTTCATGATAAAACGCTCCGCCTTGTAGTAATTGATAGAACTGTAATGGTGAAGATTTACAATTTTATGAAAACGTTCGTTTGGATAAATGCCTTTACCATCAACCGATAATTCTGGTTTGATACGATCGAGGGTGTACATTTGCACTTTTTCCTCACCTTTAGCAGAAATTAATCCTTTGTAGGTGCATTCAAAATAAGGTTTAATGTGCAAGTAGGTATTGCGTGTAATGGATACTTTTCCGGCTTCGCCAAACATTTCCATGCGTTGTGCGTAGTTAACGGTTGCACCCCATACATCGTAGGCTAAACGTTTTGTACCGATAACCCCAGCGGTAACTTCTCCCGTGTTGATTCCAATTCTTAATTTCCACGGCATTTCTCCAGCGTCAATGGTTTCTTTTTCTAATTCTTTGATGTAGTGTTGAATTTGCAGACCTGCTAAACAAATGTCTATTGGGTTGGTTGTATTTCTTACAGGAACGCCACCTGCCGCCATGTAGGCATCACCAATAGTTTTGATACGTTCCAAATTGTTGTCAAAAATAATTTCGTCGAATTTTCTAAAAAAGACATCCAATTTTTTTACCAATTCGGTTGGCGACATAGAGTCGGTGATTTTGGTAAATCCAACAAAATCGGTGAACATAACAGAAACCACTTTAAATGCACGTGCACTTGCAAAACCTTTGGTGAGTAACTCATCTGCCATGCTGTCGGGGATGACATTGCGCAATAAACGGTCTGATTTTTCTTTTTCAATTTCTAGTTGCTGACGTTGTTTTTCAAGTTCGTTGTTTTGCTGTTCAATTTTTTTGTGTTGTTCTCTAATTTCGGCTGTTCTTTCGGCAATTTTCATTTCCAAACGCACTTGTTGGCGGCGTTCTGCTTGAATTCTTTTGGTAATTGAAAAACGAATAATAAGAATAAGTGCAATACTGCAAATCACCCAGAACCACCAAGTATTCCAAAATGGAGGTTGTATGATGATGGTAATTGTTTTTGGTTTTGATACCCATTCACCATAGCCAATTCTTGCATAAATTTTAAGGGTGTAATGTCCCGGAGAAAGTGAGTTGAATTGAATTTCATTGCTGTTGCCAATTTCTATGTCTTTTCCTTCGTCGCCTCTACTTTCAAGATGGTATTTGTAGTTGATTAATTCTGTTGCAGAAATATTATCTGTTTGAAAACTAATGGCGAAACTTCGTTGTTTGTAGGATAATTCAATTGAGTTAGTATAGGAAATAGAAGCCAACAAAGGCGATTTTGGGGATGATGGTGTTATCCACTCATTGTCAATTTTGAATTTTGTTAATGAGACATTTAAAACCATGTTGTAGTTGCTCAACGAATTGGGGTTGAAAAACACCAAGCCTGCAATTCCGCCAAAATAGATAGAACCCGATGCCGATTTTAAACCAGCTCCCATGTTAAATTCATTGCTCAACAATCCGTGCAATTCTGTAAAGTTAAAAGCTGTTTTTGTTGCTAACTCAAAACGACTAAGCCCTTTATTGGTGCTGATCCATAAATTTTGTTGATTATCAGGAATGATGGCGTACACAACATTGTTGGGAAGTCCGTTTTTTTTATTATAAGTTTTAACTTTTTGAGTTTTTGTATTCCAATAAATTATTCCGTCGCCGGCAGTACCAAAATAATATTCGTTTTTACTGGTTTCAACAATATAGGAAATGTAGGAAGCTATGTTTTTAAAAATGGTGTTATTATAATTAAACGGCTTGATTTTAAGGTCTTTTGGATTGCTGTCATCTAAAACAGATAAACCTCCTGATGAAGTAGCAAATAACAATTGATTTTTAGAATTTTTATAAACAACTCTACAAATTCCTGGAAGAATAGTTGCAGTTGGGTTTTTGGCATCGTTTACAAATTCTTGGGTTGTTTTTGTGTTGTAATCTACTAATAGTGCGCCGTTTCTTGTTGCAAAAAAATACGAATTGGGCTTGTATTCTACAATTTTATAAGCGGTAGTGAATTGACTTTTAATGTTTTTACCAACAAATGAAATAGGTGTATAAGTATGAGAACCATCATTTTTAATGTGCAGTTCATAAATTCCGTCCACACAAGCCGCAAGCACACTATGTTCGTTAATGATTTGAATATCTAAAACCGCTTTTTCTGTATTGGAGATGTGAATGTTGTTTTTATTGTTTCGGTTGAAATGAGTAAAGGTTCTTTTTTTAGTGTCAAAACGTGAAATTCCTTCATCGGTGCCAATGTAAAGCATGTTGGATTTAGTGTCTTCTTTAATGCACCAAACATTAGGTGACGTTAAACCACGTTGTATATCCCCACTAACCGAAATGCCTAAAAATCCTTGACTTATGGGGTCGAACCCAGAAATCCCTCTTGAAGTGCCAAGCCAAATAGTTTTGTTTTTATCTTCAAAAATGGTGTTGATGTTATTGAATATCAGGGTGTTTTTTTGGTAAATATCTTCTGTTGAATTAATAATATCGCCATTGGGTAAAACGGTAATCAATCCATTGTTGGTTGTTGAAATGTACCAATGGTTATCCTCTGTGTTGATTACACCACTTATGTTGAGATAGCCAAATTCTTTGTTGATGTTTTGAAATAAAACAGAAGTGGTAAAAGTTGATAAATTGCAAGAAAACAATCCTTGATTGCTACCTAAAATAACTTCATTTTTGTTTTTTTGATAGATGGTGTTTATCGTTAAACTTTTAAATCGTTTTTCAAAGCTTATTTTTTTTAGTTGACTGGTTTGTGGGTTTAAAATCTCTAATTCATTATCATCGGATGCTACAATTACGTATCCTTCTTGTGAGATGAAAATTTTTCGGCAGAGTTTAGTAACAAAAATTGATGTTTTAGGTGAAAAAGTTTTGGTTTTTGTGTCAAAGGTCCACACGCCTTTGCGCGAAGTTGCTATCCATATTGTTGTCTTGTCTTTGTCAAAAGCAATGGATTCAATACTAAACAAATCACCGCCATTGTTGTAGGTTGTAAAAACTTCTGTTTTCTTATCTCTAAAAGTTAAACCATTTCCAGTAGCAATCCATGTATTTCCTTTTGCATCATTAATTAGGTCATGAATGTAATTCCCTTTAAGACCTGGTGTATTGTCGGTGGTGTAAACATCAAATTTTTTACCATCAAAACGATTGAGTCCATCTTGGGTTCCTATCCACAAACCAGAGTTATCATCTTGTACAAAGCACAAGGCCGAACTTTGTGATAAACCTTCACTAATGGTGAAATTTTTGAAATTGTAAATATTTTGAGAAAATAAAAATTGACAACTCCAACAAAAGATGATAAGGAGTAGTAATTGATATTTTATTCGTGTGTTAGCCATTTATTTTTTTAAACGGGTTGTATCTTCTGTTGCGATTTATTAATACAAACTATCAAATATAACAAGAATCTGCTTGTAACATTCTTCAATCTTAAAAATTGTTAAGATATTTTAAAATTATCACAAATTTACGCTGTATTTGGCGTGTTTTTCAAACTTTTCTACTTGCTTGAATTGGCATTTTTCAAAGAGATGAATGCTAGTTAAATTGAAATGTTGGATGTTGCAAAACAAATGGTCTAATTTCAAATCTTCTTTGGCTAGTTTTTTTAGCAATTCTAGAGCTTTTGTTGCATATCCTTTATTACGATGGTGTGTTGATTGAATTAAAATTCCAACACCCGCTTGATTGGTTTGAATGTCAAACAAATCAATGGTGCCAATTGCTTCGTGCGTGCTTTTTAAGCAAATCATCCAACGAATTTGATCTAAAGCATTGATGGAAGCTTGTTGGTTAACAATAAAATCGGCAATTTCTTCTTCTGAAAAAGGTTGGTTAACTTCGCTTACTTCCCAATTATTGGGGTCGTTTTCCCAAAGTAGGAGGGTAGATAAATCCGAAATTTCTACTCTTCGTATATAAACGTTGTTGACCATTTTGAATTATCCGTTAAATCGAAATTTCACCGTTGAACACAAAGGTGCCAGGACCAATCAACCAAATATCTGTAAAACGAGCACCATCGTAGTGAAACTGAACAGCCAAATTGCCTCCCATTGCTTGAATGTGAATACGATTTTGCCCTAGAAGTTGATTTTTATGTGCATACGCAATTGCGCAAGCAGTTACACCTGTTCCACAAGCAAGCGTTTCATTCTCAACCCCACGTTCGTAGGTTCTTACAAACAGTTTATTGGCTGTAATTTCTTGAACTGCATTAACGTTAATTCCATTTTTTGCATAAGTGGTATTGTAGCGTATTTCTCTACCAAATGAAAAAATATCAAAATCTTTCACATTGTTTACAAAACGAATGTAGTGAGGAGAACCTGTATAAATTTCGTAATCGGAATCGTGTAATTTTAGCTGTTCAACCGAATTCATTTGCAGTTGAATTTCATTGTTATCAAACGCTGCCTTGTGCGGACCGTCAAAACCTAAAAAAGAGGTGTTTTTAACGTCGATTCCAAGTGTTTGACAAAAAGCTACAGCACAACGAGCACCATTTCCACAAAAACTTTTGGAAGCATCGGCATTGTAGTAATCCGCTTCAAAATCAAATGCAGTATGTTGGTTGATTTTTATCAAACCATCGGCACCAATTCCAAATCTGCGGTCACAAAGAAATTGTATTTGTTTATCGGTTAACGAATTGTAACGACCATCTCGGTTGTCAACTAAGATAAAGTCATTTCCAGCTCCTTGGTACTTTGAAAATTTAATTTCCATAGTAACAAAGATAATGAAATGTTGAAAATATTACAGGCGTTGGTATTCAAATGTTGGCGAACCTTTCTCACCACTATCGCTGTAAAAATCTACAAAACGCAATTTGTAATAATAGTCATTTTGATCTTTGATGAGGTACACTTTGTTGTAATACACGTCATACATACTTTGATTTAATGAAAAACTTTTCCAGTCATAACCAATTGCATCCCAATCAGTTGATAAAGGTGTGTTTTCTGCAACGGTTAAATTTATTTCATCAAATGTTTTTCCTTCTGCATAGCAAGATAGGGTTTTGTATGGATTTGTTAAGCATCCAACAACAACATAAGGTGTAAATTCTGGTTCGTAAAATACTTTTGAAAATTGTGTGAAAACAATGTCCCACGAATCTTTTTTAGGTTCAATAATTGGATTGGTAACAGCACCCGTAGGATTCCATTTCACAAAAACATAGTTGTATTCTGCATTTTTTTGAAGTGTAATTGTTTGATCGTTACTTCCATCAATGTTGGCAAAACGCCCTTTAAAAGTTGTAGCAGAATTTTCTAATACTTCCACTTTAAAATATCCTTGTTGGTTGCCATCGTAATCGTAACCTCGGTCAATAACATAAATACCCAAATCTTTCATCACCATTGAGTCTAATCTACCTGAGGCAATTTGTTCCTTGGCACCAGTCGTTAAAGCAGATGTATTGCTAATTTGTTCAAATGTTTTGTCGGTAACCTTGGCGGCATACATAATTTTTGCACCATTCATAATTCCGTATTGCGTACCTTCATTGCAAGAGAATGCTAAGTCCCAAGTTAATTTATTGGTTTCGCTCACCACTTTGTTGTTACCTAAATTAAAGTAAATAATACGATCGTAATTAGAGTGCATGTTTACAGTAGTGGTGATTACATCACCTGTATTGGGTTTTGGAGCAGGTAATTCCTTTTTTCTACACGAAGTAAAAATTAAGCTACTTAATACAATTAAACTGAAAGTTATTTTAGCAACAGATTTCATTATTTCTTAGTATTAAAATTAATAGTTAACGAACAGAAGTATGTTCTTCCCATTCCAATAAGTACGCTCGATCCACCAGATGAATGTGCGCCACCAGAACCAGTCATTCCGTTGATAGATGTAACGTTTAATAAGTTTTTAGCACCGATAGTCAAACCAATCATTCGTTTTAAGAAATGAGTTGAAATGGTAAAGTCCAACATGTGGTATGCTTCGCGTTTAGCTTCAATCACTGTTCCGTCTGTTTGCAACATTAAGTTAGGTAATTTTCCAGTAAATTTATAGAAAAACGCAAAAGTAGTGTTGATTTTGTTGACAGTATAACTTGGGTTGAATTTAATTTCTGGATAAAATGAAGTAGCACGAGGTGCTTGTGTTTCAACGATTTGATTTTTTCTAGCTTTGATTGATAAACCTGCATCAATTGAAAGTTCACGGTATAAAATATTAGCATTTAATGTGTAACCGTAAGTTTGGGCTTTGAATAAGTTTACATAGCTGTATTCCACATTATTTACTTGTGCTAAGGTGATTAAATTGTGTAAATCGTTAAAAAAGAATTGGTTATTGATAGAGAAACGTGTCTTTTTTATTTGATAATCAGCTCTGTAGGATAACTGGTAGTTGTTAGAAGTTTCTGCTTTTAAATTTTCGTTACCAACGATGTTGTGGTTGATATCTACAAAGTAGAAAAACAATTCTTTGATAGAAGGAGCTCTAAATCCGCGACTGTAGGATGCACGAATACTGTTGTTTTTATTGATTTCATAGCGAATAAAAAGTGAAGGAACAAC
The DNA here is from genome assembly GCA_041392275.1 of Crocinitomicaceae bacterium. Lineage (GTDB taxonomy): Bacteria > Bacteroidota > Bacteroidia > Flavobacteriales_D > Crocinitomicaceae > Taishania. The sequence continues at coordinate 59,433 of JAWKMK010000006.1, read as the reverse complement.
AGGACTTTTATATACAGAGTTGTAAGATGCTCTTAAACCCGGTTTGATGGTTAATTTATTCCATGCGGTGTATTCCGAGGTGATAAACAAGGCATAATCGCCAATTGCTTGAGTTCCTTTACCAATGCGTTTTCCACGAGAGCTTTCATAATTTACGTCGTATCCCAATTCAAGCGACCAACTTTTTGAATGGTTGTAAATGAAACTGGTTCTACTTAAAATTAAATCAAACATGGAAGTATCCTGCTCTGACGCTCCAGCCAAAGTTTGCTCCAACGTTGTTAAATCGTTAAAATAGGTGTTTTTAACACGTTTAAAAAAATTGTAGGCATTGGTTGAGTTTACCGACCATTTATCGGTCATTCTACCATTAATTGAGAGGCTATTATCAGAACGAAAAGTAGTGTAATAATCATCAAATGCTTTTATGAAATAGGGTTTTGAAGGCGTTCCTCTGTTTTCAATATTTTCCTTAAACAAACGGGCATCTATGGTTAAAAACAACCCATGTTCTTGTTTGTCTTTGTTTAAACGTTGATGAAGTTTAAAGCCTCCAAAATACTGTTCTCTAGGTTTGTATAATTTATTGCGAAGTGAATCGGCAATGCGTACTTTCTCAATATGAAAAGGTTTTTCATCTGCTCTCCAACCGTCAAAATAATTACGGTTAAAATCAGCAGTGAGTAGTGTGTTTTTAAATTTTGATGAAAGGTTTAGTTGTGTGTTGTAGGTGCCATTACTTTCATAGTATCCATAAACTTTACCAGAAAATAAGGCAGCTTGATTTTTTTTAGTAATAATGTTGATTGTGCCGGCAAGAGCGTCGGAACCGTAGTTAACCGACAACGGACCTTCTATAATTTCTATTTTTTCTACATTTTGGATGTTAATTTGGTTCAAATCAACCGTTCCATTCATTTTTCCAATGATTGGAACACCATCCACTAAAATTTTTACATTTTCTCCCGAAATACCTTGCAAGTCCATTCCAGAACCAAGAATAGCATCGTTAGAAAGTTGAATATTTAATTCGTTTTTAAATAGTTGTGTTAGGTTTTGAGCACCCATTTGCTCAATTTTTTTAGAGTTGATGACCCTTACATTTTGCACACAATTGCTAACAGTAGTGTGTTGTAATTGACCTGTAATAATCATTTCATCAAATGAAGTGATGGTTTTTTTTAGGTAAATGGTAGAGGGAATTTGACCTGCTTTTGTAAACGAAAACACATCGTGTCCAAATGCCGCAACTTCAATAAATTGTCCGTCTTTTAATGTAGAAAAATCAAGCGTTCCATTTGCAGATTGCAGATTAGCTACTTTTTTATTTTCCTCATAAATGGTTGCATTGACTTTTAAGGTTGTTGAATCTTCAGTTGATTTAAAAGTAACTTGTTGTGAAAATGCAGTTGAAACAACAAAAACTAAAACGAAAAAATTGAAATAACGGAGTAACATTGGTGTGTTTTTTAATTAAATAAGGAAGGTGAATCAAAAGCAATTCACCCTCCTTGGCTATGACTGTTTATTTATTTTTTTACAATATTTTTTACAATCGAAGAACCATTTTGGTTGATTTGTACGAAGTACATACCATTTGTTAAATTAGACAAATCCAATTGGTGTTGTGTAATTCCAGAAGTTGAAGCTAAGCTTTGAGCAACTACTACTTGTCCCATTTGGTTTCTAACAATAATTTCAGTTGCCCCTTTTCCTTCAAAAACAACTGTAGCAGTGTTTTCTACTGGGTTTGGATATACATCAACAAATTGAGTAGCAACATTTTCAACACCTGCATAAGCAATATGCTCTTTCATGAATTTTGTTTCACCTGTTGATGAACCGCTAAAAGAAGTAGGATACAATTTCCAAACATCGCCTGCAGCATTTTGTAAGTAATATACTTTAGAATCAGTTACTTCCCAAGCAAATGTTTGCATGTTCAATGATTTGTAGGTAGAACCAATGTTGTTTTTCTTGTTTACAAAATTAGCACTACTGTAATCATTGTGAGATGCTTGGTTTCCAGAACCTACATTAACTGTTGCAACATCCCATTTAGGGTTTACTAAAATTCCTGTTACAACTTGGTTAGGTGTAGTTCCATACCAATCGTAGTGCTTAGTTGCCCACAAGTCCCAACCTGCTAATTCTAAATCTTTTACTTGCCCATCAGCAAAGTTAAAGAATACGAAATTTTTAGTTGCATAATCAGTAGAACCATTAATTTCTACTTGTGTACCTTCTGTATTGTCAGAAATTAACGCATAGTTAAAAGTGTATTTACCAGCAGCTTTGCTAACAATTTTAAATTTATAACAATCACTTCCAATTTTCACAATATAAAGAGAGTCTCCTGTGATTTGGTGATTAATTGAATTGTATTGTCCCCAACCATAATCAAATTGAGTTCCATTTGTACTTTGGTTGAAAGCCCCAACTTCATAATCCAATGAGTCGTTGTATAATTTTGGCCACGTAGAGAATCCTGTTGTATCAACAGAAGCAAATGTAGACGCATCACCATTTGGGTATACAGAAATACTGATACCAGCTTGCCCCATTCCTGGAGAAGGTAAGCCTGGATTTGAAACAACTGCTACTGAATAGGCACTTGTTGCAAAGCCAACATGCCAACTGTTTGCAGCGTGTGTTGATCTTGAACCATCTTCTAATTTCAAATACATTTCATTTGCATAAGAAGCTCCCATTTTGATTGAATCTTGAACAGCTTGTGAAAAGCCACTAAATGCCAAAAGTAGAGAAGCTAAACTGAGTGTAAATTTTTTCATACTTATTTTTATTAAGATTAATTTTAAATTAAGGCAAAACTATAGCCTTTAAGAATTTTTAACAATACCAAGAAAAAGGTATTTTTAAAATTTCGCAACAAAATTAGACAATCAAGTCGCCTTTAGTGTCATACAAATGTCAGACATGAAAAAAAATATCAAATCAGTGACTTATTGTGAAAGTTTTTAGTGAGTTCAATGTATTCTTTTGTGTAGGAATTATCTGAATTACGGATAGTTAGTGTTTTATAAATAACAGTTTGTGGTGTTTTGCAGAATTGTACAATCAACCGATTGGGATTGTCTTTTTTTCCGTTTAATGTTATTTGAGATTTAGGATATAAACCAAATGATTGGGCAATTGATAGCCAGTTTTCTTTAGATGAGAACGGAAAAATCACCCAAAAATCACCTTCGGGATGAAGCAGTTCGTTGACTTTTTTAAATAATTCTTCAATTGCAAATTCTTTTACGTGTTTAGCAGTGTTGGTACGTGAGTTGTTTGATAAGTAGCCGTTTTCATAATAAGGTGGGTTGCATACAATGCAATCATAGGTGGTTGTTGGTTTAAATTCTAAAAAATTTTGCTGAATAATTTTAAAGTCGCTTGCCCAAGGTGAATGGTTGAAGTTGAATTCACAATCTATCAAAGAAGCTGTATCAATATCAATAGCGGTTACTTTGGCTAACGGATTTTTTTGTTTGGCCATTAATGCTAGTACGCCTGTTCCTGTGCCAATGTCTAAAATGGAATGGTAAGTATTATCCGCAAGGTGAGCACCCAATAACATGGCATCGGTTCCAACTTTTAAAGCACTATTGGATTGTTGTATGGAAAAATATTTAAAGTGAAAAACACTCATGTACTAACCTAGGTACAATTCCACTAATCCTGGAGGAGCTGTAACTATAAGCGTTTTGTTTTTTCTATCCACTTTTTGGATAACGCCCTCTTGCAATGGAAGCAAAATTTCTTTACCGGCTTTTTCAATTTGAATAAGCGGATTGGCAGCTAAATCTATTACTTGAATTACTTTACCGATAGCCCCGTGGTTGGTATCTTCAACGGCGAAATCAACAATTTCGTGGTCATAGAAATTGGTGTCGCCCAATTCGGGTAGGATAGAAGCGGGTAAATAAACCTTTTTGCGCAATAACATGCGTGCATCTTCTTCGGAGTCTATTCCTTCTAGCTTAATAGAAGCAAATCCTTTGTTTTTAAGTTTTAAAGAAGTTATGAAAAAAGGTGTCAGTTGACCGTTTAATTCAATAAACAAGGCGTCTAAGGTTCTGTAATCTTCGGGGTTGGTTACGTCTAAAAAAAGCGAAACTTCACCTTTAAATCCGTGAAGTTTCGCAATATAACCTAAATGAAAGCAATCTGCTTTATTCATTCAATGTCAATTTTTAATTACTCAGCTGATGTTTCTTCAGAAGATTCTTCTGCTGGAGCTTCAGTTGCCTCAGTTGCTTCTTCTGTAGCTTCTGCAACAGGAGCTTCTTCTTCAACTACTTCTGGAGCAGGAGTGTTTTTAGCTTCAATTGCTTTAGCTTTTGCTTCGTTTACAGCTGCTTCTGCTTTCAATGCTTCTGCTTTTTGAGTTGCTTTAGCTTTTGCTAAACCTTCTGCTTTTCCTGTAATTTTAGCATCTTTCTCCGCCAACCATTTGTTGAATTTTTCTTCAACTTGAGCTTCTGTTAACGCACCTTTAGCAATACCTTTAATCAAGTGGTTTTTGTATAAAACACCTTTGTAAGATAAAATTGCTCTTGCAGTGTTAGACATTTCAGCTCCAACTTGTACCCAATGTAAAGTACGATCAAAATTGATGTCAATTGTTGCTGGGTTTGTATTAGGATTGTATGTTCCTAATTTTTCGATGAATTTACCATCTCTTTTTGCTCTGCTGTCTGCAGCTACTAAATGAAAGAATGCATATCCTTTCTTTCCGTGTCTTTGCAATCTAATACGAGTTGCCATATTGTTTTGTTTTATATTTTGGAGTACGAAACTCCGGTTAATAATGAAATTAGGGTGCAAATGTACGATTATTTTTAATACAAAAGCTGTTTAATTGAAAATATTGTAAAAGTTGGTGTAAATAAAAAAGGTTGTCCAAAGTAGAACAACCTTTAAAATATATATTACAAAGTAAATTATTTAATTTGATCTTTGTTTTCTTCTGCTTGTTTATTGAATTTCTTTTGACGGTTTAACCAGTATAAAACAGCTAAAAATCCAAAAATAATTACGGAAGTATTGAAAACTGTAGTAATCATGTTTTTTTCATCGTATATAAAAGAAAGAATGGAATCCAAACCATTCCCTAATCCCCACCAAAAATCTGTTGCGTTCATATTTTATATTTTTTTGTCAAAGTAAATAATATTTTTTCGAATGAAGCATAAAAAAAATGGTTTTTTTTAAAAAATCAATTGTTAATAGTGAGTCTAAATAACGAACTATTTTCGTTTGATTCCAATTACATTGGGTAATTTCCAAAACTCTGCATTGGTAGTAATAGGGTAAGTGTTTGATACATAGCTACCTAATTTCTCAATACGTTCGGTTTCGGTATCCACATATAAACTAGTTTGTGGTCCGCCTTCCATGTAAATAGCATTTCGCAAAGGACGTTCTAACTGTGTCATAAATCGTATCATTTCGTTTTGAGAGTAGGGAGAACGAGTAAATACGAAATAAATCTGCTGGTAATCGTCTTTGGCAACAATTAATGGCTGCACCATTGTGGATTTTTATTCCAACTCATAGGTGTGCCGTTGCAATCAATCATCCGAAGACCTTGCGCAATGGAAGCATAATCTTTTTTAACCGTTTCTAAGCTGGTGCATTTTAAGTCAATTATGTCAAATTCTGACAATCCTTTTCTCAATGGATTAAATGCAATAGCCATGTTGTAACCCTCATATGGCTTAGGGTTGTTGGCATATTCCAATGTGTTGCGCATATAGGCTTTGCTCGAAAGTTGGCGACGCATATCGTACATACTAGCGTTAATGGCTACCATCAAATCGTGGTGTTCTGCCCAATCTACAATGCATTTGGAAGTAGAATCGAATTGTGAAGCAGAAAGCATTTCAAATTTGAATTTTTCTGGATTGATGCGCAATAAACTAATTTTAGAATCGCCAATTTTTGATTTGCGGGGTCCATCCATTTCAATGTAATCCAAACCATCTTCTAAGTTGACCCATGTGTTATCAAACTTTTTATAGTAAGCAGGGTCATAAATGGAATTATAATACACTGAATCTATTGTTGCCGTATCATTGTCGTTTGTGTAAAGTGTAGAATCTACTTGCTGCGAACAAGATATAAACGGAAAACACAAAGCAAATATTAAAAAATGCGTGCTAATTGTTGCGCCTAAAGATTTCATTTTGGAGAGATAAGTTTTGTTAAATTTAATTCAAATATTAATGTGATCAAATACGATAACAAATTTTTAATTAAAATTTTGAATGGCCAATGTGAGTTGAATAAATTGTTCCACACTCAAAACTTCTGGTCGCAAAGTCAACAGCTCATGTTCAAATCCAATTGGTGTAAGCTTTTTCAATGAATTTCTCAATGTTTTTCTACGTTGATTGAAGCCTGTTTTTACAACCTGAATAAATAGTTTTTCATCACATGGAAGTTCTGTTCTACTGTTGCGGGTGCAACGTATAACACCTGATTTTACTTTTGGTGGAGGATTAAACACATTCTCGCTCACTGTAAAACAATAGGTGATGTCATAAAATGCCTGCATTAAAACACTTAAAATTCCATATTGTTTAGAACCTGGTTTTTCGGCTACACGTTCGGCTACTTCTTTTTGAAACATACCCATGATTTCTGGAATCTGATTGCGGTAATCCAAGCATTTAAAAAGTATTTGCGACGAAATGTTATAGGGGAAATTACCCACCACAGCAAAAGGCGTAGTGCCCATTATTTTTGTTAAATCTTCTTTTAAAAAGTCGGCTTCTAAAATTTTTCCTTCCAATTGCGGAAAGTGAATGTTTAAATACGCAATGGATTCGGTGTCAACATCCATTACCGTTAGGTCGGTTTGTGGTTGTTTCAGCAAATATTCGGTGAGAGCGCCGGTTCCAGGACCAATCTCCAAAGCACGTGTGCATCCTTGGTGGTACTGAAATTGGTCGGCAATTTTTTGGCAAATGTTTTTATCCACCAAAAAATGTTGTCCCAAGTGTTTTTTAGCTTTTACGTTCATTTCTTGAATTCGTCAACAATGGTTAATATGGTACGAAAAGCGCCAAATTTCCCTTGGTATTTAGCCGAATGTTCGTGTTGCAATTTGGGAGCAAAAAGTTGCTGGTAAACATCCAATTGGTCTTGATTGGGCGCAATGTATTGAATAGCATACGTGGCGCCACCTTCTTCCTCACCATGCACTCTTGAAATTTTACTTTCAACAAAACACCCTGTGCTCATCACATCAGGAATGTGTTTTGAACGCATCCATTCCAACCATTCGTCGTGCACAGAAAGATCAATATTTACTGTAACGTTATAAATAATCATGCTACAAAATTACACAAACAAACGTTTTTTTAGGGATTTTTCTGAGGATTTTCCTAAAATACAAATGGTGATATTCCAATTAATGGAAATAATGGAATATTAGCAAGAATGGTTATCAATTTAAAATTCATCCTTACCTTTGCAGTCAAATGGTAAAAATTCGCGATATAGAATTGGGAGATTTCCCACTGTTGCTTGCTCCAATGGAGGATGTGAGTGATCCGCCGTTTCGTGCATTGTGCAAGGAAAATGGAGCAGATTTGATGTACACCGAATTTATTTCTTCCGAAGGATTGATTCGCGATGCAGCAAAAAGTGTTCAAAAGTTGGATATTTTTGAATACGAACGACCTATTGGAATTCAAATTTTTGGTTCTGAAATTGAAACCATGCGCCAATGTGCTGAAATCATAGAGCGAGCAAATCCAGATATCATCGACATTAACTATGGTTGTCCGGTAAAAAAAGTTGCCTGCAAAGGTGCTGGTGCTGGAATTTTGCAAGACGTACCTAAAATGGTGAAAATGACCGAAGCCATTGTGAAACAAGTGAAATTACCGGTTACTGTGAAAACACGTTTAGGTTGGGACGATAACACAAAATACATTGTGGAAGTGGCAGAACGCTTGCAAGATGTAGGTATTGAGGCAATTAGTATTCATGGTCGCACACGCAAGCAGATGTATAAGGGGCAAGCCGATTGGACCTTAATTGAACAAGTGAAAAATAACCAACGTATGCATATTCCTGTGTTTGGAAACGGTGATATTGACTCTCCAGAAAAAGCGTTGGAATATAAAAATCGGTATGGTGTAGATGGTATTATGATTGGTCGCGCATCAATTGGTTATCCGTGGATTTTTAATGAAATCAAGCATTATTTAAAAACAGGAGAGCATTTAGCAAAACCTACTATTCAAGATAGAGTGGAGGCTGCTCGACGCCATTTAGACATGAGCATCAAGTGGAAAGGCCAAGCATTGGGAATTGCCGAGATGAAACGCCATTATACCAATTATTTCAAGGGAATTGCGCATTTCAAAGAATACCGCATGAAGTTGGTAACATCGTTTAATTTAGAAGAGATTTACCAAACGTTGGATGAAATCACGGCGCACATGGATGATTTTCATTTTGCTCACGAATAAATTAGTAAAATCTTAGCATACAAAAAAGAGGTTAGTCACAATGGCTAACCTCTTTTCTCATAGTTGTGTTTCTAGTTTTTAGCTAGATTTTTAATCAATTATCAACATAGCATCACCGTATGAATAGAATTTGTATTTTTCTTCTACGGCTGCTTTGTAAGCTTTTGTCATTACTTCGTGACCGGCAAAAGCGGATATCATCATCAATAAAGTTGAAAGCGGTGTGTGGAAATTGGTAATCATACAATTTGCGATACTGAAATCGTATGGCGGGAAGATGAATTTGTTGGTCCAACCGTCAAAAGCTTTCAATTTACCATCTGTTGAAACAGAAGATTCAATGGCTCTCATGGAAGTTGTTCCAATAGCGCAAACACGCTTTTTATTTTCAATAGCATTGTTAACGATGTCGGCAGCTTTTTGCGTAATGATAACTTGCTCCGAATCCATTTTATGTTTCGTTAAGTCTTCCACTTCAACGGTGCGGAAAGTTCCTAAACCAATGTGTAGTGTTACTTCTGCAAAGTTAACTCCTTTAATTTCAAGTCGTTTTAATAATTCGCGCGAAAAATGCAATCCTGCAGTAGGTGCTGCTACAGCTCCCTCTTCAGTTGCATAAATTGTTTGGTAACGCTCTTCGTCTTCAGGTTCAACCGCTCTTTTGATGTATTTAGGAAGAGGTGTTTCACCCAATTCTGTAATTTTTGCTTTGAACTCTTCGTAAGGTCCGTCAAAAAGAAAACGCAATGTACGACCTCTAGAAGTTGTATTATCAATTACTTCGGCAACCAATGAATCGTCATCACCGAAATACAATTTATTACCAATTCTAATTTTTCTAGCTGGATCTACCAAAACATCCCACAACAAGCTTTCGCGGTTCAATTCGCGCAATAAAAACACCTCGATTTTGCACCAGTTTTTTCCTTGTTTCCATACATACGTGCAGGAAACACGCGGGTGTTGTTGCGAATCATTACATCGCCATCCGAGAAATAATTAACTAAATCTTTAAAAAGTTTGTGTTCAATTTTTCCTGTTTTACGGTGCACCACCATCAAACGTGCTTCATCACGGTTTTCAGAAGGGTGTTCGGCGATTAATTCTTGAGGTAAATCGAAATTAAATTCCGATAGTTTCATTTTACTCATTGCAAACAAATGTTTATTTTAACTAAAAAAGAGCACAAAGTTAAATAAAATTAGCAAGTAAATTTAGATTTTAACTAATTCTTTAAAAATTGTTTTTTCCAGCTATTGTATTTTTTTGATTTTATTTGATCTAGAGTATTATAAAATGTTTTTGCCCAGTAGTTTCTTAGACCAAATCCACCTGCTTTTTCTTTAAAAACATCGTAGAGTAAAATGGCATTGTTTTTCATATTGATAGCAACAAAATGGTAGGTTGCAAGTTCTCTCGTTTTGTCATAACTTTCTGCAACTAAAAGCAATCCAATCCCTTCTTTTTCTGTAAATTGATGATCTTTTATAAATTGTTGGATGTTTTCTTGCGTGTAATTAGGGGTTGTTATCGCTTCCATTTCTTCTAATGGTGTTGAACGATTGATTTTATCGATATCATCCAAATTAATAGCGATGTGTTCTTTACGAAATGTTGCAATCAGATTGTATTTATCAGGTTCTTTATAAACAAAATTATTCCAAGCTGGAAAATATTCGGTTTTAATAGATAACCCATCTTGGGTATCTATTCCCCAAATTTGACTAAAGTCACCAATTAATTTAACATGTGAATAATCAATTCCTAACCAGGTGAATTTGGTGTCTGATTTTCGAAATAAGTCGGCAATTTCTTGGCTAAAAGATGATGTTGTAATAACTGCTAGTAAAAGGGATAAAATAAATTTCATACTTTTTTTTATTTTCAAAGCTACAAAAAGGTAATGAAAAATTCAAATGATTTGTCAAATTAATCTTTTTAGCTATTTTTGGTTTAAAATAAAGACAAATGAAATTATTACAAGACAAAGTAGTTCTTATCACAGGAGCATCAAGAGGAATTGGAAAATCAATTGCTGAAGAGTGTAAACACGGCGCAAAAGTAGCTTTTACTTATTTGTCATCCGAAGAAAAAGCGAAAGCTTTAGAGGCGGAATTGACCAAAATGGAGGAGAAGTGAAGGGTTTTAAATCCGATGCAGCTAAATTTGACGATGCACAAAAATTAGTGGACGATGTGGTGGCTGCTTTTGGAACAATAGATGTTTTGGTTAACAATGCAGGAATCACAAGAGACAATTTGTTGATGCGTATGACCGAAGAGCAATGGGATGAAGTTATTAATACCAACTTAAAATCGGCGTTTAACCTTACAAAAGCTGTTCAACGCCCTATGTTGAAAGCAAAATCGGGTTCAATTATCAATGTTTCATCGGTTGTTGGTGTAAGCGGAAATGCTGGTCAGGCTAACTATGCGGCATCAAAAGCTGGATTGATTGGTTTTACAAAATCAATTGCGCAAGAATTGGGGTCGCGTAACATTCGTGCCAATGCCATTGCACCAGGTTTCATTGAAACAGAAATGACAGATGTGTTGGATCCAAAAGTGGTGGAACAATGGCGTGCTTCTATTCCGTTGAAAAGAGGTGGAAAACCAGAAGATGTTGCCAACTTGGTAGTGTTTTTAGGTTCTGATATGTCAGCCTATGTTACAGGACAAACCATCAATGTTTGCGGTGGTATGTTGATGTAATCAAACATGATAAAACGAAAGGCGTTGTTTGAAAAAGCAACGCTTTTTTTGTGGGGATAATTATGCTTTAATCCATTTAACTCACTCCATCATTTCTTTTTGTAAACAGTTGTTTTTTTGTCGCCAGTTTTAATTAGAATTCCTTTTTCTACGGCATTTTTTAAATCGCGACTGGCTGTTGCAGTGGAAATATCCTTAAAGTAATCCATGTATTTTTTACGACTAAATTCACCGGTGTTGTTGTCAAGAAAAATTTGAATTCTATCTTCGTTATTTAATCGCTTAGCAGAATTAGCAAGTAGTTCAGATAATGAACGATTAATAATCATCAGCATGTATGCAATAAATTTTGTGGATTTCCCTTCTTTGTCCGAAATTGCTAAAGCCTTGTAATATTCAGTTTGATTTTTTGAAATTAATGTTTCAAATGGTAGAAACTCAAAAATTGGATAGTCTTGCATTAAAATTAATGTCTGCCATAACCTTCCCATTCTTCCATTTCCGTCTATAAAAGGATGTATGAACTCCATTTCGTAATGAAAAACACAACTTTTGATTAACGTTAACTCTGTTTTATCTTTTAAATAGGTAAATAAATCGCGCATCAAAAACGGAACATTTTCATAAGGTGGAGCAATGTGTTCAATATTGGTGCCTTTAACTATTCCAACTCCTTGTTTTCTATATTCTCCCGGATTTTTAATGAGTTGTTGCAAGAGTAATTTATGCGCTTTTAAAAAATCTTTTTCACTATCAGGTTTTAAACGGTGTATATTCTTATACACTTCTAAGGCATTCAAAACTTCAAGAATGTCTTTTTCTGGACCCACCACTCGTTTGTTTTCAATAATTGCAGTTATTTGCTCAAGACTTAATGTGTTTCCTTCAATACTAAGTGAAGAATGAATGGTTTTTATCTGATTTTGCTTTCTTAATGTTGGATTGGTTTTAATTAAATATTTTGCATTTACTTCACCTATTTTCTCAGAAATAGAGGAGATGAGTTGCACAATCTCTGATGTTATTTCGTAGGGGGGCTTCATAAATTGATACTATCATTTGATACTATCACAAATTTAATTTAAAAAATGAATTAGAGTGTGATATTCTATAAAAAAAAGCGCTGCTTTCATCAAACAGCGCTTACTAAATTCAAATATTTTACTTCAATCCTCTTGCTTTGAGCATGGGCTCAATTACAGGTTCTTTTCCTCGCCAATTGCGGTACATTTGTGCGAGTTCTTGCGTATTGCCTCGCGATAGTATCATGTCTCTAAAACGCTGACCATTTGCTAAAGTTAAACCACCATTTTCTTCAAACCATTGGTAGGCATCGTGATCCAACATTTCTGTCCACAAGTAAGCGTAGTAACTTGCAGCATATCCGCCACTAAAAACGTGTGAGAAATAAGTGGAACGGTAGCGCGGTTTTACCGCCTCAATTGCATCAAATCCATAACGTGCCAAGGCGTTTTTCTCAAATGCGTTGACATCAGTGATTTTTTTATCCGCTCCCACCATGTGCCATTCAATATCGTTGCTTGCTGCCGCAATGGTTTCTGTCATACTAAAACCTTGATTAAAAGTAGCTGCCGCTTGCATTTTTTCTAACAACTCAGCTGGAATTTGTTTTCCAGTTTGGTAATGCTTGGCGTAGTTTTTAATAACAACAGGATGTGTTGCCCAATTTTCGTTGAATTGCGATGGAAATTCCACAAAATCACTTGGAACGGCTGTGCCCGACAAACTAGGATAGTGCTGGTCGGCAAAGAAACCGTGCAAGGCGTGACCAAACTCGTGAAACAATGTAATAACGTTGTCAAAACTTACTAAACATGCTTCACCCTCTGCTGGTTTTGGGATGTTCATTACGTTGTAAATTACCGGTTTGCGGTTGTGCATTTTTGATTGGGTTACTAAATTATCCATCCACGCACCACCATTTTTAGAAGGGCGAGCATATAAATCGGCATAAAATAAACCTAACTGCGAACCGTCTTTGTTAAACAATTCATACACCAACACATCGGGATGATACACTGGAATGTCAGTGCGTTTTTTAAATGTAATACCGTATAATTTGGTAGCAGCATAAAAAACACCGTCCTCCAACACGTTCATCACTTCAAAATAAGGTTTTATTTCGCTTTCGTCCACGTTGTATTTTTCTTTTCGCACTTTTTCGGCATAAATGCTCCAATCAGCTGCGGTTAACGTTGCTTTATCGCCACTTTTTGCCATTGATTCTTGAATAATTTCGGCTTCTTTTTGTGCCTTGCCAATTGCTGCTGGAATTAATTGATTAAAAAACTCACGCACATTTTCTGGAGTTTTCGCCATTGTATTTTGCATTGCCCACGAAGCATAATTAGCAAAACCAAGCAATATGGCTTTTTGACAGCGTAAATCCACCAATTCTACAATGATTTTTTTAGTGTCGTTTTTTGTTCCATCGCAACGTTTCCACGAAGCATCAAATAACTTTTTGCGACTTGCACTGTTTTGGAGGTACTGCAAATCGGGTTGCTGTGTAGTGTTGATTAGCGGAATAAAATATTTGCCATCTTTGGTTTGAATGGATTTTAAATAAGCTGTATCCAACCCTTTCAATTCTTCGGCAGAATCAAAGGTTACGCCGCCATCGTTCATAGCTGCCAATACTTTTTTGCTAAATTCGGTTGTTAAAGTGGCCTCGCGTGAATTGAGTTTTTTCAATTTTTCTTTATTCTCTGCCGAAAGATTAGCTCCTGAGAAAATAAAATTAGTGTAATAATGCTCCAATAATTTAGCCGATTCTGCATCCAATTTCAATTGATCGCGTTTGTTGTAAAGCGTTTCAATGCGATTAAATAATTTATCGTTGAGGTAAATAGCATCAAAATGTTCGGATAATTTAGGTGCCATTTCTTCTTCTAAATCTTGCAATGTTTCATTGGTGTTGGCTGCTGCAAGTGCATTGAACACGGCGTTAACACTCGAAAGTGTAGCTCCACTTTTTTCCAACGCAACAACGGTGTTTTCAAAAGTTGGCGCATCAGAACTTTCTACGATTGCTTGGATGGCTTCGTTTTGTAAACGCATACCTTCTTCTAACGCAGGTTTAAAATGTTCGTCTTTTATTTTTGAGAAATCGGGAGCAAAATAGGGAAGTGTGCTCTCAACTAATAAAGGGTTGTCGGATAAGGATTTAGGTGGTTCAACTTTACTTTTACAAGCCATTGCGATTAACGTTAATGAAAGAATTAATATTTTGTTGTTTTTCATTGGGTTGATTTTTAGAAGGATAAAGATAATTTTTAATTTTAAAATAGTACACCAAACAACGGTTAACTTTGGAACGTTTTTTGAAAATAAAGACAACGTGAATCAAAAATTGATACTTATTCTTGCGTGTTGCCTTAGTTTTTTGAGCTTTGGTCAGGGGGTTCGGTGGAGCAAACCCAATGCTGGTGTGCAAGCTGGCTTGGTGTTGGAGGCAGGAACGCATGAATTGGCAATAGGTTTTCATCTCAAAAGTTTTATTGGTTTTGACTACGCGCAGTTGAATGTAGGCAACACGTTTATGTGGAAGTTTTACAGCTTGGGTAAACGTGAAATGTTTTACGAAAACAGATTCTATGCAGGTGGTGCACTCATGGTGGGCAAAAATCAATCGGTGGTGGATTTTGAATTGGACGGATTGAACCACCAAACAAAAAAGAATTTTGCTGTTGCCTATAATTTTTTGATTTACTCTGATAATGCGGGCACTTCGCAATTGTCGGGTGCTTTTGGAATGCATATTAAAAATGTTTCCATCAAATTTGAAAACGATGTGTTTAGTGGACAAGCCAAAGACCGATTTAGAACTGGAATTTTAGACATTAGTTATCGCACACCTACTTTTAAAATCAATACAGGGTTTTACATTTGGACGGGCGAAACGGCAGGATCTTTTTGGGATAAATCGGTGAAAACTAAGAAAATGCCAAGTGGCTATCGTTCTTTGGAAGATTTGCCTTATGGAAAAACAACGCATGGTATAGTTTATGGCGGAATCAAATATTTGATGCATTTTGGTAATGTTGTATACGCTCGCATTGGTGTGGATAGCGAACAATTTCGTCATGGACTTCAAAACCGCTTGATACACGATATGGCGTTTTTACCTCAAACATTTCCTAGAAATACGCCACATTACCCCCGATTGGATGAAAATGGTTGTCCAGTTTTTGAAAAAGAATTGGTCAGAAAACCCAAATTCTACCTTCAATTTGGAATCAATGAATAGCAATTTCAAAAAATAGCTTATTCAATTTTTTGCAAATCTTCGTTGTACAGTCCAATCAACAAACTATTGCCATTTTCATCGATGCGCAAACCACCATATTTAGCGGCTTCGTATTTTTTGGCGTGCCCCTCTTGAAAAAAGTAGGATTCTGCACCAATATTTATTTGCCAACTATTTTTTGCGGTGTATTTGATTACATATTCTCCTTCATTCAAGGCTTGTTTGTGTGGTTGAAATCGAACTCTTTTTGCAATATTTTTATCGTTAAGAGTAACAACACAATACCCATTTTTAGGAATGTTTTGATAGTTCACTTCTTCAGAAATTTTGTAGCGCAAATCCATATAATCACCTTGTAGTAACGAGCGCGGGTCAACTGGTGCCAATTCCAACAAAATCAATCGGCCGTTTTTGGTTAAATCTTCTTTGCTTGCTACCGAATAAGCAAAATAAACCAGCAACAACAATAGGTTTATCACAATTATCCACCATTTATATGTTTTCATCTGCATTTAATTTTTTAGTTACCAACCAATACAGCGCAAAAACATGCGCCAGAAACAAGCATTAAATTGATTTAAAAAGCAAATTGATGCTCAAATCGTAGTAAAATTGAACTATAAAATAAATTAAGGTAATTATCCCCAACACAAAACCTCCTTTGCTGTTGCTGTAAAAACAAGTTAATAAAATTAAAATTGCACCAGCTACAGCAGGAGAAAAAAGCAATGGAAGCAATGCCAATGCACTGAGCAAAAGAAATAGTGTTTTTGTGTTGTGAGAATTAATCCCCAATGTAGGTAAAATACGATAAATGGTATAAAAAATAAGTGGAACACTTGCCACAGACGATATCCAAATGGTGGACGTTTGGAGTGGAAAAACATCCTTTTTGCCTACAACAAACAATCCTGCTACAAATACCACAATTAAAGCCGATTTTATAGGCGAATAAAGATGAGAAGTAGCTTTGTTGAATGCAATAATTTTAGCTTCGTTGAATGCGATAAATGTAACTAATGCAGCCAATAAAGTGTTGTATGCATGAATAAGTTCAAAGTGCTCGTGCACCGACAAATAACTTAAAATACTTCCAAAAATTAATAATGTAGCAAGAAACGATAAAATATAGCTTTGAACAACAATAAGCGAAACGATTGCAAGTGCAATGATTATTAAATGAATGGCTTGCTCCCAAAAATCAAAATTTATCCATCCCAAAATAACCAATAAAAATCCTAGCAAATATGCAGAAACCAAAACAGTGTCTAACAACGTGTTTTTATTGTTTTTGGAAACCATTAAAGTAGCTGTAATTAATATTACTCCAATAACAACTTGAGCAATATCCGAGCGTTCTAATCCACTGATGAGAATAAAAATAAACAGTAAAATACTTGCCATAAATCCACCAATTATGGAAAGAATGCGAATTCCAATAGTTGGTTGTTGGGCAATTTGTTGGTATTCTTGTTCCAAAGCAAGTTCATCAATGGCAAAATTACCAGACGATTTTGCTTGAACAGCAGCAATTAGGGCTTTAATTTCTTCATTTGTTTTCATGTGCCCATTTTTTTTGAAGGTTGAATAAATTTTTAATTGTAAAAGTAACACTGCCAATTACAAAAATACTTACGGCAAAAAACATAAGTTCATGGTTGGAAATTTTAAACATTAAAGCCGAGCAAATGGCAATGATGCAAAACGGAATGATGGCAAGCAAATAGCTACTTTTGGAGGTTAAACCATACCAAATTCCACCACCAAATAGGGAAGTGGCAATAAGCAATAAGAATAAAAATTCAATTTTAAAACCAGAAAAAATTCCAGCAATTACACCGATAGTTGCACAAAAAGCAATTGCCAAACCAACGGTGTGAAGTAACCATGTTGGCGTTTGTTCTTTAAAATATCGGGTGGCAATAATGTAAAAAAGAGCATTAAGAACAACCAGTAATGTGTAAACAAGAATTTCTGACCAATTTTCGGCAACTTGCTCAGCGTAAAGCACCAACGAAGTATTGAGCAACACCAAGTAAATGAGCCAAAGAGGCGAAAAATTGCCAACCACCACCCACAAGGTTGCAAAAATGGTCCACGCCAAGAAAAAATCATAGGCATTGGCTCCTGTTTGGTAAATTTGACCGTAAACAGCAAACAAAACACCAATAAAAGCAACGGCAAACGTGAGTGCAATTTTCTGAATTAATACTTTCACAGTTGGAAGTAATGCAATGGTAGTTGCTGTGAGTAACAATGCTACAATTAAACCCAACTTCACGAATTTGTGTAAATCGGCCCAGTTGTAGGCAAAAAAGAATACAATTCCAAAGACTACAAAACCAGTTCCAGCGCTGATGCTAAACAATTGCAAAAACTTTTTCCAATCGTGTGCATTGGTATAAACGTGTTTTTTTAAAAGTTGCTGCGTTTCATCCGTTGGAATGTCGCTGTTGCGTGCAATGAGGTGAATGTCTTCTCGTTGAATGGTGCTCATGTTGAGTAATTCTAAAAATTCAATACTATCAAATATACAAAAGAATTGGAAATAATTGGTAGGAACAAAAAAAGTGCCTCTTTCAACTAAAAAAGGCACTTTAAAATTGTTTATAGCTGCTTACAAGTGAATTACTTCTCCGTATGCCGCTGCTGCAGCTTCCATAACTGCTTCAGACATAGTTGGGTGAGGGTGAACTGTTTTAATCAATTCTTCACCTGTGATTTCCAATTTGCGGATAGCCACAATTTCAGCAATCAATTCAGTAACGTTGGCACCTATCATGTGACCGCCCAACAATTCACCGTATTTTGCATCAAAAATTAATTTCACAAAACCATCTTTTGCACCAGCAGCACTTGCTTTACCAGATGCAGAGAATGGGAATTTACCAACTTTGATATCGTAACCTGCTTCTTTAGCTGCTTTTTCTGTCATACCAACAGAAGCAACCTCAGGCGTACAATAGGTACATCCAGGAATATTTCCATAGTTCAACGCTTCTGGGTGATGTCCCAGCAATTTTCTCAACACAAATAATTCCTTCAGCAGAAGCAACGTGTGCCAATGCAGCAGTTGGAATTACGTCACCAATTGCAAAATAACCTGGGATATTTGTTTCGTAGAAATCGTTTACTAAAATACGACCTCTATCTGTAGCGATACCAACCTCTTCTAAACCAATGTTTTCAATGTTTGCTTGAATACCAACAGCAGAAAGTACAACATCCGCCTCAATTTTCTCTTCTCCTTTGTCTGTTTTTACTGTAACAACACATCCTTTTCCAGAAGTATCCACTTTTTCAACAGAAGCATTGGTCATGATTTTTACACCTGCTTTTTTAAACGATTTTTCCAATTGTTTTGACACTTCTTCGTCTTCAATCGGAACAATGTTTGGCAAGTATTCAACAATTGTTACTTCTGTTCCAATTGCATTGTAAAAATAAGCAAACTCAACACCTATAGCACCCGAACCAACAACAACTAATTTTTTAGGTTGTGATTTCAAGGTCATTGCTTGGCGGTAACCAATCACTTTTTCACCATCTTGTGGCAAGTTAGGTAATTCACGAGAACGTGCACCTGTTGCAATGATGATTCCTTTATCGGCTGTATATTCTGTTTGTTTTCCGTCTTCACCAGTTACCAACACTTTTTTACCAGGTTTTACCACACCAGTTCCTTTGATAACATCAATTTTGTTCTTTTTCATTAAGAATTGGATACCAGCACTCATTCCGCTAGCAACTCCGCGACTTCTTTCGATGATTGCATTAAAATCGATAGAAGCATCTTTTACATTGATTCCATATTCAGATGCATGGTTCAAGTAATCAAAAACATTCGCACTTTTGATCAATGCTTTTGTAGGAATACATCCCCAGTTTAAGCAAATTCCTCCTAAGTTGTCACGTTCAACAACAGCAGTTTTTAAGCCCAATTGAGAAGCTCTAATTGCTGTAACATATCCTCCAGGTCCTGAACCTATTACAATAATATCGTAATTCATATTTTTATACTGTTAAAAATTTTGCATTGCGAATGTAGTGAAATAATTGCGTATTCTAACCATTTGTAGAATAAAAAAGTGAATCAAGTGAATAATGTTAAAAAAAACGAGGTGTTATGCGCCAATTAATCGTCTTAAATCGTTAACATGTTGCTCCCACAATGCTTTTGCTTCTTCTTCTTCTTCGATGTCGGCAGAACCACTTACTTTTAAAATCACCGCTTTAGTTATTGGGTCGGTAGAATAGCTGAAACCAAAATAAGTATCGTGTCCATCTTCTTCATCTTCAATCCATTGCCATTTGATGTATTGTCCAGGTTTGGCACTAATTAAGCGTGCTTCTTCAATATAGCCATCCCAATCAAAAGCATAAATATCGTCTTTGATGTTAACATCACTGCAGAACCAATCAGAAAGTCCATCGGGGGTAAAAAGCACGTTGTTAAGCACCTTTGGCGATGTTTTCAATACATATTCTAACTCAAAATTAGTTTTTCCTTTCATAGTTGTCGTAATTTATTATACCTTCGTAGCAATTTTTTTGCAATATACATATTTTTTCAAATGGCATTAGTACATTCTTTTGAGACAAGCGGCAACAAGCTGTTCAGATACAGAGGACAAATCCCTGTAATTTTATTTATTTTAGCAATTCCAGTAGTTTATTTTACTGATTATGAGTTTATTAAAGATAACGACATCTTGTACTATACGTTGTTAATAACTTGTGCATTAATTTCTGTTAGTGGTCAGATTATTAGATCGATAGCTATCGGAACATCCAATAAAAATACTTCGGGAAGAAATACCAAAGAGGGGCAAGTGGCAGAGGCTTTGAACACTGAAGGAATTTATTCAACGTTGCGCCATCCGTTGTATTTAGAAACTATTTAATGTGGATTGGAATTGTTGGTTTACGTTTAACGTGTATTATGTCATCATCGTTTCGTTGTTATTTTGGATTTATTACGAGCGCATTATGTTTGCCGAAGAACGTTTTTTAGAGCGTAAATTTGGGGAAGATTACATCAATTGGTCGATGAAAGTACCAGCGTTTATTCCAAGTTGCAAAAACAAAGTAAAATCAGATATTCCTTTTTCGTTCAAAACAACCTTAAGAAGAGAATATTCGGGTATTACAGCAACGATTTTGGGATTCTTGTTTGTTGACTTTTTACGCGATTGGTTTACATCTGGACAAGTGCAATGGAAAACAACGCATTTAATTGTGTTGATT
This sequence comes from Crocinitomicaceae bacterium, assembly GCA_041392275.1. Taxonomy (GTDB): domain Bacteria; phylum Bacteroidota; class Bacteroidia; order Flavobacteriales_D; family Crocinitomicaceae; genus Taishania. The sequence continues at coordinate 38,713 of JAWKMK010000006.1, read as the reverse complement.
GTTGCTTTGGGTATTTCGTTGGTATTTAGAACCTTGAAACACAATACAACTTTGTTAAACGAAGACGATCGCTCGTAAGTGGCTGATTGAATTAATCATAATGAAAGCGGCATTTTGCAATTAAAATAGAGGCTTCTTCAAATCGATAAATTAATCGGTGTTCTTCGTCTATTCTTCTTGACCAAAAACCTGCATATTTGTGTTTTAAAGGCTCCGGTTTGCCAATGCCTTCAAAGGGATTTCTAGGAATGTCTTTTAATAAATCATTGATACGCATTAATTTTTTCTTGTCGTGTTTTTGCCAATACAGATAATCTTCCCACGATTCATCAACGAATATATAGCGCATTTATTCTTCAATTAAATCGTTCTCAAAAGATTGTCCCTTTTTTAATTTTTCAATGGCAGCATCTAATCGTTGCTCGTTCTTTTTAGAAGATAACTCGTGATTGGTTGCCATTAACGAATTGTATTCATCCAATGACATGATAACAACCCCTGTGTCTTTTCCACGGTTGATAACCAAGGTCTCTACGTTTTTTATAACCCTGTCGATGTATGATTTTATATCCTTTCTGAAATCTGAAACACTTGTGACTAACATTGGATTTGTATTTAATTATGTACAAATATATGTACAAAAAACTTAAAACACAATTTTTTAAAACTTCAAATAACAAAAAAATCCCTTGTACAATGTGTGCATCATACAAGGGATTGGTAAAAAGATTTAGATATAAAACTATTTTGCGATTTCAATTCGTTTTACAGCTACACCATTTGCTGTGCTAACTATCACAGAATAAATTCCATTTTCAATATTAGACACTTCAATATTTGCATTGGATGAATTAAGTGCTGTATAATGCGCCACTGTTTGTCCAACCACATTTACCAACGAAATTGCATCAATTGTTTCATTTGAATTAATCACTAATTGGTCTTTTGCTGGATTTGGATAAACGGACAAAGCGGTGTTTTCCAATGCATCTAGTCCATTGTAGTTACATTTAACGTTTTGAGTAATAGCTGTGTTGCCACAACCATTGGTTAGTGTTGCAGTAACTGTATAAGCACCACTTGTTGCATAAGCATGCGATGGTGTTGCCGTTGTTGCAGCTGCCGAACCATCTCCAAAATTCCAAGAATAAGAATCAATGTTTTGACCGTTGGTGATGCTGAAATTAAAGGCGCATGTTCCAGTGTTTACAAACTGAATTCCACTTGCTGTTGGTGTGGTAACCTCTGTAATGGTAATTGATTCTTCTGTAGAACAAGCACCATCGGTTACTGTTACCGTATAAGTTCCAGCTTGCGTTACCGTAATTGTTTGTGATGTTGCGCCCGTATTCCAGCTATATGTTAAGCCTGGGTTTCCGGCATCAAGTATTAGTGATGAACCAGTGCAAAGTGTTGTTGTTGTTCCCAAATCTACCACAGGATCCATACAACCAGATGGCGATTGAATGTCTACTAAATAATCTTCTGCATCTAAGTTAAAACTTTCTTCACACGGTCCATAAGATGCATTTGCCCCAGCGGCATAACTAATACGCATGCGTGTTGTACCAGTTTGAGCATTGGCAGGAACCGTAAATGTATTGCTTTGAAGTACGTCGGTTACTGAAGCTACAAAAATGATGGATTCAGTCCCAACATCAAAAACTCCATTGCCGTTGAAATCTATCCAAGCCGAAAGTTTTGTTGTTGGATTGTAATTACTAACAGTAACATTGATGGTATATTGGTTCCCAGCAATTAAATCGGGTTTGTTTTCGGATGAGTAAAAAATATATCCATTGTTATCGCCACCACAAGCTGATGTTTTATTCAGTGTAATTGTCGCTCCAGCAAGATTCACATTTGTTATAGAATGTGCACAACCAAATTCGGAAGTTGGAGTGCAATAGGTTTGTGCTAAAACATTTGAACTGAGTGCCAATAAAATAGTACTAAAACTAAAAAAGGATGTAATTTTTCTTTTCATAAGCGATATAAATTTGATGAATCACAAATATATTGTTTAAAGTTTAAATAAGCTCAAAATACCAATAAAATCAACGGTTTTTAAAGTAAACGAAAAGAAATTAACAATCATTTTTGCTTTGAAAAACAAGAAAATGTGTGATTTTTAAACCGTTACAACCAATTCATCCAACAATTCAGCGCATCGGTAAACATGTGAAAGAGCAAGCCACCGCAAATTATTTTTAACCAAAAGTTTTTTAGGGTAATCAACCCGATGGCATAAACCAAAATAGCAAAATAGTAGTGGAGTGGATGAAAACCTATGCGGCACCGATTGGGGTCAAAAATAAATAATATTCCACCATTAATTATTTTTACGTGATATTTTATTATATTTGTACGTAAAATGTAGTTATGAATACTAAGTTGACTTTAAATCTTGACAAAAGCATTATTGAAAATGCTAAAGTTTATGCGAAAAACAATAAAATAAGTCTTTCAAAATTAATTGAAAGTTACTTAAATTCATTGACTTATAAGAATAATAAAAAAATGGAAGTGAGCCCATTAGTTGAAAGCTTAACTGGTGTAATTCCTGAAAACTCTGGAGAAAATGACAAAGATGATTATTTTGAATATTTAAGCAAAAAGTACGAATAATGAACAGAGTTTTTGTTGATACAAATATCATATTGGATCTATTAGAAAAAAGAGCAGACTTTTATGAAGAAGCACAAGAGCTTTTTACATTAGCTGATAGAAATGAAATCAAACTTTATGTTTCTGCACTAACTATTGCAAATGTTCATTTTTTGCTTTACAGACATTTAAAAATGGAAGCAAGAAAAGTCTTGTCAAAATTCAAAGTTCTTGTTGAAGTACTTCCAACTACTGATAAAATACTAGATTTAGCATTAACTTCTAATCAAAAAGATTTTGAAGACGCCATTCAATATTACACAGCAATAGAATTTGGAATGGAAATCATTATAACTAGAAATAAAAAAGATTTTAAAAACCTAACTTTACCTATTTTAACCGCTAAAGAATTTATGAATCGATAATTGTGGCGTCGCACAACATATAAGACTTAAACACTTCGTAGCGCAGTTCGGTTTAAGTTTGAGTTGATAGAATCGGAGCGGTCATCAATCAACTATGGGGTTTCAATAAAAATTTTTTAACCGTTACAACCAATTCATCCAACAATCCAGCGCATCGGTAAACATGTGAAAGAGCAAGCCGCCGCAAATTAGTTTTATCCAAAAGTTTTTTAGGGTAATCAACCCGATGGCATAAGCCAAAATAGCAAAATAGGAGTGGAGTGGATGAAAATCTATGCTGCACCGATTGGGGTCAAAAAGTGGTGTTGCCCATAAATGATCCAAATCTACCAACATTGTTGCCCACAAAACTAGGGTAACTTTTAGCCATTGAGCTTTAAAAAAATGCCGCGCAACAAAAATTGGAACAATAAAATGCAACGAGTAATGGACGCAATTTTGAAATGTAGACCAATAAATCGACTCCATTTACGAACAGTTAGAACAACTTTTGCAAGTCTTCTTTTAATGCTTTTACGGTAATTTCTGAAGGCAACTCACCAATTTCGGCAACTAATTCAAAGATTTTAGCAGCCAAATCCGTACTCATGGAAGTAACGCTCATTTGTTGCCCAGCAATATTGATGATTTTTATGGTTTCTTCTTTCGAATTTTTTACCATTTCCCACATCGCAGGGGATACAAATAATTGTTGTGCAACGTTGTGATCGTATTCTTCTCGGATGGTTTTTAACAACTCGGTTTGGTAAACAGCCGAAGGCAACGCCGGATTGATGGTGCGCATAATCAAACTGTTGGGATGAATGCGTTCCATTAACAAAACTGCACGTTGGTAAGCTTCTACACGATTGGGTAAAAAATATTCTTGTCGTTGTTTTTTTAATTCGCTTTGCACGTTGTGAAACTGACTGTTCAACTCGCGTTCTGTTTGTTTTCTTAAAAAAAGAATAGTTGTCATCAACACCGCTCCAGCTGGTAAAGTAATCAACGCTACATAAAAAATAATATCTTCCCAATTCATATCCGTCATTTGTTTTTCTGCAACGAAAATAGAATTTTCTATTGAAATAGCATTCAATTCAATTTAAAACTACAATGATTTTTGTATTTTCACCCCCAAAAAGAAATTTATGACACCAACTTATATCGTTTCGATTTTATCCATATACTTTCTTATTTTGATTTTGATTTCCTATTTCACGTCAAAAGGAGCAGATACCGAAACATTTTTCACTGGTCACCGCCAAAATAAATGGTATTTAGTAGCATTTGGAATGATAGGAACGTCATTGTCGGGAGTTACATTTATTTCTGTTCCAGGCACCATGATCAATGATGGAATGGGATATTATCAAGTGGTTTTGGGGTATATTGTTGGTTATGTGGTGATTGCACAAGTGTTGATGCCCTTGTATTATCGAATGCAAGTAACCTCTATTTACGAATATTTGGAAGAACGTTTTGGCTATATCAGCTATAAAACCGGAGCAAGTTATTTCATGTTATCGCGCACCTTGGGCTCTGCCATTCGCTTGTTTTTGGCTACCGAAGTGCTGCATTTGTTTTTATTTGGCCCGATGAATGTTCCCTACTGGGTAACGGCCGTTGTTACGCTCTTACTCATTTGGATTTATACGTTTAAAGGAGGCATTAAAACAATTGTAATTACTGATACTTTTCAAACTTTTTTCTTAATCAGTGCGGTAATTATTTGCACCATCGTCATTGCACAAGCTTTAAATGTTGATTTTTCAGGTTTGTACAATAAAATTGCAGCTACAACCACCAACAACGGACATTCAATGGCTAAGATTTTATTTTTTGACGATCCCAACTCTAAACTTTTCTTTCCTAAACAATTCTTTGGAGGAATGTTCATCGCAATTGCAATGACGGGACTTGATCAAGATATGATGCAAAAAAATCTATCGTGCAAAAACATCAAGGATGCTCAAAAAAATATGTATTCGTTTACAACTATTTTAGTAATAACCAATTTCTTGTTTTTATTGTTGGGTGGTGCTTTGTATGTTTATGCGTTTGAAATGGGGGTGGATTTACCAATGAAAGGCGATAAAATCATCACCGACTATGTGTTTCCTTCGCTTGCGTTGAACAATTTTGGGCTGGTGGCCGGAACTTTTTTCTTACTCGGAATTACCGCTTCATCGTATGCATCAGCAGATAGTGCACTAACGGCATTAACAACGGGTTTCTGTATCGATTTTCTTAACTTCAAAAAACGCGAAGAAAAAGAACGTCAACGTTTGAAATTAATTGTGCACATTGGATTTTCTGTAGTGTTTTTGCTCATTATTTTAGGAACACGTTGGTACATTCAAAAAAATCCTGGAACTGATTTAATAGGATTGATTTTAACCTTAGCAGGATACACTTATGGTCCACTGTTGGGACTATTTTTCTTTGGGATATTAACCAAAAGAAAGATGAAAGAAGTGTTGGTGCCTGTGGTTTGCATTCTTGTACCTCTAATTTGCTATATCTTAGATAAAAATTCTGTTCAATGGCTCAATGGTTACCGTTTTGGCTACGAAATGCTTATTTTGAATGGATTGCTTACTTTTGGAGGATTGTATTTGATTTCCAATAAACCAATAAAAACAAACGAACAATGAAAATTGCTTTAGCCGATAATGGATTGCACAAACGTTTTGCACCGCTAACATTAACCCGACCAGTTGGCGATTTGCGTATTGGAATTTTAACCAACACCGAACGTTGGAAGTTACTTGCCAATGCCAACATCTATTACCAAACAGAAACTTATTTGCAAGGAAAATTTCCTGCAACCAATGATTGGGATATTTTGGTAAATGCAGCGTTAATTCCGTCTAAAGAAATTGCACAAGCCATACTCACCTTGCCGGATAATGCTGCTTTGTATTACAACGATGTTGAATTGGCACGCAAAGGAAATGGTAGTGATAAAAATGAATGGTTGGGAAGTCAACCGTTGATTATTAGTCAGCGTTGGCACTTGTATCAACTCAATGATGAGGCGCTAAAGCAAGATTTTACCTTGATAACTAAAGGAAGAACAAGTCAGCCAATTTCTTCTACCAATACCATTATTGGCAATCCTGCACATATTTTTTTAGAAGAAGGAGCCACCGTTGAAGCTTGTATTTTGAACACCAATGCCGGACCAATTTATGTTGGCAAAGATGCCGAAATTATGGAAGGATGTATTGTTCGTGGTGGTTTGGCAATGGGAGAACACAGCGCATTGAAGTTGGGAACAAAAGTGTATGGTGCTGTAACCCTCGGACCACATTGCAAAGTTGGAGGAGAAGTAAACAATGTTGTTTTTCAATCGTATTCCAACAAAGGGCACGACGGATTTTTGGGCAATGCCTTGATTGGTGAATGGTGCAACTTGGGGGCCGATACCAATACGTCCAACTTGAAAAACAATTATGGCAATGTTTCCACTTATTCCTATGAAGCAGGCAAAGAAGTAAAAACCGACATTCAATTTATGGGAGTGTGCATGGGCGATCATTCCAAATGTGGCATTAACACCATGTTCAATACGGCAACGGTTGTTGGCGTTTCGTGCAATGTTTTTGGAGGTGATTTTCCTTCCAAGTTTATTCCTTCGTTTTCATGGGGCGGACAAACAATTGTGCCGTTTAAATTTGAAAAGCAGTTGAATATTCAACAACATGATGGAACGTAGAGGCTTACAGTTAACCACCGATGAGGTTGCAATTTTAAAGCATATTTGCGATAACAATTGGTAATTCTTACCAAAACCAACGTTTTTGTTTGATTTGTTGCAAGGCTTCAACCAATTCGTGAGAGGAGGTAAATCTTTTATCAAACGATTGCAAGAGTAGTTGCTCCACCTCGTTGTCATCCATTAAATTAGGGGCTGTTCGCCATTGTGGTTTATGGCAAACTTTGCTCAACCATTGCATTAATTTTTTAGGCAAAGCATCGTGCTCGGGCAAGGGATGTGCCAATTGTAGGTTGGTAAAAACACTTGGATTGGGATGCGTTAGTGGCAATGAACCGGTCCACAACTGATAAACACTAATTCCCAACGCATAAAAATCGGTAGTTGGATTGATTAAATGCAATTTATTGAGAATCAACTCTGGAGCAGCAAATCCCAACGGAAAAATTAAATTTCGTTCTTCCAATTGGTGCTGATTGATGGCCAATCCAAAATCAATAAGGTGTACGTTAAAGTCATCCAAAGTTCCTTCAATAATAAAATTAGAAGGTTTTATGTCGCAATGATAAATAGCTTGTTGATGAATAAAATCAAGAAGTTCAACCGCCTTTTGCACAAATTGTTGGGTAAATGCTAATCGTTGTTTTTTAGAAACGCTTTTCCAAAATTCGGTCAAATTGATGCCGTTTTTATGGTTTAATAGCAACGAAAAACTGTCAGAAGTTTCATCTGTTGAACACACAAATGGCAATCCAGGATGTTGAAAAGAAAAATTCCCCTCATTTTTTAATTGTTGAATGGCGCGTTGCGTTACCTGTTGATAGTTGGCTTTTTTTAGAATGTATTTTTCGCCATCAGCAGATTCAAGCAAAAAAACATCGCCAAATTTCCGACGTTTGTTCTCTCCCAAAGGCACACAATTTTTTACAGACAACTTCATAGCAATCAAAAGTAATAAATTCTTAGTTTTGCAAGTAGTTGTATTTGCATTTGTTGTCCAATGAAACGATTCATAAAAATTATTGCAGAAAGTGGTGGCACCAAAACCGATTGGTTAGCAAAGGATGAAAGTGGGCAGTTTATAACTTTTACAACCGTTTCGTACCATCCTGCCAATGTGAATGAGGCATTTATTGCAACACAAAAAAAAATTTGGGAACAATACGATTTATCGCAAGCCGATTTACATTTTTATGGTTCGGGATGTTTGCAAGTTGCCAAGCAAGAAGAAATGAAACAGGTATTTCGTCAACTTGGTTTTTGCAATGCTATCAGTGTTCAGTCGGATTTATTTGCTGCGTGGGATGCGGTAAACGGAGCTTCTGAAATGGTGGCAATTTGTGGAACGGGCAGTGTAGTTTTTAAAATAGAAAACAATCAAGTTGTTGAATTACGAGGCGGCTTAGGTTGGGAAAAAGGCGATGAAGGTAGTGGTTTTTATTTCGGGAAACTTTTGTTGAATGCTTTAAAGTCAGAAAATCGTTACCCAGAAATAGTGCAAAGCATTGAACAGTGGAAACCGTTGGAGGAATTGTGGAGCATGGAAAATACCGTAGCATCCAAAACCAATTATGCCCAGCTTTCTAGTCTATTGTCAGATTTTCACAATCATCCGTTTGTTGCAAGCATCCATCAAGAAAATTGTAGGTTGTTTTTTGAAAATTATTGCCAAAATTGTTCTTCCATCAGTTTGGTGGGGAGTTATGCATTTTACTTGCAATCATTTTTCATGCAAGAAGCTGCTAAACGCAACATTACTATTGAAAAATTGGTGAAACGCCCGCTAGAAAATCTCTCAAAACAATTGATTTAAGTCAGCAAAGGCTGTTTGATTTTTAACTTTTTTTACCAAATTCCTTTGTTTAATCAAAAATAAATCGCAATTTAGCACCTCTATCGCTAGAAAAAAATGAAACAGTTTATAGTAGAGTCTTCTCCTTCGACTCCATATATTTCTCTAAATCCTGATACAGGTGAGATGATTATTGAAGGACGTGCTATACCCGAAAATGCGGATGAGTTTTGGAATCCAATCATTCATTGGTTTGAATCATACGTTCATCAGCCAGCAGCAAATACTGTTTTTAAAATGAAGTTGGAGTATTTTAACACTTCTTCTTCTAAACGTATATTGTTTTTATTGTATAAATTAAATACATTGGTGAAAGAACAAAATTTTGCTAGTGTTCAATGGTATTATAGAGAAGAAGACGAAGAAATGTTTGAAGTAGGAAACGATTATGCATACATGGTGAAAGTTCCTTTTGAGTTCATTACTTTTGATTCAGAAGTTGCTTAATAGAGATAGTGTATGAGATTGTTTTTTGGAATTTTATTGACCCCCGTTTTTTACATTCTATTTTCATTGTTTTTGTTGATTTTTCATCCTATTCAGTGGATTTGTTATAAGTTTTTTGGCTACAAAGCACATAAAAATAGTGTGGACGTGCTTAATTTCTTTTTAACGTATTCAACTTTGGTATTGTTTAACGTGCCGATTTTGAAAAATAAAATTCAAATCCCCAAAGGTCGACCAATTATTTTTGTTTCCAATCATCAAAGTACGTTTGACATTCCCGGGTTGATTTATTTTTTTAGAAAATTTCATGGTAAGTTCATTTCCAAAATAGAATTGGCTAAATCTAGAATTCCGAGCATTGCTTTCAACTTAAAATATGGTGGTGCTGCAAATATTGACCGCAAAGATGCAGAACAATCCAAACGTGAAATTGCAAAATTGGCCGAGAAAATGAACAAATTGAAATGGTCGGTGTTTATTTTTCCAGAAGGTACACGCACCAAAGATGGTTTGATGAAAAAATTTAAAACTGGTGGCATCGAAACCTTGGCATCCATTTGTCCCGAAGCATTAATCGTTCCCATCGCTATTAAAGGCTCTGCCGATATGGTCAAAAAAGGAATGTTTCCATTAATGCCGTTTCACAAATTAACATGGGAAGTTTTATCGCCAATAGAAATAAAAGGTAGAAACATCAGTGAAGTGGTGCAAGAAGCCGAAAATTCTATTCGCAACGTTGTTGAAGGTTAATATTTTGTCAACTTTTTTTTAATCTGTTGATTTATCTAGCTTCATTCTTGAAACTTACCATTCTTTTATTAAATTTGTTGCTCTTAAAATAAACGAATATGGCAGTATCTAAAAAAGAGTTAGAATTCAATATCAACGACGACGATCTACGCTTAAAAATCAGTAATTTAGAAAGAACTTTAGCCAAAATCTACGAAGGTGGAGGTAAAAAACGCATTGAAAAATTACACGAACAAGGAAAGTTAACGGCAAGAGAGCGTATTGATTTGCTTTTAGACCCAGATACTGAACGTATAGAAATTGGTGCTTTGGCTGGTTATGAAATGTATCCAGAACACGGTGGATGTCCATCTGGTGGAGTGGTAATTGTAATTGGTTATGTAAAAGGTAAACAATGTATTGTTGTTGCCAACGATGCAACGGTAAAAGCTGGTGCTTGGTTTCCAATTACAGGTAAGAAAAACCTCAGAGCTCAAGAAATTGCAATGGAAAACCGTTTGCCTATCATTTATTTGGTAGATAGTGCAGGTGTTTATTTACCAATGCAAGATGAAATTTTCCCAGATAAAGAACATTTTGGGCGTATTTTTAGAAACAATGCCATCATGAGTTCGATGGGAATTGTGCAAATTGCAGCTGTATGGGAAGTTGTGTGGCTGGTGGTGCCTATTTGCCTATCATGTCGGATGAATCACTGATTGTTAACGGTTCTGGAACCATTTTCTTGGCAGGAAGTTACTTAGTGAAAGCTGCTATTGGTGAAAATATTGATAACGAAACTTTGGGTGGTGCAACTACACATACGTCAATTTCGGGAGTGTGTGATTACAAAGCAGAAAACGACCAAGAATGCATTGCTACTATCCGCGATTTAGTGGATAAAATCGGTCAATCTGAAAATGCAGGATTTGATAGAAAAGAAGCCGTTGCCCCTAAACACGAACCAAAATCGGTGTATGGAATTATCCCAACCGACCGTTCAAAACCTTACAACATGAAAGAAGTGTTGGAGCGCATTGTGGACAATTCAGAATATACCGAATACAAAGCCGATTATGGTAAAACAATCATTTGTGCGTATGCTCGCATTGACGGGTGGAGTGTAGGTATTGTTGCCAATCAACGTGAAGTGATCCGCTCTGCCAAAGGCGAAATGCAATTGGGAGGTGTAATTTATTCCGACTCAGCAGATAAAGCAGCACGTTTTATTATGAACTGTAACCAAAAAAATATTCCTTTGGTGTTTTTGGTGGATGTAACCGGATTTATGGTTGGTTCTAAATCAGAACACGGCGGAATTATTAAAGACGGAGCAAAAATGGTAAATGCAATGGCTAATTCGGTTGTGCCGAAGTTTACAATCGTGGTGGGCAACTCTTATGGTGCAGGTAACTATGCAATGTGTGGTAAAGCCTACGACCCTCGTTTGATTGTGGCATGGCCAACAGCAGAAATTGCCGTAATGGGTGGTGCTTCTGCAGCAAAAGTATTGTTGCAAATTGAAGTAGCTTCTTTAAAAGCAAAAGGAGAAGAAATTACGCCAGAAAGAGAAGCAGAGTTGTTCAATACAATCAAAGATAAATACGATAAACAAATTTCACCGTACTACGCAGCAAGTAGAATTTGGGTAGATGCTATCATTGACCCGAAAGAAACGCGCAAAGTTGTATCAATGGGTATTGAAATGGCAAATCATAAAAAAGCTGAAAAACAATACAACGTAGGTGTAATTCAAGTTTGATAAAATTATGCGTTTAGTTCGCCTTATACCACACGAAAAATATAAAATTCAAATTTTTCAATTCAACGGAGAATATATTCTTAAAATTGAGTTGGGGCAATTTGAACAATCTTTCAAAGTGAAAGAAACAGAAGTGGATGGTGCAAAAGGTGTTCAAGATTTGCTGTCAAACGACTTTTTAATCAGTTGTTTACATCGTTTTATTGAGATGCGCAACGATTGGGCTGAGGCTTTTAAAATGAAAAATTACGCCAAATGAATCTGTTGAAAGAAATTGAAGAAGAGCATTTTAATGTTCAAATTTATCAATACAATGGTAAATACATTCTTAAATTTGCAAAAGATGGAATGGAACAATCGTTTAAAATTGGAGAAACGGATGTTTTTGGTGTAGAAGATTTTGAAAAAATGATAACCCCAGAATTGATTCAACATACGCTAGTGCGTTTTGAAAAAATGAAGCATGAATGGGATGAAATATTAATTGAAAATAAAAAAACAAAATGAAAAAGATACTTTTTATTGGTTTGTTAGCAGGTGCGTTGGTTGCTTGTAAGGATAAAAAAACTACTACAGCAACAAAAGATGCAATTAAAACAGAGGCAGCTCCAATTAAAGATGGTGTTAAAATTGCATTTTATGTATTGGATTCTGTTGCAGAAACGTTTCAAGTGTACAAAGAAGAATCAGAACGTTTTGAAAAAGAAGGTGCTAAATTGCAAGAACAATTGGCATCTATGCAACGTGATTACGAGCGTATCTATACTGAATATGAAAGTGGCGCTAAAAAACAAATATTGACACCCAATCAAATGGCTGCGTATGAACAACGTTTAGGAATGTTGCAACAGCAAATGCAAGAATTTCAAGGCTCAAAAATGGCTGCTTTTCAACAAAAACAATTGGAAGCAACTACAGCTATTCAAAACAAAATCATTAAATACAGCGAAGAGTTTTCTAAAGATAATGGCATTGATTTGTTCTTAATCAGTGGGGCGGGCGGACAAGTAGCTTACGGAAATCCATCCATGGATGTAACCGAAAAATTTGTTGCCTTTATGAACGAAAAAGAAAAATCTGTAGGTAAATAAACATGCAAATAGCCGAGCAAAAATACCAAGAAAATATTGCAGAATATATTTTGTATATGTACCAAATTGAAGACGTTATTCGTGCCTATCAATTTGATGTAGATGCAATTATGAAAAATTTTGTAGAGCCACAATTGACCGACAAAAATTTAGCACCTGCCTATAAAAAATGGTATTCTAAACTCATTCGCGATATGAAAGATCAACGCATTGAAAAAGTGGGACATCTTTTGGACTTGAATGAAACTCTCATCGAATTGAGTTATTTACACAACATGTTATTGGGGCAAGCAAACGACTCTACATACATTGAATACAATGAAAAGGCACAATCGTTTATCAATGAATTCAAGCAAAAATCGAATTTAAAAGAAAAAAACGATGTGGAATTAATCTTTGGAGCAATGTATATGAAATTGTTGCTCAAACTCCAAAAAAAGGAAATTTCGCCAGCAACCGAAAGCGCTTTTGATGCAATGCGTATGGTGCTTGCCTATTTGGCAAAATCCTACCATAAAATGAAAAATGGTGATTTGGATTTTTTAAATAATTAATCTTAAAACCTACTAGCTATGAACGAAATTACAATTAAATACCAAGAATTTGAATCGTTTGACCAATTGTCGGATGAAGATTTAGATTTAATTGATAGAGCTTTCATAGCAGCATCAAACGCCTATGCACCCTATTCCAACTTTCAAGTGGGGGCAAGTGTGCTTTTAAATGATGGAACTATTGTTTTAGGAAATAATCAAGAAAATAGTGCTTATCCGTCTGGAATCTGTGCCGAACGAACTGCTTTGTTTTATGCAGGAGCAAATTTTCCTCAACATTCCATTAAAAAAATGGCCATTGTTGCCTTTGGCGATGCTTTTTCAGAAGAAACGTTTCTTTCCCCTTGCGGTAGTTGCCGCCAAGTGATGTTGGAATCGGGAAATAGACAAGATCATCCCTTTGAAATTTTGCTGACAAGTCCCAATAAAAAAGTGATAAAGCTATTTTCGGCAAAGGATTTGTTACCCTTGTCGTTCAAGTTAAAATAAGATTGTATGAAATTTTTAGCATTCATTTTCCTTCTTACTTTGGTTGTAAGTTGTGGAACTTCTAATCATCCAACAGAAATTAGTTATGAAGTGCCCTATAAAACAACGGTAACTCCAAAAATGTGGGAAGAAAATCAACTTACATCTTTTTATGTAAATCGTAATAACGACACTACAAAAGCTGTTATGCACTATACAATTGCGTCTTTAGAATCACCCATTAAAGCAGTAACAGATTCAATTACCAATTCTTTTTTAAGCACAACCATTAAAGTTCCGTTGGATTATAAAGCAATGGATTATATAATTGATTCGTTTGTTTATGAATACCAAATGCTTTCCAATAACGACACGATGCACTACACTGCGTGGGAATGGGATGTTTCGTTGAATTACGACACTGTTTTTACCAATTATTTAGTTGCCGATTTTTCGCAATATAGTTTTACAGGTGGTGCACATGGCAATTCGGTTCACAATTTTTACACCATCGATTTAAACTCTAAAAAGGTCTTAAAGTTGAAAGATATTTGCACCAATATTCCAGAATTAGAAAAAAGAATGGAAGTGGTTTTTCGTAAGTTTTTTGAACTAGCGCCAACACATGATTTAGAAGAAGCTGGGTTTTGGTTTACCAACAATCAATTTAAGCTCAACAATAACTTTTATTTTGATAACGAAAAATTAGTGTTTTTATACAATCAATATGAAATAGCCGCTTATGCAGTTGGGCAAATTTGGCTTGAAATCCCTTTGGATTCTGTAAAAGATATTCTAACTATTAATAGAGAAGAATAAAAACGCTACTTTGCTGTTTTTGCGTCTTTCAAACATTTCTTTACACGTTTTTCGTGCTTGATACGTTCTTCGGGAGTTCTGTTAGCATCCATGCCTAAAAACGCCTGGCATTTGGTGGAAACATACTCAAAGCGTTCCAACAATTTCTCTGCTTGTTTAGATTCAAAATCAACAAGATTTTTTACAGCTCTGTCAATAGAATCGTTGGCAACAACACATTCACAAAAACCCCATTGTTCACCGTATTTTTTTTCAATAACTTTTAAATTTTCTTGGTGCTCTTTGATTTCGTGCACTTTTTTTGTGGTGTCTTCCACCAACATTGGATCCAATGAATCTTTATCTATTACTTCAATGCCATCACTTATTTCTTCTGATTTTTCATTATTAGATTTACATGCCCCAAAAGCAAAAGCAACTAAAAGAAACAAGATGTATGTATATTTATTCATTTTTTGGCAATAACTTTGATATAAAAATTCAAAATGTAAATATAAGAATATTATGAAAACATTTTTCGTTACTTTAATATTTACGGGATTTTATTTATCAAATCTGTATTGTCAATTTTCAGATTCGTTAATTTATTACAAAGAATTGAATGAAGTAGTTGTTAATCGTTTTTTTCAAAACAGGTATAACCGTGAATTGGAGCGTGTTCGAAAAATTTATCCTATGGCGCTCAAAGCAAAAGCCATTATGAATGAATATGAAACCGAATTGGCGAAATTGGATAAAAAACGCGAAAAGAAAAAATACTCTAAAAAAATGGCGAATTTCCTTAAAGATGAATTTACCTATTCTATTCGTGATTTATATACAAGTGAAGGGCGTTTGCTAATGCAATTGGTACATCGTGAAACTGGAAAAACAGTCAACCAAATTATTTCAGAATATGCAGGCGATTTTCAGGCGTTTATTTACCGCAACTTGGCCAAAATGTTTGATCAAGATTTGAATTCAACCTACAACCCCGAGAAAGAAAATTATTATACCGAAATTGTTATCAACGATATATTAATGGGGCAGGTAGAATTTAATCCGCAGATGGATGCTTTAACCAAAGAAGAATTTAAAATTTCTCAAAAGCAATACCGCGAAGAACGCAAACACATGCGCATTAAAAACAGAGAATACAAAAAAGAAAAACGCCAAAAAGAGAAAAAAGCTAGTTAGTATTCTTCCATTTCTCGGCTAATTCTTTGCGCACGCGACTTAAACTTTCGGGGGTAATGCCCAAGTAACTAGCCACCATCCATTGCGGTACACGTGCAAGTATATTGGGATAAATTTCTATAAAATCCACGTAGCGTTCTTCGGCTGTGGCACTCAATAACAAGGTGATGCGTTTTTGCAACTGGCGAACATGGTTGTGCAACAAACGTTCGTTCATGTTTTTGATAGTCGGAAGTTTATCGACCAAAGCATTAAAAAAATCAAGTTGAAGAAAAACAATCTCACTGTCTTCCAAAACTTCAATGAAATAATTAGTAGGCAATTGAAAATAAGCACTGTCTTTGTCGTTGATTAGCCAACCTTCTGGTGCAAAATGCAAGATGTGTTCTTTACCCTTGGCATCAATAGAGTAGTAGCGCAACAACCCTTTTTCTACAAAAATTGTTTGCTGGCAAATATCCCCTTGACGCATTAAGAAAGTTCCTTTTTCAACCTTTGCACGCTTAATTAAACTAGTATTTTGAAACAAATCATGAAACAAAGGCGCAACATCCTGTTGAAAATAATTGCCAAAATAATCCTCAATCCGAATTGTTGTCATAGGCTAAAAGTTAATTGACGTAGGTATAAGTAATTGTTCCTTCTTGCGTTGCATTTGCTGTAGAAGAATAATTAAAACGCGATTTTTTTGCAAAACTCAATGCGTAGGAAGTCATACAATCATCCGATGAAGTTGCACCATTTACTTTCGCTTCAATAACATTTCCAGCTTGATTTACTTTAACCGTAACAACTACTTTTCCAGTGGTTCCTTGTGGACACATGTAGCCCGGTGCTGGAACGTATTGTCCTTTTCTATCTTTCAAATTATAGCTCACCAACACCATTCCTTTTTGAGAATCGCCTACACTGTTAGAAGAAGCACCTGGGGTTTTATTTGCTGTGTTTTTTGATTTATTAAGTTCTTCTTGCTCTTTTTTACGCTTGTCCATGTCGCTTTGGATTTGCGCTCTACTTTGCGCTCCACCTGTTTCGTTGAAAAAACTTTTTTCCAAATCGTAAACACTATTTTCAACATCTTTTAGCGATTTGGCATTGCCATAATAACTTTCTTGTTGGTAAGAATCATCGCTGCCGTTAGAAGACTGACCGTTGCTGTTTTCATCGTTAATAGCATTTTTAACCTCACCTGTGGCGTTCATCAGTTGCTCCACAACTTCGGGAGATTCTAATTTTAATTCAATAACTTCTTGCGGATTTTGTTGTAACAAATCGCTTAAATCTGGTCGTTCCACAAAACCATACTGAATGCGAATGGTGGTTGCGCCAATATAAAACAGCAACATCGCAATGATGCCGTATTTATATTTGTCAAGTCCTGCAAGCATGTTATTCATTTTCAGTTGGTTTTATTATTTTTTTGGTTTTACAGTCAAAATAACTTATTCCGTCTTTATCCGTTAAAATTAATAAATTATCATCAAATACACGTATCGAACGATAAATCATTGGCACAACCATTTCACCTTTTTTAGAACCAACACCATACAAAGCTCCGTTGTTGATGATTAAATAACCACTTTTGGTGATGGAAATATTGTTGTATCCGGTTTCAATAATTTTTGTTCCATTTTTATCTATAACGCCCATTAATGAATAATCTTGCACAATGGCCAAATCATTTACAAAACTTTCTGCAAACCCATACGTAGGTTGAATTACCATTGCATTAGCTCGATTGATATAGCCCCATTTCCCTTTCTTTTTAACTGCTATTTGTTGGGTAAAAGCACCAATTTCATCGTATTTGAAAGGAATAATTTCTTTGTTACCAGTAGTAATTACACCATATTGACCATTTTTTGAAACAACTGCACTTCCGTTTGCAAACTGACAACGTTCCATAAAATTAGGAATTGGATCGTATTGTGGTGTAATTACCACTTCACCTCGTTGATTGATATAGCCAATCAAACCATTTTGTTCCACTATTGCCATGCCATCCACCAATTTCCCAATACGGTCATATTTGTTAGGCACCACAATTTGACACGAGCGTTTCATCAAACCATACATTTCGTCATCGCCAAAAATCAAAAGCGAATCGGAGAAAAAGTCAATTTCTTCAAAAGCAGGGTAAACAACGTAATTTCCTTTTGTATCAATGTAGGCTTGTAACCCTTTTTCTTCCACTTTTGCCAAACCTTTGGAGAATGAAAAAGCATCCGTAAAACGCTCAGCAATAACTTGATCACCCATGGTGTTGTAATAGCCAAACAAACTATCTTTTAACCCATAAATCATTCCTTCTGAAATAGTGCCTAATTCTTTAAACTCAGTAGGAAACAATACAATTCCAGTTCGATCTATCATTCCAACACGGCCGTTTTTTTCCACAACAGCTCTTCCTTGGTCAAAATCATTGCCTCCCGAATAAATAAAATCTATCACCACGTTTCCTTTTTTGTCGATATAGCCATAGGATTCGTTTTTACTCACCATTGCTAATCCTTCCTTAAACGGATTGACACTAGTGTAAATTGGTTGAATTACAGCTTTCCCAGTGCTATCCATGAATCCAAACAGCCCATTTTTTTCAAACGGATAAATGGCAAAATTCATAAACTCTAAATCGGTTTGAATTTTGTCTTTGTACGGGTAAGCAGGATATTTTTCGATGAATCTTTTGATTGATTTTTCGGAATAATCATACACACTCAACTGGTACAAGCGTTCCCAAGCCAAGTTTTTTAAATGATTATCGGGATATTTGTTTAAAAATAGTTCCAATACCTCCACCGTATTTGGTTTGGTGACGATTTCATAAATGGCTGTTTCTGCCTTGTCTTTATTGGTGTTGCGTGGGAATGATTTTAAAAACAATTCGTAGCTGTCCAAAGTTTTACTTGCTGTAACTTCGTTAAATTGTGCATCCATTAACATTGCTTCGGCTTCAGCAGCAAAGTCAGAGGTTGGATATTTTTTCAAAAAGTTGACAAAATCTGTTGACATTCCACTTTCTTTGGTGCGTAAAAAAGCAATGCTATCTCTTAGATGGATGGCTGTTCCTAATTCCTTTGCCCAATTGTGTTTATCAATAAAATGTTGGTAACTTTCAATTGTGTTTTCTTGTTTTGCAAGGGTAAAAAATTGAGAACTCACCAAGGTTCTTAAACTGTCAATTTTAGTTTCGTTGACAAAAGAAATATAGCGTTGTTGTGCATTTTTCTTAATAGCAGGATAGCTGTTGTATGCTTTGTTGATGTAAACATATGCAGAGTCTAACGAATGAAAAGGATTGTCTTTTCGATAAAAAATAGTTGCTAAACCAAAAGCTCCAATAGCTTCTTGTGATTTTAAACTTTTTGTAAAATATTTTTTGGCTTTAAAATAATCGTAAATATGCAATGCCTCAAACGCATTTTCAATTCTCCCAGCATGAATAAAAGTACTAGAAGTAGATAAAATCAATACTATAAAAACTATTTTTCTCATAATTAGTGCAAAGTTATAAAATAGCCTGCAATCCAATGAATTTTAAGAAATAATTAGTATTTTTTAAAAAAAGCTATAAATTTGATAAAAACTAACTCGCGAAAAAAATTATATTTTGGCCACATTATTACATAATCCAAATTTTTCGGAAGACGTTCAACTCTATTTAGATGAACTACGGATTAAGTTGGCATATCGCATGTCAACCATGTTTTTGATAGTATTTGCAATACTAACGTATGCATACTACTTTGATTCTGTTGAAGAGCTTTTTAACCATGGCATTTGGTTTTGTATTAAGTGTATTCTGTTTAGTAATAATGTATTATAAAAAAAACTACCAATTGGTATTTTATTTTATACAGTGTGTTAAGGGTGTTTGTGACCTCCTTTGCACTGATATTTTTTCATGAAACCATCCATTTAGTAGATGTCTTATGGATGTTAGCAGCTGTTTCATTGGCATTTTTAGGAGTAGGAAGAAGAGTAGGCATAATTCTACTATTTGTTTCGTTGATTTGTATCGCAATTTTTATTTTTTATTCGTTAAACATACATATTGAAGCGGTAAAACCACGAACTTTTTACCAGAAAATAGCGCTTGTAACCGAAATGATTTCAGGATTTTCGCTGAATTTTTATCTGTTTTACTTGTTTACCAATGTGAGCAGGTATTCAGCTCAAAAATTGAAGACTGTTAACGAACAATTGGTTGAGCAAAACACTAAAATCAAACAACAAAATGAAGAAAAAACGGTATTGGTAAAAGAAGTACATCACCGTGTAAAAAATAACTTGCAAATTATCATAAGCCTTTTGCGTTTGCAAAGTAGTGAATTACAAAATGATGAAACAAAAGCGTTGTTTAATGAATCCATTCAACGCATTATGGCCATGTCATTAATTCACCAAAAGTTGTATCAAAATGAAAGCTTATCGCAAGTTAAATTTGTAGATTATGCGAATGATTTGATTGAAACAATTATTCAAACAGATCCAGAAAATAGAAAAATAAAATATTACATCACTTCTGAAATTAATAAAGTTGGACTTAAATCGCTTATTCCAATTGGATTAATATTGAATGAGTTGGTTTTAAATTCTATGAAACATGCTTTTCAAGGCAAAACGGATTGTGTTATTGAGATTAATTTGAATGCAACGCACCAAGAAGATTTTATAACATTAATATACAAGGACAATGGTACTTGGAAAGAAAAAACATCAGATTACAAAAGTTTTGGGTTGATGTTGGTTGAAACATTAGTGGAGCAACTTGATGGTAAAATGGAAATTGTAAAAGATGATTTTGGGACTACTTTTGAAATGCAATTGCATAATATTGTAGAAGAAAATAACTTGGTTTAACAAGATGTAAGTGGAGGCAAATAACCAAATTAGGAAAAATAAAAGTTCGATTGATACTTACCAGTCGAAGCTAAAAGAGCGTTTGGCCTATCGCTTATTGTATGTCCTTATTGCTGTATTAACATTTTTAAGTATTTCTTACTATTTTGAATCAAAATGGGGCTTTATTTTGGTTGTAGTAGTGCTTTTAGCTTGCTTATTTAGCTTGTATCAATTAATAACTAAAAGAAACTATTCCATTGTTTTTATTCTTGTAAGCATATCAGGATTTTTAGCCATTAGTTTAGCCTTGTTTTTTGTTCCAGAAACCAACCATTTAGTGGATGGTGTTTGGTTGATTACAGCCTGTTTTTTAGCATACTTTGGAGTTGGAAGAATAACCGGAACGATTATCTTTTTTTTGAGTTTATTGGTGTTAATTATATCTGTTTTTATTAATGATGATGCATTTTTATATTTGAATAATTCTTTGTCATTACCTCAAATAATAGCCGTATTTATTGAAGTTGTCTGTGCGTTTATGGTGGTTTTTTACATTTATCATCTTTTCACTTCAATGGATAGATTTTCTAAAAACAAGCTAAAAATTGCCAACGAATTATTGGTAGCACAAAACCAAAAAATAGTCATTCAAAACGAAGAAAAATCAACCTTAGCGAAAGAAATTATACACCGCGTTAAAAACAATTTGCAAATTGTGGTGAGTTTGTTGCAAATTCAAAAAAATGAAATTCACGACAAAACATCGAAAGAAAAAATTAATGATGCTATACAACGAATTGTGGCTATTTCAATGTATCATGATAAATTGTTTAATACCAATAAATTAACCAATAAAGCATTTGCAGATCTAATTACCAACATTTTTGAAAACAATTTAAAAATTCAATTAAAAAATAAAAAATTCAATTTAAAACTGGATGCATCTATAGTTGAAATTAACGCTCAAACATTGGTGCCTATAGTTTTAATTATTAATGAATTGGCTGCAAACTCTATCAAATATGAATCTACCGAAGTAGAAAAGGGAATAATTGATTTAACAATTTCAAGTTTTGATGAAAATAAACTACTTATTCAATACCACGATAATGAAAATTGGCATTTTGCTGTTGATGGTGAAGAGTGCTTTGGTCTTCAATTAATCAATTCGTTGGTTGAACAATTAGATGGTAACATAAGTATTGATAAAACAAATGGAGGTACGCTGTTTGTAATCGAAGTGCAAAAAATCAACGATTAAAATTATTCAAACAACGGACAACGGGAGGTGGAACGATTTTCAGGCTTGCAAGTAATAAAACTGATTCCAATTTCGTGCGTGTTACCGCTAACTTTCTTTAACCCTGAAACGGTGAAATCAAATGAATAGTTGAGTGAGAATTGTTGGTTGATTTTAAATCCAGCCATAAAAATTACAGCATCTTGAGTTCTAAAACCAACTCCTAAATTAACGATGTTCTGAATGTCAAAATTCAAATTGAAATCGGCATTAACAGGACCAACAACTGGAATGCGCACCATCGACGAAGCTATCAATCCTAATTTATCACTCAAAATAAAGCGATATCCACCATTGAACGCAAAATGAAATCGAAATTGAGAATTGCTACCTAAATTCCATTTAGTTGGTATCAATTGGTTGGCCATAAAACCTATGTAGTAATTCTTTCCATTCCACCAAGCACCAAAATGTGCATCGGGGCGAATGATACTGGTTTCGTGCATCACCACTGGGTCGGGTGAAACAGTAGTGGAAGTAGCATGATTGTATCCCATTTGCACAATACCAGCATAAATTCCAAGCGATAAACGGTTGTATTCATTAAAATTAAAATGGCCCGCATACGCCACATTAAAACGGTTGGTATTGAACTGACCAATTTTGTCGGCCTCAAATTTCACCCCCATTCCATGACGTGCACTCAAATATTTTTTGCGTTTTGATGCCAAACCAAAGCTAGCCGTTGCAAAACCACTCATGGGAGCTCCTTTCACTCCAACCCATTGCGCACGAAACAAAGCATGCACATCAATACATTGCTTTATTCCAGCATGTGCAGGATTGATGGCAAATTGATGGTTTAACCATTGTGAATATTGGGGGATTTGTTGTGCCAAACTTACACAAGAACAACAAATAACTAAGTATGCAACAATTAAATATCTCACTCAGTTATCGAATTAATGTAATACTTCCAGTCATTTGCTGTTTTTCTTTATCGTGCAACTGTATTTTGTAAAAATAAACACCTTCGTTGAGCTTGCCCATTTTACCTGTACCGTTCCACGCTTTTTCTTTGTTATAGCCAACAGCTTCAAATACCTTTTGCCCCCAACGATCAAAAATGCTTACAAAACAATCGGGATAAGCCTCAATTCCTAAAATTTCCCATGTATCGTTGGCACCATCACCATTGGGTGAAAATGTGGTTGGAAAAAATAAGCCTTTATCCACTGTGATAGTAATGTAATCACTTGCTCTACATCCTGTTGTGGTGTCGGTTACCAATAATTGATACGTTGTTGTTTCTTGTGGATTGGCAATTGGAAAAGCAACTTGAGCATCCGATAAAGCATAGCTTGGCAACCAAACTAGGGTGTCGTTTACAGTAATTCCACCACCTATTTGAACACTTTCTCCAGGGCGTATGGTTCTGTCAATACCTGCATCAGCAATGACACTGTGCACCACCAACGGAAGTGTTGTTTGTGTAATGGTGAGTGGACAAGTGGTAAAACAATCGGTTTCTACTGTAATTATATCGCCATTGTTAATTTTGTCGGTGAAAATAATGGAATCAGTTGTGGTGGCAATTAATTGGTTGTTGAGGTACCAACGAAATTCACCCGCATCGGTGCAGTCGGTTCTACTTCCAGAAACAAACGCCAATGTGTTCGCGCAAATGGTGTCTTCAATACCCAAATAAAGGGTAGGAACAGGACGGTTGATGGCGGTGCCAGAAACAGCAACAGTCATTGAAAATTCTGCCGCTAGGGTAATGCCAGCTCCCGATTTTTCGCCACTTAAAACAATGTAATACGCCGTATTGGCAGGCAAACCGAGAGCATTTATCACTTGATTGCCAGTAGCTGTTGTAACACAATTGCCAACCTGCGTGTAACTTGCAGCATTGCACGGAATGTTGGCTTGAATCAACGCTGCATTGTAACGATTGTCTTGTCCTACTTGCGATTGAAACAACGGATTATTAAAATTAACTTGAATATCGCCCCCCAATTCATTGGTGGTAAATTTTAACCAAATGCTGTTGTTGGGAGTCATGCAAAATGTAAAATCGTCCTCGCAATTCGGGCAAAATGTTTTGTTAGCACTGTAATTGTTGACTGTTACCGGATTGTTGGGACATAATTCCAGTGCATTGTTGCAGACTTTGTAGGTTTCTTGACCAACTCCAACCGACTGTAAATGCCATAAAAAGGGTAACTATTAATTTCATGCTCTACAAATTTAATGCTTTGAATGTTATTTCAATGCACTTTGTGCACTATATAACGTAAAAAATAGTATTTGATTGTTGAGCTTCGCGTTTCTTTTGTAATTTTGAAGCATGGGAGCAATTGGCGTTTTTGATTCAGGGTATGGTGGTTTAACCATTCTACAGTCTTTCTTGCAAAAATTACCAGAACACGATTTTATTTACTACGGTGACAATCAAAGAGCGCCTTATGGAACTCGCTCTTTTGAAGAAGTATATGATTTTACACTAGAATCGGTTGTAAAATTGTTTGAAAAAGGTTGTCCGTTGGTAATTCTAGCTTGCAACACAGCTTCTGCTAAAGCCTTGCGTACCATTCAACAAAAATATTTGCCCTTGCATTATCCCGATAGGAGAGTGTTGGGTGTTATTCGTCCAAGTGCTGAAGTGGTGGGACAATTATCCAAAACGCACCACATTGGTTTGTTAGCAACAGAAGGAACGGTGCGTTCAGAATCATACCGTTTGGAGTTGGAAAAATTTTCGCCTCATATCGATTTGTTTCAGCACGCTTGTCCGCAGTGGGTTCCCATTATCGAAAATGGCTTGCAAGATACCGAAGAGGGTAAACAACTTATAAAAAAAGACGTTGAACAATTATTAGCCATGTCGCCCCAATTGGATACCATTTTGTTGGCATGCACCCATTATCCTATCATTGCTTCCTACATTGAAACGTTGGTGCCACCTACCGTAAAAGTTGTAGCACAAGGCGATATAGTTGCAACTAGTTTGGTGGATTACTTGCAACGTCATCCTGAAATTGAGAATCGCTTGTCGAAGCAAAGAACCGTACGCTATTTTACCTCTGGAAATCCAGAAGAGTTTGACCGTCAAGCACGTGAAATCATTCACCTGGAAACAAAAGCACAATTGATGCTATAAAAATAGTTTGTTGCTAAAATTACAAATGCACCTTTCAATTCTCAAAACCATTGATTACATTTGTAACTCTAAATAAAAGTATGAAAATTTACAATAACATTCTAGAAACGATTGGGAACACTCCCTTGGTTCGTTTAAATAAAATTACAAAAGACGTAAAAGCGACCGTTTTAGCAAAAGTAGAAACCTCTAATCCTGGAAACTCTGTCAAAGATCGTATGGCAGTGAAAATGATTGAAGATGCTGAAAAAGCAGGTTTAATCAAGCCCGGAGGAACCATCATTGAAGGAACATCTGGAAACACAGGTATGGGATTAGCTTTGGCGTGTATCATCAAAGGATATAAGTTGATTTGTGTATTGAACGACAAACAATCCAAAGAAAAAATGGACATTCTTCGTGCTGTTGGTGCTGAGGTAGTGGTTTGTCCAACCGCTGTTGACCCATCCGACCCACGTTCATATTATTCTGTATCAAGAAGATTGGCTGCAGAAACACCTAATTCGTGGTACGTAAACCAATACGATAATTTATCCAACCGTCAGGCGCATTATGAATCAACAGGGCCTGAAATTTGGGAACAAACAGATGGTAAAATCACCCATTTTGTTGTTGGTGTTGGTACAGGAGGAACCATTTCTGGAGTAGGTAAATATTTGAAAGAAAAAAATCCAAACATTAAAATTTGGGGAATTGATACCTATGGTTCGGTGTTCAAAAAATACAAGGAAACTGGAATCTTTGACGAAAGTGAAATTTATCCGTATGTAACAGAAGGAATTGGCGAGGATATTCTTCCGCAAAATGTTGATTTTGATGTGATTGACTTATTTGAAAAAGTAACCGATAAAGATGCTGCTGTTTATACTCGTAGATTGGCGCGCGAAGAAGGTATTTTTGTAGGAAACTCTGCTGGAGCAGCCATTAAAGGAGTTTTGCAGCTTAGTGGTGAATTAAAAGAAGACGATGTAGTGGTGGTATTGTTCCACGATCACGGTTCACGTTATGTTGGAAAAATTTTCAACGACGATTGGATGCGTGAGCAAGGATTTTTGGAAGAAAGCATTAAAACTGCCGCTGATGTAATTGCAAAAAATGCAACGCAAAAAAATAAAATGTTGTATTCTTCAGAATTAATAGCGCATGCAGTGGCCAACATTCGCAAATTTGGCTATTCTCAATTTCCAGTTGTAAAAGAAGGGAAAATTGTAGGTTCGGTTGATGAAGACTTAATTTACGAAAAGTTGACACAAAACCCAGAAAATTGCAACGCATCGTTGGAATCCATCATGAAAGCGCCATTTCCAATTGTGAGAGAAGAAACAACTCTTGAAGAAATATCTGCTTTAATTACACCAACAAACAAAGCTGTTTTGGTGGATAAAAAAGACGGAACTTATCACATCATTTCACGTTACGACATCATCGAAGCGTTGAGTTAAAAACACGCTAATTGTGGAGTTTAAAGATCAAATGAATCAAATAGTCCGACTGGAAACTGTTCCACGTCGGATTATTTCTTTAGTGCCCTCACAAACCGAATTACTCCACGATTTAGGTTTGGAAGAAGAAGTGGTTGGAATTACCAAATTTTGCATTTTTCCAGAACGCTGGTTTCAAACCAAAAATAGGGTGGGGGGAACCAAAAATTTAGACATCGAAAAAATTAAAGCCCTTCAACCCGATTTAATTTTAGCCAATAAAGAAGAAAACATTGAATCCGAAATCAATCAATTAAAGCAATTTGCACCTGTTTGGGTAAGCGATGTTGAAACCTTGCAACAAGCCAATGAAATGATTTTAACAGTGGGTGAAATGGTGGGAAAATCGGTTGAAAGCCAGAAAATTGTAGCTGAAATTGAAGCGAATTTTAGTCGGTTGACCCATAAAAACAAGTGGACCTGTTTGTATTTTATGTGGAAAGACCCTTACATGGTAGCAGGAAACGATACGTTTATTACCGAAATGATACGCTATTGTGGTGGAATAAATTTGCAACAAGCCAATCGTTATACGGTTTGGGAATTTCCAGAAGATAGTGAACCCGACGTCGTGTTGTTGAGTTCAGAGCCCTATCCTTTTGAGCAAAAACACGTTGCCTTTTTTCAAGAAAAATACCCCAATTCAAAAATTGTGTTGGTAGAAGGAGAATATTTTTGTTGGTACGGTTCCCGCTTGCGCAATGTACCTGCCTATTTTGAAGAAATAAACGAATTAATCCAACATTCTTAGCCCACCACAATTTTCATTTGGCACGAAATCAATTCGTTTTGAAGCGAATCAAAAACACGCCCTTCGATGAGGTGAATGGCATCAAACGTACTAAGAACAGTAACTTTGGTGGTTAATAAATCATTTTCTTTTGCTACGTTTTTAATTTCTACTCGCGTAATAGAGCCAATAAATCCCAGTTTTCCAGCTTCTTCACCTTTCTGACTGTTTACAAAACCAAATCCAGCAGCACAAGTTTGAGCAATATTTTCTAACAATGCCGATTCGGATAAAACACCATCTTTTAAGAAAATATTGGTGTTTTTTACCATAAATTGCGATTCAAAATTAGTTTCACTAGCAGCTACAAGTGTGTCAACCATCACGAATGGTGCACGTTGTGGAATGTATTGGGTAATGGACGAGCTATCAATTAACATACGAATAATTTGTGTGCAACAAATATACATTTTACAACACATTCTTAATAACTTGTTAATCAATTTTTAAAAAATGCCACTTTTTTGATGAAAGTTTTGTATATATTTACCAACTATAAATTAACTTATGAATATGAAAAAAGTTTACACGCTCTTAATGGCAGTTTTGAGCTTTAATGCTTTCTCTCAAACCACTACACTGTACAGTGATGATTTTGAAGGTGCATCTTCCTTTCAATTTCAATACTATCCTGTAAGTTCAGCTAACACATGGAAAATAGAGAGTTGTGCAGGAAATGGAATTACCAATACAGGTTCTAAAGCACTCTACACTTCAAAAGGAGGAATCAATCCTGGTTGTGGTGTTAATGGTACAGAGCAATATGCCAATGCACCTGCTTTGCCAAGTTCAACCGAGCGCATTATTGCACTAATGAGCATAGATGGAAGATGTACAAATTCACATTCCATTACGTTTGATTATAAATTGGATTTGACTGGAGCTAATAATTTAGTGGAAGTTGTTTATAGTTTAAACGGTTCTTTTTGGTATGTGCAAGACACCATCGACAATTCAACCAATTGGAAATCATTGACAGTGGCGTTAAATGCTGCTACCGATAACAACAACTTTTTTGTAGGTTTCCGTTATGTTTATTCGGATGCAACAGAAAATGGAAGTCCGCTTGCAGTAGATAATTTTAGTGTAAATGGATTAACATCAACAGCTTTTATTGCGCAAGATTCGTTGCAATTGTGTGGACAAACAACTGTTGCAATCAATGCAGGAATTTTTGCGGGAACAGGTACTTGGTCGATTTTAAGCAGTGCTTCGCCTTCCACATCGTTAACACAAACTAATAGCAATAATACGGCTTTGAACAATTTAGGTTTTGGAACAACGGTATTGGAATGGGAAGTTGTTTCAGCCAATTGTGGCACAACTTCGGATACGATTTACATCATCAATTCAGCTGCACCTTCTAATGCCAATGTGCAAGATACGGTGTATGCATGTGCAGTTAACCAATTGAATATTGCAACATCGGTTCCAATTGCTGGAACAGGTATGTGGTCAACATCTAGTGGGGCAACATTTGCCGATGCGAACTCGCCAGTAACAACAGTGAGCAACTTACCAGAAGGTTGGAGTCAAATTATTTGGACCATCTCATCACCTGGTTGTGCCTCTAAGGCAGATACAATGGCGGTATTTAAAACGGGTGGTCAACAATTCTTAACCAATGATACAACGTTGTGTATTGAAGGTTTTGAAAAATTTGTATTCACCAAAACACCAACGGATTCCTTGCAAACGGTCAATTGGGTATTTGCAACAGGAAATGCACTAATGAATGAAATTACAGCCGATTCAATTGAATTAACTGGAATGGTGGCTGGAACAACTACCTTAATTTACGAAGTAGAGCACAATTTATGTCCAAAAGAAACGGATACACTAAAAATTGTATTAACACCTTGTGAAGATTTTGAACCAGTGTTTCCAACAGTGATTACACCAAATGGGGATGGTAAAAACGATTTGTTTGTAATTCAAAACTTGGAAAACATTTACCCGAATTGTCAAGTGACTATTTTTAACCGCTATGGCAAAGTGGTTTTTGAATCTACAGGTTATCAAACACCTTGGAATGGAACGTTTAAAGGTGAGAAATTACCAATGGGTGCTTATTTCTTTAAATTAGAATTAAACGACGGTTCAAACAAAGTTTATTCTGGATCTATTAGTTTAATCCATTAATCCAACTATGAAAATGAAAAATAAATTAATCATATTTGCACTAGCGTGTTCAACAAGTGTTTTTGCACAACAAGAAATGCAATTTGCGTCTTCTTTTCAAAATCCTTATTTGTACAACCCAGCAGCTGGAGGATTGTCTAGTGTAGCTCAAATAGATTTGGTTACACGCCTTCAATGGATGGGAATTGACGGTCCAACAACCATTAATTTAAGCGGTCACTCTGTTGTAGGAGCACCAAATAGTGGTGTTTTAGACGAGTTGAAAGGTGGAAATAAATTTTTACAGCCACGCCCAAAAGTAACTGTTGGAGGATTGAAACACGTGGTAGGAGGAAAAATCATCAGTGAACAAATTGGTGTTTTTCAACGCATGGGAGTCTATGGAAGTTATGCCATTCATTTGCCAGTTACAAAAGAGTTTAACATTGGAGCCGGTATTGGTTTGGGTTGGGGAAATTACCGTATCAATCCAAAACGTGTAACATTGTACGACCAAGTAGATGATACTTATGCAATGGCGTTGGGTGCTACATCTCAACAAAATATTTTGGATGCCACTGCAGGAATTGTTTTTTATGGTAAAGGTTTGTTCTTTGGATTTAGTGCTACCAATTTATTGAAAAACAAAGCGAAATTTAGTTCTGTGGATACCAAAAGCTTTTATGCACGTCATTACAACTTAACATTGTCGTATGGAATTAAGTTAGGAAGTAGTATTTTGGAACCAGCAGTTATTGGACGCTTTGCAGCACATGCACCTGCTAACTTTGACTTCGGAGCACGTTTTCTTTACAAAAATGCTATTTGGTTGGGTGTTTACGGTAGAACAAGTAACAACGTTATTTTCCAATTTGGAACAACTTTGATTCAAAATATCTACTTGAGTTATTCGTATGAATTGAGTGTTGGTAAAATCAGAAACGCAGCTGGAGGCACACACGAAATTCAATTAGGAATCTATATCGGTAAACGCAAAGCACCAAAAGCAGATACTAAGGTTGATGTTCAAAAAGAACAAAAATCAGAATAAATTAACTGATTTATTTTTATAAAGTAAAGGGATTTTAGTTGAAACTTTAATCCCTTTTTTTACGAAGATACAATTACAAAAGTCACCTCCCTTAATCCCTCCTCAAGGAGGGAAAGCGGTTTACACTTAAAAGTTAATAAGAACTCCAATTTTTGAATTTTATATCCCTCTGCGCCCATTGCGCCTTCTTTGCGCCCTTTGCGGTTAAAAATTCTATGAATTGCTTACAAAAAGCGTTTGATAGAATGCAAATGATGCGTATAACATTCATTGGTGAAGTGAATGATGCCTTTTTGATCATAAAAATCTACACGTACACGTCCACTGGCATGAATTATTTCATTTTCGGATAAGCAAATACCAACATGGATGATTTTTCCTGCATCGTTGTGAAAAAACAGCACATCACCTGCCATGCGTTCCTCAAAGTTAACTAAACTTCCATGCTCCACTTGTTGAGAAGCATCGCGTGGTAAATTAATGCCCATTAAACGAAAACACACTTGGGTAAAACCCGAACAATCAATCCCAAAAGGCGATTTTCCACCCCATAAATATGGCGAATTCAAATAATCCTTTGCAATAGCAATTAACGATGGATTTGAAACTTTAGCACGAGGAGTGGTGAACTTAAAAACATCATTTCCAATATTGAACTCTTGCTCACTAGAAAAAGGTACAAAAGAACCACGCACAATTTGCTGCTCTCCCCAAGGTGTATCAATAGTTGTCATTTTATCGTGCAAAAAATCAATACCATCCAACCAACGTGTAACTTCTTTCTTCGACAATGTTTTTACATGCTTAGGGTCTATCCAACCTTCATAATTATCATAAAATGTCTTGATTTTCAACCATTTTTCGGTAATTTCAAGAATGTCAACAACTTCACCAAATAGAAGTTGCGTTACCATTTCACTGCTGTCTTGTGGATTACTTCGCACAGGAGCAATGGAAACAAAACAATAAGCCGAATTATTATTCATTAGCGCGGAAATTTGGAGTGTTGGAGTAGATTGATAGCTTGTTGTATGTGACGTTGATTGTGATAAATAACGTATAAAAAGGCGTCACCAATTCTAAATTTGATGACGTTGTTATTGGCCAATTTAATTTTTGCCTTGCGAATGTTTATGCCTTTTGCACGGTTGATGATTTTAAGCAATTCCCGTTGACTGGTTAAAAAATCATGAACAACAGTTTCTGTAACAATCGAGGGAACGATGGTTGGATTGTACAATTTGTGCGATTTCATTTTGCGTTTTACATTCTTTGCATTGCCCAATTTCATGGCACTCCACATGCTTTTTCCTAAGGGCGAAGAAACAAAATTTTCAGTTGGTTCAACAAAACGTGTGGTGTCTATTTTTTTGGAGAATGTAGAATGATAATATTTTGCAAATTCATAAAGATGAGCAAAAACCTCACGAATGTTCCAATAGTCTTGACGAGGTTTCCAATCCAATTGTTCGTTTGATAATTGCGTAAATTTTTCTTCAATGGTTTGAATGTTTTCATTGGTGATTTTCTCCAATTCATTGAATAATAATCCAGTTGTCATCTTTTTTATTTTTTGCCTCATAAAATTATAAAAATCATTTGGATTGGAATGAAAAAAACTAAAAATGATGTTATTTTATTGCTAAATTTGAAGGAAATAGAAATTTTATGTTGTGTATCTATCATGAATCGACCGACCCGTATTTCAATGTTGCCACCGATGAATTCATTCTCAAATACTTAAAAGAAGATTGTTTTATGTTGTGGCGAAACGACAATGCCATCATTGTTGGGAAATACCAAAATACACTTGCCGAAATCAATTATGAATATGTGAAAGAGCATCAAATTGCTGTTGTTCGACGTATTTCTGGTGGTGGAGCAGTTTATCACGATATGGGAAACCTTAATTTTTCGTTTACACAATCGGGAGAGGATTGTAACCTCACAGATTTTGAGAAATTCACCAAGCCTATTGTTGATGTCATTCAGCAATTGGGTGGAGATGCCTATTTTTCTGGTAAAAACGATTTGATGATTGATGGAATGAAAATAGCCGGAAATGCAGCGCACATCTATAAAAATAAAATACTCTCACACGGGTGCTTGTTGTTTGCTTCCAATATTAAAGACGTTGGTGGTGCCTTGCGAATCAACCCAATGAAATACATCGATAAAGCAGCCAAATCAGTTCCCAAACGTGTTACCAACATTTCGGAGCATTTACAAGTAAAAATTACCGTTGAGGACTTTGCTCAAAAAATTATGGAGCATGTTTTATCGATTTATCCCGATAGTAAATTGTATGCATTTACCGAAGATGATTTGCGCATCATTCAACAACTACGTGATGAAAAATATGCCACACGGGAGTGGAATTTTGGTCGCTCACCCGATTATACCTTCCAAAAAGCTATACGTACCAAAGGCGGTTTGTTGGAAATGAACATGAATGTTAAAAAAGGCGGGACAATTGAAGCAGTTAAAATATATGGCGATTTTTTCTCAGAAAATGGAGTAGAAGAGCTGGAACAAGCCCTTACAGGTATTCAACACGATGAAACGGCTATCAGAAAAGCACTATCCCAGCTAGATTTATCTCGTTATCTAAGCAATATTGAAGTGGATGAATTAGTTGGCGCAATGTTTTAACACCATAGAATAAACGCGTGCTGATTCTAGGTGCTCTGTTTAAATGGCATTTTATATTAAAACACCACTTCTCCGTCGAAATAGATGGTGAATAAACTATTTCAAAAACATCAACTGGATATCTTCTGCCACCAATTTTTCTGTAGAAGTAAACTCAAAAGCGTGTTTTCCAGCAAGTAAAGTTTCAAAATTGTGTTTTAAATGAAACGATTTGTCTTTGGAATAAATCCAACATTCCAACAAGGGTTTATTGGTGTTTATTTCCAACGTGTAAACATTGTTTGCTTTTTGCTCCAATTGCAGCGTAATTTCGGGGTTTTGTGCAATGTGTGCTTTGTCAACAAGATTGTAAAAAATACGTTGATGGCGGTTGTTTCTGTCATCGTTCCAACTCACTTTTGTAATGTAATTGCTTGGTTGGTGCTGCATCATATCAAAAACAGGCAAGGCATTTACCGATTGCGGTTTAACGGTTAAAATAATGCTGTCTTGCTCCAACCAATTGCCGTTTAAATCGTAAAAATCAAAAGAAACGGTGGTGCTAAACGTGTCGCAAGCATCGGCAACAAGATAAAAACTTTTTTGGTTGCTGTTTTTCTCGGTAGCAACTACGGCAATATTGGCAAAGTCTTTTTGCGCTTGATAATGCAAGGCTTTCCAATTGTTGTAGTAATCCATACTCGACCAAGTTGGGGCAGGCCAACAATCGTTTACTTGCCAATACAAAGTACCAGAACAACGTGGCCAATCTGCGCGGTGACCAGCAATTGCAATGCCCACAGCTTTGGCTTGTGTTAGTTGAGAATAATAAATGAAGGTGTCAAAATCATTAGTTTTTCCATACAAAATGTCGGATTGTTTTTTTATCATTCCGTTGCCCACATAGCTTTTTTGGCGCAATTTCATCACCTCAGAATCCAAATTCCAATCTTTTTTGTCAATTACTTTGGAAAGTGTGGCATATTCTGGAAAACTTTGAAAGCCGTATTCGGAATTAAAACGTCCAATTTTTCTTCCAAAATCTTCAATTGGATCTTTTCCGTGCCAAACTCCCCAGTAATGTTGCGAACCGTGATTGTAATATTCAGCTTTGCCCCAATTGCTCAGCGGACTTGTGTGAATGTAAGGAACAGTAGAGAAGTGGGAAATGCGCTCGGGTAATAGTTTTTTGAATAAATCCACATAGGCTTTTTCAATTTCTTTGACAGATTTCCCAATTAAACCATATTGCAGTTGAAATCCCCAGTTTTTCCAAGCTACATCCACCTCATTGTTGCCATTGAGCAAAACCACCGATGGGTGAGAGGTCATGCGTGGAATGTGATAGTCCGCTTCATTTTTTACATTTTCTAAAAATACCGCATCGCCTGGATACATGGAACAAGCAAACATGAAATCTTGCCACACCATAAGGCCTTTTTTGTCACATTCTTCATAAAACACATCATCGGGATAGTAGCCACCGCCCCAAATTCGCACCATGTTGAAATTGGCCACACTCATTTGCTCTACCAATTGTTTGATTTTTTCTGGTGTAACTCGTGCTGGAAAAATATCTTGCGGAATAACGTCGCCACCTTTGCAAAAGATAACTTTTCCGTTGATTTCTATTTCGTAGGAAGTACCAAATTTATCAGCATTTTGCAATAAACGACTGGTTCTAATTCCAAAATTCTTTTCAATTGCCGCAATTGGTTGGTGGTGTTTGTTTAAAATTTGCCATTCATCGTTGTAGAGATATTGCTCGCCAAAGTTAACTGGCCACCATAATTTTGGTTGTTCAACTGTTACGTGAGCTTTAAGCCAATTACCTTCTCTTTTCCAATGGATTGTGCCAAATAATTTACTGTTCCACAAAAGGTGTTCTGTTGGTTCTTGTGCCAATTGAACAGCCAATTCCAAGGTTGCTTTGTTGTGTTCAATTTTGAGCGTTTGAACAGATGAAAGTAAAATTTTATTCTCTTGGTAGCTAACAATTTTTACCGGTTTATTGAAACCAATGGTGTTCATGCGCAAAGCCCAATCCCAACCAAATTGATATTGCGGTTTGCGGGTATAAGGTGCAATTGCAATTTTTTTGTTCACATCATTGGGTGCTGGTAATTTGTATTTTGCTTTTAAATATTTTTTTTGGTGGTATAAAACAGGTGGCGTAAAAACAGCTTTCAATTCGTTGTTGCCTTCTTTTAGGTATTTGTTGACAGTAAGACGATAGGGCAAAAACGCATTTTGACACGTTAAAATCAAAGTGCCATTGAGATAAATTTGCGCATAGGTATCCACAGAAGGTAGCTCAATATCAATGTATTGTGCCGATAAATCGTTGGTTGTTAACTCAAAATTACTGGTAAACGTCCACAAATAATCTTCAATCCAATCAAATTGTTTTTCGTTGCTTCCCACAAATGGGTCGGGTAGGAAATTAGCATTAATTAAAGCTTCTTGAACACTTCCAGCCGTTCCAAGAGCAACCTCTTGCTGATTTTTAGGGTTAACAAATTTCCAAGAAAGTGTTTTTTCAAATGAAAAAGTAGTGAAATGGAGCATGGTTGCAACAATTGATGTTAATATAAATGATTTCATTTCAATTCATTAAGAGAGTTTACTGTTGTTTTTGTGGCGATTATAATCGCGGTTTGTTTTTTTCTCTAAATTTTTGGTTAAGGCTTCCTCTAAATCTATGCCAGTTTGGTTAGCAATGCACATCACAACAAACAACACGTCGGCCAATTCATCGCCTAGGTCTTTGTTTTTATCCGAATCTTTTTCGTTTTGTTCACCATAACGACGTGCCATAATTCGGGCAACTTCGCCCACTTCTTCCATTAAAATGGCAGTATTGGTTAATTCATTAAAATAGCGAACGCCATATTCTTTAATCCATTGATCGATGATAGCCTGTGCTTGTTGTATGGTCATGAAATTTGTTTTTTACGAAAATACAGAAAATCAGACGACTTTACGAAATTTTAAAAAAGTAAATGAATGAAAAAATCTTACTCACGATTTTTAGAGTCCATCCAAATGGTTACCGGACCATCGTTGATGAGTTGCACCTGCATATCGGCGCCAAATTCACCTGTTGCAACTGTGCGCTGACTTTCATTTTTTAAAGTAGCAACAAAGGATTCGTAAAGTGGAATGGCAATTTCTGGTCGAGCGGCTTTGATGTAACTCGGGCGATTTCCTTTTTTGGTAGAAGCATGCAAGGTAAATTGACTAATCACTAAAAATTGACCGTCCACATCGGCAATGCTGCAATTCATCTTGCCTTCATTGTCAGCAAAAATGCGCAAGTTGATGAGTTTTCCAACCAACCAATTGATATCCTCTTGTGTGTCCTCGTTTTCGATGCCTACCAACACAACTAATCCGTGTGAAATAGCACCTTTCACAGTGTTGTTAATGGTAACAGAAGCATTTTTGGAACGTTGAATAACTAAGCGCATCAGTAATCGTTTTTACGGTAAACATCTGTTGTATCTTCGGTCATGAGTTGAACATAGGTTTGGTAGCGCGATTCGTAAATCTCCCCATTTTCAACCGCTAATTTCACGGCACATTTGGGTTCGTTGAGATGTTTGCAGTTATGAAACTTGCATTCATTGAGCAGTTTACGCATTTCGGGAAAATAGTGTGAAATATGTTCTTTTTCTATTTCTGTGATACCAAATGCTCGAATTCCAGGAGTGTCAATGATGTAGCCTCCCGTTTGCAATTGGTGCATTTCGGCAAATGTTGTGGTGTGTTTTCCTTGCAAGTGGATGTCAGAAATTTCTCCTGTTCTAAGGTTTAAATTAGCATCCAATTGGTTGATGAGCGTACTTTTACCAACACCCGAATGTCCAGAAACCATTACTTGTTTGCCCATAATTTCATTTCTTAAAAATGCTATAGATTGCTCGTTTTCTGCACTAATCAAATGAGTAGGGTAGCCAATTTGCTCGTACATGTGTGCAAGCGCTTGGGCATATTCCAAATCATCGGGGGTGTATAAATCTATTTTGTTGATGAGCAAGGTTGTTGGAATGCGAAACGATTCGGCTGCCACTAAAAAACGGTCGATAAACGCCAATTGGGTAGTTGGATTTTTGACGGTAATCACCAAATAAGCACGATCAACATTTGCAGCTAAAATTTGCATTTGTTTACTTAAATTGGTGGATTTGCGGACAATGTAGTTGCTTCGTTTCTCAAAACCTGTAATCACACGATTGCCTTCATCATCAATGTCATCGGCTAATACCACGTTGTCGCCAACTGCAATGGGATTAGTGGTGCTCAACCCTTCTAAACGTATTTTTCCACGGATACGGCAATTCACGATGGAACCGTCGGAGAGTTCCACTATGTACCATTTTCCTGTTGATTTTAATACTTTTCCTTTCAATTGAGCAGTTTTGAAGTTATTTTCGAGCGGTATGTTTTTTATGCAAATCGTACACAATTCCGTCAGAAAGACCGATTTTTGGAACATGTATTTTAGCGCAATCCAATTTTTTCATGATGTTGCAATAAATTTCCAATGCCGGAACCAATACATCTGCACGGTCGCTTTTTAGTTGGTATTGCTCCATTCGTTGGTGCACACTCAATTCGGCTAAATTGTCTTTGAGTTTTTTTAATTTTTTATAGCTAATGGGCTCGTTGTTGTAAGCACCAATAATTTTATGAGCTTTATTGATGTTTCCTCCCGTTGCATAAAACGTAATTTCACCGTTGATATTGGCAACGTTTTTTTCCAACCATTGGTAAATTTCGTCCCAAATAGTTGCATTTGTTTTGCCAAATAACACGCGAATGGTACCAATTTCAAACGATTGAGCACGTTCTTTTTTACCGTTGATGAACACACTAATTTCGGTGCTACCACCACCAACGTCCACCACAATGTAAGGATTGGTTTTTTCGAGTTTCATCAATTTAAAAGTTCCAGAAATCAAGCGAGCTTCTTCATCACCCGAAATGGTTTCAACCTCAATGCCAGTTGCGTTTAAAATTTGCTCTTTTACAACGCTGTTATTGGAGGCATCGCGCATGGCAGATGTGGCACACGCACGTAATTCTTTAACTTCAAACAATTCGGCAATCAATTGAAATGCCTTCATGGTTTTTACAAATTGTTCGGCTTTTTTTGAGTTGATGGTTCCGTCTTTAAACACACTTTCACCCAAACGCAAGGGAATACGGGTGTATGAAACCTTGTTGATGAATTTTTTACCATCGTCTTTGATGACTTCACCAATGAGTAATCGTGCGGCATTGGTACCAATGTCTATTGCGCCAAACTTCATGCTGTTTATTTTTTTCTAAAGAAAATTTTAATCGGAACACCATAAAAATCATAGCGTTCTCTTAACTTGTTTTCCACAAAACGTTTGTAAGAATCGCCAATATATTGCGGTAAGTTGCAGAAAAACACGAATGCTGGAGCATGTGTTGGCAACTGTTGGCAATATTTGATTTTGATGTATTTTCCTTTCACAGCAGGTGGAGGAGTAGCATGCACAATGTCCAACATCACTTCATTGAATTCAGAGGTAGGAATTTTGCGCAATCTGTTCTCGTAAACGTCCATCGCTGTTTCCAACGCTTTGTGAATACGTTGTTTGTTGATAGTGGACGTAAACAAAATCGGAACATCGTTGAACGGAGCCAATTGTTCGCGCAATTTTTCTTCGTAATGTTTCATGGTCATGTGGTCTTTTTCCACCAAATCCCATTTATTAACAAGCACTAC
>JAWKMK010000005.1:0-148391 GCA_041392275.1 Crocinitomicaceae bacterium | reverse complement strand
GATTTACCGTTACGCTTATTGTTGCTGAAGTTGCACATTGCCCTCCATCAGGTGTAAATGTATAGGTTCCACTTGCTGTGTTGCTAATTGTTGCGGGACTCCAAGTACCCGTAATTCCATTGGTTGAAGTGGTTGGCAACGCAGGTGCTACATCTCCATTACAAATTGGTGAAATAGGGTTAAATGTTGGTGTAACCGATGGAACGGTAACCGTAACTTGCGCTGTTCCTGAACAACCATGCTGTGTATCTGTAACCGTTACAGTATATGTTGTTGTTTGTGTTGGAGTTGCGGTTGGATCGGGTACTGTTGTGCTACTCAAACCATCTGGTGGCGACCAAGAATAGGTTAAAGTTCCTCCAGAGCTTCCTCCACAATTAACACGAACAGTGTAATCCTCAATTTCATCACTAAATGTATAACTACCTGTTCCAGAAGTATATCCGGCGTAAGGAGCTTCTATACCTACTGGATTTGTATAAGTACACCCACCATCTGAAGCTACAAAAGGTGCATTGTCTTTAAAGCGGATGCGCATTCTATAAGCTCCATAAGGTTGACCGGCTGGAACGGTAATTGGAATGTTTGTTAAAATGATATTAGGATGATTATTTATTGCAGGACTGGTATAAACAACTTCGGTCGCATTTTCAAAAGTACCATTGTTGTTCCAATCTACCCATACTTTGCAGAAATAAGGTTGGTTATTATACAACGATTTGGCAGTAATATTCAAATAAAATGTATTTCCAACACATACTTCAACGTATTGTGATGTAAAGTCACTCAACCAAATTGTTGACCAAGCATTTGGTCCCATTGGATCTATGTGACCAACATCAACCAACGTATTGGGGTTGTTAATGTTGGTTGTACCACCTGTTGTTGTTACCGTGTTAATGTAAATTCCCCCTCCTTGTGTTAAAGAATTACTTTGAAAACGTGCTGTATGCATACACGTAGGTGCCAAAGTATAATCGGGAGTAGGGTTGCTTGCAGGTCCACCTAAATTAGCACTACCACCACAAGGAATGGTAATATCATTGCCGGCATTTGCCGTAGGAGGACATTGAGCATGTAGTGTAGATGTTGTAGTGATTAGTGTGATTGATGGAATAAAAAGGCGCCAAAATTAGTTTTAACAACCTCTTTTGCATGATTTATTTCATTCATCACAAAAAAGTTATGTAGTTTATTCTTAGACGTAAAGAAAAGAAAAGGTTGCTAATTATCTAAAAAAAAGTTGATTTTTTTGTTAAAAGTTATATTTTTCAACAATAGCATGTTAATAAATGTTTTTTTAACGTAACACAATTGTAAATTAAACGATTAATAAATTTCAGTAAAAACGGGTATTTGCGCTTTTTTTGTAGTTTTGTAGAAAAATAAATTCAATGGCTCAAAAACCATCCATTCCAAAGGGAACAAGAGATTTTTTACCGATAGAAGTAGCACGAAGAAACTACTTGTTCAACACCATTAAAGAAGTTTATAAAAAATATGGATTTGCTCCAATTGAAACGCCTTCGTTTGAATTATCATCCACTTTATTGGGGAAATATGGCGAAGAAGGTGACCGCCTAATTTTTAGAATACTCAATTCGGGTGAAAAAATGAAAAAAGTGGATTTAGACGCTTTGAAAAAACGATAATTTACCCCGTTTTGCCAATTCTTTGGCTGAAAAATCATTGCGTTACGATT
This sequence comes from Crocinitomicaceae bacterium, assembly GCA_041392275.1. Classification (GTDB taxonomy): domain Bacteria; phylum Bacteroidota; class Bacteroidia; order Flavobacteriales_D; family Crocinitomicaceae; genus Taishania. The sequence goes on along the minus strand of JAWKMK010000005.1, from coordinate 146,689 downwards.
TAACGGTTCCTTTTGCGCGTTTTGTGGTGCAACACCAAAATGAGTTGTCGTTTCCATTTAAACGCTATCAAATTCAACCGGTTTGGCGTGCTGATCGTCCTCTCAACACGGTCGCTACCAAGAATTTTTTCAATGCGATGCCGATGTGGTTGGTAGTGATTCTTTGATTTATGAGGTTGATTTTGTTTTGATGTTTGATGAGGTGTTGACCAATTTAGGATTGCCCGATTTTTCAATTAAAATCAATAACCGTAAAATTTTGTCGGGAATTGCCGGAAGTATGTGGCGAAGCTGGATAAGATTGTTACCATCACCGTAGCCATCGATAAATTGGATAAAATTGGTGTTGATGGTGGTGAAAAGAATTGCAAGAAAAAAATATTAGCAATGCTGCCATTGAAAAAATAAAACCGCTGTTTGAAATGTCGGGTTCTAATGAAGAAATTTTAACCCAAATGGAACGTTATTTGGCAACAAGCGAAATAGGTTTAAAAAGGAATTCAAGAACTTAAATTTGTTTTAAATGTTGTAAATGTTTCGCAGTTAAAACGTGCAAAATTAGAATTTGATGTAACACGCCCGTGATTAAACTACTACACCGGACTATTTTTGAAGTAAAAGCTAACGGTGCAAATGAAGTATTTGTGGTGGTGACGCTTTTAAGGACGATTTAACAGGTTTGTTTGGAATGAGCGGAATGTCGGGGGTTGGTATTTCTTTTGGTGCCGACAGAATTTATGATGTACTCAATGAATTGAACCTTTTCCCAGCAACTCTTACAAAAGGTGTAAAAGTGTTGTTTATCAATTTTGGAGAAAACGAACAAGCTTATTGTATGCAATTGGCACATCAATTAAGAAATGAAAACATAACGTGCGACATTTATCCAACAGCTGCTAAATTGCAAAAACAAATGAAATATGCCAACGATACCCATGCAGAATATGTTGCATTAATTGGAGAAGCTTGAATTGGAAACAAAAACTATTACTTTGAAAAACATGACTTCTGGTGAACAAAAACAAATTTGACAGCAGAAGAATTAATTACAAATCATTTGAAATGAACACAATAATCATCGATAGAAAGTGGTTGCGTTTAGAAGAGTTAGAAGCAATTTTAAATACACCATCTCACCTACAATTAGACGAAGCAACAAAGCAAGAAATTCAAAAATGCCGTGATTTCTTGGATAAAAAAGTGGAAAGCTCAACCGAACTTATTTACGGAGTAAATACCGGATTTGGTTCGTTGTGCAACACTGCCGTTTCTAAAGAAGATTTGTCAACTTTACAATCCAATTTGGTGCGCTCACATGCTTGTGGTATGGGAGAAATGGTACCGTTTGAGATTGTAAAACGCATGTTGTTGCTAAAAGTATTGGGCTTGTCGCATGGAAAATCGGGTGTGCAAGTGCAAACCGTTGAGCGTTTAATCTATTTTTTCAATAACAATATTTTGCCCGTTGTTTACCAACAAGGTAGCTTGGGAGCATCTGGCGATTTGGCACCATTGGCTCATTTGTGTTTGCCTCTTTTAGGCGAAGCGAAGTATTGCATAATGGAACCATTCGTCCAACAAGTGACGTTTATGGAGAATTGAATTTACAACCCATTGTTTTGCAATCAAAAGGAAGGGCTAGCCTTTATGTTGAACGGTACCCAATTTATATTTATGTCGTATGCAGTTGCCAATTGTTTCAAATTGTGGCATCAATTCAATTTAATTGGAGCCATGTCATTAGAAGCTTACGATGGTCGTTTAAACCCTTTCAACGATAATGTGAATTCACCGTAATCAAAAGGGTAAATAGAACTGCTAATCAATTCCGTTCTATTTTGGATGGAAGCCAGTTGATTGCTCGCCACAAAGAACATGCAAGATCCTTATTCGTTCCGCTTGCATCCTGCGCAAGCATGGAGCATCGTTGGATACGTTTAAACATTGTGCCAAAATCAGAACGTGAAATTAATGCTGTAACGGATAATCCAACCGTTTTTCCAGAAGATGACGAAGTGGTTTTGCAGGAAATTTCCAGTAATAACCATTGGCATTAACAATGGATTTTATGGCTATTGCCATTGCAGAAATGGGAAGTATTTCTGAACGTCGTGTGTATAAATTGATTTCAGGAACAAGAGGATTACAGTATTTTTGGTTGCTAAATCCAGCTTAAATTCTGGATTTATGATTCCTCAATATACTTGTGCTTCTATTGTTAGCCAAAAACAAGCAATTGTGCACACTCTGCAAGTGTAGATACGATTGACTCCTCTAACGGACAAGAAGACCACGTATCGATGGGAGCAAATGCGGCTACCAAATTGTACCGTGTTATTGAAAATTACATCTTGATTCAAGGAATTGAGTTAATCAATGCCGCACAAGGGCTGGAGTTTAGACGTCCGTTGAAAAGTTCTTCAATCATCGAACAATTGCATCAAGAATACCGCAAAGTGGTACCTTTTATTGATACTGACACCTATTTCCATCCACTTTTGAAGTAAGTAAACAATTTGTTAAACACTAAATATAAACTAATTATGAATGACTTTTTAGACAGTGACGAGGAAAGAGACAGAAGACCTGTTTTTTAACGGTAGTTGGAATACTCAGTTTGGTAAACATCAGCTGGTCGTTGATTCGCTAAAATATAACTTCGTTTTTAAGCGGACCATTAACGGAAGAAGGAATGGAAGCCTACCGTTTGGAAATGGCAAAAAGCTTAAGTACGGTGCAAGATACAGGTGTGGTATGGGCAGAAGACTTGATTCAAAGTGCTATGAATATGGTAGAATCTATAAATGTCAATCATACAATGAATTTATTGTCGAGCACCGTTATTTTAATCATTGGACTTGCAGCTGTTATCATGATGTTGAAAGGTAGAAAATAGATTTCACGGCTACATCATCTACAGTTTTTTAGCTTCTGTGCAAATTTATTTGTTTGTAACGCCATCGTTGTTGCCGAATATTATGGTAATATTCTCATTATTGGCTAGTGGCCTGTTTATTCTGTTTTATGGCTTGAACTTTGAAATGGATGAAATAATTTACGTTTTTATATAAACGAAAAGAGGTTGAATTTTGCAGTTCAACCTCTTTTTTTTGGTAAGAATTGTATTTTTATTTCTGTATGGTTATAAAACCATGGCATTTTGATTTGTAGGGCTCTTCTTTGCAATTGAAATCATCCGAAACGATTTTGTAGAAATATACCCCATCCGAAAGTTCTGTTCCTTTTATCTTTTCCATAGAAAATAGATTATCCTTAGAAGCTTCAAAGATTGGATGTCCCCAACGGTTAACAAAAGTTACTTTGTAATTAATGCATTCTAAATCCATTAAAGGAAAGACAACGAAATCGTTTACTCCATCCCCATTAGGTGTGATGATGTTTGGAATGTTGAAGTTTTCTGCTGTCACACCTGTAGGCACGTTAACAATTGCACTTGTAGTTGCTTGACAACCGTTTGCATCTGCAGCAGTCAAAGCATAAGTATGATCTCCAGCTGTTTGGGCGGTGTACACCAATGGATTTCCAGTTCCAATAGCTGTTGTTCCATCCAACCAATTGTATGAAGCATAATTTGCTGGTGTTGCCGTTAATGTTACCGTTTGAAAACAATCTACACTTGCTTGAAATTGAACAGTCAATTCACTTCCGATGGTAAAGTTGTGTGTGTAGCTACTATGACAACCTTGCGCACTTGTGTAATCGTAGGTAAACGAATAAGCACCAGGCGTAGCATTTGCAACTTGCAATGTATTTCCAGAAATGAGGGAACCTGTTAAAGTTCCACCAGCTGGATTCATAACTACGTTATAATCTGGTGAATTGAAGCAAAAATAGGTTGGTGTATTGGTTGTAATCGTTCCACCATTTATAACTTTAATTGTATCCGAAGCTTGTGCCAAACACCCTGGGTTGTTAGGATCGGTGATGGTGTAGGTAATCACGTGTTGTCCTAAACCAAACTGTGCAGGGTCAAATTGTGTGATGGTTTGTGTTCCTACGTTAAATGTTCCACCAGCTGGAGTTCCAATCAAAGCAATAGGTGCTGCTCCTAAACAAATTTCATTTTGTACAGAAAAAGTTGGAGGCGTTGTTGTGGTAACTGTAAAAGAAACAGTTGTTGAATCACTACATCCAAATTGGTTGGTTACAACATATTTAATGGTATGTGTTCCCGGTCCGGCATTAAAAATATTGATGGTATTTCCAGTTACTCCAGGTCCAGATAAGGTGCCACCAGCAGGTGACAACGTAGGCGTAACTGTTGTGTTAGACAAGCAATACGTTGGGTCAACACCAGAAATTGTTGGCACTGGCTTTGGATTGACAGTAATGGATGAAGTATCGGCATTTTCACACCCATTTTCATCGGTAAAAGTATAGATGATAGGGAAAGTACCATTTCCAGCAGTTGCAACGTTGAAAGATGTGCCACTTACACCAGTTCCAGTAAACACACCCGTTTGTCCACTTGTTGGAGTAGGTGAGTAATTGGATAAAGCTACTGTTTGTCCTTCATTACAAACACTTGTTTGAGGGGCAAAAGTTACAGTTGGAACATAATTTTCAATGGTAACAGTAAATGTTTGGGTAGCATTGTTTGCATCGGTAACAGTTACGTTGTATGTTCCCGCACACAATCCTGTAGCAGTTTGTGTAAGTTGCGCTTCTGAGTCGTTCCAAAGGTAGCTATACGGCGCATTTCCTCCGCTTACGTTAATTGTAGCAGTAGCATCACATGACGATGTTCCGAGTGTAGCACAAACGTCGTTGCAAGTTCCATACGTTGCAGGAGCTTTTACATCAGTTGCCCAAGCCCCTCCATCTGGCATTCTTCTAATTGTTAAATCATCTTTTGGCACGGCGCTACTATAAATATTTTGTTTTCTATTTGCAGGAATATTCGTGTAGCTTGCTAAAGAAGTCACACCTGTATTACAACCTGTACTTGTGGGAATACAAGGTAAACCTGCGCTTCCTGCAGCATCTCCCCAGCTAATAGCATCTTGTACTTGTCCGTTTCTATCATAAAAAGCAAACCAACCACCAGCATTAGGAAACCATAAACGGTGCCCACCACTTCCAACACAAACTCCATTACCTGTAATGCTAACAGGCACAATTACCTCAACAGTATTTCCTCCATTAGCAACCAATAAATTAGTTGGAACAGCTGGTGCATTAGCACCTCTTACAACACAAAACCCACCTGGAGGAACAATCGTATTGGCAGGAAGTTGAAACCCACCACCATACGGTCCAGAAGGATCATTGGCAGCATTTCCCAAATAATAACACGAAATATCAACAGGTTCACAAATATTTGGATTGTACAGTTCTATCCATTCTCCAGCAGCTGCAACTGGTGGAACTAATGGTGGAATACCATCTGATTGATTTCCAGATAAAGATCCATCACCATTATTGGGTGCAACTTGAATTTCGTTAATTAAAATACTTGGTCCATTGTAATCACAGCCACTCCCATTGCAAATAGTATTAATTGTTTTGTTGAACGTCGCCGTCATTTGCGAATAACCAGTAGTTATGGTTGTGACAACAACAAGTAGAATTGTAATTTTTTTTAGTTTCATAATGAATGAAAAATGTTAGTTTGTTATATTTTGAGTAGTAGGTGAACGCTAAATTGATAAATGTGGTTGCATATTTACACATAATATATTAAATATCATATAATTTGTTAAATATTTATCACTTTTAAAATATTATAAAACTAATTAACATGAAAAAAGCTATCCCGAAGAATAGCTTTTAGAATCATTTTATTGTAATTATTATTTAAAAATAAACGGCTTCAAATTGGAAGGTGTCGTTTTTTGTTTTTAAAGTCAACTTATCGTTTTTAACTTCAAATGTAATTTCTTCACTCAACAGCTTACGGAATTCGGTAGAAGCAAACACATCTGGACAAGCTTTTAAAGTGGAGAGCATTCTTCCAAAAGTGATTTTATTTCCGTTAATTTCAAATCCTCCTTGAAATTGATTGCAACCATCGTTTCCTCTAACATGATTAAATTCTGATTTAAACATAATATGCGGTTCGGTTTCAATGAAATCTTTATTGGTAATTTTGATGTCGTTTACAGCAACTAATTTCCAGTATTTTTCTGTTAACGCTGGGTTAACATCCATTTTTATAAACTTTATATTTTCAGTGCTACCATCTTTTGCCCATAAAACATTCTCTCCTACTTTTAATTTTGAAGTATTGATGTTTGAAATTAATTGGTCCATTTGAATGAAACCTCCCGTTTTATCCCATGTAAATTTCCCTTCAAAATAAGTATTATCTGGTTGCTTATTCCAATTTGAAACAATTATTTGATAGGTATTGTTCGATTTTAACGTTAGTTGGATTTCTGGCAAATCATTTTGCTGCTCCATGATGTAAACACCTTCCCAATCTAATGCGTTCATTGAATTATCTCCTGTTGTTGCACTGTTTTTCTTAGTTCCACATCCTACTGCTAAAACAAGTGTAAGCAATAAGCCAAAAAAATTAAACTTTTTCATTTTTATTTTATTTTTTGACAAAGTTGTCAAAAGTTATGCCACAAAAAAAATAAAATAACATTTTTTAAATAAATAGTCTGGTATCTTTTTTGTTATTTTGTTGTTACATCCAAAACTATGCGGTATTTTTTAACTTTTTTCAGTTGTTTTTTATTCTCCATTGCGTTTTCACAATGTGAATCGGTTTTGTTTAAAGGAAAAGTGTTTGACACCTTGCGACCCCAATCGTTTTACAACATGATGATTGTTAACCGCAACACAGGAAAAGGAGTTTTTGGTCAACCCAATGGTCATTTTTCTGTTTATGTAAATAATGGCGATTCTGTTACAATTTCTATTAAAGGCTATGACTTAATTCATGTGGTTATTAAAGCAGATGAAAATTGCCGTTTTACAAAGGATTTTCCTATCATTGGAAAACCGCATGAATTTGAAGAAGTTGTGGTGCGTCCAGTAAAAACATTGGTGCAGATAAAAGAAGAACGTGAAGCATTGGTAATGGTAGAAACCCGCACCGTAAAAGGATTGGAAGTTATTCAGAGTCCGATTACTGCTTTGTATCAAGCATTTTCTAGAACAGAACGCAACAAACGGAAGGTGGAAGAATGGAAATTTCAAGACAATAAACGCGATATCGTTAAAGATTTATTGCGTACCTATGTGGCATACGATGTTGTGAAACTTACCGAAGATGAATTTGACGATTTTATTCAGTTCCTAAATATGGATCCTGATTTCTTACGTACGGCAACTGAGTGGGAATTAATTGAATTCATAAAAGGAAAATATGAACATTTTATGTATTTACGATACCACCAAGAAGAATAACTCCACACCTTATTTTCGATGAAAAACACAAACATTTTGTAGTAATAGTAGCACTGCTTTTTAGTATTCCGCTGCTATTTTCATTTCTTAAGAATAGCAAAAAGAGTAACAATGAAACAACCACGTGGGCCGATCAAAAAGTTGGCAACCCTTTCGTTGGAGCAAAAAATTGCGCAATTTTTCATGGTGGCGGCCTATCCAGCAAAAGGCGATGCACATATAGCAGAAATTGAGCAACTTATAGCCAAAAATGAAATTGGTGGCGTAATTTGGTTTCCAGAAAACAAAGAAAATTACATAAAATATGCTGGAAAATTACAAAAGGCTTCATCCAATATTCCATTATTCTATGGTTTAGACGCAGAATGGGGCGTGAGTATGCGTATGAAAGGCGAAGCACGTTTTCCGTATGCCTATACAGTTGGTGCAGCTAATGATTTGGCTTTGTCTGAAAAAATTGCCAAGATGATGGCTTATGAATGTGCCGAATTGGGCTTTCAATTTAATTTTAGTCCCGTTGCCGATGTAAATTCCAATCCCAAAAATCCTGTTATTGGTTTTAGAGCTTTTGGCGATAACCCAGCAGAAGTTGGCAAGCAAGTAGCTGCTTTTGTTAGAGGTTTTGAAGCAAGTGGGGTTTATAGTTCAATCAAACATTTTCCGGGACACGGAGATACGGATAAAGATTCGCATTTGGAGTTGCCAACGGTGAAAAAAACGGTGGAGCAATTAACTAACGAGGATTGGTTGCCGTTTAGAGAAGGCATCAAAGCTGGTGCAACTTCAGTAATGGTTGGACATTTAAACGTTCCGTCCATAGACCCAAGTGGCACACCTAGTAGTTTGTCTAAAATTGTAATCAAAGATTATTTGAAAGGAAAATTGGGCTTTAAAGGCTTGGTTATTTCGGACGCATTGAACATGAAAGCAGTTTCTGATAAATACGGTGAAGTGGAGGTGGCCGTTAAAGCATTTGAAGCAGGATGCGATATTTTGTTGTATTCCAACAATGTTGGTGCTTCCATTCAGGCCATCAAAGCAAAAGTGGAAAAAGGCGATATTTCATTAAAAGAAATCAATGAACGCTGTTTGAAAATTCTTCAATTGAAAGAAAAAAGTTTCATCAAACCAGTTAAAGGTCACTCATTTACCCAAGGAGAACAAGATTGGGCAAGAAATCAACTTTTTGAGAAAAGTACAGTTTTACTAAAAAACGAGCACAATAATTTGCCATTTGGCGATTTGAGTAAAAAAATCCTTCACATTGCAATTGGCGACAAACCGCATGAGTTTTTAAGTGTAACGGATGAATACGCACCCATCACTCGTAAAGAATTTTCTTTTGAAGCAATTGAAAAAGGGGTTCATTTATCTACTTCTGATTTTGACAAAGTCATAGTAACGGTGCACGCTTCAACGGTTCGTCCGAAAGACAACTACGGCATTCCTACTAATTTCAATGCGTTTTTAAAACAACTAACAAGTTCCACTAAAAATACAATTGTCTTTTTTGGCAATCCGTTGATTTTAGGTCAGCCGTTGGAACTAGATGCATTTCAATCCATTGTTGTAGCTTATGAAAACAACAAATTTGTGCAAAACAGAGTGGCACAACAACTTTTTGGAGCCATTCCATTTGTTGGGAAATTGCACACCAATGCAAGCGAACAATATAAAAAAGGAATGGGCATTGCAACCCAAACCAATGGTCGCCTTAATTTTTCACAACCCGAAGAAGTGGGTGTTAGTCCAACCTATCTCAAAAAAATTGATGCGTTGGTTGAAAATGCCATTCAAGTGAAATCGTTTCAGGTTGTCAAATTGTTGCTGCCGTGAATTTTTGAAAAATATTTTTCAGAAAAAGCTATGGAACACAAATGTACGACAATCAATTGGTAGAAAATGATGATATTTATGAGTATTGCTTCCATAACCAAAATTGCTGCATCAACAACGGCTTTGATGAAATTGCAATCGGAAGGGAAATTATTAGATAAAACGCTCAAAGAATATTTACCAACCATCACCGGTGATTATCCAATGGGAGCTATAAAAATGCGCGAATACTTAGCACATCAGGCAGGATTACAGTTGTGGATACCATTTTATAAGAAAAACCATTATTGATTGGTAAACTAGACCCGAAATGTTATGCTACTCAACCGCAAAAAGGATATGTACAATTGGCAGATAATATTTACATCAAAGAAGCGTATGGTGATTCTATTCGCAGGTATATTTTGAAAGGTGAATTAGGAACGAAAAAATATTTGTACAGTGATTTGAGCTATTATTTTGTAAAATTAATTGTTGAACAAGAATCCAACAAAAGAGTTTTCTCAATTTCTAAACGATGAGATTTATGCAAAAATGGGCTTGCATCACACGTTGTTTAATCCGTATCAATCGGTTGATTTGAAAAAAATTGCTCCAACCGAAGACGATAAACTGTACCGCAAGCAAGTTGTTCGAGGATTTGTGCACGACCCAGGAGCAGCCATGTTGGGAGGTGTTGGTGGTCACGCCGGATTGTTTTCCAACGCAACAGAATTAGCAGCCATCATGCAATTGTTTTTAAACAAAGGTTATTACGGTGGTGTTCAATTAATTAATCCTCAAGTTATTGCAGAATATACACGTCCTCAATTTAAAGGCAACCGACGAGGAGCTGGGTTTGACAAACCTTTGTTGGGTAGCGGCGGTGGAACCTGCGATGAATCGGTTTCGTTTGAAAGTTTTGGTCACTCTGGATTTACAGGTACCTTGGGCGTGGGATGACTCCTAAAATGGTTTGAATTACGTGTTTTTATCGAACGAGTGTATCCAAGTGCCGAAACAAAAAAGTTGATTTCTATGGGAACACGCACCGAAATTCAAAAAATATTAAACGAAGCATTGAAGAACAGAAACTCAATTAATTAGTTAACTTTGTTAGACTAACAACAACGTTTGAACTATGAAAAATTGTGTTTTTTTAAGCCTTTTATTCATTCATTGGATAGCTTTTGGGGGCAAGATATTGTGCCTCACAAAATGACAGAAACCAACGATAGAAAATCGCTTCAACTTGCATGGTATGCCTCTAGGGATATTCCTTGCGAAGTAAAAAAATACCACAAAGCTGGAATTGGGGCGCAACTTCCATCGTCGGTTGTAACGCAATTGGTTAGTTTCTTACAAAAACGAGGAAAAGGCTTAAATCCGTTCAACCCTTCCGATGTTTCTTTAGAATGTGTGTTTACAGCTCCTTCTGGAAAAAAAGAAACCGTTTATGGATTTTATTACCAACCCTACAAAAGAGACATGCGCTCCAATACGTGGGCAAACGACACAACATCTTATCCGTGGCGTATTCGTTTTTCGCCCGATGAAATTGGCAATTGGCAGCTGGCTGTTCAATTAAAAGTCAGAGGGCAAGAGGTTGCAAAATCCACCCATTTTTCATTCAATACCATTAAAAGTAATCACAAAGGTTATCTTGAAAGAAGTTATACCGGCAATAACCAAGACCGCTACTTATTTTACCACGAAACAGGGGAAACATTTTTTGGAATTGGGCACAACATTACCCATTCCGACTATGTGCGTTTGACCCCTCAAAGCAGTGAGCGACATTTAAAATGGCTCAATGAATTAGCATCTTATGGAGGCAATTTCTTTCGCTTAGAGTTGAGTTCACAAAATGCACTTCCTGATTGGAATGAATACGACAATTATTCCTCAAAAATGGCAGAAATGTGGGAGTATGACCAATTGATGGATTCTGCTTTTTCGTTGGGTTTATATTTCATTTTATTTCGTCACCATGTGGAATTAAATTATGGCAGTTGGCCCGATAACTGGAAAGATAATTCTTACAGAAAAGGGTTTGATTTGCCCAATTTTAGCTCCTATTTTACCCATGCAACGGCAGACCAATGGCAAAAATACTGTTTGCGCTATATTTTAGCACGTTGGGGCTACAATCCTAGTTTTGCATTTTACGGCTATTCGGAAGTGGATAATTACATCAAACCTATGCGCGACACCGAAGCAAAAACGTTTGAAGAGGCGTTAACTATTTTTACCGATTGGAACAAAAAACAGTTTTCATACATCAAAGATTCGTTGAACAACAGACGCATCATGACGTTGAATACCTATGCGGCTATTGATAATTTGGAATTTAAAACACCCGAAAAAGGAATGTTTAACTATTTGGATGTCATAGGTTTTCATAGCTATAAAATGAAAAAAGATGCCAATTGGGACAGAACCAATATGCTCAATCGTTTGTGGGATTTGCATAAAAAACCCGTGTTTATGGAAGAAATTGGGGTAACTGATAATTATTTACAAACCTATTGTTGCATCGACATTGATTTTCATAACAATACGTGGTCATCGGCTTTTTCTGGAAGTCCGGCAATTGGAATGCACTGGTGGTGGGATAGAGGCTTGCACGATTTTGGATTTTACATGCAATACAAAGAACTAGCAACCTTTCTTCAAAACGAAGATTTTCGTAAGATGAACTACGTTCCACAACGTTGGAAAGATAAAAATGCAGTTACCAAAGCAACCTTAGAAGCTTTTTATCTGACAAGTGAAAATCAAGAACGAGCGATTGGTTGGCTGCACAATGCAACAGCATATTGGCGCAATAGTTTTACCATCAATTCGTGTATGCAACAATTGATTGCACGCGATAGTTTGCAGTTTGCGTGTCAAATGGAAGATGGCTATGTCATTCCACCTTTAAAAGCCAATTATCAGGAAGAAAAATTAAAAGACAAATACACCGATGTGGGTGGCATTCAGTTTTATACCAAAGGATTGCAAAATAACCCCACTTTTGTTGTTACAGGGTTGAAAAAGAAAACCAATTATACGATAGAATTTTACAGCACTCGCACCAATTCTAAGATCAATAGCAATTACACGCAAACATTAAAATCCAATGGACGTGGACAAATAAAACCAGTTGTTCCCAACCTAGATTCGTTACAGTTGGATTATGGTTTTAAAGTAAAAATAGCCAATTAATTTAACGTGTAATTCAATTTGTAAACTGTAAAATAAGTTTATCTTTGGGCTTCAATTTAGATTTAAAATTCTGCAAAATAGAAAAATATGAAATTCGGAACAAAAGCAACATGCGGGTGTAAAGCCAGATGAATCAACAGGTGCCATTATGACGCCAATTTTTCAAACATCTACCTATGTGCAAGATGGTGTTGGAAACCACAAAGGATATGAGTATTCACGTACGTTGAACCCTACGCGTCATGCTTTAGAAAAAGTTTGGCAGCCATTGAAAATGGAAAACACGGAGCATGTTTTGGTTCTGGATTAGCAGCTATTGATTGTGTAATCAAAATGTTGAACCCAGGTGATGAGGTAATTTCTACCAACGATTTATATGGTGGAACGTATCGTTTGTTCAACACAATTTTTGCAAAATACGGCATTGTTTTTCATTTTGTGGACATGACCAATGTTGCTGCAATTGAAGAAAAAGTGAACAGCAATACCAAATTAATTTGGGTAGAAACACCAACCAATCCCATGTTGAATATTATTGACATTGAGGCGGTTGCTCAAATTTCTAAAAAACACGGCGTGATGTTGGGGGTTGACAACACATTTGCTTCACCTTATTTGCAAAATCCGTTGGATTTAGGAGCCGACATCGTAATGCACTCTGTTACCAAATATTTGGGTGGTCACTCGGATGTGGTAATGGGAGCATTGATTTGCAACGACGATAAATTGGCAGCAGAAATGTATCGTATTCAAAATTCATCGGGTGCTGTTACCGCTCCTATGGATTCATTTTTAGTATTACGTGGAATTAAAACCTTGCATTTACGTTTGCAACGCCACTGTGAAAATGGTGAAAAAGTTGCGCGTTTCTTGGCAAGTCATCCTAAAGTGGATAAAGTATATTGGCCAGGATTTGAAACACATCCTAACCATGCAATTGCTAAAAAACAAATGCGTGGATTTGGCGGTATGGTGTCGTTTACACTCAAAGGAAATGTGTTGGAAGATGCATTGAAATTGGTGAAAAACGTCAAAATCTTTGCATTGGCAGAATCGTTGGGTGGTGTAGAATCTTTAATTGGACATCCAGCAACAATGACCCATGCTTCTATTCCAAAAGAAGAGCGTGAAAAAACAGGTGTTGTTGACACGTTGATTCGTTTAAGTGTTGGTGTGGAAGATGCAGAAGATTTAATTGCTGATTTAGAACAGGCATTGAATTAATCCATAAAAAATTAGTGAGAGGTTATCTACTTTGTGTTGGATAACCTCTTTTTTTATATCTTGCAAGGTATGAATAAAATCATCATCATAACAGGTGTTTCTTCGGGGATAGGGCGTGCTTTTGTGGAACATTATTTAGCAGCAGGTGAAAAAGTAATTGGCTTGGGGCGCAAAAATGACATTCAGCATGATAACTATACTTTTTTTCCGTGCGATTTTTTGCAACCGTTGGATTTTCAATTCTTAAAGCCACTAATTGAAAAAAGTCAAGAAATTTTGTTAATCAACAATGCTGGAGTGATTGGAAATGTGGAGCGCATCAGTGAGCAAAATATTTCAGACATTCAAGAAGTGATGCAAGTAAATGCCATTGCACCGATGTTGTTGTGTCAGTTTGTTTTGCAACATTTTCCAATTCATTTCCCGCTTACTATTATCAATATTAGTTCTGGAGCTGGTAAAAATCCATTGCCCTCGTGCGCTAGTTATTGCGCTTCCAAAGCGGCGTTGGATTTGTTTTCAAGAACAATTTATCTAGAAGAAACGGAACGTAAAAGAGCAATTAAAGTGTATAGTGTGGCTCCAGGAGTTGTGGATACACCCATGCAATTAAAAATGCGCTCATCCAATGAACAAAGCTTTTCATCTGTTTCTAAATTTAAAACCTATCATGCTCAAAACGAGTTGTATTCACCAGCAATTGTAGTTCAAAAAATGATGGTGCTTTTAGCAAAAAATTATACTGGTGAAATTATTTATTCATTGCGCGATATTTCCATTTAAAATGTGTTGAAATTCATTTGTTTGGGGAATTAATGTGTTTAAAATGTAATAAAATCGCCATTCATTTGTATTAATTATTTTTCCAACTCAATGTTTATTCGTAAATTGTGAGCACTTTTTGATTAAAACTATTAAAAACAAAACTATAAACCCAATGAAAAAAATTTACATCGGATTAACTACGTTGTTGTTCTCATCACTTGCGATGGGGCAATCGTTTAATCCACAAAATGCACGTCAAGGTGAAAGTGTGGAGTACTGTCACCAACATAAATTGTTGAATGAGTACAAGACATCCAATCCTGAATTGTACAATACAATCATGCAAGGTCAAGCTGAATTAAATGCAGCGTTGAAAAATTATCAGCCTGAAAAAGATGATCAGGTCTATACTATTCCAGTTGTTTTTCATATTATCCATAATGGAGGAACTGAAAATATTTCGGATGAACAAATTTATGATCAAGTTGCTATTTTGAATAGAGATTACCGTAGATTGAACGCTGATGCAAATAATGTAAATGCAAATTTTACGGGAATGCCAGCAGATGTGAGTATTGAGTTTAAGTTAGCTACAATTGCTCCTAATGGTACTTGTTTTAAAGGGATTACAAGAACAGTTTCTTCTTTAACTGTTGATCCAGGAGGTTACAATGGAGGTGCTCAACAATTGAATGCTATTTTTGCTGGAAATGATGTTTATCAAGGTACATGGCCACATAATAAATATTTGAACGTAGTTGTAGCAAAAAATATTGGAGGTGCTGCAGGTTACACCATGTATCCAAATAATGGGGGAACATCTTTAAATTCTATTTTTATTTTAAGTACTTATGTTGGTAGCATTGGAACAGGGAATGCTTCAACAAGTAGAGCTTTAACACACGAAGTTGGTCACTGGTTAAATTTATCGCATGTTTGGGGTGATAACAACAATCCTGGCGAAGCTTGTGGTGACGACCAAGTAAGTGACACACCTATTACAAAAGGTTTTACTTTTTGCCCGTCAGAAGCAAATGCTAAAGTTTGTAATGCTAGTATTGTAGAGAATTACGAAAATTATATGGATTATTCGTATTGTTCTAAAATGTTTACTCCTGGACAAGTAACAAGAATGCGTGCAGCAATTGTAGGTTCAACTGGAGGTAGAAATAACATTTGGACAACAGCCAATTTGAACGCAGTGGGGGCAGTTGCAAACCCACCTTTGTGTAAAGCAGATTTTTCGGCAGATAAGAGAGTGGTTTGTGTTGGACAAACTGTTAATTTTACAGATATGAGCTACAATTTACCAGTAGCTAGCTGGAGTTGGCAATTTCAAGGAGGAACACCTGCAACATCTACAGATCAAAATCCTTCTGTAGTTTACAATACACCTGGTGTATATAACGTAACGTTAACTGCAACAAGAGGTGGAAGTAACCCATCAGAAACTAAAACAGGATATATTGTTGTAATGCAACCGGGTTCTGCTTTGCCATATTTTGAAGGTTTTGAAGGATATACAAACATTGCACAAGCAACTACGCAAGGAAAATTGTTTATTGAAAATCTAGGTAATAACGCTGGCTTTGATATCACAACAACAGCAGCAAGTTCAGGTAGTAAGTCTATCAAATTAAACAACTTCTCACAAACAGGCTCAAATGTAGATGAATTGATTTCAAATGCAATTGATTTGTCAAATGGTTCAATCAACAATGTAACATTCTCTTTCAAATATGCATACCGTAAAAAAGCAGCAAATAACATTGAATACTTAAAAGTGTATTTCTCAGGAGATTGTGGAGAAACTTGGTCGTTGAGAAAACCAATGAGCTCCAGTTCAATGTCAACGGCAACTTCTTCTTCAGCTTGGACACCAACCGCAGCAGATTGGAAGGAAACAACGATTGAGTTTAATAGTATTGCTTACAACCAATTCTTAACTCCAAATTTCCGTTACCGTTTTGTTTTTGAAGGTAATGGTGGAAATAATATTTATTTGGACGATATTAACATCACGCTTAACAATGCAAGTGTTGAAAGTCAAGATGCTTTGAGTAACATTGCTTTGTATCCGAATCCAAATGATGGAGAAGTTAACTTGACGTTTGGATTAAATACAGCTCAAAAAGTTACAGTTAAAGTCTTGGATATTTCTGGAAAAGAATTGAAATCTACTATTTTGAATGGAAATGCTGGAGAAAATCAAATTAAATTGGATAACTCTGAATTTTCTGCAGGAATGTATTTTGTAAACTTAAGTACAGAAACAACAAATAAAACTTTGCAGTTCATTAAAAAATAAATAATTCAAGTATATTTAGAGTCCGTTTCAATAGAGGCGGACTTTTTTATTTTCAAAAAACAACGATGGAAAACACACTAGCATACGCACAACAATGCGATAAAAACGATGCATTGGCAACTTTTAGAAATCAATTTTTGTTTCCAACTTTTCACGATAAAGAGGTGAAATATTTTACCGGGAACTCTTTGGGGTTACAACCAAAAGCAACACGCGAATACATTCAAACCGAGTTGGATACTTGGGCAAAATATGGTGTTGAAGGACATTTTATGGGAAAAAACCCATGGTTTTCCTACCACGAATTATTAACCGAAAAAACAGCCAAAATTGTTGGTGCTTTGCCATCCGAAGTTGTTGTAACGCACTCATTGACAACTAATTTGCATTTATTGATGGTTTCTTTTTTTCAACCTAAAGGAAAAAGAACTAAAATTTTGTGCGAAGCCAAATCATTTCCAAGTGATCGTTATGCGTTGGAATCGCAATTGCAATTTCACGGACTTTCGGTGGATGAACATTTAATTGAAGTAGCCCCTCGAGTTGGAGAACATTTAATTCGTGAAGAAGATATTTTAACAGCCATTTGATAACAGCGATGAAATTGCTCTCATCATGATTGGTGGCGTTAACTATTACACGGGGCAGTTATTTGACATGGAAAAAATCACGGCTGCGGGGCATTCCCGCATCAGGCCATTGTTGGTTAGGATTTGGCACATGCTGCCGGGCAACATCAACTTGAAATTGCACGAATGGAACGTGGATTTTGCAGCATGGTGCTAAGTTTCACAAATATTTGAATTCATCGCCGGGCAGTGTTTTCGAAGGTTTGTTTGTGCACCAACGCCATGAATACAATACAGAATTGCCACGTTTGCAGGGTGGTGGGGATATGACAAAGCAACACGTTTCAGATGGAACCAGGTTTCAACCCAATCAAAGGAGCTGAAGGTTGGCAATTGAGCAATGCTCCGGTTGGGGAATGGCAGCACACTTGGCGTCATTGGATATTTTTGATCAAGCTGGAATGGAAGCCATTGGAAGAAAAACGCGATGAAATGACGGCTTTCTTAAATTGTAATCAACGATGTATCGGAGCGCAATAAGGAAAAGATTACGTTTGAAATCCATTACGCCAAGTTCACCAAAAGAACGTGGTGCACAGTTATCTATTTCAGTTCATGGCAAAGGAAAAGCGTTGTTTGATGCCTTTCAGAACAGGTGTAGTTGCCGATTGGCGCGGAGCAACGTGATTCGTATTGCGCCAGCACCATTGTATAACTCGTTTGAAGATTGCTATTGGTTTGGCGTGTTTTTAGAAAAAGCCATCAATTAACATTCTGGTGTGTAAGTACACTAAATCAATTGTTTGTGCGTTTAACTTTTGAGTAATTTCGTAGAATAGAGAAATAAAGTAGCAGAAGAAAACGAAATAAAAGTTAAAGTCACTAAAAAAGGAAAGGCAAGAAACAAAAAAAGGTGCTGCAACTGCTTCCAAAAAGAGGCTAAATCGAGCGTGAAAAGTAAAATTAATGTCCAAAAATTAAAACAGTTTTGGCGTTTTACTGGCGTTGCTTTCTGTTTATTTGTTTTTGGCGTTTGTTTTCTTATTTGTTTAACTGGCAAGAAAGTCAAGACAGAGTTGTAAATAAGGACTTTTTGAGTTTTTATTTGACCAAGATGAAGAACCTGTGGCTAACTGGTTAGGGAAATTTAGACATGGGCGTCGCATCTTTTTTATGTACCGTTGGTTGGAATTTCTTCTTTTGGCTTTTGCTTGTTGTTTTCATTTCAGGCTTCAAAATAGCACTCAATATTCGCGTTTTACAATTTTAAAAACGTATGGAATTACCCTTGTATTCATCGTTTGGTCATCTATTTTTCTTGGTTTTTTTGCCAATGGGGTTAATTATTTAGGTGGTGCCTTTGGATACCAAATAAACCAATGGTTATATTAACACTTAGAAGTTTTGGTAGTTTATCCTTATTTTTAGCCTTGTTATACATCGCCATGATTTCGGTTTTAAACACCGATATTTTTAAATTATTAGCACTTTTTAAACACAAGGAAAGTGATGGCTAGATGAAGAGCCAATAGATTGTAACTCCAACCGATTTTTGGATATCAATGCAATTAACTGCCATCCACGAAAATCAAATCAAGGAAGATAAAATTTCGCAAGCTGTTCATTTTGATGAAGAAGAAGATGATGCTGATTTTAACCGATGATGAAATTGACGAAGGTTTTGAAGTGAAATTTGCACAGCAGAAGCCACCGTTACTCCACCACCACCGCCGCCAGTTACACCAACAAAAGTTGAAATGAGGGCGACGATGATTTTTCAGTAGATGTGGCACCAGAAGAAGAATCCATTGCCGAAGATCAGTTGGATAAATTGCGTCAAGAATTTGGAGAATACGATCCAACCCTTGATTTATCGAGCTATGTGTTGCCGCAATTAGATTGTTGAACGACTATGGTGGAAAAGAATTTCAATTAACAAACAGAATTAGAGAAGATAACAAAAACCGCATTGTTGAAACTCTTGCCAACTATAAAATTGATATTGATAAAATCAAAGCAACAGTGAGTCCAACCGTTACATTGTACGAAATTGTACCTGCTCCGGGTGTGCGGCATGTTCTAAAAAAAATTAAAAACTTAGAAGACGACATTGCCTTGAGTTTATCTGCACTTGGTATTCGTATCATTGCGCCTATTCCTGGAGAACTATTGGTATAGAAGTTCCTATTATGATCGATATGGTGAGCATGCGCGCATTGATTACATCAGAAAATTCCAAAACATGGATGCCGAATTGCCGGTAGTTGTTGGAAAAACCGTTACCAATGAAACATTTACGTTTGACCTTACCAAAACTCCACACTTGTTGGTGGCTGGTATACAGGGCAAGGTAAATCGGTTGGATTGAACGCCATTTTAGTGTCGTTGCTTTACAAGAAGCATCCAGCTCAAGTGAAATTTGTGTTGGTGGATCCTAAAAAATGGGAATTAACGCTTTACAATAAAATTGAACGCCATTTCTTGTAGAAACTTCCTGAAGGCGATGCAATTATTACCGATACTTCCAAAGTTGTCAATACGCTCAATTCGTTGTGTATTGAAATGGATGCGCGTTATGAATTGCTCAAAAAGATGCACAATGTAGAACCATCCAAAGAATACAACGCTAAGTTTATCCAACGCCGTTTGAATCCAGAAAATGGTCACCGTTACTTACCTTACATTGTGGTGCTTATTGACAGGTTTGCCGACTTGATTATGACGGCAGGCAAGGAAAGTAGAACATCAATTATCGTATTGCTCAATTGGCTCGTGCGATTAGTATTCATAATTGTGGCAACGCAACGTCCATCGGTGAATGTCATCACGGGTATGATTAAACCAACTTCCAGCTCGAATTGCATTTAGAGTATTGTCTAAAATTGACTCGCACCATTTTAGATGCTTCGGGTGCCGACCAGTTGATTGGTCGTGGAGATATGTTGATTTCTATGGGTTCTGACTTAGTGCGTTTGCAATGTGGATTTGTGGATACGCCAGAAGTTGAAAAAATATGTGATTTTATTGGTGAACAACGTGCCTATCCAGAAGCCATGCTCTTGCCAGAATATACAGGTGAAGGTGGTGATGGACAAGGTGGCGATTTTGATTCGGATGAATTGGATGCTCTTTTTGCTGATGCTGCGCATTGTTGTTTCACAACAAGGTTCGGCAAGTATGCTGCAACGTAAATTAAAATTAGGCTACAACCGTGCAGGACGATTGGTGGATCAATTGGAAGGAATGGGCATCATTGGTCCTTTCCAAGGGAGCAAAGCTCGTGAAGTATTGTACACCGACTTAGTTGCGTTAGAAGAATATTTAGCAAGCAAAGGTTTGGTTTAAATGAACGTGTTAAAATTGGATAGTTTTGTGCTTGCCATCATTGCAAGTGTAGTTTTAGCCTATTTTTTCCCGTTTTTAGCACATGCATTACCCTTAGACACCATTAGTAGCGTTGGTATTTCGTTGATTTTTTTCTTTTATGGCCTAAAATTATCGCCCGAAAAATAAAGGCAGGTTTGGCTAATTGGAAATTACACGTGGTGGTGCAACTCTCCACTTTTGTATTGTATCCGCTTTTGGTGGTGGCGTTCTATCCTTTGTTTAAAGGAACTTCGCACGAAATTATGTGGTTTGCATTTTTGTTTTTAGCCGCTTTGCCCTCCACCGTATCCTCGTCGGTGGTAATGACTTCGTTGGCAAAAGGAAACGTGCCAGCTGCCATTTTTAACGCTAGTATTTCTGGTTTAATTGGTATTTTGGTTACTCCACTTTGGGTAGGATTGTTCTTAAAAACAACTTCAACACAGTTTGACATGAGTGCCATTTACCTCAAATTGTTGTTAGAAATTGTGGTGCCTGTGAGCCTTGGATTACTATTGCAACGTTTTTGGGGAGCATTTGCACAACAACATTTACGTGCCATCACTTTGTTTGATAAATCGGTAATTTTGCTGATTGTTTACAAAAGTTTTGTAGCATCGTTTGAAGAAAATGTTTTTTCGACAGTTAGCTGGACCACATTTGTACTCGTTACACTAGTTGTTATTCTTTCCTTCTTTTTGGTGTATGGATTGATTGGATTGATTTCCAAACTCTTGCATTTTAATCGAGAAGATACGATTGTTGCGCAATTTTGTGGAACAAAAAAATCATTGGTGCACGGAACGGTTTTTTCTAAAGTATTGTTTCCAAGCACCTTTCCAGTTGGTATTATTTTACTGCCACTCATGCTTTTTCACGCCATTCAATTGCTGGTGGTGGGTATTATTGCAACAAGGAAATAATAAACTACAATCCCATCAATTCTTCAGAAGCGGCCTCCCATGCCTGCATTTGCTCGTCTAGTTGCGATTTTAATTGTGCATAATCGGCAAGGATTTTTTGTGCTTTTGCTTCGTCAGTGTAGTCCAAATCGGCCATTACAACATCCATCTCTGCAATTTTAGCTTCCAAACGTTCTATTTCTTTTTCTGCAAAATTGATTTTATTGCTCAACGCATTTTTTTGTTTTTTGAGCTCTTTTTGTTGTTCTCTGTCCAACTCAGTATTAACTGGTGTTTCCACCTTCACCGCTGGTTCTTCTTTCTTTGCTGGTTTTTTCAAACTATCTTTTGCATTGGCCAAATTCATTTTTCGTTCCAAGAATTCTTTAACGCCGAAGTGGTGAATTTTCAATGTTTTATCTTCAATGTCCCAAATTCTATTGGTCAAATCGTCCAAAAATTCACGGTCGTGCGACACCACAATAAATGTACCTTCGTAGTTTTTAAGTGCTTGTTTTAAAACTTCCTTGCTTTGAATATCCAAATGGTTGGTAGGCTCATCGAGAATAAGGAAATTGGATGGACTTAAAAGCAACTGACACAAGGCCAAGCGCGTTCTTTCGCCTCCCGATAAAACGCCCACTTGTTTCTCCACATCATCGCCACTAAAAAGAAAAGTTCCTAAAATAGTGCGTAAGTTTTTGCGAATTTCACCTTCGGCAACATCGTCCACCGTTTGAAAAACTGTTTTTGTTTTATCGAGCATTTCTGCTTGATTTTGAGCAAAATAGGTGATATTTACATTGTGGCCATAGTTAACGGTTCCTTCACCATCTAATTGTCCCATGATGCGTTTTAACAAGGTGGATTTACCCACACCGTTAGGTCCCAATAAGGCAATTTTTTCACCTCTACCCACAGTTAGGTTGATGTCTTTGAACAATAGTTTTTGGTCAAAAGTCTTCCCCATATCAATCATTTCCAACACCCATTTTCCAGGTTGAACGCTCAATGGGAAAGTTACGTGCATTTTGGTAACATTGTCATTGTCCACCTCTATGCGTTCGGTTTTTTCCAATTTTTTGATAAGCGATTGCGCAAAAGCGGCTTTATTGGCCTTTGCACGGTATTTATCAATCAATTCTTGTGTTTGCTTAATTTCTTTATCTTGCTGTTTTTTAGCAGCGTTCATGCGTTCAATTTCCTCGGCACGCACTTGTTTGTATTTGGTGTAGGGATATGGAAAATCGAGCACTCTACCGTTGTTGATTTCCAAAGTACGTTTGGTTACATTGTCCAAAAATAAACGGTCGTGCGAGATTACAATTACAGCGCCTTCAAACGTTTTTAAGTAATTTTCCAACCAAGCAATGGAAATAATATCCAAGTGGTTGGTAGGCTCATCCAGCAAAATAACATCGGGGTTGTTGACCAATATTTTCGCCAATTCGGCACGCATTTTCCAACCTCCAGAAAAAGTGTTGAGCGAACGAGAAAATTCTTCCTCCTCAAAACCAAGTCCTTTTAAAGTATTGGCAATTTTTTCTTCCCACGCATAACCATCAATGATGTTAAATTCATGGTTGCACTCGTTCAAACGATCCAGCAATCCCAAATAACTGTCTGATTCATAATCGGTTCTTGATACCAATTGATGATTGATATCGTCTAATTCATTGCGCAGCTTTGTTAACTTCTCGTTGGAATTATTCAAATATTCAAAAACAGATTGAGTGGTATCAATCACAATGTCTTGCGTCAAAAATCCGATGGTGCAATCTTTTGGTTTGTGAATTTTACCCTCAGATGGTTGTATCATTCCTGATAAAATACGCAACATTGTCGATTTTCCGGCACCATTTTTACCCACCAAACCAACTTTATCGTTTTTATTGATTTGTAAACCAATATTTTGAAAAAGATAACCTTGTGGTAAATGCAATCCTAGATTTTCGAAATTAATCATTGTAAATTGTTCTGTTTTTTGAAATAAAGCGCAAAATTACAGTTTTTTAGCTGATTAATTAACTATCAACTGCAAATACTTGTTAAACCCAACTAAAATTTGAAATAAGCGGGAGTGGATATTCAATTTTAAATGCATTTTATGAATGAAATCGAAAATAATTTGTAATTTTCACACAATCAAACTTCGTAGAAATGAAAACGTTACTTTTTATTGTTGCTGTTTTGGCAACTTTTCAACTTTCGGCGCAAAGCTATTCAAGAGTTAAAATTTATACCGATCAAAATGGAATTGCACAATTGCTCAATGCAGGTGTTGCCGTGGATCATGGGATTCGTAAAGAAGGCGTTTTTATTATTTCCGAATTGGCGCAACGTGATATTCAAAAATTGAACGAATTGCATTTCAACTACGAGGTTTTAATTGACGATGTATCTCAATTTTATGTGGAGCAAAATAAAACGGCAAATCAAATAGCCAAAAACACAACTTGCTCAGCATCAACAGGAGTTCCTGGTCAAACCAACATTCCCACCAATTTTGATGTGCAATCAACCTATGGCGGTTTTTATAAATACAACCAAATGTTGCAAGAATTGGACGATATGGCAGCGTTGTATCCCAATTTAATTTCAACAAAAGCGCAAATAGATACGTTTTTAACTTGGGAAAACAGACCGATTTACTACGTAAAGATTTCCAACAACCCAACAATAGATAACGGTAAACCAATGGTGTTATATTCAGCAATACACCATGCACGCGAGCCAATTGGAATGTCAGAAGTGCTATACTACATGTGGTATTTGTTAGAAAATTATGCAACCAATCCAGAGGTAAAATTTTTGGTAGACAATACGCAAATGATTTTTGTTCCGTGCATCAATCCAGATGGTTATATTCACAACGAAACAACCAATCCCAATGGTGGTGGAATGCACCGAAAAAATAAAAATCCAAACGTGGGTTCTTCTAATCCTGGTGTAGACTTGAATAGAAATTACGGTTATCAGTGGAACACAACAGGAGTAAGTGCTGATGAAGATAACGACACTTATCCTGGAAGCAGTGCTTTTTCAGAACCAGAAACCCATGCCATGCGTTGGTTGGTACAAAACATGCCCATCCGTGCAGCATTGAACGCCCATTCATACAGTAATTTGTTGTTGTATCCACTTGGAAATGCTACTTCAGCTTTTGCGCCTCACCACACTTATTTTCAAGCATTGTCAGAATACATGGTGCAATACAACGGCTACACCGCACAAAAAAGCAGTGCACTTTATCCTGCTTCGGGCGATTCGGATGATTACATGTACATCATGGATAACGGCGTGTTAGAAAAAGACACCATTTTTGCCATGACCCCCGAAATTGGTAGTAGTTTCTGGCCTGCAAGTTCTGAGATCGTTCCATTGTGCCAAGGAATGTTGTTTGTTAACCTTAGCCTTGCTCACATGGTGCACCGTTTGTATGTGGTTACAGAAAATGATCCTGCAACAATAGCCACTACAACAGGATATTTTCACCACACCGTGAAAAAATTAGGAAGAGAAAACGGTAGTGCTACGGTTTCCATTGAACCATTGCTCAACATTACAACTGTTGGAGCGCCAGTGGTTTACAATTTGGCAACATTGGGCAGTGGAAATGATTCTATTGCTTTTACTTTAAACAGCTCAATTCAAGCAGGAGATACTATTCAATATGTGTTAACTACTGACGACGGAGAATGGATAAAACGCGATACCATCGTCAAACTATTTGGTGGAGCAGGCGATACGTTGATTTTTGAAAACGGTGATGCATTGACCAATTGGACAGGTGGGTGGACTACTTCCTCTACCATTTATTATTCACCGTCTAAATCCATTACCGATTCGCCAGGAAATTATGCCAATAACACCACAAAAATCATCAATTATGCAACAGCCATTGATTTGACAGATGCAACAGATGCAAGTGCTTCTTTTTATGCGCGTTGGGATATTGAAAAAGAATACGATTATTGCCAGTTTCAAGTTTCTACCGATAATGGCGCAACTTGGGTGGCTCAATGTGGAAATTATACGGGGTTTTCTACCAATCAAAATGGAACGGTTCAACCTCAAAACGAACCTTTGTGGGACGGAACAAAAACATCATGGGTAGAAGAACACATCAATTTAAGTGATTATTTAGGGCAAACACTACAAATTCGTTTTATTCTTCAATCGGATGGTGGTGTGCGCAAAGATGGTTTTTACTTTGACGATTTTAAAATTATTGCCGCATTGGATACCACTACAACAGGTAATGCAGGATTGAACAACCTTCAATCGGCTATAATTACCGTTTCGCCCAATCCAAGCAATGACAACCTAACCGTTAAAAATGCACAAGCAAACGATGCTATTTTGCTCTATGACTTGCAAGGAAAATTGGTTATTGCAACCCAACAACAAGGTGAAAACCCAACAAAAGTGGATGTTTCATCGCTTGAAAATGGCGTGTATTTGCTAAAAGTGGAAGGAACAACCAGTAATTTTATTGAACAAGTGGTTGTTGCACATTAAGAGGGGAAATGAGTAGGCAAATTGCTTACTCAAAACTCAACCCTTGTTTTCTTAAAAGTTTTACCACATAAAACGCATAAAACGCTAAGTAGGCAAAACATACAATTCCAACAATAAACGATGATTGGATGGAGAAAATATCGGCAAATTTACCTTGCAATGGTGGAATGATTGCGCCTCCTAAAATCATCATTACTAAAAATGCAGAACCCTGTGTTTGGTATTTTCCTAATCCACCTAGTGCCAATGAAAAAATACATGGCCACATGATGGAACAAAACAAACCGCCACTCAAAAAGGCATAAATTGCAACCGTTCCACTTGAAAAAATACCAATGGTAATGGCCAATGCGCCCAAAATTCCAAAAACACCCAAAGTCAATGCAGGTTTATCGTTGGTGAGGTAAAACGCCACAATTTGAATGGCAACACAGATGATGTACCAATGCAAATGCTCTAAGTCGTAGCCAATTAAATAACCAGCACCCAAAACGACAAAAAAGGCAAGAAACGGAACGATGAAGCGCAAAATGTTTTTCATGCGCGAGCTGATATCAAATGCAGCAACAGCGCCGGTCCAGCGACCAATCATCAAACTACCCCAATACATTGAAATGTAGGGAGAAATTTCGGATGCCGACATGTTTTGGTTGATTTTCAAGTATTCGCCTAAATTGCTACCAATGGCAACTTCAACGCCCACGTAGATGAAAATTGCCAACATTCCTAAGGTTAATTGCGGATATTGCATTGCTCCCCAGTTGATTTTTTCTTTTGAACCTTTGAAAAATGCTGTTAACAACCCAACAATAACAACCAATAAACCGGCCAACCAGCCAATGATACGAATTTGTTCTGCTTCTTCTGCGTGACCAGAAAAACGCTCGCTGTAGCTATAAAAAACAGGTGCAAAACAAATGATGAGCAATCCTGTGATTACCAACAAGGTAGTGATGGCTTTTTTCTCACTTGTTTTTTCATTTTCTTCTACACTAATTTTTCCATCAGGAACATTTTTAGACATTTTAAAAAGCAAGGCAACGGCTAAAAACAACAAACCAACGCAACCGTATAAAATGCTCACTTGGTTTAATTCCAATGATTTAATCAAGTCATCGTTGATGGCTTCGGTGGTTCCAAACAAAGCCAATGCAATAACCAATGGACCAATGGTGGTTCCAAAACTATTAACAGCTCCCCCGAGTGTAATGCGGGTGCTTCCCGAGCGTTCATCTCCCAAAATAATCATAAACGGATTGGCAGATGTTTGTTGCAACGAAAAACCAAGAGCCACAATAAACAAGCCCAACAACATCCCCGAAAACACATTGCTAAAAACAGAAACAATCATTGCGCCGGCACCAATGGCTGAAAACAACAATCCGATGACAATGGTTTTTTTATAACCCCATGTTCCAACTAGGTCTTTATTTCTCTTGGAGCTGATTAAAAACAACGCCAAAGCTCCTAAATAATAGGCGCCATAAAATGCAAAATCAATGAGCTGACTTTGAAACTGATCCAATCCGAAGTATTCTTTACAAAACGGAATAAACACCGAATTGCCTGAGGCGATAAATCCCCAAAAAAAGAAAACCGTTGTCAAGGTGGATAAGGCACTGTAATTGGTGCTTTGCTCTGATTTGCTAGCTGTTGCGTTCATAGTTTTTATTTATTGGCGATGAAAGTACAAATGTTTCATGAATTAGCCTACCGATTGAATGAAATTTGTGGCAATATTTGGGCAATTAACATTGTTTTTCCAAACCGATGCTAGTAGCTGGGCGATATTAATATTAGTTTGGTTATTGGTTCTATTAATTTTCATTGTTATTTTATCGTGTAACTCACGTTGCGTCCGTTTCCTTGTTTTTCAATTAATCCTTTGTTGAGCAACTCAGACAAAATGCGTTTTACGGTTGGTGCTGGTATCGCCAACCTTTCGGCAATTTCTCCCGACTGGATGTTTGGACGGTTTTTATTCAAACCTGCCTGACTTTTAATTGTGGCGAATTCGCCATAATTAAAAGTTGGATTATAAACACTTTCCCAAATTCCAAGATATTCAACAGTATTTCGGTTACGAAGCCAATCTGAAATAAAAAAATCTCCGTCTTTGGCTTTTAGCATATCAGTGAGCGAAATATATTCTTGTTCTTTGTCAAGAATTATTGTGATTTCTTTGCCTTCAACTTCTATTTTTTTATTTTTTGCCATATTTCAGTTTACAATAGCTTAACAAATTTACAAATAATTTCAGCTTGTTTTTTTGCTTTTAGAAACATAAAACAACCTTAAATACTAATTCTTAGGTTGTTTTTAAATTTTAAATAAGATTTACATTTACGCTCTTTGGATATTTTTATGGATAAAAGTAGATGTAAAGTAAATAATTGAAATTATAGAAAATATAATTCCAATTATTACGAAAAATTCTACAAATCTCATTAACATATTTGGTTTAGTTGAATCTCTATCGGCTATAACACCAAGTATAGTGATGATTGAAGATATAGACAAAATGTTTAACAATTTTCTTTTTATAATTTTATTGTGTTTTACGGCTTTTAAAGCAATTACTGTTAACTTGCTTTTCATCTCATCGTCTTTCTCCATACCGCTCTTAGCCTAAAGTTAGTGTTTTTTTGGATAATTTTTGGAGTTGGGGAGGGATATGCACAAAATCAACTATTTTGGGTTATCTGAAAATCAGGAAACTTTTAGGATATTGCTTACACGATCTCTTTCGCGAATCCTCAAACTGTTATCTGTCATTATCTCGTATTCTCTTTGCTTTTCCAATAGTCTAAACCATGTGATGGCTGGTATGATTTTATTGGAATGAATTTCTAAACGGATAATTATTTTTTCACTTGGATTCCTATGTTTATTAAGTATTTGGCTCAATTCCGTTTCATTGATGCTTATATCACTTGCAAAATCCTTGTGTTTTATTTCTAGTGCATCCAGGTAACTTCTCAGAAAAAATCCAAATGAGCGTTCTGCATCATAATTCGGATTTTTTAGGTAATCTTCAATTTGGTATTTCAATTGCAACAAACGTGACAAAAGCATTTGTTTAGGAGTAACTTTACTTCGTAAATTATTACGTATTTCTCTCAAATCTGCATCAGATTGTTTCTTTTCTTCAGCACTTAAATCATCTCTAAAAACAAAGGATTCTGCCAATTCTTTGTCTGTGTATTTCTCGTTCAATTTTCTATTTTTTCATAACTCATATTCTTTTAGCATTCTTAATAATTGTTCACCTTCCAAAAACACTTGTTTGCCTGCATCCATCATACCATATTGTTGAATGTAATGATGTTTTAACTGTGTTTTCGGAACAAGGGAAACGCATCCTTCTATTCCGTATCGCTTCGTTGCTTCCCTACAAGCATAACCAATTAATGTTCCTGCTATTCGTTCATACCGTTTGTTTTGCCCCCTATTTTCTTTAGAAACAGAAAGCAATTTAATTTCAATCCTTTTATCTCCTTCATTATCAAAACAAGACATCAAACCCAAAATTTCATCATCCAACATCAGTTTATAAATGATGTTTTTCTTTTCCTCTTTCCAGTTGAAAAAAAACTTCGATTTTGTAATTTGTTTAAAATCCTGTTCATCTACAATATCAACAACAACTTCATACCTTTTGTTTGTTTTTGTATCTATCAAATGCATATTCAAATATACGAAATAAAATAAATCTTTACAAAAAATGTAAACTTTTTATAGCAATATAGAAAGCTTGTTGAGATTGTGAGAGGTTTGGGGTTGTTGATAAGTTTTTGATTCGGTTTCCTATATGGTACTTGTTGGCGCTTTTGTTAATTAACTTCGTTGAGGGCTTTGCCGTTCTGTTTTGTTCATGTTTATTTTGTTTTAGTTTTGATCTGATATACTACCAATTTCATTCAACTATTACAACTGGTGAAACTTTAACTGAAAATAAAATATTATTAATTATCCAATAGAACCCCACAAATAGTAGAAAATAATATCCTAAAAACAACAGAAACAATAATATATTTTTCTTCTTGAAACATATATATATTACATCTGCTAAAAGAACTATAAACATCAAAAACATAAACGTTATCATCCCCCCATTATTTTTAGACACTAAAAACAATAGAAATAGAACTAAATTTATTATTAATACAATGCTTCCTCTGCGTAGGAAAAAATTAAAAGATTGATTACTTAAACTCATTTTCTGTTTCTTTAATTATATGGTCTTGCGCATCTGAGTTATGTACACTATGTCCTGCTCCATCTGAAAAAACCCACTTAAAAGCATTAACGACTCCATCTATGAAAGATGAAGCCCCTTGTATTCCAGGAATATTCTTACCAAGTTCAAGGTAGGGATTTCGATGCCAATTGTCAACCTCTATGTTCTTATCGGCATTAGAGTCTATCCTTGATTCTGTAATGAATGACTCAAAACTATTAATTGAACCTATGTATTGAATTAAGTCAACATTACTATAAAAATTCAAATATTTTCCACCACCTTTATTACTTGTTTGAAAATCGTCTCTTTGTGGAGTGGATATATTTATTAAATCAACTGTCCATCCTTGTTCTTCCAATGCTTCTTTTACTAATTTTCCAACATTCCCACCATGACTATGAGCAATTAATGTCGCGTGCATAGCTTGACCTTTAGATTCAAGGTATGCCATGTTTTCATCAGAAGTTAAATATTCAATTAGTATGGTTGCTGCTTCTTGTCTAGCTTCAACACTATTACTTCCTGACCAACTCAAATATGCAACTTTCGATTCATCCCATCCAGTTGCATTTACCATTCCTTTAACGAAACTGTGGTTAAATGTTTCTTTATTACTCCATGTCCCATGTATAAATACAGGTTCTAAGCCTTCTAATTCAATTGCATCGAGAACTCTATTCCCAGAAAATGCATAAGGAGAATAAAAAGGATATTTTCCTGCCAACGGATCCACCGCAAAGAATCTTCCTAGTCTTGGGTCGTGCATGCGGTATTTGTAATTTACACTATTTCCTACACCTTTCACTTCATCATCGTGTTCTTGATTTTGGAAGCCATACCTATATCCGCCTTTGCGAGGTTGCGTGATGAGGGTGTCTATATGGGGGTAGCTGATATGGATGGTGTGGAGTGCCACCGTTGAGTTGGCGCCAAAATGAACGGTTGCTGTGGATGTGTTGGGAATAAACGAAAGGCTGTAATTGCCCGCAACAGTTTGGTTATCCGTTGCAATGGTGGTGGCATCGGTGATGGTGAAACAAATTTCCTTCCAACTGTTTATTTGTTTGTATTTTTTAGTTGCCACTCTCATAAGCAATTGCTGTTCTTAGCCTAAAGTTAGTGTTTTTTTGAGATAAGGAGTGTTTTGGGGATTCTGTTTTAAGTTTAATCACTGCCATTAGAAATTTTAAAGATAGTGAAATATTACCGATTGTAGTTTATTTTTCTTATTGTTACTGAAATCAAATTACCGTTTTCATACATTATTTTTTCAACCCAATTGCCTAAATCATCATAATTGTACTTAAATAAAAGTTCTTTTTCTAACCCATCAGCATTTTTACTTACAATTTTAGATAATTCGTTATTTTGATATTCATTCCTTATTTCTGTGTGTAGTTTTCCATTAATGAAAACTTTGAGTGAATCTACTTTACCATTTTCATTTAAAAAGCCAATTGTTTTAGTTTGGTCTTTTGAGTATTTATTGGTTATGGTTGTTTCTACTTTTTTTGAAGTATATTTTGTACTTGATTTACTTGTTACAGTTCCAGCATAATTATAACTAATAGAATGAATGTTTTTTAAAGAATCGTTTAGTTGCATTTTCTCCACCAAAAGCGTATCGTTTTCCCTTACTTCATACCAGAGTTCCTTCATTTTATTATGGTCATAAATGATAAACTTATGAGAAATTTGATTATTTAGATTTTTATAATTGAGTAGATTTTGGAATTTTATACTTCCAGTAGAGTCAAATACCCATTCTTTGGGAGTGGGGATTTGAAGAGTATCTTTTAATTTAATTTTACCCAAACTATCGGTTGCTGAACACGTATACTCAACCACTGAATTTACTTCACCTTTTATTTGTAATAAATCAAATGCACTCCGCTTTTTATCATAAATTTTATATGTTTGAGAACAACTAATTAAAGTTGAAATAAAAAAAGTGAAATAAAGAATTAGATATTTCATAATCATAATTTTTTATTGAATTCATACAGTTCCATTAAGGTTGCTTCTTTTCCTTTTATGTATATGGTAATAATTTTATTGGCATCAGTAACCTTTAATAAAGGCGCATCGGGTTTAAATTCTGGATTAATTCGATTCATATAACCTTTAGAAATATCTTTTTGAGCTAAAACTCTACCAAAATTGATCAACCAAGCACTCACAACTGATTTGATTTTTAAAAATAGAATCGCATAAATAAACAGGTTTTTCAGGTCCTCCAAACGCTCTATTTTTACCTCTAAATATCATTCTTTCAACGTCATAATAAAACACACCTATGCCATCTTCTTTATCTTCAAGAAATAGAATTTGTTCTAAATTTAATTTATAATAATTTTTAATTTCTAAATTGAGCAAACATAAATTAGCTAAAGAGCTAGTATCCTTTTTTTTAGATATAACTTTATAAATATCTTTTCCTTTTTTAAACTCAAAGTAATTATACTTAGAAAAACTAGTACTATCTAAAACCTTTAAACGATAAATATCTTGTCCAAAAGTTATAGTACCAGAAAATAATAATATTATTATGGTTACTCTGATTCTTTGTAATTGCATATAATGTTATCTTTTGGTATAGAAATAGGTTTTTCTTTAGTTCCAGTCGTCATAAAACAATTGAACACGAAAGTTACATTTTTCTTTTTAGATGGCAAGATTCTTTTATTATTTTTTACTTTCCTCTTTCAATTTTTAAAGCAGCTCTTGGTTTGAAGTAAAGTGAATTACACCACCTTTTGTGCAATTGTATCCAAAAAACAGCAACATCGGATTTTTGTAAACTTCGCCTTCCTTGTTGGAATTTTAGCTATTTTTGCGCCACCAAATTGAAAAGGTGTTTATTTTTAGTTGAGCGATAAAATTATGGGGAAAGATAAATTGCGCCGTTTTGCTGCCGTAAAAGAGTTTACCAACTTTTTTGAACCAGAAATTCCAAACGAATTTTACATGAAAGGAAAGTGGAAAACGGATTATTTTAAAAACGATCATCCAATTGTGCTTGAATTAGGATGCGGTAAAGGCGAATATTCGGTAGGATTGGCAAAACATTATCCCAACAAAAATTTTATAGGGGTGGATATCAAGGGCGCACGCATGTACATTGGGGCAGTAGAAGCTCAAGAAGCCAACCTGCAAAACGTTGCTTTTTGTCGTACAAAAATTGATTTTATCAACAATTGCTTTGCAGAAAATGAAGTGGATGAAATTTGGTTAACTTTTTCTGATCCACAACCTAAAAAGCCCAACAAACGCTTAACTTCACTTCCATTTATCAATCGTTACCGCAAATTATTGAAGCCAGGAGGCGTGGTGCACCTTAAAACCGATAGTGATTTGCTATTTGAATATACCGAAGAGCAAATTAAAGAAAACAACTACGAATGTTTGGAACTTACGTGGGATTTGTATGGTGAATTGCCCGAACATTTGGACGCAACTACCAAAGATATTTTGCACATCAAAACCCATTACGAAAAGCTTTTTACAGCAAAAGGTGCGGTAATCAAATACTGTCGTTTTAAAATTTCTTAATTTTTTTAGGAAATATTCTTGTTAATATTCTTTTATTGTTTGAGTTGAATCCGAAAGATAAGCAATTTTGATGGTTTTATCTATTTTTTCCTTTCGATTTTTAACTGCTAAAATGGAAAAGATGCTTTTGCTCATTGTCCCTTTTTATAAGTAATTTTTGAAACAAGAAGATTGGTTGTCAACGCTAAAATAAACCCAGGAATAATTTCATAAACAGCTTTGTAGTCATGAGGAAGGTACACCCACGCCAAAACAGTGATGCCACCCACCAACATGCCGGCCAATGCTCCTTGCCACGTAGATTTTTTGTGCAACAATGCAATTAAAACCAGTGGACCAAACGCTGCGCCAAAACCAGCCCACGCATTGCCCACTAAATTCAAAATGGTGTCTTTGGGAGTTAGTGCCAACAACATTGCAATAAGGGCAACTAGTAACACCGAAATTCTGCTGGCAATCAACAATTGTTTTGGAGTGGCTTGCTGGTGCAAAAAGGTTTTGTAAATATCTTCGGTTAATGAACTTGAAGTGACCAATAATTGCGATGAAATGGTGCTCATTACCGCAGCCAATATGGCCGAAAGCAAAAATCCTGCAATCAATGGATGAAACAACACACGTGAGAAATAGATAAAAATAGTTTCTGCAGCAGCTTTCGAAGCATCCATTTGTGCCATGGTGGAGGTGTCAAATTTTTGCAGAAAAGCAATGCCAATTAATCCTACTAGGGCGGCACCTGTAACGGTAAAAATCATCCAAACCATTCCAATTCTTCTTGCTTTTTTGATGTTTTCAACCTTATCAATTGCCATAAAACGCACCAAAATATGAGGTTGTCCAAAATATCCCAACCCCCAAGCAAGCAAAGAAACAATGCTGATGGTTGTTGTGCCACTGAATAAATTGAGGTAGTTTTCACCTTTTTGTTCCACCAAATCCCAAGTTTCATTCCATCCGCCTATGGTTGAAATGGCAACAATTGGAACAACAATCAAAGCGAGCACCATGATGGTTCCTTGTACAAAATCGGTCAAACTAACTGCTAAAAAACCACCCAAAAACGTGTAGCAAACCACCACTAGTCCGGTAACCCACAAGCCAACAGAATAATCAAACCCAAATGCCGATTGAAACAATTTTCCACCCGACACCATGCCCGATGAGGTGTACAACGTAAAAAAGATTAAAATAAACAACGAGGATGTTATTTTTAACAGCTGACTTTTATCAGCATACCTGTTTTCAAAAAACACGGGGAGTGTAATGGCATTTTGAGCTTTTTCGGTATAAATGCGCAAGCGTGGGGCAACAATAAGGTAGTTCAAGTAGGCACCTATCACCAAACCAATGATGATCCAACTGCTCGACATGCCTGCGATGTACATGGCGCCCGGCAATCCCATGAGCAACCAACCACTCATATCCGCTGCGCCTGCAGAAAGTGCTGTAACGGCAGGTCCTAATTTTCTTCCGCCAATTAAAAATTCTTCCGAATTACTCGTTGATTTGCGGTAGGCATAAACACCTATGGCAAGCATGAGTAACATATAAAGCGCAATGGCAATTATTTCGTATGTTGTTTGCATGAACTAAATGTAGGAAAAAAAAGTTTATCAGACATGAAAAAGGCTACCCACACAACATGAGCAGCCTTAAAATGGTAGAATTTATATTAAAATTATGCTTCTTTTTTTACTTTGATAACGCGCACTTTCCAAGCATCTGGTCCTTTTTCTAAATATTCCCAACGGAAAGGATCTTTGCTTTCGGCCTCCATTTGATAATATAGTGGAAGTGGGTCGTGGTCGTTGATGAATTCAAACGCTTCTCCTGGTTGAATATCTGCAAATGCTTTGTAGAACATTTCGTGACGTTCTGTTGGTGGAAACGGACGAATGTCAAATTCATTTACAACAGAAAATCCTGTATCGCCCAAGCCACTGTTGTCTTTTTTGGTAATGTGCACAACGTATTCGCCTTCATCTTTCTTTTTGTAATTCCAAGCGTGTTTTCCTTCAAATTTATTGATGAAAATTCCATGAATTTCTTTTGGATCTTCTTTGGCAATAATTTCCATTGTTGTGCCTTCTTCCATCATTCCGTAACGGTGAAAAACAACTTGTTTCCAATCAGCTGGTTCCACTTTTCGCAAGTCGATTAAGGTTGAAATATCCGTAAATTCATGCCCGATAGATGCTTCAGTACGAGTCACTTTTACTTTCCATTCTCTTCCGCCACGGTTGAGGTATTCCCAACCTACGACATCGCCATAAATGGAACGAAACTCGTAAAATAATGGAAGTGGATCATGGTCGTTGATGAACACAAAACTTTCGTTTACTGGCAATTCTTTAAACAATTCAATAAGCATTTCATGACGTTGGATGGGAACATATACACGCACGTCAAGCTCTTCTTTGATATTAATTTTTTCAATCATACTATTTGTTTTATCCTATTAAAAATGCAAGACCGTTGGCAACAGGGTCGCACAAGTCTGCAATGCGTTTTTCGTTAAATAATTTTTCTATCAATACCCTTGCTTCTTTGTATTCATTGTGAATAGGGCAAGGATGCGATTCCGAACATTGACTCAAACCCAATCCACATTGCTTAAACACATCACTTCCATCAATGGTATAAACAATTACCGAAATGGGCTGCAAACGTTGGTCGGGAAGAATATAAAAACCACCACTGGTCCTTTGAGACTATTGATAATTTTATGTTTAACAAGTGTTTGTAGTGTTTTGCCCACCGTATGTTCGCTAGCATTGATTTTTTCAGCAATTTCTTTAATGCCTACTTTTTCTTCGCAGCAATTTTTACTCGATAGGTAAATAACGGCTTTTATGGCTGTTTTACAGGTTGAACTCAACATATTCTATTGACCTAAAAATTCTCTACCAACATCCGAAATCTTAGAGTAATCCCACGCAGGTTCAAGGTTAATTCCACTTCAACTTGCCAATCTGGAAAGGCTGTTTTTAGTGCCCCAGTTACATCTCCCAAAATCTGATCGCCCATTGGGCAAAATTGAGTGGTCAAAGTCATTAAACAATGCACCGCATTTGGTCTTCAATAAAATCAATTTGATAAATCAATCCTAAATCAACTACATTCAATCCTACTTCCGGATCATACACATCATACAAACCAACCAATGCAAAATCGCATTTTTCACTGTCGTTGGTCATTACACATACTGAACTCATATTAATTTGCTTTGTGAAATACGGTTAAACCTACGTTAAATACATATAAAATTGCTGCTAAGAGCAAAGCTAGTGTTGCACCAAAGGCAACGAAATCATTTTTAATACTTAATGCCACAATGAACGATACAAATCCAAGCAAGTAACAAACAAGCATGGTATTGTACACCTTTTCATTAAATAATTCTTTGGGAGCAGGTGTTTTTCCTTGTCGCGCACGTTTGTGGTATTCTCTGTTCCACACAATAAAAGGCAACGTTTTGAATGTCATTCCTAAAATAATTGCCGTTAGCCATCCAAAGAAAATGCTAAATCCATAGATTAATGCCATGTTGGTATGTTGCTCCATTGGTAAAAATATCAAAGTAAGCAATAACACTACAACAGGAACCATCAATTGAAAAACCGATAGGATGGAAGTCTTCATTTGCTCGTCCACTTTTCTTCTTATTCTCACTGCATGCGCTTTGATGATGTGACGAACAAACAAAAAGATGCCTGTAAATGCCAATATCAACGGAAGGTAATAAAAATAAGTGGGCAATGCTATTAGCTTGATGATTACAAAGGCTATTAAACTACAGTTTATCAATGCGTAAATAATCCACAATACTTTTTCGTTGGTGTATTTGGAAATAAAGAACATAGGAATCAAACGGGAGCCAACCCCAATAACTAACAACAAAAACCAACCTATAATTCCCAAATGCGCATGTATGGAAAGGTAACTAACCGAATCATAGCAATAGTTGGTAATTGAAATTAAATACCAATAATAATCCAAAGAAAGTAGTGGTAAACAACCACAAAGAAGCCGTAATCATGTACCAAGCATGCACTCCGTGAGTTGAACTTTTAATTGAACTTCTTAAAACATTGATAACATAAAATAAAATACCGATATTAATGAGAATGGCGCCCAATTGCATGACCCACCCACTGTGAAAGATATAAAACCCGTAAATTAATATCGGTATTCCAACGGCAGTTATGTAAAAAGTAGTGAATGCGATGGTGTCACTGTCCAATTTTCCTTCAATCAATACGGGAAGTAATTGGTGTGATGCTCCTAAAATTATCATGGTTGCCCATCCCAATGCCATCGCATGAACAATGGCCAACGTGTGAGGCGTGAAATAGTGAAGTTGAACCAAATCCGTGTTGAAAAGTAGCAACGTACAAGCAATCACAAAAGAAATTGCGCCATAGACATAAAAAGGCAACACGACTTTGTAGTTGGTTGTCTGTTGTAGATTTCCACTAAATGTTGGTCCCGACATGCTTATTTCTCTTTAAAAATCAATAAATATACTTCGCCTTCTTGCACATCCTTGATGCGGTATTCAAAACCTCTGTCTTTTAGTTCGGTGAGCAAGAATACAGGAATTTTTTTATGGTTCACAAACAATGCTTTATCCTCAGGCAAGGTGTCCAAAGCTCCCAAAATAGTCATCATTGGCATCGGCATTTCTAGATGACGAACATCCACTTCTTCTAACTTACCTTCGTAGTATTTCAAAACACTGTCCCAATCGTCAGAATCTTTTACTTCTTCTGCTTGCAATGGAGCAGAGGTAGCATTTTCTTTGTAAAAATAAGTTTCTATTGTTTCAGCATCCACAAAACGTACATAAGCTTGAAAACCTTGGCGTTCTAATAGTTTAATCAGCGGAACAGGCTCAAAATTATTGATGATAAGCAAGGCTTGCCCTTCTTTTAATGCATTTACCTTTTGCTGAATGCTTTTTAATGGATCTTCGCCACTAGCCAACATGGCACGCACATCAAAATTAACCAATTGCTGCGATGGAAGTGTTTTTAAATAATCGGGTAGGGGTTTGTTTTCAGGAGCAGCTTCTGAAACTGTTTTTTTTGAATCTGCTTCAAAACCAAGTGGTGCTAAAGCTTTAAAAAAATCTTCTGGTTTGCATCCACCAATTTTTGAGGCCATGGCAATGGTTGTTCTTCCAGCCATTAATTTACGCAATATCGGATTACGTAATTTTTTAAAATCGGGTGCAATCGAAACAATGGTCTCCAACGCATCGGGATGGTGTTTCAATAATTGCGCTATTTTGGTTCTTTCGTTGATTATCATTTGCTCAAAAGTTTGATAAGCAAATTTATTAAGAATAATTCTAAATAAAAAGCAAAAAACAACTTATTCAGCACTCCGACCGAATAAGTTGTTTTTTTATGGTTTTATAAACTTTTTTCTACTTCTGCTGCTTTTACAAACAAGATGTTGTTTTCTAAATGGATAT
This sequence comes from Crocinitomicaceae bacterium, assembly GCA_041392275.1. Taxonomy (GTDB): domain Bacteria; phylum Bacteroidota; class Bacteroidia; order Flavobacteriales_D; family Crocinitomicaceae; genus Taishania. The sequence continues at coordinate 107,355 of JAWKMK010000005.1, read as the reverse complement.
GTGTAAACAAATCATTTTCAAATTCTTGTAACATTGCAAAAAGCAATTTGTAACTTGTACAAGCATCTTCTGGAATAGTGTAATTTGCGCTCAATTCACGGATTTTTTCCAGTGCTCTACCCACACTGTCGTGCTCTTTTTCGGTTTCAGCAACCATATCAGCAAAGCTTACATTTTTTTGGTAAGTAGAATATCCTTCTTTTGCACGAACGATTTCTTTGATAAGTGGAAACAATTTTTGCTCTTCATCTATCATGTGCTGACTCATTTCTGCATCTACTTGGTCAAACAAGCGTTTAATTTCGTGCAATTCTGGATGTCCACCACCATGCACTTGTGCCACTTTTGTTGCATATTTTACTATTTCTGGCAAGTATTTTCTAACGTATTTGTGGTGTTTGTTGACAATATAATCAGCCAAGAAATCCAAATCCCACTCAGTGTAGTTCATATCTGTTGATGTTACACCTGTTACAGGTTTTTGCAATTCTTGCTCCACAATTGTTGGGTCTATACCTTTTTCAGCACAAACTTGGCGCACTGTTTTCTTTCCACCGCAACAAAAATCAATTCCAAATTTTTTGAAAACTTCTGCTTTGCGCAAATCTTTAGCTACAATTTCACCAATAGTTTCTGTTGTTTCAGTTCCTTTACGTGTCACGCGAATATCCCACCATTGTGGACCTTGTTGCAAATATTCCCACGTAAATACATCTCCTCTTTCGCTCAACAATTGATAGTAAACAGGTTTTGGATCATGGTCGTTGTGAATTACCATGCTTTCGCCAGCTTGCAATGTATCAAATGTTTGGAAAATAGTTGGGTGTTTTAAACGAGGTTCTAAAGATGGAACGTCTACCACTTTTTCGTTATCGTTACCCACTGTTACGTTAGTTGCAACTACAGGTTTTTCTTCAACTTTTGCTGGAGCTTCACCATTTTTTGTAACACGAATGTCAAACCATTGTGGACCTTGTTGTAAATATTCCCACGTAAATGTTTCACCAAATAAGTTGATTAATTGGTAATATACAGGTTTTGGATCGTGATCATTATGAATGATAAATGAATTTCCTGGACGTAAACTTTTAAACGTATTGAAAATTGTTTCGTGTTTAAATTGAGGTTCAATAGCAGGAACGTTCAACACCAAATCTTTCTCTTCACCATCATTGGTATCCTCTGTTTTAGTAACACGAATGTCCCACCATTCTGGTCCAGCTTGTAGATAGTCCCACGTAAAAACTTCACCAAAAATGTCGATTAATTGATAATAAACCGGCTTTGGATCGTGGTTGTTGTGGATAATAAAACTTTCACCATTGCGCAAATTGTGAAATTCTTGAAATATCGTCTGATGTCTTAATCTTGGCTCTATTGATTGCACATCAATAATTGCTTCATTTAACTCTTGCATAAATCTAAATTTAAAATCTTGTGCAAATATAAGTAAAATTTAATAATAAAAGTATTAAAGTACTTTTATACATAAAATATTTTTTTGTCCATCAAAATCAATTGGTTTTAGCAGTAAAATTTAAAAAATCAGTAATTTTGCAACATGAAAAGAGTAGTTGTTGGACTTTCTGGCGGAGTTGATTCAAGTGTTACAGCACATTTATTAATTCAGCAAGGATATGAAGTTATTGGGATGTTTATGCGCAATTGGCACGACGAATCCGTGACCTTAGAAGATGAATGTCCGTGATTGATGATTCCAACGACGCATTGTTAGTGGCGCAACATTTAGGCATTCCGTTTCAGGTTATCGACCTAAGCAAAGAATACAAAGAACGTATTGTTGACTACATGTTTAGCGAATACGAAGCAGGTAGAACACCAAATCCGGATGTGTTGTGCAACCGTGAAATAAAATTTGATGTTTTTCTAAAAGCAGCCTTAGATTTGGGTGCAGATTATGTTGCTACTGGACATTATTGCCGTAAAATTCAGCACGATGATGGAAGTTTTGGCTTGTTGGCAGGAAAGGATAACAATAAAGATCAATCTTATTTTTTGTGTCAGCTCACCCAAGAACAATTATCCAAAGCATTGTTTCCAATTGGTGAATTGCAAAAATCGGAAGTGCGTGCCATTGCAACAGAAATTGGATTGGTAACAGCCGATAAAAAAGACTCGCAAGGCTTATGTTTTGTGGGTAAAATCAGTTTACCGGTGTTTTTACAGCAACAATTGGCACAAAAACAAGGTAATGTTATAGAAATTCCAGCCGATTTCCCACCATTTTCAGCCTACCATCAATTAGCACATACAGAAGAAAACTTGGTGGCACTCACAACGCCTTTTACTTTCCAAGAAAGTGATGGTTTAAAGGTGTGTGAACACATTGGAGCACATTACTACACCATTGGACAGCGCAAAGGATTGCACATTGGTGGGCGTCCACATCCATCTTTTGTGATTGGCATTGATACCAAAACCAACACCGTTTACACGGGGCAAGAGGAAACCCATCCAGGGTTGAACCGTGCAGCTTTGTTCATCAACAACGATGAAATAAGTTATATCAATAAAAAATATGCATTACAAGACGGTGAATCGTTGAATTGCAAGGTGCGCATTCGTTACCGTCAGCCGTTGCAAGCAGCCACGTTGTATAAAAAACCAGAAGGAATGTATATTTTGTTTGAGGAATTGCAAAAAGGCATCACGCCGGGGCAATTTGCCGCATTCTATTTGGGCGAAGAATTGATTGGTTCGGGAACTATCCAGCAATAAAAAATCCCTCCCAAAATGGGAAGGATTTTACTATATAGAGAAAATTATTACTTATTTCTTAACTGCGTTAACAACAGCTTTGAAAGCTTCTGGGTTGTTCATCGCTAAATCTGCAAGAACTTTACGGTTCAATTCGATTCCACTTTTGTGAACTGCACCCATGAATTGAGAATAGCTCATTCCATTCATACGAGCACCCGCGTTGATACGAGCAATCCACAATGAACGGAAGTTTCTTTTCTTTTGTTTACGTCCTTCGTATGCATATCCCAACCCTTTTTCAACGGCGTTTTTTGCAACTGTCCAAACGTTTTTTCTACGTCCAAAGTAACCTTTGGCAAGCTTCAACACATTCTTACGACGTGCTCTTGAAGCAACATGATTTACTGATCTTGGCATAATCTTTAATTTTTTTGATAAGGAGTGCGCTATTGTTACAAGCGACTTAGTTACTCATTACCGGGTTAAACAATTAATAAACCTGGGATGCTTATTTCAATCCCAATTGTAATTTAATGTTTGACTCATCAGCAGTGTGTACTAACCCTGCGTGTGTCAAATTACGCTTTCTTTTTGTCGACTTCTTAGTCAAGATGTGACTTTTGAATGCGTGCTTTCTTTTAATTTTACCGCTTCCAGTGATAGAAAATCTTTTCTTTGCACTAGATTTAGTCTTCATTTTTGGCATCTCTCTTCAATTTTTAAAGTTACCTCTATATAGCTTCTTTTACAGTTATTTGTGTTTTACGACAACTAATCTGTGAATGTCTATTTACTTTTTCTTTGGGTTCAACATAATTGTCATACGTTTACCTTCCAATTTTGGCATTTGCTCTAAAGCACCTACTTCTGCCAATTCTTGTGCAAACTTCAACAATAATATTTCCCCTCTATCTTTGAACACAATCGTACGTCCTCTAAAGAACACATAAGCTTTTACCTTACTTCCTTCTTCCAAGAATTTTTTAGCGTGTCCTAATTTAAAGTTAAAATCATGATCGTCTGTGTTCGGACCAAAACGAATTTCCTTAATTGTAATTTTCGTTTGTTTTGCTTTTAACTCTTTTTGTTTTTTCTTTTGGTTGTATAAGAACTTACGATAGTCCATGAGTTTACAAACAGGCGGAACAGCATTAGGCGAAATTTCTACTAAATCTAATTCTGCTTCTTCTGCTAATACCAAAGCTTCTCTAACGGTCATTACCTTCGGTTCTTCGCCCTCCATTACCAAACGGATTTGTGGCGCCGTTATTCTTTCGTTAATTCTGTGTTCGTCTTGTTGTTGATCTTTACGAACAGGTTTTCCTCCTTTTAATTTACTCATTCAATTAAACTATACGTTAAATACAAGTTCTTTTTCTACCAGTTTTTCTATTAAATTTTTAAATTCATCTGCACTCATTGCTCCCAAATCTCCTTCAAATCGCTGACGAACAGAAACTTGATTGTTTTGTTCCTCTTGCTCTCCAACTATTAACATAAATGGGATTTTATTGAGCTCTGCCTCACGTATTTTCTTCCCGATTTTCTCATTTCGGTCGTCTACGGAACCGCGAATATCGGAATTATTTAGATATTGTGAAACTTTTTCTGCATACTCGTTGTATTTTTCTGATATTGGAAGTACGATAAATTGGCTTCCTGTCAACCACAATGGGAAATCTCCAGCACAGTGCTCAAGTAACACAGCCACAAAACGTTCCATCGAACCAAACGGTGCGCGGTGCAACATTACTGGACGGTGTTTTTGATTGTCTGCCCCAATGTATTCCAACTCAAAACGCTCCGGTAAATTGTAGTCCACTTGAATCGTTCCAAGTTGCCATTCTCTACCCAATGCATCTTGCACCATGAAATCCAATTTTGGACCATAGAAAGCTGCTTCACCATATTCAACCACGGTTGGCAATCCTTTTTCAGATGCTGCCTCAATGATGGCACGTTCTGCTTTCTCCCAATTCTCATCACTTCCAATGTATTTAGAAGGATTTTCTGGGTCGCGCAATGAAATTTGTGCCTTGTAATTAGTAAACGATAATGTCTTGAAAATGTACAATACCAAGTCAATTACTTTTTTGAACTCGTCTTTTACTTGGTCTTGCGTACAGAAAATATGAGCATCGTCTTGTGTAAACCCACGTACACGTGTCAACCCGTGCAACTCACCCGATTGCTCGTAGCGATATACCGTTCCAAATTCAGCAAAACGAGTAGGCAATTCTTTGTATGAACGTGGTTTTGATTTAAAAATCTCGCAGTGGTGCGGACAGTTCATTGGTTTTAGCAAAAACTCCTCGTTAACATCTGGCGTTCTAATCGGTTGAAATGAATCGGCACCATATTTTGCATAGTGTCCAGATGTGACATACAAATCTTTGTTGCCAATGTGCGGTGTGATGACTTGCAAATAACCCGATTGTTTTTGTGCACGTTTCAAGAAGTTTTCCAAACGCTCACGCAATGCAGCACCTTTTGGTAACCACAAAGGCAAACCTTGACCAACAGTTTGAGAGAAAGTAAATAATTCCAATTCTTTCCCCAATTTACGGTGGTCGCGGCGTTTTGCTTCTTCAACTTTTTCTAAATATTCTTCTAATTCTTGCGCTTTCGGAAAAGTAATTCCATAAATACGCGTTAATTGTTTGTTTTTTTCATCACCTCTCCAATAAGCACCTGCAATAGATGTTAGTTTAACAGCCTTGATAAATCCTGTATTGGGAATGTGTGGTCCACGGCACAAATCTGTAAAATTTCCTTGCGTATAAAAAGTGATGTTACCATCCTCTAATCCCTCAATTAATTCTAATTTGTAAGGATCTTGTTTTTCTGTAAAATAGGCAATAGCGTCTGCTTTTGAAACTTCTTTTCGTACGAAAGGACTTTTCAATTTTGCCAATTCCTTCATTTTTTGTTCGATTTTTTCTAAATCTTTTTCTTGGATGGTGTAATCCATGAAATCAACATCGTAGTAAAAACCGTTGGCAACTGGTGGACCAATAGCTAATTTAATTCCCGGATAATAAAACTCCAATGCCTCGGCCATTAAGTGAGCCGAAGAGTGCCACATGGTTGACTTTCCATCGGTATCATTCCACGTCAGTAATTGCAAAGCAACATCAGCGGTAATTGCCGTATTGGCATCCACCACTTTATCGTTAATTTTTGCGGCAAGTACGTTTCTTGCTAACCCCTCAGAAATGCTCAAGGCAATATCCATTGGAGAAACACCGCTTTCATACTGTCTGACAGATCCGTCTGGAAGTGTAATGTTTATCATTGTGTTTTTCTATAAACGGTTAAAATTAAGATTGCAAAGATAAGAATATGTAATTGAATTTTTGTAATATCAAAGAATTATTTGCGGTGTTTGTAATGAAGTTTTAGTTGAATTTATAGATAGTTTCGGATAAAGTGGAGCTTATTCATAGCAAATATTCCAACTTTACCTTTAGAAAAATCTGCTATCTTTGCTCCAAAATTTGTAGAACATGTTATTAAACCAACTTCAAGAAAGAGCCAATCACCAGTGTGAATTGTGTGCTTCAACCAACGATTTAAGTGTATTTTTAGTAGCACCAAAAACAGATGAAACACTCCAAAACACCATTCTTGCTTGTTCAACTTGTGTAGAACAAATCAACGATGAAACGAAGATGAATGTGAATCATTGGCGTTGTTTGAACGATAGCATGTGGAATGAAAATGCTGCTGTGAAAGTGGTGGTTTGGCGCATGTTGGATCGTTTAAGAGCTGAAGGTTGGCCTGTTGATTTGTTGGACATGATGTACATGGAAGAAGCTGATTTAAAATGGGCAAAAGAAAGTGCTCAAGCACCAACAGAAACAGCGGTTGTACACAAAGATTCGAACGGGGTTGTGCTAGAAGCGGGTGACACAGTTGTGTTGATCAAAGATTTGCCTGTAAAAGGCTCTAGCTTGGTTGCAAAAAGAGGTACAGCCGTGCGAAGAATTACGCTTGATAGAGATAATCCCAATTACATTGAAGGTAGAGTGGAAGGACAACAAATTGTTATTCTTACACAATACGTTAAAAAATCATCGTAAAAATATACGGTTAGTGCACTAGTGCGTGTTCTTGCTTCATCAATTGATTGTTGAGCAATAATCCGCTATTGAGTAATTTGTGTACAAACGCATTGTTAGCATTGTCTTCCATGATGCGCAAGTGTTGGATGCGGTGACAATCCGTAGCTAAAAAACTAATAAGATTGTTGGAAATCAATAGTTCTGCTTGTTTTTTAATAGAAGGACCATAATGCCCTGCTAATGAATTATAGTTCAACTGTAGTTTTGCTCCCAATTCCACCATTTCTTGTGCAACTTTTGTTGAGCCAAGCCAATAAATGTAACGTTCAAAATGAGCAATGATGGGAGTATAGCCTGCAGCGCGTACTCCAAACACAAATTCACGCCAATTATCCATTTCAGCATGGAAAGAAAATTCCATCAAAACGTATTTGTTATCAATAGGTAACAATTCTTTTTTCTCGATGAGGTCTAAAAAATATTCATCACAGTAATATTCTGCAGCAGCTTCAATTTCAATGGTTAGTCCCAAATCTTTGGCTGTTTTTTGAACGTTTTTTAATCCTCCTAGTATAGTTTCTGGTGTATTTCTATAACAATCACTGTAAACGTGCGGAGTAGTAATTACTTTTTTATAGCCCAATGATTCAAATTTAGCCAACATGGCTATGGTTTCATCCATGTTTTTGGCACCATCGTCAATGCCGGGAATCAAGTGGCTGTGCATGTCTACAACTAATTGACTAAAATCAATTGCTGGTAGTATTTGTTGTGGTTTGAAAATGCTGAGTAGTCCCATGTTTTTTTCAGTTATTGTACATTTTTTCGTAATAGTATTTATAATCTCCAGAAGTTATGTTGTTGATCCACTCTTGGTTATGGAGGTACCAATCAACTGTTTTTTCTAATCCTTCTTCAAAAGTAATGGAGGGTTTCCACCCCAATTCAGTGGCTAACTTTGTAGCGTCTATTGCATAGCGTAAATCGTGTCCAGCTCTGTCTTTTACGTAAGTAATCAATTGTGCCATTCACCTGGAGCACGGTTTAATTTTTTATCCAAGATTGTGCATAAATAGTTGACCAAGTCAATATTACGCCATTCGTTGAGTCCACCCACATTATAGGATTCGCCAATTTTTCCAGTATGAAAGATAACATCAATGGCACGTGCATGGTCTTCTACCCACAACCAATCGCGAACATTTTCACCTTTTCCATAAACAGGCAATGGTTTTTTGTTAACGATGTTGTTAATCATCAAGGAATTAATTTTCAGGGAAATGGTGACTTCCGTAGTTGTTAGAACAATTGGAAAGTTTTACCGGCAATCCGTAGGTATGGTAAAAAGCACTCACAAAATGATCGGATGCTGCTTTGGATGCTGAATACGGACTGCGAGGGTCGTATGCCGTTGTTTCCTCAAAAAAACCGTCCTCGCCCAACGAACCATATACCTCGTCGGTTGAAACATGGTGAAAAACGTGGTTGGAAAAATCTGTCCAATAATTTTTTGCTGTTTGAACAATTAACAGTGCCCACAACGTTGGTTTGCACAAAATCCATCGGACCTTCAATTGAACGGTCAACATGGTTCTGCTGCAAGGTGAATAACGTCTGAAATTTGATAAAGATCAAACACCAATTTTACATCGTCGTGTGCAACAATATCGCCTTTGAAAAAAACATAATTTTCTTTGTTTTCAACATCTTTCAAATTACTTAAATTACCAGCATAGGTCAACTTGTCGAAGTTAATAATTCGATAATCTGGATATTTATTGACAAACAATCTAACTACGTGAGAACCAATAAAACCAGCTCCTCCGGTAATTAATATGTTTTTTTGAAAGGTCTTTTTCAATTTAGTTATGTTTCAGTAATGAAACGCTAAGATAGTTTTTTTTATTGAATAGGCAATCAAAATTCTTCTAAAATATCGATAAAAATATTATTTTAGCACTTTCATTAACGTTAAAATAAAAATCCAATGGAAGATCATAACAATGACAATCAAATCAATATCGAATTAACAGATGACGTTGCTTCTGGCGTATATTCCAATCTTGCAATCATTACCCATTCTCCGGGAGAATTTGTGACAGATTTTATTCAATTAATGCCAGGGTTGCCAAAAGGAAAAGTAAAATCGCGCATCATTATGACGCCTCAAAATGCTAAACGTTTATTGGGTGCATTGGCCGATAATATTCAAAAATACGAGCAAGCATTTGGAGTTATTGAAGAAATTGAACCAAACAATGGTGTGGCACGCATGAATTTTGGTACACCCACAACAAAGGCATAATTTGCTTGGATGACCATTAAAACGCAAATATTTACGGATTACTAAATAGCTGATACAGTTGGTGGAAAGGTGAACATAAGTTGTTATCTTTACCTCAATAATTCAATGAATTTTAATATGAAAAATAGAAGTTTACTATTGATTTGCTTATTTGTTTTTATGTCAATTGGCGTGCTAAATGCTCAAGGAGGAAATAAAAACAAACGGTTGGCGGCTTACTTGCAAGTGAAGCAATTTTACACGCCAGATGCAGGTGATTATGTGGAACTTCAATTTCAATACGTTGGTCATTCGTTAAATTATGTGCCTAAAGGAAAGGATTTAATTGGAGAAATAGCTGTAATCATTAAAATCAACCAAGGTGAGAAAACGGTGGCGCAAGATGCTTATCGATTAAACTCGCCCATTATGGTAGATAGTATTGTTGATGATTTTTACGACATCAAACATTTTGCATTAGCACCAGGAAATTACCAATGTCAGTTGGAATTGTTGGATTTAAACTCTAAAAATCCTTCTGTAAAATCAACTTTTAGTTTTGATGTAGAGGAATATGCAGATGCTTTGTCTATTTCGGATATTATCGTGGCTGAATCGGCAACCAAAACGCAACAACAAAATGTGTTTTCTAAATCTGGATACGATATTTTGCCGCGAATAGCAACGTTCTATCCAACCGAGTTAACCAATCTTCCTATTTATTTTGAAGTGTATAATTCTACACAAATAGAGGATTCTACGTTTATCATTCGTCAGCAAGTAAAGAATTTAGAAACAGCACAAGTTTTACCCGAATTCACCTCGTTTTCAAAACACCAAAAAGCAGCAGTTGTACCTGTTTTTAAATCATTGAATATCACCAATATTCCAACAGGTCGATATGCGTTGAGTATGACGATTTTTGATAAAAAATCCAACGAGTTATCCACTCAAACGTATGAATTTGAACGTGCCAACGATCAAGATACGGTAGTTAATTTTGCAGATTTAATTTTAGATCCAGCATTTCAACAATCCATCACCGATGATAGCGTTAAATTTTACTTGGCGAGTTTGATTCCGATTTCAGGGCAAGGACAAGCAAGAACGATTTTAAAAGAAGTACGTAGAAAAAGCAACGATAAAGAATTGCAACGAAAAATGATTCAAGCAATTTGGAAACAAATAGATCCTGTTAACACGTATGAAGCATGGATGCGTTACAAACAACAAGTGCTTTTTGTTGAAGAAAACTTTAAAAACAATTTCCAACCTGGATTTGAAACAGATAGAGGACGTGTTTACCTACAATATGGAGCGCCTAATCGTACCATCCAACGCGAAGTTTCAGCCTCTGAATTGCCATACGAGATTTGGGAATACAACAAAATTGGCAAATACAGTAATAAAAAATTCATTTTCTACAACCCAGATTTAGTTAACAACAATTACCGTTTGTTGCACTCTGACATGATAGGTGAATTGAAAAATCCGAATTGGCAATACGAGTTGAACCGTAGAAATTCTAAACACGGAAGTGTGGATGATGGAAATGAATACGTGCCAGATTCTTGGGGAAATAATTCTAAGCAATTGTTTGAAGATTAATTGATTGTCATAAGTGAAAGACGTAAGTATTGTTATTTTAAACTGGAATGGGCGTAACTACTTAAAACAGTTTTTACCCTCAGTGATTAAATATTCTGGCGATGCACGAATAATTGTTGCCGACAATGCTTCTACCGATGATTCAGTTGAATTTTTACAACAGCATTTTCCACAAGTTGAAATCATAGTGAATGAAACCAATGGCGGATTTGCAAAAGGCTACAACGATGCGCTAAAAAAGGTGGATGCTAAGTTTTATGTGCTGCTCAATTCCGATATCGAAGTTACTGAAAATTGGTTGCAACCGTTGTATCAACTCCTACAAAACGATAAAATTGCTGGTTGTCAACCCAAAATTAGAAGTTATTCCGAAAAACATAAATTTGAACACGCTGGAGCCGTTGGAGGTTTCATTGATGCTAACTATTTTCCTTTTTGTAGAGGTCGAATTTTTGACAGTGTTGAAGAAGATGAAGGACAATACGATGGTGTTTCGGAAGTTTTTTGGGCAACAGGAGCTGCATTGATGGTGCGCTCTGATGTTTACCATCAATTGGGCGGTTTGGATGAATCGTTTTTTGCCCACATGGAAGAAATAGATTGGTGTTGGCGCGCCAAAAAGTTGGGATATGCATTATATGTGCAACCAGAATCGGTGGTGTATCACGTGGGTGGTGGAACGTTGCCTTATGCTTCACCTCGCAAAACGTATCTGAATTTTAGAAATAGCTTGTACATGATTGTCAAAAATCACGAGGGGTGGTTATTTCCAAAATTGTTGTACAGAATGATAATTGATGGTGTGGCTGGCGTTCGTTTTCTTTTTTTAGGCGAAATTAACAACCTGATTAGTGTTGTAAAAGCCCATTTTTCAATGTACGCCAATTTATCAAGCTTATTGCAAAAAAGACGTGCAATTAAAGCTAGTTCAGTAGCTCCAAATACTACTGGACGTTACAATGGGAATTTGTTGTGGGCTTATTATTTTAAAGGTGTCAAAAAGTTTAGTAAACTCAACCAACGTTTGTTTAGTTAATTCGAAACAATTCTTTTGCGTTGTTGGTAGTTGTTTCTTCAATTGTTTTTAATGAAACTTGATAGATATCGGCTAATTTTTCGGCTACGTGCAACACATACGCACTTTCGTTTCTTTTACCACGGAAGGGTACAGGTGCTAAATAAGGCGAATCGGTTTCTAAAATGATGTGCTTTAAATCAACGGTAGCCAACACTTCTGGCAAAGTAGATTTTTTATAGGTCACAACACCGCCTATTCCTAATTTAAAATTGCCATAACTTAATGCTTTTTGTGCTTGTGCTTCATCCCCGGTAAAACAATGAAATACACCCGATAAGCGTTCGTCGTTCAATTCATCCAAAACTGTAAAAATTTCATCAAAAGCCTCGCGCGCATGGATAACAATAGGAATATTCAATTCTTTCGCCCAGTTGATTTGTGTTGCAAAAGCAATGCGTTGTTGTTCAACAAATGTTTTGTCCCAATACAAATCCATTCCAATTTCACCTACTGCCACACAACGTTCTTTGTTAGAAAAAAGTGCTTGTTTTATAGTTGCCAATTGCGTTTCAAAATGTTCATCCACCGAACCAGGATGCAAGCCCATCATTGCATAGCAGTTTTGCGGAAATTTAGTGCATAAATCAAACAACGGATGGATGGAATTCACATCAATGTTGGGTAGCAACATTTTTTCTACACCACAATCAATGGCTTTTTTAACTACCAACGAACGGTCGTCGTTAAATTCTTCCGAAAATAAATGAGTGTGCGTGTCAATAAACATGTTAGAACAATGAAACCGTTAAACCTAATTGCAACAAATGAAGTTTTGTGCTAGATTCTCCCGAGTAAAATGGGTTGAAATTATACGAAGCATACAGCGCAAAATTGCGAACACCTAAGCGCACATGTGCCGAATACACCAATCGATTTATGTCTTTTGAATCTTTGTTTTTAAACTTTTCCTCTTTTCCATTTATGGTATGGCGTTCTTTGTTAAACAGTGATAATTGATAACCAATTTTTCCTCCAATATGCACTTTGAAATGCTGCAAACCTTTGGTTCTGAAACGAAATTCTACAGGAACAGTTAACTGATGCCCCACCAATTTTATTTTTCCAAAATTGCCAGCTTGTTCATTTTCTCCATAGCTAGTTGTTTTTGTTGCCTGATCGTAATAAACAGGGAGATTGTGATGGAGGTTATACAAGCCATAATTTGGTCCAATAGCAAATGAAACAACACCATTTTTAGCCAAAGGAATATCAAACAACCAGCTAACATTCATGCCCATTGAAGGTCCTTTCATTGCAAAGGTTTTTCGGTCGCCCACCCAATCGTTGTAGGTGATGTCAAACATCAAACGGTCGTATTTTGGTGCTTTTCCATTTTTCCAGCCGGTTAAAAACCAAAAAATACCTGGTCGATAACGCGATTTGGTTACAACTTCGTTTTTTTCTTGCCCAAAGCTATTGAGTGAAATTGCGCAGAATAGAAACCCTATGACTAATTGTTTGAACACTTATTGAATTGTATAAAGCAACAAATTTAGTGATTCTTTAGATATTACGAATGTTCTTTTCCCAATTCCATGCATCTTTTATTGCATCTTGGATGGTATATTTTGCTTTCCAGCCCAAGCTATTGAACGATTTATCGGCATTTGCATAGATTTCTACCACGTCGCCATCTCTGCGCGGACCAAATTTCCAGTTTAATTTATTGCCTGTCGTAGCTTCAAACGCTTGAATCATTTCCAATACAGATGTTCCGTTGCCAGTGCCCACATTGATAAATTCTACAGCTTTTGGTTGGTTGGAGGTTAAAAAATCAATTCCTTTTACGTGTGCTTCGGCCAAATCAACTACATGGATGTAATCGCGGATACACGTGCCATCAGGTGTAGGATAATCGTTACCAAAAACTGTTAGTTCTTGATGCAATCCTGCAGCTGTTTGGGTAATAAAAGGCAATAAATTATTGGGTTTTCCAATCGGTAACTCACCAATCAAGCCAGAAGGATGCGCACCAATGGGGTTAAAATAACGCAACGCAAGTAGGTTGATAGTTGCACCACTTTTCTTTACATCGGTCAAAATTTGCTCACCAATAACTTTGGTTTGTCCATAAGGTGAATTGGCAATTCCAGATGCAGTTTCTTCGTTCACTTCTTTAACACCTTTGGGTTCGCCATAAACGGTGCAAGAAGAAGAAAATATAAAGTTTTTGACTTTGTTTTCAAGCGACCATTGCAATACATTCACCAAGCCTTCAATATTGTTGTGGTAATAGAGTAAAGGTTGCACCACCGATTCTCCCACCGCTTTATAGGCAGCAAAATGAATTACGCTGTCAATTGCAACGTTTTTCAACGATTCGTAAACCTTTTCTTTATTGCAAATATCAATTGCAAAATAAGGAATAGATTGTTGGGTAATTTTTTCTAAGTTCTGAATAACTGTTGGTTGTGAGTTGCGAAAATCATCCAAAATAATGGGTGAATAACCATTTTCGATTAGTTGAACAACTTATGTGAACCGATGTATCCGGCGCCGCCTGTAACGAGTATTTTTTCATGAATAAATCTTGAACAGCAAATTTAAAAATTAAAGCCAATGAAACGAGATAAAATTTGAGATTCGTGAAAAAGTTGAAATAAAAATGAGCTAAAAATTTGGTTGTTAGGAGAAAAAAATAGATATTGGTACAGCACTTTAAACTTTAAACTTATGAGAAAATGTACTTTGTTTCTTTATTTCTTCTTATTATTTCCACTAATATCGCTTGCTCAGAGCTTTAATTCGGATTATCAAGATGGAAAAATTTGGTTTAAATTATCCAATGAAACACGTTTTGAATTGGAATTGAACCAAAACCCAGAAAAACTACCATTAACAGCCATTCCTGGATTTCAACAAATTGCGTCAAAATATGGGGCAACAAATTTATCCAAACCCTTTCATATTGCTAAGCAATCCAAAGAACTTCAACTAACATTTGAGGTGGAGTTTACAGATTTTACGAAAGTGGAGCAATTCATCAAAGAGTTATCTGCATTGAAAAATGTTGAATATGCCGAAAAAGTTCCGCTATACAGACATTGCTTAACAACTAATGACCCTATTACAGTTCGCAATGGGGGTTGACAAAAATTAATGCGCAAGGGGCGTGGAATTATTTTTCTACTGGAAGTACGGTTGTTGTTGCCATTGTTGACGATGCTGTGAAAAGAGATCATCCAGATTTGGCTGCAAATTTATGGGTAAATCCTGGTGAAATTGCAGGAAATGGAATAGACGACGATGGTAATGGTTACATTGATGATATTAATGGTTATGATGTTGGGAGTGGTGATAACAACCCGAATCCAACAACAAGTTCATATCAACACGGAACGCATGTGGCTGGGATAGTTTCTGCAGCTACTAACAATGGAATAGGGGTTTCATCCATTGGGTTTAGCTGTAAATTGATGTGTGTTAAATCTACCAATTCACCATCTGTTGTGTCACACGGATGCCAAGGTATTACCTATGCTGCTGCTAATGGAGCAGACGTAATCAATATGAGTTGGGGTGGACCTGGTGGAGGAACAACAGGGCAAAATGTTATTAACTATGCAATTAGCTAGGTGCAATTTTGATAGCTGCCTCTGGTAATGATAACGTGCAAACACAATTCTATCCTGCTGCATACCGAGGAGTAGTTTCTGTAGCAGCAACAAATAGTTCGGATCAAAAAGCAAGTTTTTCTAACTATGGAACATGGATAAAAATTTCAGCTCCTGGAGATAATATTTTAAGCACAACCATTGATAATTCTTATGGATACATGTCAGGAACTTCTATGGCATCTCCAATGGTGGCAGGTTTGGTTGGTTTGATGAAATCATTAAATCCTACTATGCCCAACGCTGATTTAATAAACTGTTTATATACTACAGCGCAAAATATAAATGCACAAAATCCATCCTATATCGGAAAATTAGGAGCAGGTAGAATTGATGCAAATGCTGCAATGGCTTGTGTTTCTGCAAGTTTAAACTTGCCTCCAGTAGCTGATTTTTCTGCCAATTTCACGACAGTTAATGCAGGTGCTTCAATCGTTTTTACCGACCAATCTACGTATAACCCTTCAAGTTGGTCATGGACTTTTGCAGGCGGTACACCAGCAACATATAATGGACAAACTCCACCTTCCATAGTTTACAACACTCCTGGAACTTATACTGTAACGCTAACCGTAACAAATGCCAACGGATCAGATACAGAAACAAAAACAAATTACATCACCGTTAATCCACCATCAACTTGTGATCAGCTAAATTATCCAATTCCTTCTGGTTGGACGCTAACATCTTATTCTGCTGGTACTGGAAATGGTTATGTAAATGGTAACAATATTTATGCTGACAAAGAAAAGGCGATGTATTTTGATGCTTCAACTTATTCTAATACGCAGTTAAATGCCGTTTACATTTTGTTTGCAAAGGCTAATTCTTCTAACTTGAATAAAATTGTGCCCGTAAAAATTTACGATGGAACGGCTGGAACACCAGGTACTTTGTTAGGAACAACCAATTTAACTTTAGGAACAATTAGGGCAGATGTTTTAGCAGGAGCATACACGGAAGCAAGTTTTGTAAACAATGTAGTAACACTTCCAGCATCTAAAAAATTCTTTGTTTCGGTTGATTTAACAAACTTATCTTGGTCTGCCGATAGCCTTTCAATAGGAAGTAATTCAAACGGACAAACAACCCCATCCGCAATTTGGGAAAAACAATCTAATAATGTTTGGTATCAGTATGGAACCGCAGGGTCTTTTAATTTAAGTGCATCTTTAATTATGCACCCATTTTTAACAAGCACACCCACCAATGCTGTATTAACTGCTAGCTCACTTTCTGTTTGTGAAGGTGAATCAATAACTTTTGATGCAGCTGGAAGTACGTATGAAGATACCTTGTTGTGGAGCTTCCCAGGAGGAACTCCTTCAATTGTACCATCAGCGCCAACAGCAACAATTGCATATAATACACCAGGAACATACAATGCTATTTTGTATGTAGTAGGAGGTGGTTGTTCGTTGTTTGACTCTACTTTTGTGGCAATTACTGTAAAACCAAATCCAACAATTTCTATTAGCGGAACATCTCCAATTTGTAAAGGAGCATCAACAACTTTAACTGCTTCGGGGGGGAGTACCTATTTATGGAATAACGGTTTGGGAACAGGAGCAGTTAAAACTGTTACGCCAGATTCTACAACAACCTATATTGTTACAGGAACAGCCGCAAATGGTTGTGACAATATAGCACAATATCAAGTTATTGTTAATCCTTTGCCTAATGTAGATGCAGGAACAGACTTAACGGTTTGTACGGGAAATTCGGCAACATTAACAGCCACAGGAGCAAATACCTATTCATGGAACAATGGGTTGGGGACAGGAGCTACAAAAACAGTTTCACCATCTTCAACAACACAATATATTGTTACAGGAACAGATGGGAACGGATGTGTTAACAAAGATACAGTAATTGTTAATGTCAATGCTTCATTAGTTGTTAGCGCTGGCTCCAACGTGACCATTTGTGCTGGTCAAAGTACGACATTAACGGCAACTGGTGCTTCTACTTATACGTGGGATAATTCATTGGGTAATGGTGCCGTTAAAACGGTTTCGCCAACAGTAACAACAACCTACAATGTTACAGGAACTTCTGGTGGATGTAGCTCTTCAGCATCAGTTACAGTAACTGTTAATCCTACTCCAACCGTAAATGCTGGAGCAGACGTAACCATTTGTAGCGGACAAAGTACAACAATTGCTGCAACAGGTGCTTCATCCTTTACTTGGGATAATGGGTTGGGTGCAGGTGCTTCACATAGTGTGTCACCAACAAGTCAAACAACTTATACCGTTACTGGTACAACAGCTGGATGTAGTGCAACAGATCAAATTACAGTAAATGTTGACCCTGTTCCAGTAGTGAGTGCTGGTTCAAACGTAGCAATTTGTGCAGGTCAAAGTACAACGTTAACAGCTATTGGCGCCTCCTCCTATTCTTGGGATAATGGTTTGGGCACAGGAGCATCACACACTGTAAGTCCTAGCAATACTACAACATACACCGTAACTGGTTCAAATGGTGCGTGTTCTTCAACAAGTCAAGTTACAGTTACTGTAAACGCATTACCTACAGTTAATGCAGGTGCAGATGTATCTATTTGTGCTGGAGAAAGTACAAGTATTTCTGCAACAGGAGCAACATCTTATTCTTGGAACAATGGCTTAGGAGCAGGAGCATCACACACTGTAAATCCTAGCAATACTACAACTTATACGGTTACTGGTACAACCAATGGATGTAGTGCAACAGACTTAGTAGTGGTTACTGTAAATCAATTACCGCTTGTTAATGCTGGAGTTGATGTAACTATTTGTACAGGTGAAAGCGCAACAATCACAGCATCAGGAGCGGCTACTTATTCTTGGGATAATGGTTTAGGTGCAGGATCATCGCATACCACTTCGCCTCCTATTACAACTGTTTATACGGTAACTGGTACAGATATATATGGTTGTGTTAATACCGACCAAATGACTGTTTTTGTGAACGAAATGCCAGGTGCTGCAATTGCTTTTGTGGATAGCACTATTGGTTGTCCAACAGTTGTTAATTTTAGTGGAACCAACTCATTGAATACAGCTAGTTATCAATGGACTTTCCCAGGTGGTACGCCAAGTACATCTAACAGTGCTTCTCCATCAATTTCTTTTGACGAAGCAGGAAGCATTACCATTACGTTGGTAACTTCTAATGGCTGTGGAACTTCTACGCAGCATTTTACTTTTGAAGTGGCTGTAAATTGTGCTGGATTGGAGGAGTTAACCAATAACTTTGCAATTACAATTGATGAAGCACAAAAAAATATATTGGTGTTTTCATCTTCAGGTTTTGACAAAGACGCACGTGTTCAATTGTTTAATGAATTAGGACAAACTTTAACTGCAAAAGCAATTGAAGCCAATCAAACAGCAGTTACAATTCCAATAGACAACCTTGCAGCAGGTGTTTATATGGTGCACATAAAAAATGCTTCTTTTGAAAAATTATTTAAAGTTGTAAAACAACATTAAATCTTCTTTTAAAATTCAAAAAATGTCTTCTCAATTTGTTTTGGGAAGACATTTTTTATTAACTTAGATATGAAAATACAGATTTATGCTAATAAAAAATTTACACCTCGACAAAGTATTGTTTTTAGACATTGAAACAGCTCCACAAGTTTACCTTCCACAGTATTTAGACGACGAATCAAGAAAATTATTTGGAGACAAAGCACACGTTTCACCCGATGATATTGGTGATTTTGAAGCCGCTTATGCCAAAAGAGCAAGTATATTTGCTGAGTTTGGGAAAATTATCTGCATTTCTGTTGGGTTTGTAACAGAAACACGTACTGGGCGACAAATGCGTTTAAAATCCTTTTACCACGACGACGAAGAAACGTTGTTGTTGCAATTCAAAAAGTTGATTGAAGAACATTACAACACACAGTACCATTTGTTGTGTGGTCACAACGCCAAAGAATTTGATTTCCCTTACATCTGCCGACGTATGTTGGTGAATGGAATTGAAATTCCTGCAGTGCTAAATTTGGCAGGTAAAAAACCGTGGGAAGTAATGCATTTGGATACGATGGAATTGTGGAAGTTTGGAGATTACAAAGCATACACATCATTGGCTTTGCTGTGTCATATTTTTGGAATACCAACACCAAAAGATGATATTTCTGGTGCAGATGTGGCACGCGTGTATTACGAAGACAAAGATTTAGAGCGCATCAAAGTGTATTGCGAAAAAGATGTGGTGGCACTCATACAACTGTTTTTAAAAATGCAAGGACTTCCTTTGATTGATGAAGGAGAAATTTATCATTCCAATTAATGTTTTTTTTGATTGAATGAATATAAAATGTATCTTCGTGTTTTATTTAACTTTATGAAAACAATTGCATTAACTTTATTTTTGGCTGTTAACTTTTACTTTGTATCAGGTCAAATTACCATAGAAGATACCGATTTACCGGTAGCAAAAGATACTTTGGTGTCTAGTCAAGCTGTTAATTTTGCAATTGATTATGCCTCTACAGGTCCCGACTATCAATGGGATTTTTCTTCCCTTTCGTTTTTAAGTCAAATTACAAGAATATACCAACCACTTTCTGGTGTTCCAATTTTGATTAATATGGCGTATGGACCTTTTGCAGTTACCAAATACCGTTCGTCTTATTACATGCCGTATATGGATTTACCGTTGGGACAAATTGCACAAATATTACCCATTAATTTTGATTTAGACGATGTGAATCAATACACTCGAAAAACAACAACGCGCTTAAATTTAGTGGGTTATTCTATTGTTATTAGCGGTCAGGGAGTACCCATGAAATCAGATACTATTGAAACAAAATACGTGTTGCCCCTCAATTATGGTGATGAATATTTTTCTACAGGATATACCAATTTTGATTTGAGTCAATTTATTGATGCACAATGGATTCAAAAAAGAAAACGCCATACAGTGGTTGATGGTTGGGGAAAAATCACAACGCCTTATGGAACTTTTGATGTATTGCGTGTTCAACATCGCGTAGAAGAAACAGATACCATTGGTTATAACGGAACTGTTTTTGGATTAGAAATTCCAGTTGTTTACGAATATGAATGGTTGGCAAAAAACGAAAAAACGCCCATTCTTCGCATTACAACCTCAGAAATTATGGGAAATGAAACAGTTGTTTCCATTGAATACAAAGATTTGGATTATCTAAGTACAACTACTCCAAAAGCTCCTAATCAATTGGCTATTTATCCCAACCCTGCTAGCGATGAATTAATTGTTTCTTGGCAAGAAGGAATGAAAAATTGCACCATTCACCAATTGGATGGAACGCTTGTAAAACAATTTTCGTTTGCCTCTACCACACAATCGATTGCCGTAGATGATTTAACGCCTGGGATGTACCTTATCCAAGTTGAATGCAACGGACAATCAGCAAGAATGCCGTTTGTGAAGAAATAATTTTATAATTTTGTAACAGGCAAATCGGTTTATCGCTGTTTCGAGCAATCGAAAAAGAGGAAAGTCCGGGCAACACAGAGTAGCGTACTTCCTAACGGGAAGGTGTCGAATTTTTCGGCAACAGAAAGTGCAGCAGAAAATAGGTAGCCCTTCGGGGTCATAGTGAAAAGGTGAGGTAAGAGCTCACCGTGCAAGCAGTGATGTTTTGTAGCTAGGTAAACCTTACGCGTTGAAAGACCATGTAAACTGGGGATGTTTTGTAGCAATATAAAATGAAAGGGTTACTCGCCCAACTCAGAGGGTAGGTTGATAGATCGTACAAGTGATTGTGCGGCTAGATAAATGATAAACGTTCTAGTTTTAGAATACAGAACCCGGCTTATAGATTTGCCTTTTTTTCTTTCTTTTGACAATTCTTAACAAAGAGTTTTCCATTTCCAATTGATATTGATTATTTTTGAAGAAATATTTTAAAGTGAACGCAAGAATTATCAATTACCTAATCTCAGCATTTGTTATCGTAATTTGCTTGGTTTGGTGCTTTTTTCTTCTTTTTAAGGAGGAGTTTTTAATGAATTTATCCAATTTTCAACGTAAATCTTTCATTGTTTTATTGTTGTTGTATGCACTTTTTCGCTCATATCGCGTTTACAACCTATATAAAGCCGATAAAAATTCTAAAGAATCTGAAAATTAATCGATATGAAACAAGTAATCTTATTTTTCACCGCCCTTATTGCATTATCATCGTGCAATAATAGCATGCAAGGAAAAAACACCAACAGCTCTGGAGATATTGTTGTATATCTTGAAGAATCGTTTAAGCCTTTGTTTGAAACAAGTATTTATACCTTCGAAGGTCAATATCCGTTGGCAAACATTCTTCCGCAATATGTTAATGAAACAGCAGCAATTGATGCTTCTATGAACAGAAAACATCTACAATCTGCATCACACGCGATTTCACAAAAGAGGAAAAAGAAGCTCTGCGTAAACAAAATAACATTGAGGTTAGAAGTACCAAAATGGCAATTGATGCCTTGGCATTGGTGGTGCATCCAGAAAATACCGATACATTGATGACTGTTGACCGATTGAAAAACATTCTTCAAGGAAAAGATTCGTTGTGGACGGGTACCAAAAATGTGATTAATGTTGTCTTTGATAACCCGAATTCTGCCAATTTCTTGTACTTGAAAAACTTGGCCAGTGAACAAAATGCCTGTCAACGTGTTTGCTGTGAACTCAAACGAGGAGGTTATCAACTATGTAAAATCGCACAAAAATGCGTTAGGAGTCATTGGTGTGAATTGGATTAGTGATGAAGAAGACCCTCAAGCATTAAAATTTAGAGATGGATTGAACGTTGTTTCCATTGCAAAATCAGAAGGTGAGGAGTATTTCAAACCGTATCAAGCTTATATTTACGAAGGGTATTACGATAACAAAGCCTATCCTTTGGTGCGCGAAGTGTGGATAATCACCAAAGCTGGTCGTTCTACTTTAGATGCTGGTTTAGTGAATTTTATGGTGGGAGAAAAAGGACAATTAATTATTCTTAAATCGTCTTTAATTCCTGCAGATATGCAAGCACGTATGTTGAATATCCGAACAGAATAAGCAAAAAAATAGTATATTAGCAACCGTTTTAAAATTAACTTTTGCTTTTGGCAAGAATTTTGATTTTTCAAACTTGAAAAAATAGATAACTAGAAAATTAAATAAAATGAAACGAATTACATTATCAGTGTTTTCATTAGTAGCATTAACAGGAATGTCTTTTGACAAAATTTGGGTGATGCTATCAAAAAACAGACAACGAACGTTATGAAGAAGCAGCAAAAGATTTTCGTTCTTTAGCAAAACAACAAGGTATTTCTTTGGGCGATGTTTATTTCTTTTACGGAGATAATTTTTACCAAGCAGACGATGTTGATTCTGCAAAAATTATTTGGAACAAAGGTGCCGAAGTTGCACCCGAAAATCCATTGTCATTAGTTGGAAAAGCAAAAGCAATGTGGGTTTCTGGTGACACAACCAATGCAAGCGCACTTTTTCAAACAATTTTAAAGGATACCAAACGTAAAAACGCAGAAGTTATTCGTCAGATTGCAGCTGTAATGGTAGAGTCTAAAATCAAAAGTTTGAATCAGGCTGTAGGTTTGTTGAACAAAGCAATTGAGTTGGAGCCGAAAAATCAACGCAACTATTTGTTGATGGGGGATGCGCAAGTGGAAATCAATCCAAGAAACAGTACAGAAGCTATGAAGTATTACAACAAAGCGGGTGATATCAATAGCAATGCTCGTGTTTTTGTTAGCAAGGCTAAAATTTACCAACGTGCACAAAACCCTAAATTGGCAGATAGTTTATACAAAGTTGCACAATCTATGGAGCCTAACTACGCACCTGCATACCGCGAAAGAGCTGAGTTGAACATGCGTTTTGGACAAACAGACCAATCCATCAGCAACTGGAAAAAATACTTAGAATTAAACGATAGTGATCATGCACGTTACCGTTATGCTACTTCGTTGTTCTTAGGTAAAAAATACAGTGATGCAATTAAAGAAATTGATTTGTTGCATTCAAGAGGATTTAAAAACATGTATGCAGAGCGTATTTTAGCATATTCAATTTACGAAGATAATACGGCTAACAATGCAGATTCATCAGCGTATGTTGTTGGTTTGAATGCCTTGAACAATTATTTCAAAATGGCTCCAAAAGATAAAGTTATTGGTTCGGATTACCGTTACGAAGGGTTGTATTACCAAAAATTAAATCAACCGGCTAAATATTTTGAATGTATGCAAAAAGCTGCTGAAATTGATCCTGAAATTAGAGGAGATATTTATGGTGAATTGGCTGCAACTTATATGAAAGATAAAAACTACCAAGGTGCAATTGATATGTTCTCTAAAAAATTGGGAAGTGATTCATCTAACTTGACTTTGGCAGAATATTATGAATTAGGTAGAGCATATTATTTTGGTCCAAAAGATTATGCAAAAGCAGACCAAGCACATGCAAAAGTGTTGGAGCAAGCACCAACTTATGCGATGAGTTATTTGTGGAGAGCACGTTCTAATTCATACTTAGATGGAAATAAAACAACATGGGCTGCAAAAACCTATTATGATGGATTTTTAGCAAATTTATCAGACGACCAAATTAAAGGTCAGTTTAAAAGCATGGCAATTGAAGCGTACAAATATTTGGGAGATTACTATGTAAACTCTGCTGATAAAAACATGGATAAAGCAAAAGAAGTGTGGGGTAAAGTACAAGCTTTAGATCCAAACGATGCACAAGCAAAAGGATTCTTTAAGACAGCACAGTAATTCTTTTTAAAATTATTGAGAAAGACGAGTTAGTTATTAGCTCGTCTTTTTTATTGTATCACAATTTGTTGCTTCTTGTAGCCATAAGCTGAAAAGTAACCCAATGCTTCATTGGTCCAGTAATAATCTGGGTTTCCTTGAGCTGCCGTAAATGCTGATGTGTTGGTGTATAATTGATCGTAATAATTAAAAACCGATTGGTTGATGCTTTGCAATTCCAATTCGATTGTATCGCCAATTGCAAATGCTTCGTATATTTTCAATTCACGGATATTGCCATCGGTGTTTTTATCATCACCAAATCGAAATTCTCCAAATTTATTATAGGTAGTATCGTTATAAGTTTCAATGATTTTAAAACAATTGCCAAATCCTGGAGGGTCTTGAAAACGATAGGTTACCCAATAACCTGCTTCAGAAAACAATGTTTCTTCTTGGTATTCATAGCTGGCAGGTGTAAAATCCATTGTAGGCATTAATAACGAGGATGCTTCGTAGGCAATGCCTTCGTGTAAAACTTGAATCGTGTAAGTAGCACCATAAGTTGGAGCATAGTTGGCTAGTTCATACATTCCATTACCAATAAAAGGAACAGAAACCGAAGCGCCATTGCTTGCCTTAATAGAAATTACAGCGTTGTTGACTAAATTAGAAGAATAGGCATCAAAATAATTGCCGGTATAGGAAACTTTCACCCTCACCAAACTATCGGTTGCAATGTAGTTGGCTTCAATCACCAATTTGGGACTGGCTTCGTTTAAATCAACGTTTATTTCTTTTTGGCAACCTACAACGATTAAACAAAGAAGTGCGAATAAAACAGTAATTTTCATAAGGTCTATTTTATTTTAAAGTTATAAGTAATGGAAGGAACCAAACGGAAAAGTGAGGTTTGAATAGCCTTTGTTTTTCCCGGATTATCCTTGTCTTCTTCAAATGTTATCATGAACGCATTTCTGTGAGCATACACGTTGTAAATAGAAACGTTGAGGTTGTGTTCAAATTTTGGTCGCTCTTTGAAATAAACAGTCAGCCCCAAATCCAATCGGTGATAATTGGGCATTCTGTAGCCATTGCGCTCGGTGTAGTAAGGCACAACTGCTCCATTGATTTCATATTTTCCAGATGGAAACGTAACGGCATCTCCCGTATAAAATACAAAGGTGCCAGAAAGTGCAAATTTTTGGTTGATGCGGTACATGGCAACAACTGATAAATCATGGATTCTATCCTGACGTGCTGGAAATTGCTTACCTTGGTTGATGTCTTTGAATTTGCGCAACGAACGCGATAGGGTGTAGCTAATCCAACCGGTAAATTTTCCTTTTTTCTTTTCAAATTGTAACTCAAAACCATAAGTTTGTCCTTTTCCATACACCAATCCACCTTCAATTTCATTGTTTAAAAACAAACTGGCTCCGTTGCGATAGTCAATCTGATTGCCCAAATGTTTGTAATAAATTTCGGTAGTCAACACCAACATATTGTCCAAAAAATTACGGTAATAACCCATTGCTACCTGATCGGCAATTTGAGGTTTTACGTTATTGGTGCTCGGAACCCAAATATCGGTTGGACTACTAGACGATGAATTGGATAATTGATGTAAAAATTGTGCATTTCTGTTATAGGCAATTTTCAATGAATTTTTTTCTGAAAGAATAAAGCTCATTGATAAACGGGGTTCTAAAAAATGGTGGTATTTGATGGTTTTAAAATCGCCGTATGCTTGTTCGCCAGTTTTCTTACCTTTTTCATCGTAGTTATAGGCAATGCCTTTTCCCATATAGTCAAAACCCGAATAAC
Source organism: Crocinitomicaceae bacterium (assembly GCA_041392275.1). GTDB lineage: Bacteria > Bacteroidota > Bacteroidia > Flavobacteriales_D > Crocinitomicaceae > Taishania. Next base: position 81,412 of record JAWKMK010000005.1, on the reverse strand, counting down.
GCACACCATACATAATGGATAACCAATTGCCAATTTTTTGATCGTTTTGGATGTAAACGCCCATTTCTAGCGCATATTGATTGTCAATTTTAAAGTTGTTGATGGCAGGTAGATTTGATTTTAACTCACCAGGTTTAAAAGTATGATAAATCACGTTGAACCCAAATTTGAGCGAGTTGCTATTGTTAATGAAGTAATCAAAATCTTGTTTGAGGTTTAAATCTTGAATGGAAGCGCCAACTTTGAGCTTGCTACCACCCGATGTAATGTCAAACGCATAATTGAAGTTGCTAAAAACAAACGAGGTATTGGAAAACATTTTCTCGGTTACTATTCTATTCCAGCGTATGGTTCCAGTGCCATTTCCCCACTTGAAGCCAAATTCATCGTTGAACGAAAAATTATCTCTTCCAAAATACCCCGATAAATAAAGACGATCTCTACTGGTAATGTTGTAATTAGCCTTTAAATTCAAATCGTAAAAATACAATTTTGTACTTTTGAGCTCAGGTTTACGAGATGCTTTTAGAAACAAATCCATATACGTTCTTCGCCCCGAAACAATGAAAGAACCTTTGTTTTTTACAATTGGCCCTTCTACAGTTAGACGTGAGGCAATTAAACCAATTCCGCCCGAAACATTGAAACGTTTGTTGTTTCCTTCGCGCATTTTAACATCCAAAACAGAAGATGCTCGCCCTCCATATTGAGCTGGAATACCAGATTTATACAACGAAACATCTTTAATAGCATCCGAATTAAACACCGAGAAAAATCCTAATAAATGCGAAGCATTGTACACCAGAGCTTCGTCCAACAAAACTAAATTTTGATCAGCCCCACCACCACGCACATAAAATCCTGCGTTACCATCGCCAGCGGCTTTTACTCCTGGGGTTAATTGCAAGGTTTTTACAATGTCTTTCTCGCCAAATAAAACAGGAATGGTTTCAATATCTTTTGGTGTAAACGTTGTCACTGCCATCCCAGATTTGGTGATATTGTCGTTTTCTTTTACAGCCGTTACTTCTACTTCTTGGAGATTTTTGATGTCTTTGGAGGGTGTTAACTCAAGGTTGTGCTGCTTGTTTTGTGTCAATTCAATTGTTATTTCTTTTTGGTCGTATCCAGCCATGCGGTAGATAAATGTGTAGGTTCCCGCTGGAATGGTCAATGAATAAAATCCATAAGCATTTGTTTTTGTGCCCGTGTTGGTTAGTTCTTTTACAACCACCGTTGCGTCAAAAATATCTTCGCCATTTTCACCGTCTTTTATCGTTCCGCTCAATGTAAATTTCTGAGCATGCACCAATGAAAGGCAACAAACAAAGAAGCAAAAAAGAGTTAGTTTAATTTTCATAAATATTTTTTATTCGTTATGATGAGGTGGTAGATTTGTAGGCATTTTGGAAACCCTGTCGTGCATTACAATTCCGCCAGTTACTCCAACATTTAATGACGAATTTCCGGGTAGTTTAATAAGGTAATGGCATTTTTCTTTCACAAAATCAGGAAGGCCGCAATCTTCAGAACCCAACAAATAAATGGCTCTTTTGGGATGATTAAACTCGTGCAACCATTCTGCGTCATCGGTAAGTTCTACTCCAACTAATCGACAATCGTAGGGAATATTGTTTAGTAAATCTTCAAACGTATCGTAATGAAACAAAGGAATGCGCGACCAAGCACGAACAACATCCGAAGCTTGTTTTTTGTACCGATTTTCGACGGTAAAAATGTATTGAGCACCTAAAATGTAGGCACTTCGCCACAAGGTACCAATGTTGTGTGCAGTTTTTCCGCGAAAGATTCCAATGGCATAATAGCCAACATCGTTTTTGGTTTTCATTGCAACAAATATAACAACTAATTGAATTTCATAGAAGTTTGTAATCATTGCAATCAACCATTTAAACTAAATTTCTAACCATTCATAAAAATATAACAACTGTTTGGCTTTTTTCCTATTAGTTTTGAAGTTGAAAAATAGTTTAACACATGAAAGTGAAAGGAAAAAAAATAAGTTTCGGAAAAGTATTTTGGCCAAGTTTGGTTGCTGTGATCATCGGATCAATTGTTGGGATGATTCTTTTCTTTGTTATTGCAGGTGGAATTGCAAACAGTTTGATGCCGACTCCAACCAAAGTAGTGGCAGAACCCAATTCGGTTTTACACATTAAATTGGATGGCGTTGTAGCAGAAAAAACCAATTCAGAATTGGATTTTGCTTCTTTCAATGTAACCACAAATTTAGGATTAGCAGATTTACTTTACGGTTTAGAAAAAGCTAAAAAAGACAATGCCATCAAAGGTGTGTTTTTAGAATTAGGAAGTCTTTCATGTGGTTACACAACAGCTAAAGAAATTCGCAAGGCTATCAACGATTTTGAGAAAAGTGGAAAATTTGTTGTTGCCTACAATGCTGGTGAAATGGTAGGATTAGGAAAATACTATATTTCATCTGCTGCTAATGAATTGTATGGTTTTCCAACTTCAATTATGGAATTTTTAGGGTTAGGTGGTGAATTAACGTTCTACAAACATACGTTGGAAAAATTGGGTATTGAAGTACAAGTAATTAGAGGAAAAAACAACGATTTCAAAAGTGCTGTTGAACCATTTTTCTTAGATAAAATGAGCGATTCTAGCCGTTTGCAAATGGAAAGATACATCAATAATATTTGGACAGAAATACGTTCTGACATTGCTAAAGATCGTAAAATCAGTTCTGAAGAATTGAACAATTATGCTGAAAATATGCTTATCCGCAGAATGAAAGATGCTGAAAAGTATAAGTTGATTGATGCTACCAAATACCGCGATGAAGTGATTGACATCATCAAGAAAAAGTTAAAATTGGCTGCTGATAAAGATGTGAAATTTGTTGCTTTTGAAAAGTATGCTCAATCCAATTTTAGAGACAACCAAATATTGGTAAAAACAGGAGAACCAAACGTTGCTGTAATTATTGCTGCTGGTGATATTACTGTTGATGGTGATGGTTTGACTTCTAAAGAAACTTGTAAATTATTGAAAGAAGCACGTAACAATAAATCCATCAAAACAGTGGTGTTGCGCGTAAATTCTCCTGGAGGTAGTGCCTTGGCAAGTGATGAAATTTGGCGCGAAGTGAAATTAACCAATAAAGAAAAGAAAGTAATTGTTTCGATGGGCGATGTTGCAGCATCAGGTGGATATTACATCTCAACAGCGGCATCTCGTATTTTTGCTGAACCAACAACCATCACAGGTTCTATCGGTGTGTTTGGAATGATTCCTTATTTTGGAAATTTCATGAAAGATAAATTAGGTTTTTCGTATGATTATGTGAAAACCAACCAATATGCAGGTTTTTCATTGAACAAAAAAATGACCGAAAAAGAATTGAGCAATGTGCAACAAGAGGTGGATGAAATTTATCAAGATTTCTTGGAGCGTGTTGCCGAAGGACGTAAAATGACAGTTGAACAAGCAAATGTTATTGCTCGCGGACGAGTTTGGACTGGTTCTGATGCGCTTAAAATTGGTTTAGTGGACGAATTGGGTGGATTAAAAGATGCCATTGCCTATGCTGCAAAATTGGCGGGAATTAAAGAGCCAAAAGTGTTGTACTATCCATTGGCAAAAGAAGATACATTTGAAGCATTGTTAGAGCAATTGCAAGAAGAAACAGATAAATCTTCTGTAGCAGTGAAAAGTAACATTCCAGTTGAATTGTTGAGTCACTACGAAAAAATAGCAAAATTAGAAGGAATGTTTGGAATGCAAATGCGCATGCCGTATGCCTTAGAATTGAAATTCAAATAACTTAGAATTACAAAACATAAGCACAGAATGTTTCTAATTCAAAATAGGTCACTTGCAGAGGTGGCCTTTTTTGTTGGGGTTAATTGGAAAAATGGAGTAGATGAATACTAATCAAAATAGCAAATAACCTCTACAAAAGATTCCTCTATTTCAAACTTTTCACAACATCATCCAATGCCATTACACCAAAGGTATTGTTGCTCCAAATTTTCATGGGTTGGTTGTTGTCAACGAGTACGTAAGTTGGAAAACTACCTTTTGCAAGTTGACTCAATGCCTCTGGATTGTTGGCCAAACGCAAAGGAAAAGCACCTTGGATAACTTCGTCGTAATATGCTAAATTTCTTTCATCATCAGAAGTAACAACATATTCAACTTTTAAATGCGGATGTTTTTTCTTGATTTCTTTGAAAAACAACACCGATTGCTTGCAAAACGGACAACCAGGCAACGAAATGACAACCAATTTCTTTCCTTGCAATTCTTGTGTTTTATCACTGTGTTGCACTATGCGCGCCTCGTTTGTAAAATCTCCTTCGTAAATGGGATAAAAAATAAAATAAACCGAAAACGGAATAACCATGAGCAACAAAGCCAATAATTTTCCCACTTTTGATGGCAGTTTTTTGAACAAAAACAATCCCAAGGCAATGCCTAAAACAACTAATAAAATGTAGGGAAGTGCTTTACTCCATGTGTAAGAAAGTCCTAAATTGACAAAAAATGATTCCATAGTTTTTTATATTTCGGGGTAACAAAAAATGTATTTTTCAACAGGTTGTGACAATGCAGAAATATTTAAATTATCACTCGCTTCGGTAATATCCACCACTTTGCCGTTTTTCATTAGCAAATTGATGTTTTGCTTTTCTTGGTTATAGGCATTGTTGACCAAATTAGTGGCAAAAACAAAATAATCGGTTTCGTTGATGTCGATATTCATTTGTTGTGCAACATGCGCTTTTTCTCGTTAATCTCTGCCTGCGAAAACGGTTCTTTCGCAATTTTCACTCTAAACAATTTACGGTCGAGGATGCGTTTGGATAAATCGGCCAATAGTTTGTCATCAGCTGTTTGCCACACTTTAATTGCCCCCATGATGTCGTAATCGTCCAATTGTGCAAAGGTGTCTAAAACCGTCGGATTGCTTTCAAAATCGTGATGAGTAATATTGTTTTTTTAAGAAAAACGAAAGTGCAGGTGATGCAAAAAGTTCCACTTCCCTGATTGGACAAATATTTTGCACGTTTAAGGGTGTTGATTAACAAATGTTCGGCACTTACAACGGTTTTGTGCAAATACACTTGCCAATACATCAATCGGCGTGCAGTGATGAATTTCTCTACCGAATAGATGCCTTTTTCTTCCAATACCAGATCGCCGTTGTGCACGTTCAACATTTCAATGATGCGGTCACTACCAATAATTCCCTCACTCACACCCGTGTAAAAACTATCACGGTTGAGGTAATCCATACGATCCATATCCAACTGACTGGAAACCAATTGGTATAAAAAAGGTTTTTTGTAGGAGTTGGAGAATATTTCGCGTGCCATGTGCAATTTAGCGCCAAATTCTTGCTCCAAACGCTTCATGAAATAGTCGGATATTGCTTCGTGGCTAACTCCTGTAACAATAGTGTGTTCCAAAGCGTGACTAAACGGTCCGTGACCAATGTCGTGCAATAAAATAGCCGCCAAAACAGCTTCTTCCTCGTCATTGGTTATTTCATGCCCCTTTCTACGAATTACCTGAATGGCCAAATTCATCAAATGCATGGCGCCTAAAACATGGTGAAAACGAGTGTGCAATGCGCCAGGATAAACCAAATGTGTTAATCCCAATTGACGAATTCTGCGCAAACGCTGCATGTAGGGATGCTCGATTAAATCAAAAATAAATTCGTTGGGTATGGAAATGAATCCATAAACAGGGTCGTTAAATATCTTTCGTTTGTTATTTCTCACTGAAAATGATTGAAAAAACAAATTTAAAAAATATTTGATTGAAACTAATAAAAATTAAAGCTCTATCCAGCCACCTCTTGTTGGACGCAAAGCATCTCGGAAAGAAATCATCTCGTCTTCTTCAACAATCATGTAGGAATACGAAAAATCTTCCGACTCTGTTTTCATACCCGTCATTCGGTAACCCAATTTTTTTCCTTCCAAATATTCCTCCAAATGGTGTTCGTGTCTTCGTGCGCGCTCCTCAGAATCCGAACCTCTAAAATCCCACATCAATTTTACTTTTCTGAGCATATTTTTCAATTTTATGCAAAAAAACTATCAAAAATAGGTAAAAAATATGATTGAAGTCATAAGTTGGTAATATTTGAACGCAAGCTCTCTTTAAATTTCAATTGCTCAAGCGATTAGCTGACTTTCTTTAAAATTCAATAGTGAATATTCCAACTTTCATTTGCCAAACAGAAAAAATACACTACTTTTGTGACGAATTAAACGTTGAATAAGCGTTTTTTCACCCGGGGTGCCTTACTTTCAGGCTGAGATCACACCCGTTGAACCTCGACCAGGTAATGCTGGTTAGGAATTGTAAACTCACTTCTTGAGGTGATTTGCATTTAGTTACATAGCCTGGATTGTTTACTAATTGTTTAATTATTTCAATTATGAAATGTATCCATTTATCGTTTAAAACTGCATTAATTGCAGGAGTGTTTACTTTGTGTGCCAATGAAACACAGGCACAGGTTGATTCTTCAACTATCAAACAGGAAAAAGAGCTCATTCCTATAGAAATTAGAGCCATTCGTGTCAACGACAAAAATCCTTATGCTGTTTCCAATGTAGATAGCTTGATGATTCGTCAATCCAACGGAGTGCAGGATATTCCGTATTTGTTAGACCAAACTCCATCGGTTACTGTTTCTTCTGACGCTGGAGCAGGTGTGGGCTACTCGTCCATGCGTATTCGTGGAACGGATGCTTCGCGTATTAACTTTACGATGAACGGTGTGCCGATTAACGATGCTGAGTCGCAAGCAGCAATTTTTGTGGATTTTCCAGATATTTTAGGTTCGGCAAATTCCATTCAAATTCAACGTGGTGTTGGTTCTTCTACCAACGGTTCGGGAGCTTTTGGAGCATCGGTTAATATGTCCAACATTACCCAAGGTGATAAGCCTTATGCAAGTATTCATAGTGCTGTGGGTTCGTTCAATACGTTTAAAAATTCACTAAAAATTGGTTCAGGAAAACTAAAAGGTGGTTTTCAATTCGATATGCGTTTGTCGCACATCAAGTCGGATGGCTACATTCAACGTGCTTTCTCCAACCTAAAATCGTTGCAATTTATTGCCGGTTGGACCAGTAAAAATGAAAAATCTTCCTTGCGTTTCAACCTCTTAATGGGGCGTGAAAAAACAGGACAAGCATGGAATGGCGTTGCACAAGATTCGCTTAAAACCAATCACCGTTTTAACAGTTTAGGATTGATGCAAGATGGAACGTATTACAACGATCAAACTGATAATTATGGGCAAGATTACTACCAATTGATTTACAACCAAATAATTAACGACTATTGGTCGGCAAACATTACGTTGTTCATGACACGTGGTAAAGGATATTACAACGAATACAAATTGGGCGAATCGTTCTCGGATTACAATTACCAACCCTTTGTTACACCGTCCAACGATACCTTGTTCTCTACTAATTTAACCCGCCAGTTGTGGTTGGATAATTATTACTACGGAACTTCGTTTGCCGTGCATTATAAAAAGAAAAATACGCAATTGGATTTGGGTGGAAACATCAGTCTTTATGATGGAAAACACTATGGTTTTATCAAATGGGCAGATTATGGTTTTCCAATCGACCACAATTGGTATAACCTCACCTCGTTTAAAAACGATTATTCGGTATATGCTAAGTGGCAACAACAATTTGGTAAAGGCTTTTATCTATTTGCCGATTTGCAATACCGTCACGTAGATTATAAAATGAATGGTTTTAGAAAATCCATCACTACACGTCCCAATGTGCAATACGATTTCTTAAATCCAAAAATTGGGTTGAGCTACATTCACGCACATGCCAATGCGGCAAAAAGTAAAATTTACGGATCATTTGCAATGGCTAATAAAGAACCCAACAGAGATGATTTTGAAACAGCCAGCTACGAAATGCCTAAACACGAAACTTTGTTGGATGCAGAGTTGGGTTATGAATACATGGCAGGAAAATGGGGAATTGGCTTGAATCTCTATTACATGTATTATTTCAACCAATTGATTCAAACAGGAAAAATCAACGATGTTGGGGCTTATGCACGCCAAAATGTACCAGAAAGCTTCCGCACCGGTGCCGAATTGCAAGTGCGCTATCAACCTGTTAGAATGTTGACTTTAAATGCCAATGCAACTTTCTCAATGAATAAAATTACGCAGTTCACCGAATATATTGATGATTATGACAATGGCGGACAGTTGGAAGTGGTGCACAAAAATTCAGATATTGCTTTTTCACCGTCAATTGTAGCTTATGCCAATGCAACAGTTGAGCCGTTGATTAACATTCTTTCCAACCAACATTTTTACATTGATATAAACGGGAAATTCATCAGTCGTCAGTATTTGGACAATACTTCCAACAAGTTGAGAAGCATCAATCCGTATGCTTTGGCAAATGCACGCTTGCGTTATACCATTGAAACCAAAAAATTCATCAAAGAAGTGGGTGTTAGTTTAACATTGAACAATATTTTGAATAAAAAATACGAGTCAAGTGGTTATACGTTCAGCTATTTGTATGGAGGCAAAACAACAACAGAAAATTTCTACTTCCCACAAGCAGGATTTAACTTCATATTTGGTGTTCAACTTAATTTCTAAACAACATGGAACAAGTGATGAACAGTGTTGTAACACATCAATTTTTGACGGCAGAGCAATTGCAATTAATTCGTCAAGAAAGCAGCAATATTGAGAAAAACGGACAATTATCTGCACCTATTTTAGATATGATTTATGCCAACAATTGGTTAAAAATCATGGTGCCCAAATCGTGTGGAGGTTTGGAATGGTCGTTGCCCCAAATCGTTCGTCTGTTTGAAACCTTGGCTCATGCCGATGGAAGCGTGGGGTGGAACGTTAATTTAGGAGCGGGAGCCAACTTGTTTTCTGGCTATTTTTCAGACGAAGTGGCGCAAACCATTTTTTCAAACCCCAAAGTTTGGTGTGCCGGAAGTGGCGCATCTACGGGTACGGCACAACGCGTTGAAAACGGTTATTTAATCAATGGTTATTGGAAATATGCCAGCGGTTCGGCACATGCTACGCATTTTACAGCCAATTGCAAACTATTGGATGAAGACGGCAATTTAATTACAGAAGATGGCAAAGCCGTTTTTCGCTCGTTTATTTTCCCTAAAGCAGACGTTACCTTGCACAACACATGGAACGTAATGGGATTGAAAGCAACTGCCAGCAATGATTTTGAAATAAAAGATTTAGTTGTTTCAGAGCAAGCTGTTTTTACGTTGTTAAAACCCTCTGAATTTGCTTCTGCACCAATTTTTAAAGTTCCGTTTGACACTTTAGCATTTTCCAACATGGCAAGTATGGTAGTGGGAATGACCGCACATTTTTTAGAATTGTTTGCAACCGAAATTTTACCCAAAAAACCGTTGTATTGCGATTTGAAAATGGAAGAACGAAAAGGAGTAAGTGCTGCTTACGAAAAATACAACGCTCAATTTTCAGCATTGCGTTTAGCGTTTTATCACTTGCTAGAAACTTGTTGGAGCACCTATGAAAATGGAGTGCAACCATCTACCGATGATTTGAATACATTGCGATTAAAAGCAAAAGAAACAGCCTCTTTAGCAAGAGAAATTGTAGCCAATTTAGTTCCATTGTGCGGCATGAACATCATTTTTGAAGACAATGAAATCAGTCGTGTTTATAGAGATTTAACAGTTGGGTGCCAGCATTATCTATTGGCTCCTGAAGTGGAATAGTAGGAATTACAATCACAACCTACCAAAACCTCAAGAGACAATAAATGTTTTCTTGAGGTTTTTTTGTTAAATATTTTTGTCAAATTAGTTGAATTATTAAAATATTTTATTATATTTGGCATTATTATTTACACATTATGAATATACTACGCTACTACATTCTAGGAATTGTACTATTCTACGTTCCTTTATTATATGGTCAAATGCAAACTAAAGTGTATAACTACACAAAGTTTACAAGTAAATCAAGTCCAGATATTACAGAAGAATTGATGAAACAAACCCCTGAGGAATTAAGGTCACATCCAGAGTTTGGATTTTTGCCCTATGATGCACCGTGCGATGATTGTTTTGAACTTTTGGACAAAAGAACAGACACGTCTAGGATGTTTGTAAGAAAAGGTACAAATGGTTCTTACTTTTACTCACAAGGTTTTTATGGTACACCCCATTTTGATAAAGAAGGGTATAAACTTTCTCTTGACCCACGATTGATAAAGAAAAGTGATGGAAAATATGTAAGTAAACGACTTGTAACACCTACCGTTTTAAATATCAATGAAAGACATTCCGGCTTTGAGATTAACGGAGAAACTTTTAAGTTCAATAATAAAATTGAATTGGTGTTAGTGAAAAACAATGCTCCAAATGAATCTATGGGTGAAGCAAACTGGTCTGATTATACGATTGGTGATGAAGGAATTTATATAAAAAATGCTTGGCCTGGAATTGATATTACTATCAGTTATAGTCAAGATAATATTAAGTTAAATTATATCATTCCTCAGCCTTTAAATTACCTCAATAATGTAACTAATTTGATTTTCTCTGATAATTTACAATTACCTAATAATTATTCTATTGTTCCAGAAAATTATGGAGCAAACACTGCTCAAGGATATAGCGGTAAATACTTAATAAATAATGCTTTAAATCAAGAAATATTTTCTATAGATAGAGCCTATGTTAATGATAACAGTACTATTAAAGAAAACACCTTGTTTTTAAATTATTTATTAGACAATAACCAATTAAAATTAGTTTTACCTAATGCTTGGCTAAATACAGCCACTTATCCTGTCACTATTGACCCGTTAGTTAATACTACAACGGTTTACGGTCCAGGAACTATGAATTTTAGATACAATGGAGATCGGTGCACAGGGCCTAATGGTTATTGTGGATATACTATTAGTACATCCCGCCCACTTAATTCTACAATTACAGACGTACGATTTAATGCTCAATATATTTCATCTGGTTCATGTTGGATGAATGAAGCAGCTTTTAAAATTCAAGGACCTTGTGGAATTTCACCAGCAACCGCAGGTGTTTTTTGGAATTGTAATACTGCAAGTGCAGGTACTTGTACAGCTACTGGATACTCTATTTATTCAGAAACAAGTAGTTGTTTAACACCTGTTTGTAGTTCTGTATTAACTTATACAATTCAGAATTCATACTGTTATAGTTCAACCTCTGGTTGTGTTGCAAGTTGTCAGGTTATGCCTATAAATTCATGGTCTATTACAGTTGAGGGTAGAACTTTAGAAGTGCCAGGTTTAACAACACTTAATCCATCACCTTGTACAGGTTCTGTAAATTTAGCAGCAGGTCCAAGTTTTGGAGTGCCTGGATTTACCTATAGTTGGAACACAGGTGCATCATCCCCTTCAATAAGTGTAACAAGTGCTGGTACTTATACGGTGAATGTTACAGATGCGTGTGGAGTTTCGGCACTTCAATCTTTTACTATTGCTTGTCCATTAAGTATAGAAATGAATGCTTTTGAAGTGCTAAAAACCAATGATAAAGTATTAATATATTGGGAAACAATTAACGAAACAAATAATGATCATTTTGTTGTAGAACGATTAATTGATGATGATTGGGAAGAAATAGGAACTGTTAAGGGAAGTTTACATTCAAATGAAAAACTCTCGTATAAGGTGATAGATGAAAACCCGTTTAAAGAGGAGTGTCATACTACAGATTAAAACAAGTAGATACAGACGGAACAGTATTTTATTTTGAACCAAAAGTTATTAATTTCTCCGATGATGAATTGAAAATATATCCACAACCAGCATCTGATATTTTGAACATTGAATGGACGGGTGTAACGGATGGTAAAATACAGTTTCATACATTGTTAGGTGAAGCCATTGATTTGCCAATCAACATGAAAAACAATATATTTGAAGTAAACACTTCTAAACTATCAAGTGGTATGTATGCAGTATCATTTTGGGTTGGTGATGAAAAAGTGTTTATGAAAAGAATTGTTATTAAATAAATAGTGTAACTTTTTGCTAAAAATAAGGTATAATATTTGTGTTGTACCTTATTTTTTGGCTATGAAATTTTATTTTCTTCTTTTTATTTTTGTAAACTTTTTAAGTTTTTCCTTCTCACAAGTAGACGATGAAGCATGCCTTCCGCCTGATAAAAAAGTGATGAAAATTCTTGAAAAAGCAAAGCTTGAACCGGATGCAAAAACGGCTGTTGATGGCTTTTTAAGTGCAATGGATTTGGCTCCAGAAAAGGCAATGGTGTATTTTGAATACGGCCTATATGCTTTTAACAAGGCAACCGATTATTACAATCAAACGCCTACACCCAACATGAATGCTGGCGATAAAAGTTTGCAAAAAGCAGAAGACATGTTCTCCGAAGCTGTGGATTTGTGCTCAAAATACCATGCTGATGCCTATTATTACTTGGGTGTGATCAACTACACGCAAAAGGACATGGAAACAGCCAATAAATGGTTTAATTTATTTGTGAATTTTAAGTCAGACGACCCATCTCGCTATGCCGAAGATCATGCTAAAAAAATAGGGGATGTAAAAGAAGTGGTGGGCGAATTAAAAGCAGAAGTAGATAAAAAATCCAACGCTGTTCCCTACAATCCAGTGATGGTTCCAAATGTGAGTTCCAAATTAGATGAATATTTTCCTATGATTTCTCCCGACAACGAGTTGATGTTTTTTACTCGCAAAGTGGACGACAAAGCATTGGGTGAAATGACCTCATATTGGGTAGAGAAATTCACCGTTGCCAAACGAGATAAAATGACCTTGCCTTTTGATCAAGGAACGTTTTTAAAAGCTCCATTTAACGATGGCTCTTTTGATAACTATGGAGCAAGTACGCTTTCTGTAGATAACAAAGAAATGATTGTTTGTGCTTGTAAAACCGAACTGGTGTACGAGCAAAAATACAAGAATTGCGATTTATACATTACAACCTACGAACGTACAGGTTCGGGGGTTAACGATTTTAAATGGTCTGAATTAAAAAACATGGGACCTGCAATCAATACCAAAGATGGATGGGAGGGGCAACCTTCACTTTCGGCGGATGGAAACACCTTGTATTTTGCAACCACTCGCAAAGGTTCTCAAGACAATGATATTTATTTTTCAACCCGCAATGAAGAAGGAGAATGGTCGCAAGCAAAACCATTAGCCATCCTCAACACACCAGGAAAAGATAAAAGTCCATTCTTACACCAAGACAGTGAAACACTTTATTTTGTCTCCGACGGAAGAAAAGACGGAATGGGTGGTTTGGATATTTACTACACCCGAAAAAATGAAAAAGGTGAATGGGACACACCTAAAAATATTGGATATCCCATCAACACAGAAGCAGATGAAATTGGAATTTTTGTGTCCATTGATGGTAAATTAGCCTATTTTTCATCACGTCAGGGGGGGAATTGGAACATTTATGGTTTTGAATTGTACGAAGAAGCACGTCCAAAATCGGTGGCTATCATAAAAGGTGATTTGGCAAGTGAAAACGGTGAACCAATAGAAAATGCAACCATAGAAATTGCTTACGAAAATTCAACTGAAGTAACCAAAGTAAAAGTAAACGGAAACGACGGTAAATATGCAGCCATTGTGAAAACCGACAAACCACAAGATGTAATGGTAACGGTTAAAAAAGAAGGTTATGCATTTGATTCTAAGCTAATTTCCAAAGAAGAAGTGAAAGAGGTTGCAACTTCAAAAGACGTGGCAATTCGTGGCAATGATTTGAATGTAAAAGAATTAAAAGTGGGTGAAGCTTATACCATTAACGATATTTTATATGCAACCAACTCGTATGCATTGACCGAGAAATCGAAGTTTATACTTAGAGGTTTTGCACGTTTCTTAAAAGAAAACCCAACCATAAAAGTAGCCATTCAAGGACATACCGATGATGTGGGTGATGATAACCAAAACTTAGTGCTTTCAGACAATCGTGCTAAAGGTGTACGCGATTATTTAATCAGCCTTGGAATTAATGGAAGTCGCTTATCGGCTAAAGGATATGGTGAAACACAACCAAAAGTTGAAAACGTTTCGGATGAAAACAGAGCTAAAAACCGTAGAACCGACTTTGTAATCGAGAGTTTATAAGCAAAATTTAATACCTTTGTAAAAAATCAATACCATGAAAAAGTTAATCTATTTATTACCAATTATAGCTTTATCAGTAACATCTTGTAAAAAAGATACTGATTGTGAATGTACTACATTGCATTACGATGATAACGGATATTACTTAAACAGCAGTCAGCAAGAATATCCAGTGAAAAATCAAGCTGAATGTGATGCTTATAAAGTAAACACAGCTAAAGAAGTTACAAACTGTAATTTAGACACAGAATAAATTCAGTAGCTATAAATGCAATTTCCTGAGAAAAACTTCCCGCGTTGGCCTATCGTTATCATAGATTTGGTAATTGCTACCATTTCTTTGGGATTTGCATACTTAATTCGCTTTGATTTACATGCAGAAAAGGAAATAATCCTGCAAGAATGGAAAATTCTTTCCAAATCAATTGCATTTTATTTTCTCATCAAGCTTGGTGTTTACCTGGCTCTAAAAATCCATAAGCGTGTTTTACGTCATACTTCGTTGAATGATGTTAAAGCGTTGTTGTTTAACAGCTTGATTGCATCTGTTTTGTTTTTTGTTTTTGGAATGGTGCGCTATCATTTTTTTGATGGTTATTTTCTATTTCCAACTACGGTTTTAATCTTAGAGTTTTTATTGTCGTTTATTTTAATGGCAGCTTTTCGTTTTACCATCAAATTGCTTTATATTGAATCAATTAGAGTTAAAAGCGAAGAGAAAAAAGTGTTGATTTATGGTGCAGGCATCTCGGGCTTGGTAACTAAACGAACCATAGAAAAAGACCCTTTGTCCAACTATGAAATTATTGGTTTTATTGACGATAATAAAAAACTGAGTGGCAACATTTTGGAAGGCGTGAAAATTTATCACACTTCTAAATTGGAACGATTAATTGAAGATGAAAAAATCGATATCGTTATTTTAGCCATTCAACAACCAATTGCCGAAAACCGTCAACACATTGTTGATTTGTGTTTTAGCAAAAACATTGAATTGCACAAAGTTCCTTCACCCAAAAGTTGGATAAATGGCGAGTTCTCGACCAAGCAAATTAAAGCCATTAAAATTGAGGATTTATTGGGACGATCCAGTATTCAACTAGACGAACAAAAAATTAAGCAAGAGCTTACAGGAAAAGTTGTTTTGGTGACAGGAGCTGCGGGTTCTATCGGTAGTGGAATGGTGCAACAAATCTTAAAATACCAACCCGAAAAAGTTATTTTGCTCGACAATGCAGAATCGGCGATGTATGATTTTGTTAACGATTTAAAAAGCGCCAACAGTAATTTACCCATTGAGGTGGTTGTGGGAGATGTGCGTCATTACGACAGAATGAAACGTTTGTTTGAGGTTTTTCGCCCGAGTTATATTCTCCACGCAGCAGCCTATAAACACGTTCCATTGATGGAAGACAATCCGTCAGAAGCAATTTTAACCAATGTAAAAGGAACAAAAAACTTGGTGGATTTGGCAGTAGAATACCAAGCAGAAAAATTTGTAATGATTTCTACCGACAAAGCTGTCAACCCAACCAATGTCATGGGCGCATCCAAAAGAATAGCCGAAATTTATGCGCAAAACAAAAATTCGTTGGGTATCACCAAATTCATTACCACTCGTTTTGGAAATGTGTTGGGCTCTAACGGTTCTGTAATTCCGTTATTCAAAAAACAAATAGAGCAGGGCGGGCCAATAACCGTAACCGATGAACGCATTACTCGCTTTTTTATGACCATTCCAGAAGCTTGTCAATTGGTGCTTGAAGCCAGTACAATTGGAAATGGTGGCGATATTTTTGTGTTCGACATGGGGAAATCGGTTAAAATCATTGATTTGGCTAAAAAAATGATTAAACTCAGTGGATTAGAGGAAGGAAAAGACATTGAAATTAAAGTTACAGGCTTGCGTCCAGGTGAAAAATTATACGAAGAATTACTCAACGATAGCGAAAAAACATTGCCTACTCATCATCCAAAAATCATGAAAGCAAAAGTGCAAACAACTACAGAGCGTGAATTGCAATTGATTGATGAGTTAATCGAACTTTTTGAAGGGCAAGAAAACATAAAAATTGTTGCTAAAATGAAAGAAATTGTTCCAGAATATAAAAGCAACAACTCCATTTACGAACAATTAGACAAAAAATAAAATGTTACAACCAGCAAAAATACAGGTCCGATTTGCAGATTTGGACACCATGGGGCATGTCAACAACACCGTTTATTTATCCTATTTTGAATATGCTCGAGTGCATTATTTCAACGAGCTTTTAGGTTTGGATTGGGATTGGCGAAAATTTGGTGTTTTGGTGGCACGCAATGAAATTAATTACTTCAAGCCTGTATTGTTAAACCACGTTCCACAAATTGAAATTTTAATAGAATCAATTGGAACAAAGAGTTTTACTTTGGCCTATGAAGTTACTGTAAATGGCGAAGTGGTAACTACCGGAAAATCTGTTTTGGTATGTTATGATGCAACAACCAATCAATCCATTCCAGTTTCTGATGAATGGAGAACCGCTTTGGAAAAATTAAGACCTTCTCAACAATAACGTGAAACACATTGATTTAAACGGAATTTCGCTTGCTGTTGTACCAGTTCTTGCTAAAGAAGTAGTGGATGAACATACGGTTTTATTGTTTTTACACGAGGCATTGGGTTCTATTGGTCAGTGGAAATCGTTTCCGCAACAGCTGTGCAATACGTTGAAATTAAACGGTATCGTTTACGAACGTCAAGGCTATGGAAATTCATCGCCTCTATCAAGTGAACGTACCAACGCCTATTTGCATCAGTATGCATGGGAAGAGTTGCCACAATTGTTGGACAAGCTTTTGCCACAAGAAAAGAAAGTTATTTTAGTAGGCCATTCGGATGGTGCTTCCATTGCTTTGTTGTATGCTGCAAAATATCCTCAACGTGTTCAAGCAATTGTTAGCATGGCAGCACATGTAATTGTTGAAGATGTAACACTTGCAGGCATTGCGCCAGCTGTTCAAGCCTATGAACAAGGAAAATTAGACGGACTAAAAAAATACCACGGCGATAAAACCGAACAATTGTTTTATGCATGGGCACACACCTGGAATTTGCCCGAGTTTAGAGATTGGAACATTTGTAAGGATATAGAAACAATTGCTTGTCCAATACTTGCCATTCAAGGAGTAAACGACCAATATGGAACCGAAAAACAATTAGATTTAATTGAACAACATACTCCTTTGGCAACCGTTCAAAAAGTAATGTTACCTCAGTGCGGACATCATCCTCACTTAGAGCAATCCACCAAAGTGATAGACCTAATTTGCGACTTTGCAAAGTAAAACTTGTATCTTTGTAGAAATTTAACCAATGCGAATTCTACTTTCATTTGTTTTGATTTTTTGTGGTTATACTGCTTATTCTCAGGTAGTAAACATTGAAAATAGACGTGTAAGTGATGGAACTTATGGGTTTAGCGGTGCGTTGAATTTTTCTTTTTCTGCTCAAAAACAAAAAGATCCTTTGTATTCTTTGCAATTCAAACCGATTATTCAATACAAATTTAGTGGTAAAAAAGACCTCAAATATTTCAAAGAAGCCCTTACAGATTCTACTTGGAAAATCAATGTGAAACCTGATAAGAATAAACATTTATTATTGTTAATCAATGATTTACAATACACAGGTTCTGTTGGTAAAACTTATGCCAATTATGGGTTGATGCATTTGCGTTATGCTTACAGAATTAAAGAAAGCGCTTGGAAATGGGAATCTTATACACAAATTCAATACAACCAATTGTTGTTGCAAAAAGTAAGGGCAATTGTTGGTACGGGCATACGTGCCAAATTACTGGATGCAAAGGCAAAAGAGGGTGGTTATGCACAGCGTGCCATGCGTTTGTTTATGGGAAGTTCTGTTTTTTATGAGTACGAAGAAATAAAATACAGCGATCGACCGATGGAGTTTTTAAATACCATTCGCTGGAGTACCTATCTTTCGGCTTATTTCAACTTTAAACATGTTGAATTTTCGTTTACAACCTACATCCAACCTAATTTAGCGGTGTTCAAAGATTTTAGAATGTTGGGCGAATATGCAGTGTTTTTTAGAATCAACGATCCTTTTAGTATTCGCATGAGTATCAATCATTTTTACGATGCTCGTCCGCCCATCAACGTAACACCTGCCACGTTTAATTTCAGTGTAGGCTTTACCTATAAATTGGACAAATTCCGCATCGATCCTGAGAAAATGTCGAAGCGCAAAAAACAATGGATAGAAACCATCCAAGAAGACAAAAAAGACATTGAAAAGTTAGAGAAAGGAGAATAAAATTTTTATTTACCTACAATTTCTCGTCCAATGGATTGATAATAAATCCCTTGTTTAGCAACGGTTTCTGTATCAAACAAATTACGTCCATCAAAAATAGCGTGATTGTTCATTAACTCTTTCAAACGGTTAAAATCAGGATTTCTAAAAATTCCCCATTCCGTACAAATCAATAAAGCATCAGCATTTTGAAGCGTTTCGTATTCGTTTTCGCAATAGGTAATGGTATCGCCCAATTGTTTTTTAACATTTTCCATCGCCTCTGGGTCGTAGGCAGCAATTTGCGCACCTTCTTTAAGCAAACCATCAATCATGTATAAGGCTGGTGCTTCGCGAATGTCGTCGGTATTTGGTTTAAATGCTAATCCCCAAATAGCTATTTTTTTGCCTGAAAGATTGCCTTTAAAATAGTTTTTCATTTTGGGCAATAAAACTGTTTTTTGAGTTTCATTGATTTGCATCACCGATTCCAAAATTTGGAAGTTGAAATTTTCATCTTTTCCACTTTTTACCAATGCTTGCACGTCTTTTGGAAAACAAGAACCACCGTAGCCAATGCCTGGAAACAAGAAGCGTTTTCCGATACGCGAATCAGAACCCATGCCGATGCGCACCATGTCCACATCTGCCCCCACTAATTCACAAAAATTTGCTACCTCATTCATGAACGTAATTTTCATTGCTAAGAATGAATTGGCAGCATATTTTGTCAATTCAGCAGATTTTTCATCCATAAAAATGATGGGATTTCCTTGACGCACAAATGGTTGATACAATTCACCCATAATTTTTTTAGCTTTTTCAGAACTTGTTCCCACTACCACACGTTCGGGTTTCATGAAATCTTCTACTGCAAATCCTTCGCGTAAAAACTCAGGGTTTGAAACCACATCAAAATCAACTTTAGAACTTTTTAAAATTGCAGCACGCACTTTTTCAGCCGTACCAACAGGAACTGTACTTTTATCTACTATTACTTTGTAATCTTCAATAATTTTTCCGATGTGTTCAGCAACGCCCAATATGTAAGATAAATCCGCCGAACCATCTTCTCCAGGAGGAGTAGGCAGAGCCAAAAAAACAATTTCAGCATTTTGAATACCTTCCTTTAAGTCGGTAGTAATTTTTAATCTTCCCGCTTTTAAATTGCGTTCAAATAAGGTATCTAATTGCGGTTCGTAAATTGGAATTTCGCCGTTCAACATGCGCTCCACTTTCTGAGCATCAATGTCTATACACGTTACTTGATTGCCTGTTTCGGCAAAGCAAGTTCCAGTTACCAACCCTACATATCCTGTTCCAACAACTGCAATTTTTTTCATGTTAAGTAAATCTTTTTATTATTTTGATGATGACATTTCTGTGTATGAATAATTGTAACTAAATGCTACTGTGTAAGTTAAATTTGCATAATTATCTGTAGCAGCGTTTTGCGAGAAACTAAACTTTAAATACAAATCTCCATAAGGATTATCTTTAAATAAACTCAACAAATCATTGCCTGTAGAAGTTAAAGACACTTTGTTGGTTGATGAGTTATATCCGTTAAATGTTGCTAATAATCTTGTTTCAGGTGATCCTGTTGTTGCATAAGAATAGATTAACTGACAATTCAATAAATCATTTGAAAAATTCAAATTACTACCCGTAAGTGTAACATCAATAGCATCATTTAATTTTAAATTGGAAATAGTAATATCTTTAAACCAATTTGAATTTCCATTCGTTTTAGAGCCACTTGCACTATATGCAACTTGACCTAAAATATCATTGTAAACAGATACGTTATAGCGAATTATAAATGTGTTTCCAACCGAAAGAGGTCTAAACTTGCTGGGATACATATAACCAGATTCATAGACAATATTGTTATTGCCGCCTGGATTACTTTGTTGTCCTTCTTTTTTGCAAGACAACGTTAAAATAGTAGCTAGTAAAAATAAAATGATTGTTTGTATCTTTTTCATGTTTTCATATTATTGACTACAAATGTAACGATTATTTTTCAAAAGTTTTTTCGTGCAAAATTTTCAACTAAAAAAGCCTTCATCGTGTTGACAAAGGCTTTGTTATGAATTGTTTTAATTTTTACTTTTCAATAAAAGCTGCCACGCTTTCGCAGATAAGGCGCAATTGCTCTTCTTCCATCTCTGTGTGGATTGGTAACGAAATTACACGCTCTGTTAACCAATCTGTAATAGGTAAATGAGTTGTTTCACTTCCAAAAGCAGCAAACATTTTCTGGCGGTGCGCTGGCACTGGGTAATAAATCATGGACGGCACTTCTTTTTCAGCTAAAAATGCATTCAATCCATCTCTATCAATTCCTTCTAATTGCAAGGTATATTGGTGAAAAATATGTTTTGATTTAGCCCCTCTAACTGGTGTTTTTACAGAAGCATATTTTGCAAAGAAATTATCGTAATAATCAGCAACTGCTCTACGTTTGTTGTTGTATTCGTCTAATTTTCTCAATTTTATTCTTAACACCGCCGCCTGAATGGTATCTAAACGCGAGTTGCAACCAACTACATCGTGGTAGTAACGTTTGCTTTGTCCATGGTTGGCAATCATGCGCATTTGTTTAGCTAATTCATCATCGTTGGTAAAAATAGCACCGCCATCACCAAAACAACCCAAGTTTTTAGATGGGAAGAAAGACGTGCAACCAATGTTTCCAATAGTTCCCGTTTTTGATGTTGTTCCATCAGCATGGTAGTAATCGCATCCTGTTGCTTGTGCGTTGTCTTCAACTACAAAAAGGTTGTGTTTTTTAGCAATCGCCATAATAGCATCCATTTCAGCTGCTTGTCCGTATAAATGCACCGGAACAATTGCTTTTGTTTTTGGCGTAATGGCTGCTTCAATTTGGTTAACATCAATGCAGAAAGTGTCTTTGTCCACTTCAACAAAAACAGGTTTCAATCCTAGTAGTGCAATCACCTCAGTAGTTGCAACATAGGTAAACGAAGGAGTAATCACTTCATCGCCAGGTTTTAATCCCAACCCCATTAATGCAATTTGAAGCGCATCAGTTCCGTTGGCACATGGAATAACATGTTTTACTTTGAGGTAATCTTCCATTTCTTTTTGAAAAGCAGCAACCTCTGGTCCGTTGATAAAATGTGCATTTTCAATGACATTCAAAATTGCAGTGTCCACTTCGTTTTTAATGGCTTGATATTGTGTAATCAAGTCAACCATTTGTATTTTCTTCATCGGTGTAAAAATTGATGCACAAATGTAATTTAATTTTTTTCAATAAACAACAAGTCACTCTCCTCTTTCCTCCACTTCAACCGACTCAGTGCATCGCTACAAAAGAGTATGGAGAGGCAATATTGCATTTTTCGAAGCAAGAATCTAATCTCCCTCCTTGAGGAGGGACTAAGGGAGGTGATTTTCCAATATGCTGGAATTAACAAAGTAATAGTAGATGAAATTTGGCTCCTTGAGGCGATGCGCTGAGTTAACCGAAGTGAGGGACTAACTGCGTTGCTACCTTCGGTGGTAAGGGGAGGATTTCCCAGTTAGCTACCAAAAAATCCCCTACCTCACCACCGTCACAAATCCTTCTCTTTGACAATTGATGGGTTTCCTTTTGGAGGGGGATAAAGGGGGAGGACCCGTTTCATTTTCACACTATAAAAATACACGCCATCAGAAATGGTAGCATCTGCCGACCACAAATCGTTCATTCCTACGGTTAAATTTCCCGAGTAGGAAAACATTTTTTCTCCCCAACGGTTAACAATGACCAATTCACATTTCACAGGTTGGTTGACAGTGATGCTAAAAACATCATTTACACCATCGTTGTTGGGTGAAAACACATTGGGAATACCAACAATTAAACTGTCATAAGCAATAACGGTTAATTGAGCGGTGTCTGCACATGAAAGATCGTTTTTCCAAGCAACCAATGTGATTTGATAACTACCCGATGTGTCTGCCACAAAAGAACTAAAAGGATTTGGCTGCAACTCACCGTTTACAAACCATTGAAATTGCTGTGCATTCTGCGATGTATTGGTAATAGCAACTTCCAAAGGTGCACCCCCACTTTGTGGAGTTGCCGTAAAATTGGCTATGGTATTGTTGATTGTGCCAATTGTTACAAGCGTGTCTGCACTTTGACAACCGGATGCATTGGTATAAAAACCGTGTAATTACCAGCACCAAGCCTGTAAGAATATTTCCTATAACACTTGTTGTATCACCACTTTCGGATATTGCAAATAGTTCTTTTAAGTTTGTTCCTGTTATAGTAATAGAACCATTCGTAGTACCACATTCTGATGGTTTTAAAGTCACATTTCCTATTTGTGGTTGTGGTAGTACATTGATTCTTACAGGGCGAACAACCGAAT
The DNA here is from genome assembly GCA_041392275.1 of Crocinitomicaceae bacterium. GTDB lineage: Bacteria > Bacteroidota > Bacteroidia > Flavobacteriales_D > Crocinitomicaceae > Taishania. Next base: position 58,514 of record JAWKMK010000005.1, on the reverse strand, counting down.
GATGCTGAGCCTGTTGAAGTATCATTGTTCCATATCCTTTACCGTATAAAAACATGGAGCTATCTGCTGTAAAAATGGGATTGGGGCAATTGGAGCAACTAAGACCCAGTGCAGGGTTGGAGGATGTGGAACTAGTAGGCGAAAGCCACTCATAACTTTGCCCCCCCGAGGCATTTAACTGGATAGTTGCACCTTGACAAATGGTCGTGTCTTTGACAACAGAAACATCGAATGGTTGGCAGGGGGAGGTGTAGGTGAGGAAGTAAGCGAGGTTAATACTTGTTGCATTTACAGGTTGATTCGGATAATTAATATGAGTTAACTGAAAGTTACAAGAAGTTGCGTTGTTTTGAATATAACTCGAAACATCTGCTAATCCATCAGTTCCTCCCATTATAGCATCAGGTGTGTCATCATCTAATCCGAAGAGTTGATTGTTCTGATAATAAAAGTGACCTTTTACACCAGCATAATTCCATAAATTATTAATATTGTCGCTACCACCAATAACTCCTAATAAATTAGAATTAAAAAACACTTGTTTAGAAGGAGGAGAACCCTCTTCAGAACGGTCACTATATATTGAGAAACCAACAGGTGTATTTGAACTAATAGGATTCAAAATATTAATATTATAAAATTCATTTCCTATTAAATTTTGATTATTTACAATAATACTAGTATTAAACACAGGTAATCCATTGTTTTCGTATGATATATATATATATGGAGCGAAAACACCTTCAAATGGAAAATATGGTTGTGCATCTATAGATATGTTAAATATGGAAGTTTGTAAAATATTCAATTCATCTGTAATATCAATATAATGCAAATTGATCGGTGTAAAATTTGGATTCGTAATAGAAACAGAAGTTATTCTATTAAGTATATTGAATTTATAATCAACTCCATTTATTGTAACATTTTCAGAAGTATACTTTCCACTACTATATGCAAAAATGTATGCTTTTCTTATTGTACTACCTGATTCAATATGTAGATTAATAGTTCCGCCTCCTATTCCCATTCCTGTTGAAAATCCACCACCCGTTGCACCTCCATGAAAAACATCTTGATAAAGTACTATTTGAGCATTAATATTAAAATTTGCAAGTAGTAAATATAATATCATTATATGATGCTTCATATGGAAAAAGTGTACTAAATTCAATTTTTATAACACAAGTTACTCATTTTTGAAGTTTACAAGAGTTTTTATCTTGATTTTTTTTCAGAGGCAGATTCACACTACCTCACCACCGTCACAAATCCTTCTCTTGACAATTGATGCGGGTTTCCCCCTTTGGAGGGGGATAAAGGGGGAGGACTCGTTTCCATTTTCACACTATAAAAATACACGCCATCAGAAACGGTAGCATCTGCCGACCACAAATCGTTCATTCCTACGGTTAAATTTCCCGAGTAGGAAAACACTTTTTCTCCCCAACGGTTAACAATGACCAATTCACATTTCACAGGTTGGTTGACAGTGATGCTAAAATTATCATTTACACCATCGTTGTTGGGCGAAAACACATTGGGAATACCAACTATTAAACTATCATAAGCAATAACGGTTAATTGGGCAGTGTCTGCACATGAAAGATCGTTTTTCCAAGCAACCAATGTGATTTGATAGCTGCCCGATGTGTCTGCCACAAAAGAAGTAAAAGGATTTGGTTGCAACTCACCGTTTACAAACCATTGGTAGTGCTGTGCATTCTGCGAAGTATTGGTAATAGCTACTTCCAAAGGTGCACCCCCACTTTGTGGAGTTGCCGTAAAATTGGCTACAGTATTGTTGATAGCCACAATTGTTAATGTAGTATCTCCACTAGTGCAACCAAACACATCTTGAAAATACACGGTATAAGTACCTCCAAACAAACCTCCTTGATTGGTGTTTTGATTGGCAACAATGGGTTTTACCAAGGTGTCTCCATTTTCTGATATAATATACAAATTGCCTGATTCTTTAGGGTTTTTGATGCCAATACTCCCCGAAGCTACACCACATTGAGCCTTTACAGTTGATAATTGAGGCAATACAGGTGGGTTTTTTACAGTAATTTTTACAGGCCGAACAACCGAACATACTGAGCCTGTCGAAGTATCGTTGTTCCATATTCTTACCGTATAAAGCGTGGTGCTATCTGCTGTAAAAACAGGATTGGGACAGTTGGTGCAACTAAGACCTGGAGCAGGGTTGGCGGTTGTGGAGTTGGTAGGCGAAAGCCACTCATAACTTTGTCCTCCCGAGGTATTTAATTGGATGGTTGTGCCTTGACAAATGGTAGTGTCTTTGGAAACAGAAACATCGAATGGTTGGCAGGGGGAGGAGTAGGTGAGGAAGTAGGCGAGGTTAACACTGTTGTGACTATTTTGTTGATTAGGGAATCTAATATGTTTTAATTGAAAGGTGAAATTTTGTTGATTATTTGTAAGATATGAAGCAACATCTGCTAAACCATCTGATCCACTCATCACTGAATCAGGTGTATCATCATCTAATCCGAAGAGCTGATTATTTTGATAATAAAAATGACCTCTAATACCTGCTCCACTCCAAAGATTACTACAATTATCACTACCACCAATTATTCCTAATAATTGAGAATTAAAATATATTTCATGACTATGTTCATTAAGAAAAGGGCTACTTCCTGTTCTATCCGTATAAATAGAAAAGCCAACAGGGAAAAGAGTATTTATCGAATTAATGTTACTTACAGAATAAGATTCATTACCGATAAAATTTTTATCGTTTATTAAAATAAAACTATTAGTAGGGTTTAAATTTGGATTTTCATATATAATATATAAGAAAAATGACCAAAAACCTTCATTAATTGGTAATTCGAGTTGTTCAGGTATAGTTATGTTATAAATTGTATTTATATTAATATCAGAAGTTATGTCTTTATAAAATAATTTAACTGGATTTGCATACAAATTTGCATGATTAACTTTCACTATTTCATCTTTTGATTCAAAAATGTAATGTTTGTTATTTAAAATAAAAACTGCAGGAGGAGGTGTCCTAAATGAATAAGTAAAAATAAATGCTTTTTTTATTGTACTCCCAGGTTCTATGTATGTATTAAATTGACCATTTCCAAAACTCATACCTGTTGAAAATCCAGCACCAGTTACACCACAATTGCATACATCTTGATAAAATAAAATTTGAGCATTTGTTTGAATAGAAATAAACAATATTAAATATAAGAATACCTTCATACATACAAAAGTAAAAGTTTTGTGTAAAAAATAATGTTAAAAAATGTTAATTTGTTTTGAATATGTTTTTTTTTTTAAGAGATTTATCACGTATTTATAAACTGAAAGATTAAGTGAAATTAAAGTTACTTTTTCTGTCTGTTGTATTATTATCAACATTTGCCGTATATTCTCAAAATACGCATTGGATATTGGCTCCAAAATATTATGATGGTATAAGTATGACCCTCTCCCCACCTCAGTAAATGGTTACAATGGTTCTTCTGCTATATATTCCTCAAAACATTCAAATGGATGCAGATGGGAATATTTTGTTTTTTATTGTAGATGATTTTGTTTATGATAGGAATGGAAATATTATCGAAGGACCTGATGGTACAACATTATATAATTTATCTGCTTTTCAACGAGTATCAAGCGTTTATAATTTCAATACAGAAGTGAATATGCCAGGTTCTCCCCAAGCGAGCACACTTATTATTCCAGATAAAAATGATTGTAATTTATTTCACATAATAAGAAAATAAGTAATGGTTTTCCTAATAATACTTATGTATCTTATGGTAAAATAAAAATATCTTATGTAAACAATCAACCCACTCCATCATCTTGTTTAATACCATTTACTCATTCTGAAAAAATGGCATATCATATACTGCTTCAATGCAGTCATTAGAAATGATTATTGGTTCGTCAAATTTGAGGCTTTCATAATATGGATCAACGTTCTCCATCTTTAGCCGTTGTTGATAACGGAGCTAATTATACTGTTTTTTACAAAATCTTTCAAGAATTTATTGCCTAACCATTGGTAATGGTCAAATAACGTTTAATAACTATATTCATTTCAATCACCCAAATGCCCAGTCGATATGAATTAGAAGCAGTCAAATTTATCGAATGGAAATTATAGAATTGCAACATTTAATCGTGATATTTCTTCAACAGGAATTTATGTTTTGGATGTTTCCCCATCTTTTTCGATAGTCTCAGGTTCTCAAAAAGACTTAAATTATTCGTTGTCAGGTTTTACTAATTCAACAACTCAACATTTTTATGGTTTAGAGTTTTCACCTGATGGCTCAAGAATATTTACTTCACATTTACCTTATGGAGGGGTAAGCGGTTCAACTTTAGATTATTGGGATATCAACGGAACACCAACTAAAACTGTATTAAGTACAAATACAGAAATTGCTACAAGCCAAATAGAATTGGCAAAAGATGGCAATATGTATTTGCTCAGACAAAATTATTTAGCAAAAATTTCTTCTATAAATACAACCCCTACTATTAATTTAAATGGCGTAGCTATAAGTAGTTATAATTTAACATCTGGTTATTTAAACTAACAACCGCCAATGCGTATCCTTCAAGACCAAATTGATGGTAGCACTGTTTATGACAATGTAGATGAGCGTTTACTATATTGTGTCTTACACAATTACATCAAACACAACGTGGGATGGTGGAAGTAATCCAATAGCTCCTAGCAGAGTGTTATTCATGGAAAAAGAATTGCGTATTCAAGCAGGTGTTAGTGCCACATTAAAAAACTTAACTTTCAAATTTGCACCTGGTGCCAAATTGGATTGTTGGAAATGGTGCAATAGGCTCTGGCCAAGGTGGTAAATTGGTTATTGATAATACAACATTAACCAATTATCCTATTTGTGGAAAAGAAGATATGTGGTTGGGTGTAGAAGTTTGGGGTAATTCCACAGCAGCACAAGGAAGTGTATTAAATTCATCGCAAGGTGTGTTTCAAATGAAAAATAATTCTAAAATTGAGCATGCTTACAAAGGAGTGTTGTTATCAAAAGAAAATGTGCCTAGCCCCAATTCTATAGACAATACAAGAAATGGAGGGATTGCAATTATTCAATCAAGTGAATTTTATAACTGTCAGTACGGTATTCATTGTGTTAATTATTCTGTAGGAACAACTAATCTAACTTCTATTTCATCAACTACTTTTAGATGGAATGGAGTATTTAAAAAGTCAACTGTAAAACCAATGTACCACGTTTGGTTAAACTATTGCAGCGATGTCACAATTAGGACGTGTAACTTTTTACAAGAGACCCCTCTAGCATACGGTTCTTCGCCTCAATATGGCACCGGAATTTATGCTATAAATAGCGGTTTTAAAGTGTATAGTGGATGTTCTGCTTTTCCGTTGCCTATTGGTCAAGATTGCCTGAAGCAAGTGTTATTCGTTCACAATTCACAGGATTGATAGAGGGGGTATATGTTGTAAATTCCAACTTAAAACCTTATCGTATTAAGAAATGAATTTCATAAATTGTCGTCAAGGTATTTATTCAGTAAAAGCCACGAATCAAACAATTAGTAGAAATAAATTCCATGTTCCTGAATCTACCAACCAAACTTTTGGTGTGTATGTTCTTCAAGGAACAGGTTATAAAATAGAAGAGAATATCTTGGATGAATTTGATGTAGCAGCTATACCAAACGGAACGGCTGAAACGTATGGAATTATCATTAGTAATTCAGGTGATGCACATAATGAAGTTTATAAAAATACGTTTAGCAATTTAAAAGTAGGCACACAAGCGCAAGGTATAAATGGTAATGAAATCGGCGAACACAATGATGGAACGATAGGTTTGCAATACAAGTGTATACCGAGTTTGTTGCTCCAATTTATTTAACAGACATATGTCAATATTCACGATATAATGCTATATCCGTAGTCAGCGCATTGATTATGTTCATTTAGTGGACAATTCTCATACACCTGATAATTACACCGTACTTTCTGAGGTACAGAGGTAGTGCCACAAATTCAGGTATATAACGGTGCTTACGTTGGTACGGGTGGTACAAATGTTTGTCCTTCTCACTATGGTTCAATTATTGCTTTCTCCTTTAGGTATGTTAGCAAAATCAGATAGTTTATCCAACATCATTGATGGTGGTCAAATCCAACAATTGTTATCAAGTATAGCTACCAACCCAGCAAGTAGTCAAACATACAACACATTGATGTCAATTGCTCCTTATTTGAGTGATCAAGTGTTGAAAGCTACTTAAATTCAGGAGCACTAGTTTACAAATAAAAATAGGCTAAAACAATGTAGCGGATTGTCTGACTATATGAAAGAGCGATTAAACCATTCATCACTACAAAATGACTAAAAATGAATTAGCTGCTTTTCAAACTAGTAAATCACCACGACAAAAGGTGTTTTCTGAATTAAAAATCAATTAATAATGAAATCAACAGTTTATTCAAAAATTACGTATTGAATCAATTTTAATGAATAATGAAAACACTGTATCTATTGACGATAGTTTAGAAAAATGCCTTAAACAATGCGTGGGTATTGATTTCAAAAAATCATTATTAGCTCTGTATAGCAGAAAGCAAGCAAAAATACAGTTTGATAGTTTGTTAAATTCTCTATTCTGAATTAATTGAACAAACTGAATTGTTCTCAATTCAATACAGTTTAGATGGTAATATGGCAAATTCATTGACAAAAAACACAAAAACTCAATTACAAAATTTATCAAATCAACAAAATGATTTACTTGTTGCAGAGTCAGCTAATATACTTTTAAAAGTAATGAATGAAGAAGATTTAGAAGCTGATATATTACCTCTAATGGCATCTAACAAATCAAAAAGTTCGATGATTTTTATTCCAACAGATAATGATATTAAGTCTGAATCAATATTAATTTATCCAAATCCATCACAAGATGTTATCTATATAAATTATGAGGATATGGAAAAAACAGACGTTACTATTTATGATTTATCTGGTAAAGAAGTTTTACATCAAAACTTTGCTAATAACAACAACATAAAATTAAATGTATCTTCTCTAAAGAGAGGAACATATATTTTGAAAATTAAAGCAAATGAGGCACAGTCAAAAACACAAGTAATTGTTTTAGAGTAATCATTAAATACAAACATTCTTCAACCGACTTTCAGAAATGGAAGTCGGTTTTTTATTATTTTAATTCTACATACATTTCCTATATTGTAATTGTCGTTTTGTTTTTCATCAACTTTAAAACTTAAGATAATAACTAATGTTATTTTTTCGAACAGAAAGATGATTTTTCATAACTCGTTGTGCATTTGTTGATATATGGAAATAAAAAAATAACAGCATAAATACTCAAAAAAACCGCTAAAGTTTATGAGAAATCTTTTTCAATACAATTGCTTTTAACTAAATGCACAATGGGTTTTCTAAAATAAATAGATACACCTGGTTTCTTTTTCAAGACACAATTTAATCCTAAAATAAACGATTTTTTGAAGTAATAAAAAAAGCCTACACAAATGCATAGGCTCAGAAACTATTTAGTGGAATTTATTTATTCTGGTTTATCTTCGTCGGCGTCTTTACCACCATTGATTTTACCTAAAGTAAAACGAAGTGTGAAACGTACTGTGTTTGCTAGTGGAGAACGTCTTCCGCCAACTGCTGCTAAGTAGGAGATATCCAAACCAAAACGGTTGTATTTTACACCAGCACCAAAGCTAAAGAATTGGCGTTTCCCTTTGTTGGGAGCTTCAAAGAAATAACCAGCACGAATGGCCAATAAATTGTTGTACCAATATTCTAATCCAAGTGCTACGTTGATTTCAGAAAGTTCTTCAACAAAACGACTTCCTTTTTTGATTTGGTAGGAACCATCTTCGTTTTGCACATAATTACCATCTTCGTCTTTAACGATCGTTCCTGGCGCATCGTAAAACGATTGAACCAATCCTTTAATAACTCCCACATCAGATGATTTTCCAGCAAAAATTACACGATCACCGTTAGCATCCAAGCCGTAAATTGGAGGTGTTGGAACCAATAACTTTTGTAATTCTAAGCCAATAAACAACGAGTTGTAACGGTCAAATTTCATTTTATAGGCATTGGCAATTTTCAAGTTCATCGGAATGAAATCACGTTGTTGTGAATAAGAATAACTTACTTTGTTACCAATGTTATTAAGGGTAAAAGCAAATGTGTATTCACCGTCCATGTTGCCTATTTTAGCATCGTCTTTTAAATACGTCAACGATAAATCTGCAGCTCCTGCCATTGCTGGTTTAGCACCATTGTTACCCACTACATAACCACCTGTTAAGTTGGAATAAGCAAAATGAGCATTCAAACCAATACTTAAACGGTTGCTTAATTTAAACGCATATCCACCCGTAAGTTGAAACTCACTTGGTTTGTCTGTTCTGATTGGATTGGCATTATTGTCGGTATAAGTAATCTCACCCAAGCTAAAGAAACGCAAACCTAAACCAACAGCATGACGACCAAATTTGTAGTAACCTGCTGCATACGATAAGTGCATGTCGTTAGTCAGATTACGTAACCATGGTGTATATGAAATGCTAATTTCGGATTTGTCTGGAGCAAAAATCAACATAGAAGTATTCCAATACAACGATGTAGATGAACCACTCAAAGCTGTTCCTGCGTCGCCCATACCTCCTGCACGAGAATCGGGTGTAATAGACATAAAAGGCAATGCCGTAGTGATGGTATTTAATTCCAACTTGCTTTTGTCGTCATCAGAAATAGTAGCTCCAGGCTGTGCTAATGCGTTAAATCCTATGCTTGTAAATGTTGTTGCTAATAAAAATAAAAAACTTTTTTTCATGCTGTTTTATTAATGCGGATGGCAAATATACGTTTTTATACTTCCTTTATTGTGTTGAACTTATAATATTACTAATTTTTCTAATTTTTCTGCTGTTTCGCCAAGTGGAGTTCTCACTTTTAAGCGGTAAACATACACGCCTCTTGCTAGTTTGTCGCCAAAATCATCCAATCCATTCCAGTGAATACCGTTAGAACGATAACCTTGCGTATAGGTGGTTTGATTGATGGTTTTTACCAATTTACCAGAAATAGTAAATATCTGAATTTGCGTTTCTAACTCGGTGCAACATTGGTTGTGCTCAAAGAAAAATTCGGTGCTGGTAGTAAACGGATTAGGATAGTTCAACACATGATCCAATTTTAACTCACTTTTTTCTTGCACTATAAAATCAATGGTAGTTTCTGAAGAATTGTTGTTTACATCCCACGCTTTTAGTGTCAATGTATGCCTACCAGGTTCCAACTTACTTAATTGGTAACGCAATTCTCCTTTTTGGTAGGAATCCAAATCGTTTTTAAAATATTCGTTCAAAACAATTGGTGAACTGGTTTTTGCATCAATCACGGCAGTAATATCATGCCCAATTCCGTTCCCAACCGTATTAATTCCGTTTTCATCTTTTAATTTAGCAATTAAGAACGGAGTTTCGTCTGTTATTCCTCCGTTTACAAAATTTTCGTTGTTTAAATAAATGTCTATTTCTGGACCCACATCATCGTTTAACCCGTTTGGATTAACACCTCCAACAATAACACGTTGCTCTGCTCCAACAGCATCTTTTGAACCATTGTCGGCATAAAGGCTAAATTTTCCATTTCCATAACTGTAATCAATGTCTTTTGGAACGATGAATTCAAACGAGAAATAACCATTTTTTACAGTTGATTGCCCTCTGTAAATAATATTTTTTTGCAATTCAAACGGATGTTCGTTGGCATAACCAATGTTGCTCGGACCTGGTTTTTGCCCCAAAGTTTTCAATTGTTTGGGCTTGTCGTAAAGTGATGGCGTTGCAACTCCATTAAACGAGCTAAGAATGTTACCATTTTGGTCTTCCAAGTGTGCTTTCACTTTCACTTTGCTTAATGCTTGAAGGGTGTCCATTACCAAGTTAGGACTCAATCCATTGATGCTATCAATAACAATTTTTTGTTGAGGTAAAGCAATTTTTAACGCAGGATCGCCAATCAATAAAAAGGCTGTTTTGTCTAAACTTGCTGCTGTTTGTGAAGTTTTTGTACTTAAAATGATATCTCCAAAAGTTTGAGGTGAACCATCCGCCTTGCGGTCAAATACAGTTCCAAAAAATGCAGAAATAGTGTTGGAATTAATGCTGTAACTAACCGTTCTTGTGGTGGTCATCATGGCAATTGCGCCTCCAATTGGATTCAAAACCATCCATTCACCCGATGAAACAAATGAAGGGTCGTCAAAACGAGTAAATTCACAGGTTGCCGACACAAATAATGGCAAACGATCCGAATTTTTTAAATCTTGAATAATGGCTTTTGTTAATACGCGTGATTCGGAAAGTTGGTAAACACTACCATGCCCCACATAATTGATAATTAAGCTGCCAGAATAAAAACTGTTCAATAAAGCTTCGTTCAGCGTTGGGAAACGATTTCCAGCTACGGTTGATTCTAATTTATAGGCATCCAAATACAATTTATTGACATTGATTTCTGGATGATTGAGTTTGGTATTGTTATAAATTGGTTCTAAGTCGGTTAACACAAAATAATCTTCTAGGTCACCAACATTTACCAATTTTGTGCGCCAATCTCCAAAACTTGTAGTAGAAACCCCATCTACACAATTAACATTATTGCTGGTATAAAAATTAGAACCACCTTTCATGTAGTGTTCAATTTTATTAACTTGTTCCTGAGCAATTTGCGTAGAAGAAACCAAAATTCGTCCCACACCAATATCCACAACAGAGACAGCATCCATGGCATCCGAATTGTCTAAAAGACCATAAAAATCATCGGCTGGAATGTTCATTATGGGCGATTCTGAATAATTATTCCCCAAAATTTGATAGGTGGGTACATAATTGTTGTTGCTCGAAATTCTGTTTTTAGGATCGTAGGTTCCATCACCAAACAAACACAAGTACTTGATTTGGTCTGCTGCTGATGTGGAACGGTCATAAAACATTTTTGCAAATTGACGAATAGCTCCAGGATCTTTACCACCGCTACTAAACTCGTTGTAAATGGTGTTGATATTCACCACATGAACTGTTAAACCATTATTGCGGTGTAGGTCGGCCAAACGATTGGCTTGTGACATAAAATCGGGTGGAGTAACTATTAAATAATCAACTTGTGCAAGCGCATGCAAATTTTGATTGTTCACACGCTCAATAAATACGGGTTCATAAAAATTGGAACCATTGCTAGCCACATATTCATTCAAGCTATCGGTTGCCGCTTGGAAATTATAGGTTGACCCACTCAATGTTCCTTGCACTAATTTAGGATGTTTTCTATCCGTTACATCCCAAACAAAACCATTTGTAGGGAAGTTTTGAATACTAAAATCGGCAATATTTCCTGCTCCAACAGATGCTAAATCTCTAAAAGAAAACTGATTATCCCAAAACACCAATTGGCGTCGTGAATTGATTTCTATCTTATCCAAATATGCAATTACACTTGGATTGTTGCGTTGAAAATTGATTGCTAATTGGATGGTGCTGTTAGAATTGTTGAAATTATACTGACCTTCAGCTCTTCCATAATACCCTTGTCCATTGCTTGGGACTGCAAAATTGGCAATTTGCGTACCGTTTACAGTGTATGTTAAACTACCATAAGAAGGAGAGGTACTGTTGGACGCCATTGAAATGGTGGCAGTTGAAGCTGCTCCTACAACGGGATTTGGAATAGGAAAACTAAAAGTTTGTGCCAATTGTGCGTCAAACTCTTCTCCATACCATCGTTGCCCCGATTTGGTTAAGCTTTTCACATCGGTTTCATGTACCTCACGATACGAATAGCTAACTACCGTATGTGTAGGAGTTGCCGGTGATGATGCAATGTTTTGCACGCGCGATGGAGCTACTCCAGCATTTATATTGATGAAATAATAGGATAAATCTGAATAAATATTGCGCTTGTTTTCAAATAGATTGGTGCTCGAGTTGTAGTCCCAACGGTGTGGACCTTTGGCATAAAATAAAATGTAATCATTTTCGTCAAAACTACCATCCGATTCGCCTGCAACAAAGATGGCATTGAGAGCCAAATCATCAGTTTTTGGTTTCGAATTAGATTCGGGTAATACCTCATCACCATTTCCGTAGATATTAATGTGTTGCGGATTAATGGTGTTGATATCCACTCCTAATTGCGCAAGAAATTGTTTACTGATTTTATAGATTCCATCTTGCGTTACACCACTCTAAAAACCATTCGCCACTTCCAGGTTTTAATACCGATTCAGAGGCAAAAGATTTTACTTTATTGGCTGAAAATGCTGCTATTTGTTGCTGATTAAAAGTAAAGAGGTAATGCGTTGAATTTTACCATCTTTGAATGTAGGGAACAATTGAAAATAATAACAAACGTTTTTTTCCACCATTTGTGACCTTTTGCCTTCCATTTGGCTTGGGTTGGAATTGAAATATTGCTGTTTTTTAAATAAGCAATTTCTTTTTCAGTTGCACTTCCAGTTTGAACATCTACTAAAGTAAGGTTTGCATCGTATTTTGGGGCAACTTTTTCAATAAATTGATAGTAAATTTCAATTTTCTGCATAAATTTGACCTTCAAAATTAGGTAATGAAGTTGCAATTCCATTTACTTCCTTGTTGCAAGGTTCACTCCATTTTATTGTAATTGATTTTTGGTCTGTGAAATGAAGTAGAAACAAGCAAAGAAAAGAATAATAAAAAACGCTAATATTGAATGAAAAGGGGTACTTGTTTTAAAAAATATTTCATAGTACAAATATGTTAATTTCCTTTTGATTGAAATAAAACGATTATTTTTGTTTATTATTTGTAATTTATATTTATAAATCTTTTAACAAATTGACGTTAAAAAGACAAAGTGAGATACATTTTCTTTACTACTAAATTTTACTTAATTCTTTAATAAATGAGGATTGAACGATTTTTTACGGTTGCTGGGAAGTAAGTGTTAGGGCGCTGAGTGCGAATGGACAAAGACCCTTCATTTACGCAGTTTTATTCCAACCCTACTTATTTGAATCCTGCTTTGGCTGGAACACATGGTTGTGCCCGCTTTGCTGCAAATTATAGAAATCAATGGCCAAGTTTGTCAGGGAATTACGTAACTTATGCATTAGGATACGATCAATATTTCAAGCAAATTTCGGTGGTATTATGTTTTAGCAACACATGATATGACGGGGAAAGCAACCATTCAAACATCAATGTTAGGATTGATTACTTATTCGTACCAATTAAATGTAACACGAAAAAATTCTCTTGTTTTTGGAGTTATGTGCTGTATGGTATCAAAGCTTTGGATTGGGATAAATTGACTTTTGGAGATATGATTGACCCTCGCAAAGGGTTTATTTATCAAACGGGTGATCGTTCCACGTGGTGGTTCGGGCAAGGATTTTTTGACGCATCCGCTGGAATTGTAGGTTACTCTGATATTTTTTATTTTGGAGTTGCTGGTTCATCACCTTAATATGCCAAAATGAATCATGATAGTTGGAAAAAGTCCACTACCTGTCTGCTACACGGCACATGCTGGACAACATTGTATTTGGGCTCAAATCAAAATATTCAAACACCACATCGTTGATGCCAAGTGTTATTTACCAATACCAACGTGGTTTTCAAGAGTTAAACATTATATGTATGTTAAATATGGTATTTTCACTGCTGGTGTTTGGTACCGTACAAGCGATGCATTTATTACAACCATTGGTAATGAATACAGGAATGTTTAGAATTGATACAGCTATGATGTTACAACTTCTAAGTTAAACAACGGAGTATCTGGAGGTTCGGCACGAAGTATCGTTAGAATCAACTTGAATTGTAAGAAGAAAATTCCACAGTTCAGAACCATTTTGTCCATCGTTCTAAAAGAATTTTTAAAGAAATTGTAACGAAAAGACAAAATAAAGTTATTAAAGTATAAATTTGCAACCTAGCATAATAAGAAAACAAATGAAAATAAGTGTTTTTAAAGTATTAGTGGTATTAGGATTAGATCAGTTTTATTCTCATCTTGTTCTAAAGAAGCTTCTTCATCAACAGGATGGGATTATAATAACTTAAACAAGGGAGGTTTCAAAAGTTCCTTTTATTGACCAGGAAACAGGTCCAGGTTTGATTCTTGTTGAAGGGGGTACTTACCATAGTAGAGCAGAGCAAGATGTGATGTATGATTGGAACAATCGTCCTACAGCACGTGTTACTGTTTTTCTCGTTCTATATGGACCAAACAGAGGTGACTAACTTTCACTGGTTAGAATACTTATATTGGATTGAAGAGCTTACGGTGAATCTTATCCATTGCGTATAAAAATGCATTACCAGATACTTTGAGTTGAGATCACCTCTGGGTTTATGGAGAAATATGTAGATTATTATTTACGTCATCCAGCTTATAGAGATTATCCAGTTGTTGGAGTTTCTTGGTTGCAAGCAAATGATTTTTGTAAATGGAGAATAGACTGTGTTAACGAATACATTTTAATTCGTGAGGGAATTTTACCATGGAATGTGGATCAACGTAACGACCAAACGTTTAATACAGATGCTTATTATGTAGGTCAATACGAAGATGCAGGAATGAGAGGAGTTACTGATTTGAACCCAACAAATAAACAAGGTAAAAAATTAGGAACAAGAATCGTACGTATGGAAGACGGAATTATGCTTCCACGTTACCGCCTCCCAACAGAAGCTGAGTGGGAATATGCAGCACTTGGTTTAATTGGAAACTTAGAAGCTGGTTCTGAAAATATTACAGATAGAAGATTTTATCCTTGGAATGGTCACTGGGTACGCCAAGATAATCAAGAATTTACAGGTAAAATTCGCGCTAACTTTGTAAGAGGAAATGGTGACTACATGGGTATCGCTGGTAACTTGAATGATGGAGCTGACGTTACCGCACCAGTTGAGTCGTATTGGCCAAATGACTATGGATTATACCACATGGCAGGTAACGTTTCTGAATGGGTGTTGGATACTTACCGTCCTTTAACTTCAGAAGATTTCAATGAATTCCGTCCTTTTAGAGGAAACGTGTTTAAAACAAAATTATTGAACAACGAAGGTTTGGTGGATATCAAAAACCAACAAGTGGAATACGATGTACACGGAATGAAAGAATATTTGAATGAGTTTGAGCGTATTCGTTACCAACGTATTTCTGCTGACAAACACAATCCAAATGATACTGTTATTCCAATTGGATTATCTAAAAACATTGAATCAGCAAATCCAGTTCACAAAGGTTACGCACCAGATCCTTTCTATGTTTCTCACGGAAAAGTGAAAGATTCTATCGAATTGTCATTGTTGCGTCAAATTAACGAGGTACTTGATTTAGCTATCAAATACAAAAACGATAAATACAACACAGAAGCTTCTGCATTGATTCAAGATCGTTTGTTTGATGGAATTTTTGCTGACGAAATTAGAACAGGTCCGGATGGTGAAGAATATGCATTTGAAGTATTATCAATGTTGCGTACAGCATTCTCTGAATTCATTACAGATACACCTGGAAAATTGAAATACAGAAATGTAACAGAAGAAGAAAACATTGGTCGTTTGAACTACCGTAAAGACGATTATGTTGACTATTTGGATGGTGATATTGAAAGCTCTGTTTACTATAAAGATGATGCTTTGAAAATGAAAATCAACCAAGCAAATCGTGATCCTAACTTGGTAATGTACCAAAACAAACACGAAGAGTATGACTTGGATGGTAACTTAATCAAACCAGGACAAGACAACAGAACTTCATGGCCTACAACATTGATTTCTGATAAATCAAAAGTGTATAAAGGTGGTTCTTGGGCTGATCGTGCATACTGGTTGGTTGCAAGTAACAGAAGATTCTTAGACGAAGATAAATCAATGTGTACATTAGGTTTCCGATGTGCAATGGATAGAGTCGGAAGTCCAGTCGGAATGAATTACGGCAAAAAGAAGAAAAAGAAAAAATAAAATAATTAATTTTAAGTCCACCAAATCGGTGGACTTTTTTATTTATGGAGAATTTTTATAATTATTTTTTACAATCTTCGGGGGTGTGCACGGATACAAGAAACATTTCGAAAGATTGTTTTTTTGTTGCATTAAAAGGAGCAACATTTAACGGAAATACTTTTGCGCAAACTGCAATTGATAACGGTGCCAAATATGCAGTTGTTGACGAAGAAGCCTATGCAAATGAAGCACAAAATATTTTTTTAGTGGACAATTGTTTGCGCTTTTTACAGCAATTGGCCAATTACCATCGTAAGCAATTTTCAATTCCTGTAATTGGAATTACTGGTAGCAATGGAAAAACAAGTACCAAAGAATTACTAGCGGCTGTTCTTCAGAAAAAATACAACGTTCATTTTACCAAAGGAAATTTAAACAACCATATTGGTGTGCCGTTGACCTTGTTGCAGTTAAATTCATCGCATGAAATTGCTGTAATTGAAATGGGAGCTAACCATTTTGGGGACATCAAGGAATTGTGCGACATCGCAGAGCCCAATTATGGTATCATTACTAATATTGGAAAAGCACATTTGGAAGGATTTAAAAATTTTGAGGGGGTTTTAAAAACAAAGAAAGAATTGTATCAGGCTGTGGAAGCCAATAATGGTACTTTGGTTTACAATGCAGATGATGAAGTTTTGTACAATAATCTTCCATCCAATGTTCCAACATTTGCTTATGGAGCTAACAATGGTAAAGTTGTAGGCAAACTAGAACGATTATCGCCCTTTGTTGAATTATCGTGGAGCATGGATACTTACCAATCAGGCACTATTTTTACCAATCTGGTTGGTAAATACAATTTTTACAATTTTTTAGCAGCTATTTCTTTCGGGGTATTGTTTGATGTGGAGCCAGCAAAAATTAACGAAGCTATTGGCGAATACAATCCAACCAACAAACGTTCACAAGTTGTAAAAACTACTAAAAATACTTTGATTTTAGATTGTTATAACGCAAATCCAACCAGCATGCGTTCGGCTTTAGAAAGTTTTGCGTTGATTGATAACCCTTCTAAATTTATCATCATTGGCGATATGTTGGAATTGGGCGAAGAGTCTAAAAAAGAACATCAAGCAATTGTAGAATTGGTAAAAGAATTGAATTTACAAGGTATAGTGGTAGGAAATGAGTTTTCAAACAGTGTTTTACCAACCACATTGGTAAACTATACCAAAACAGATGATGTAAAAGCATTATTGTCGCAACAACCGATTACAGATAAATTGATTCTTTTAAAAGGCTCACGAGGTATTGGTTTGGAAGTATTGGAAGAATATTTGTAAAAACACACGATTTTTTCTTATTTTACGTTGTATCTTCGTATTGATGAGAAGTTTCGTAACGATTTTATTATTACTTATTGCAATGAGCTCTACCGCATTTGGTCAAGCATCAACGTTGCGTGTAAAAGAAATCGCATCAACTTCTGATACCTTGCAATTGGATACATTGAGTATTTTTCCGCAATCGTTTCAATTATTTTGTAACGGCGAATTGGTTGCACACGATGATTATTACCTCAATGGCGCCAAAGCTCAATTGATTATAAAAAACCGTTGTGGTGGCAATTTAAGTGCTCAATACCGTGTTTTTCCCTACAATTTAACGCAAAAGTTCCAAAAACGCGACACGTCATTCATCTATGAAAGTGCAAAAGGCAATAAAGATTTTTATGTGTACTCGGCACAAACGCAAATACAAGATGTTTTTGGTGGCACCAGTTTGAATAAATCAGGGAGTATTTCGCGAGGAATCTCATTTGGAAACAACCAAGACATGGGGATTAATTCTTCGTTGAACCTAGAATTGAGCGGAGAAATTGGACCTAATTTAAAGTTAATTGCATCTTTGTCGGATGATAATATTCCCATTCAACCGGATGGTAACACCAATAAATTGCAAGAATTTGACAAGGTTTTTATTCAGATTTACAACGACCGTTTAAAACTAATTGGTGGCGATTTTTGGCTGGATAAACCCCACGGATATTTTATGAACTATAAAAAACGAGCACAAGGTTTATCCATCGGCTATGATTTTAGAAATGAAGATAAAATTGGGTTTACTACGCAAGTTTCTGGTGCCATGTCGCGTGGAAAATTTAACCGACAAATTATTCAAGGTGTGGAAGGAAATCAAGGTCCTTATCGCCTTACGGGAGCAGAAAATGAACCGTACATCATCATTTTAGGTGGTACCGAGCAAGTTTTTATTGATGGAAGAAAATTGGAACGTGGACAAGATTTCGACTACATCATTAACTACAATTCTGCCGAAGTTATTTTTACTTCCAAAAATCAAATTACCAAAGACTCGCGAATTGTAGTGGAGTTTCAATATTCGGATCAAAATTATGCCCGTTTTTTAGTGCAAACAGCCAATCGTTATCAGTTTAAAAAGTTGGATTTGTGGTTCAATGCCTATTCCGAACACGATGCAAAAAATCAAACCATACAGCAAGATTTAACCATTGAGCAAAAGAAAATGTTGGCTGCCATTGGCGATACACTCACCTTGGCGCGCATTTCAAGTGTTGATTCGGTGGGTTTCATTGACAACCAAATTATGTATAAAATTGTGGATACCTTGGGATACGATTCGGTGTTGGTGCATTCTGTTGACCCTACCAATGCAGTTTACCGTGCAACGTTTATGAATGTGGGGCAAAACAAAGGAAACTATGTGTTGAAAGAATACATTGCAACAGGAAAAGTATATCAATGGGTGGCGCCAGTTGGAGGTGTTCCACAAGGAGATTACGAAGCATATCGGGTAATATTTACACCCAAAAAACGGCAAATGCTAACCGCAGGAGCAAAATATCAGATTACAAAATATTTGACCGCCGAAACAGAATGGTCCTACACCAACAACGACTTAAACACGTTTTCAAAATACGATAGGCGAGACGACGATGGCTATGCTGCAAAAGCACGCATCAATGGTAAAATCCCGCTTTCACGTGATTCATCACAACGTTGGTTGATGGACACCAAGTTGGATTTTGAAGCCTTGGATAGAAATTTCACACCCATTCAACAATACCGTGCTGTTGAATTTGACCGTGATTGGAACACACGTGGAAAAGGCTATGTTGGCAATCAAATTGCAACAACTTTGGGAGCCAATTTCATCCATCGAAAATATGGTAATTTTAATGCAGAAGGTCAACAATTTTTGGTTGGTAAAGACTATGCTGGTTACAGAGCAGTATTGAACGGAAGTTGGCAACAAAAAGGGTTTAAAGCCATTTGGGATGGTAGCTATTTGGAAAGCAAGGCCGTTGATAAAAACCAATATTTGCGTCATAAGGTAGATATTTCTCAATCACTCAAATGGTTGCGTGTGGGTTTTAAAGACGATCACGAACGCAATGCTTTTCAATCGCCCACTATTGCTTTGGCACGTAACAGTTATCAATTTTACGACTATCAGTTTTACATAGAAAATGGCGATTCAATGAAGCACAAATACCGTGTTTTTTACCGTGAACGCTACGATTGGATTTCGGATAGTTTTAATTTGAAAAATGCAGCACGTGCCCGAACGGCTGGGGGAGAAGTGCGATTAACGGAAATTAAAAATCAAACCTTGACGATTCAAACTAGTTACCGTCAGTTGAAGATTTTGGATAGCTTATTAATTAATCAAACACCCGAAAATTCAATACTTGGAAGAATTGACTATGGTTTGCGTTTGTGGAAATCTGCTTTTACGTGGAATACCTTTTATGAAGTGGGTTCGGGCTTGGAACAGAAGAAAGAATTTTTGTACATACAAGTCAACACGGGGCAAGGAATTTACACGTGGATTGATTATAACAACGACGGTGTAAAGGATTTGAATGAATTTGAAATTGCGCAATATGCCGATCAGGCAAGTTATGTGCGGGTATTTACGCCAAGTAGTGAATACGTGAAAACCTATTCCAATGAGTTCAATCAATCCTTATTTTGGCGACCAGAGCGCATTTGGGCTTCAAAAAAGGGGATTTTAAAAGTTTTATCGCGTTTTTCTGACCAAATTCGCATACGCATCAACCGAAAAACCAATTATTTTGATGGAGCCAATGCGTTTAATCCGTTTGCAACCAATGTGCGCGACACCAATATTATTTCCACTTCTTATGATTTTAGAAATACGTTTTATTTCAACCGCACATCATCTGTTGTAAGTGCCGATTGGACCTATCAAAACAACCAAGGGAAAACTTTGTTGGCCAGTGGCTTTGATTCGCGCAAAAACGAATACCACGAAGCCAATGTGCGTTGGAACATCACCAAAAAAATAGCCATAGAAACCAAAGGGCAAATTGGAAACAAAACAGCTATAGCCGATTATACCTCAGGAAGAAATTTCAGTATTGATTATTTTACCATTCGCCCAACGTTTAGTTTGCAAACCAGCACAGCTTTTCGCGTTTCATTAACTGGTCGCTATGAAGAAAAACACAACCGTGATGAATTTGGAGGCGAAAATGCTTATGTTGGCGAAATTGGAACCAATATTAAATTCAACGAAGCCGAAAAAGGAAGTTTACAGGCCGAATTTAAAGTTGTATCAATTACCTACAACGGTACACAAAACTCGGCATTGGGCTTTGAAATGTTGGAATCACTCAAACCAGGTGTCAACTATACATGGTCGATTGGTTACCAACGACTCATTTCCAAAAATTTGCAGTTATCCATTCAATACAACGGCAGAAAATCCAAAAACAACAAGATGATTCATTCTGCAGGAATGGAAGTTAGAGCATTTTTCTAACCATTCATTAGTTGTTAATGATGATGGTTGTTGATGTTTTTTTGTTATCCGAAAACTTAGTTCCATGAATACGAACAAACTGTTGAATCATTTTATCGTTGAGTTTTCCGTTTTCGTCAATCAATTCGTTGTCAATCACTTGCTTTACCATTCCTTTTTTGGTGTCAACACCAATTTCGCATTTATCCATTGCTTCGTTTAAGAAGGTAACATCGAGAAAACGCACGGCTCCCGATGGATTGGCTTGTGATTTTTTTGCTTCATCGTTATATGTTTGGTAGGTAAAAACAATTAAACGTTCACCTTGCAAATTGTAGATGGTCGTTAAATTCCCCATTGATACAGTGGTAATTTTAAAAACAGCAGTTCCATCAACGGTAACAATATCGTCTTTGATTTTGATGTCTTTTTTTTGTGAATATACTGTAATCGATAAAAGAAGTGTTAAAAATAAAAGAAGATTTTTCATAGTTCGTTATTTACTAGATTCTAATTTAAAATTTTCACCGACAACTTTAAATGCTGTTCTACGGTTTAACTGATTTGCTCTTTCCTGCTCTTCTGGAGTTAACGTTAATATGAATTTCTCTGTTAGGATAATTTCTTTTCCGTCACTGTCTAAAATTTCTTTTCGTTCAGTATCCAAATAAGAAGTTGGCATAGATTCTCCAAATCCTTTAGGAACTAAACGATTTTTGTTGATACCTTTATCAATTAAGTAATTTACGCAAGATTGTGCTCTTCTTTTTGATAAATCTAAATTGTATTTATCGCTTCCACGGTAGTCGGTGTGAGAATTAATTTCAACAACCAAGTTATCGTTGAGTTCAAGAAATTCTACAATTTTATCTAAAATTTCCATTGAAACCGGTCGTAATTTATCGGAATCAAAATCGTATTCAATACCTTCAATTCTAATTTCTTTTTGAGGAATTTTGTTCAAATAAAAATCTTGACGTAAAGTAATAGATTCTGTAATTGATTCGGTGTTTATTACGTTAGCATCGGCAAAATAACCTTCTTTTTGTGCTTTTAAAAAGATTTCTTCACCTATCGTTATTTTTACATTGTAGTATCCATTTTCATCGGTTGTAACAACATAATTATTTGCAACACCTTTAACGTCTTTAATTGTGATAGTGGAATTGGGTAAAATTTTATCAGTACCTTTTTCATACGTGATACCCTCTAAGTTTACAATAATTTCACTGTTTGAAATTTCATAAATATTAAAACAATGACCAAACTCACAGGGTTCACGATCAGATGAAAGAAAACCTTTATCAAGTTTAGCATCGTAAATTAAATAAGTGTCATCAAAACTAGAGTTTATTGGAGCGCCAAGATTGCTTGGGATGGAGTAAACAGATTTTTCTGGATTATAGCCACTTTTAAACACGTCAAAACCACCAATAGAATTGTAACCATTTGAGCTAAAAAACAAGGTAGAAGTAGCATCGTGAAAGAAAGGTGTAATTTCATCGGCATTTGAATTAACCATTTTGCCAAGGTTTTCTGCATTTCCAATAATGTTTCCAAGTGTATCCAATGAAATTTTCCAAATGTCCATACCGCCTTGTCCTCCAGGTCTGTTGCTTGAAAAATAAAGTGTTTTTCCGTCGATAGACAATTGAGGGTGAATTGAGATATAGCCAGGAACATTAACGCGTTCATCCAACTTGTATGCTTCAAAAAACTTAAAATCAATCATACGAGCTAAATAAATGTTTTGCTCTTTTCTGTTTTCATCCGACCATCGAGTATAAAAGATGGTGTTGTTATTATTAAAAGTTGAAGCAGCATCGTGTTGTGCACTGTTCATTGGTCGCCCAAAGTTTGTTGGTGTTTTCCATTTTCCGTTATCATCTTTTTCGGTCCAATATACATCGCATAAATAGGCAGATTGTTGTTCTGGCTTTAAGATAACGCCTCCATCACGTGCAGAGGTAAACATTAATCTATTGTAACTCCCAAAATAGGCTGCGGCAAAAGAAGCAGTACCTTTATTAAATATTGAGGTGTCAGCTAATTTTACTTTAGCTTCTGTTTTGGCCTTGCTATCGTGCAGCATATAATTACAACCTTGAATGGATGCAATGGCTAATTCTACAAGTGAGTCGGAAGGAGAGTTGGAGCGAACAAAAGCGTCAAGAACGTCTATTGCCTCGCTGTATTTTTGATTGTTTTTTAGAGCATTTCCATAATGATAAGCATCGTTGGGGTAACCTTTTGACTGATAGGTTTTGGCAAATTGTGCTTCTGCTCTTTTGTAGTCGTATGTTAGTTGATAACACATTGCAATTTGGTGGTTGGTGTAATCTTCCAAAGACACTGCTTTCCCATCCAATTGTTTAGCCTTTTTAGAGAGCGTTCTATTGGCTAATTGCACTTCATAGGGTAATATATCTGTTTTTAGAGCCAACGTATCGTCTAGCACTTTTTGATAGTAAAGCAAAGCATTGTAATAATCTTTGTTTTCATAACATTTATCAGCTGTATTTAGCCATACCATTCTTGATTGTGATAGACCAACAAATGACAGCATGCACAGGAATATAATCAATAAGTTTTTCATTGTTCAGATAGCTATAAATTAAAGCCTAGGGCAAATTTTTTCGTATTTCTTTTCAGGTTTTTTGTGTACGTATGTTAGTCCGATTTCAAAACCACCTCTACCCGTAGATACACGGCTTAGTGAAGAGACATTGATGTCGTAGGCCATTTTTAGAGTGAAATTATTCCATTTTGCACCTAAAGTTACTACCATTGCATCTTTTGCTCGAGCAATAATGCCTCCTAATAAGTAAAAGTCACTATTTTTAAAATAATAACCTAATTCAACGGCATACGTATGTTCAAAATAATTTTTTTGCAACATTCCTAATATTTTAGGAATAATGTAAAAAGTTTCTGTAATATTTATACGAGTCCCTAAATGCGCATAATACCTTAAAGGTAAACGGTTTTCAACGCCGTAAAAAGACTCTTTGGAATGCAATAAGTTAAATGCCGAAATACCTATAAACGGATTTAAACGTGCAGTTGGTTTTGCATAGTAATATAAAATTCCTGCATTAACTGCGGGGATGAACACAGACTGTCCTTTAAAATCTTCACCCGAAGCAATGGTTTGATCAAAGGTTCCACCACCAGTCAACGAATATTGGTTGTTGAAAGAAAGCAATTGGTATTCTACTGATTTTTGAGCTACACCGGCTTGAACACCGAACGATAAAAAATGTGTTTTTGCTTTGTTAACTGCTGTATTATAAGAAGTGGAGACCAATCCTTGAAATACATTGAAATTACCAAATCCTGCTCTAAAATTGTTTAATTGCACTCCAAAACTCCATTTCTTTATAGGCATGTCAAAACTAAAAAGATAAGAAGTATAAGGTTTGAAATTAACAGCCTTCCACTGCGTACGGTATTGAGCGTGCAATCTAAATGTGCCGTCAACAACACCAGTTAGTGCAGGATTTAAGAACAAAGGAGCAGCATCATACATTGATAAATGCGCATCTTGTGCCCTAACCGCGAAGGTTAAAAATATGAACGGAATTAAAATAAATTTATACATAGCTTTTATCTTAACAGAGTTACGTCTCCTGATTTTTTAATTATTTGTCCATTACCCATTTCTACTACAAAGGTCCATGTGTAAACACCAACTGGAGAAGGAGTGCCTTTGTAAGTTCCATCCCATCCTACATTTTGGTCGGTAGATGAAAACACTAATTCACCCCAGTTACTATAAACTTTGAAGTCAACTGTTTTAAATGGTCCTCCTCTGATGATAAACACATCGTTTTCACCATCACCATTAGGTGTAAAACCTGTTGGAAGTACTGGTAAAAGCTCTACGGAAATAATTTGTGTAAGCGTATCAAAACATTGATTTCCATCTGTAACAGTTAGCGTAACAGGATAAACACCTCCCGTTGAATAACTGTGTTGTGAATTTTGTTGATTGTTTGCAGATCCATCCCCATAGTTCCAATACCAGCTTACTAGATTCGTACCCGTAGAGTTATCTGTAAACTGTATAGTTTGGTCAACAACTGCTGGGTTGGGTAAGGCTGTAAAACTTGCTTGTGGACTTTGAATTACTGCTACATTTTGTGTAATGGATGCTTGACAACCATGATCAGAGGTTACAGTTAAGGTCACAGGATAGTTGCCTGCAATCGGGAATGAATAATTGGGGTGTTGATTGGTACTGTTATCAAATCCATTAAAATTATAGTGCCAATTGGTAATACTTCCTTGTGGTATTGTTGACAAATCCGTGAAATAAATTGGATTGTTTTCGCAGGCATTGCTGTTTGAAAACCCTGGTTGTGGATTGTAATAAATTTGTAAGTTTTTCTCAATTGTATCTGTACAATTATTGCTTGAGCTAACTATTAATTGAACAGTATAATCACCTCCATTGTTATAAATAGGTTGTGGGTTTTGAATAGTAGAAGTGGAGCCGTTGCCAAAATTCCATTGCCAATTGGTAATTGTACCGCTAGAAAAAGACGATTGATCAATAAAGACAGTGTTCACACCTTGGCAAACAGAATTTACAGAAAAATCGGCAGTTGGTATTTCCTTAAAGGTAACAATGAGGGTATCGTTATCCACATTACAACCATAGGTATTGGTAGCTTCAAGAATCAGCGTTACACTACCGTTTAAAATATCACCCGTTGATGGTTGGTAGATGGTGGATAAGAAATTATTTCCAGATAAACATTCCTCGTACCAAGTGATGACCAGCTTCCTAGTGGTGAAGGACCCGAAATTTGCCCGTTTAACTGAATAGCTGCATTTTCACATAAATTTTGATTAGGACCGGCATAAACTACTGGTGCTTCAATGAAAAACACACGAATGGAATCGTATATACCCGCACATACTCCAGTTGTATTCAATAGAAAATCAACATAACCGGTAGTTGTGTCAACAGGGCTTACGGTATAGTATGTGTTTAATGAACTTGGGTTTGAAATGGAGCCAAAACCCAGTTGAACTCCATTGACTCCCAAAACCTCCTGTCATTGTGCCTTGTAACTGAATTAGGTGCTTGTAGAACAAATAGAGTCTTGTGTTGCTGATGTTGACACTAGGTTGCGGAGTTATGTAAACCTGAATTGTATCAACCTCTGCAAGACAATCTTGATTGTTGGTTGATGTCAGCACTAAATTAAAGTTTCCAGCAGCAATATCACTTTGATCCAATAAATAGTCGGTAACAAGGTTTTGTTCACTTGGAGAAAATGCACCATTGCCATTGGTTGACCATACTCCAGTAGTCGTAACACCACTAATTAAGCCATTAAGGTTGATTTCAGTTGTATTTGAGCAAATATATACGTCAGAACCTGCATTAACAACAGGTGCTGGAGTGAAATATAAAATAACAGTATCTTGATCACTCGGGCAAGAGAAAAAACTTCCTGCAGAGGTTAAAAATAATGCAACGCTATCCGCAGCCAATTCAGCAGGTGAAGGCGTGTAGGTAGTTGTTAAATCATTGGGATTTCCAAAAGAACCACCAGCACCACCCGACCATATAGCTGTAGTTGCAAATTGAACACCACCAGAAATAACAATGGATGGCAAATTGTTTTTACAAAACGTTTGGTTACCTGACGCAGTTACAACTGGAGCTTGAATAAAGCTTACTTTTATAGTATCTGTAACAGGATTACAGCTTCCAGTTGAAGTAAGGACAAATGACAATTCACCTTGAGTGTAATCACTAGTTGTTGGGTAATACAACGTACTTAAGTCGGTTGCATTTTGGAAAGTTCCGGTGCCGTTGACTACCGACCAAATTCCTGTTGTGGTTGCTCCTTTTACAGAACCACTCAAAGAAATAGATGTAGCGCCATTACACAAAGTTGTATCGTTGCCAGCATCTGTATACGTTCTTCTTAAAAAAGACGACATGTAATGGTAATAACATCCAGAGGTTTGTCCACCGTTGATGATTCCTAAGGCAAAAAAGTCAGTAGTATTTTCTATGAAATTGGCAGAGTTGACAGCTATTTCGGCAGTGCTAAAAGATATTTGAGCACCGCTCCAAGCACCACCTGTACCTGGGACAACGCTAAACATTGATCCTTGAACGAGTGTGTTGCTACCGTTTAATAGAAAGTTGTTTACTGCAGAAGTGGGACAAAGTATGTTTAAGAAAAACCCTTGATTATTTGTTCTGGTAAAGCTAACTTGTGAGGAACCAGCGCAATTGATTGGCGGAAGTAGTGCTTCACCGAGTTCACAACCAAAGCCACTTGCTTGCAACACATATATTGGTTTGTCAGCTTGAACATAGGTTAACGCTTCTGTGATGGAATAATCCCACGTATCTCCTTGATTTAATAGCTGAGTTGTTGAGCCATTAATAGTTGTAATCGTAACTTGTGTAAAGTTTTCTGTTGCTACTACAAATATACCCTCATTAGCCGAAGCATTCATGCTTCCTTTATTAATGATGTAATTGTTTCCAATAACTTCTTTAGGAACTATTTGGTCACCCATTAAATCGCGGCAACCACCAGCAAATTGTTCCCATACAGAATCGTCGGAAACAGTAACAGCAATTGGTTTATCTGCAACTATAATAGAACCACTTAAATTATTTCCAGGAGTATTGGTTAATTGGGTAACATTTTCAGCGGTATAAGTTTGCCCTTTGTTAAGGGTAATGGAATAAGTTACACCAGCTGGATGACCAACGATATTTGCTCGTGGGGTAATCCAAACTGTTGTTCCATTTTCAGTTGCAACAATACAAAACATTTGTTTTGGAAGAGGAGCGTAAACACCGTTTCTCCATCTGTTCTGAAAAGGTGTAACAAACTCTAAACCAATTCCATTACTTCCTTTTAACGAATAAGTTTCGGGGTTGTTGACTACCGTTAAAACTTCATACACCACTGTTACAGGCTCATCCGTTTCTATTTTTAAACCATAGTTGAGCGGCGTATCTGCAGGTTTGGATTCTAATGTATTAATAATGTGATCTAAAAATACAGATTTTAATGAATTTGGTGCAATTGTGAACGTGGTGTCATACGTACCAGCAGGTTGAAATAAATGAACCGTTGTTGGAGTGTTAAAAGTAGAAAAACGGAGTGCTACTGGTTTATTTGAGCATGACCTGGAAACCCAAGGGCAGCGAACCAAAACACCGTGTCAATCTGTGCTTTAGCTAATGGAGTAACCAATAAAAAAATAAGTAGCGTGAATAGTATTTTTATCTTTTTCATAATTCTTACATTATTTTTTAGAGTTCATTTTCGTCTCTTCAAGAATGCTATTGTTTAATTTATCATCTTCTTCTTTAAGAGTTGGTTTCTTTTTATTGAGAATGATGCTAATCATCACTTCGTGTGAACCAGTATTGTATTTTCTCAATTTGTTGATACAAAAATCATAGCCATAAGAAATGGTATATCTTTCTTTAAACGTAAAACCAGCATTAACCCCAATAGCGTCATTGTGACGATAAATAGTAGCTAACCAAAATTGTTTGTTATACATAAATTTCAACATTCCCGAAATTTGCACTGGAGCTGGTTTGGTATATCGAACCAATATGCTAGGTTGAAAATCAAATTTTTTCTTTTCAAAACTAAAGTTGTAACCAGCAATAAAATTGTAATGAAATTGTAGTTGTGAATTATATCCTGTAAATTTTATAAACTTACCCAACATACGTTGTGCAGAAGCCATTACGAAAAATTTGTTGGAATATAAATTAAATCCCATGTTGACATCTACGGCGTTGGTAGAGTATATGCTTCCAAGCAACACTTGATCGCCTTCATCTGCAATAATTGCATCGTACAGTCTAATTTTATATTGTAAAAAACCAGGTTGAACACCAAGAGCAAGTTTTAAATTTTCGGTTAGTTTAAAATGATGAGCATACGTTAAATGGATGCCTGTTGTATTCATTAGACCCGTGTTTTCGTTGTACACTCCCAATCCGTAGCCAATTTTTCCTTGACTTTTGTAGGAACCATGAATGTTAAAGTTGAAAAGTGACGGCGCACCTTGAAAACCAACCCATTGTTTTCTGTATCCTGCATTTAAAACATAAACGCCTTGACTTCCTGCAACTGCTGGATTGTAATAAAAGGTATTCATCATATAATTTGAATAAATACCCATTTGTTGCGACATACCAATAGTTGGATTAAGCAACAATGACAAAACAAAAATAGCGAGTAGTTGTTTCATAATTTATTTCTTTTTGCGTAGAACAAGTAAAACGCCTTTATAGATTGGTTGTTCTACATCTGCATTTAGGTTAATAACATAAAAGTAATTGCCATCCGGCACATCTTTACCATGATAAGTGCCATCCCAAGGTGTTGTATATCCTTCTGATTGAAACAGAAGTTGTCCCCATTCATTAAAAATTTGAACAGTAGCCTGCGGGTAAAGCAAATGGATGAATTCTAGTTTCCATACATCGTTTAAACCATCACCGTTTGGTGAAATAACGTTTGGAATAAGAGTGCTAATTTCTGTTGTAACATTGTTTACTGTGACCCACACAATCGTGCTATCAAAACAACCTAAATTATCGTAAACGTATTGAATTACAGGAAAGGTACCGTTTTGGAAGTAAATTGTAGTAGGATTAGCTTCATTGGAAGTGCCTCCATTGCCAAACTCCCAATAATATGATGAAGCATAATTTGAAGTATCAATAAAGTTATAGGTAGTTCCAACATTTACACCGCTTGAGTAATTAAAAGCAAACCCTGCCTCTGGTAAAGGTGTATAATTTGAAGAGGTTTTACAACCGTATCACTACATCCATTTGATGTTTTTACAATGTGTAAAACTGAATAATTTCAGGGCTTGTTAAACGTTTGACTTACATTTTTGTTAAAGCAATACCTTGACCTCCAAAATCATAAAACCAATAATTAATTTGATTGGAAGGTGTTGAGGCATCTGTGAAATTGACTGTTCTAACATTGTTTTGGCAATCAACATTGTAGTTAAAATCAGCGTTTGGTTTATCGTAAACTACAATAGAGTTGCTAACAGTGTCTTTACATCCATTGCTATTGGTAACAATTAACTGTGTTGAATAAGTACCACTCTGATTGTAATAATAGGTAGGATTCAAGTTGTTTGAACTGTTTCCATCGCCAAAATTCCACTGCGTTTGAGTGATGGATCCATACCAGCAAGTGAAAAATTAACAAAATTAGATGAGTCGCCAAAACAGTTATTGGCAGCACTAAAATTAGCATGCGGTGGTGCAACAAAAATAAATTGTACAACATCGTTTACAGTGTTGCAATTTCCAAAATTGGTAGCAGTTAGTGTTAGCGCAATGTTACCTGAACTGATTTCAGCAGGTGTTGGAGTATACACGGTATTCAAGGCTGTGTTGGAAGGAGAAAAACTAGCTCCACCACTCCAAACACCAGTTGTAGCTCCACCTGTGATAGAACCATTTAATTGTATTTGAGCATCGTTGGTACAAATAATTTGATTGGCACCGGTATCTACACTTGGAGATGGTGTAAATTGTACATACACACTGTCTTTATCGGGCAAAAACAATTGCCGTTTCAAGTTGAACGGAAAAATCCAACAAAACCCATTATTAATATCGTTTAATCCAGGATAATAGGTGGTAGATAATGAAGTGTTGCTAGGGGTAAATAGTCCGTCTCCACTACTGTTCCAAAACAATTCGTGGTTGTTGGTCCAGAAACAGTTCCACCAAAGAAACAACATTGGTTGTTGGTACAAACAATAATAGTATCTTGAGAAATAGAAGTAACAGGAGGAGGTGTAATAAATACTTCCATAGCATCTGTTTCTGTTTGGCAATTACCATTATTTGTTGATGTTAGAACCAATGAACGTTTCCGTTTGCAATGTCATTATTTGAAGGAATGTAATTAGGATTTAAAGTTGAATCATTGGGTGCAAAAGTTCCAGCTTCCTAGTGTTGACCACTGGACCCGTAGATGAGCCACCTTGCACAGTTCCATTTAATGCAACAACCGAGTTATTTGCACAAACTGTTTGATTAGCAGATGCATTAACGATAGGCATTTGGTTAACAGTCAAGTAGATGATGTCTTTTTGTGACGGACATGTGGCGTCGGAAGTTAAAATGATTTTACAGGATTCACAAATACATCCAGCGTGTTTGGAACGTATTCGTTGACTAAATTATTTAGTCCATAGGTGAAAGTTCCATATCCTGTACTGTCTAAGTTCCATTTAAAGTCTCCTCCTACTATTCCATTTAGCGAAAAACCAACATTTGCACAAACAGCACCATCAGCACCAGCATTCACAAGGTGTACTAGAAATATTCTGTTATAAAAGAGTAGCTATAACCAGAAGTGGAAGCTCCATGGATGGTAGCCAAACCAAAAATATCGCCCGTTTTCAATGCTTGTATAGACACCAACTGGAATTTCAGTAGTTGTAAATATTTTTGAGCAACTTTTAAAGCGCCTGCTGTTCCTGGCACATTTACAAAGTCAGTAGCGCTTAAAATACCACTAGCTCCGTTGACCGTAAAAGAACCTTCATAACCAGCTCTAGTATAAACAACAACACCAAAGTCATCGTTGTTGAATTTCGGATAAATGATGTGTTATAATTTCCAGCGCAATATACGCTAGAACAATGGTTGAACTTAATTCACAATCGTGTGCACTTACGTGATATACATATACCGGTTTGTTGGATTCTATGTATGCAACATCTTCTGAAAGATTTAAAATATGGGTTTCACCCCAGCTAATAGTTGTGGTTGTTGTTGTAGATGTGAATGGTTAAGTTAGGCTGTACCGTTTGTGTTGCCAAAATATAAACGAAGTCGTTACTGCTACTTGTACCTTTTCTTACAATATATTTATTTCCTAGTAAGTTAATATTCATTAATTGTTCACCAATTGCATCAAAACATGATGTGTTGACCGAGGCGTTGTAGGATAAGCCGTCTTCAAAAATGGTGATAGCAAAGGTTTGTCAGAAGATACAATTGAACCAGCCAAACTCGTGGTTGCTACTCCATCAATGTCACGCGCACTATAAGTTTGTCCCTCATTTAAAACAATTGAAAAAGTTGCATTTATTGCATGTCCAACGATTGCTGCTTTTGGTGTAATTAAAACAGTGGTATTGTTTTCTGTTGCAACAATTTCAAATCCTGAGTAAGCTGAAGGAGTGGAACTAACAGCATTTAATGATTTTTGAAAAGGAAGATAAAAATTTGTTCCAAGTGCATTGTTACCTTTAAGTCCAAAAGTTTCTTTGTTGTAGGGGCT
Organism: Crocinitomicaceae bacterium; assembly: GCA_041392275.1. Classification (GTDB taxonomy): domain Bacteria; phylum Bacteroidota; class Bacteroidia; order Flavobacteriales_D; family Crocinitomicaceae; genus Taishania. The sequence continues at coordinate 26,303 of JAWKMK010000005.1, read as the reverse complement.
ATCAACTGAGTATGTTGCAGTTATAGCTGCTGTTGAACTGATTTTTAATCCATTGTTATTGATAGCATCTGCACTAGGAGATTCAATGGAAGTTATAAAACTGTTTAAATCTACTGTTTGATATGAATTAGCAGCAAGAGAAAGGGTAATTGGTAAAAAACTACCATTGGCAGGCTGACTAATTGTAACAACAGCTGGATCATCATAAGTAACGATTGTTAAACTTATCGGATTTTCACCAAGTCCCGAAGAAAATTAGGAGCACCAAACCAAAAAAGTGTATCCTTTTGTGCTATTGAATAAACGGATGTAAAGCAACATAAAACACTAATTATAAAGTATTTAAATAGCTTTTGATTCGTAGAAATAGTAATCATACTGTTTAATTTGTAATAGTACTGCACCCAATGAAGTGCTAAAGTCTTTTTTGCAAATATAAGTATTAATCATAAAATTGTTTAAATTTTTAATATTTTATCTAAATACCTCTTTTTGGTGATTGTTCAATGAAATAAAAAACCTATTTTTGCACCACTTTATTTATAATTAGTCTAAATTTATTTAAAAAAAGAAAATGAACACAACATTATTCTCCAAAGGTACTATTGCAGTTTTGTTGATTGCAATGACATCTTTATTTTTCTCATGTGGAAATAACGCAAGTAAGTCTGAAGCAAAAGAAACCAGCGATAAAAAAATTGGTTTGTTATTGGTTAACCACGGTTCACGTTCGGCAACATGGCGCAATGCGTTGATGGACTTGGAAAAAAATGTAAAAGACAGAGTATTGGCAAGTGGCGAAGTAAAAGGCATTAAAACTGCTTTTATGGAATATACAGAGCCTTCTATTGCAACTCGTTTGAAAGAATTTGACGATGAAGGATTTACCGATATCATTGTTGTGCCGATTTTCTTAACAGTTAGTTCGCACACATTTGATGATATTCCAACTATTATGGGACAAAAAACAGATCCACAATCGCGCGAAGCATTTAAGTTGGAAAACATCAAAATTTACAAGCCTAAAGCAAGAACGTATATTGCTCCAAACTTAGATTTTACAGATATCTTGAAGAAAAACGTAGCGCAAAGAGCAAAAGCGATGAGTAAAAACCCAGCTACAGAAGGTGTGGTGTTAATTGGTTATGGTGATGCGCAATACGACAAAGAATGGACGGCTTTATTCAATGAAGTTGGTGAATATGTGAAAAAAGAAATTGGCATTACAGAGCATACCTACGGATGGTGTGGACACTTGGTGCACTATGATTCTCAAAAAACTACAGATGCCATTAACCAATTGTTGGCTAAGAAAGAAACTGCTATTGTGATTCCAGTATTGGTGGCACACGATGAAGAATTCCAAAACAACATCATTGGTGGTGGTGTAAAAATGGTGAAAAACTACAAAGACAAAGTTTACTACAAAACAGATGCTATCTTGCCGGATAAAAACATCGAGCAATGGATAGTTGATATTACTGCTGAATACTTAAAGAAAGTTGAAAAAAGTAACTAATTAAAAGTAGCAATAATGTTAAAGTGGTTAAAGAAAAAATAAAACGAAAATTCGTCGCCTCAACCTTGCAACGCACCGTGATTTGGGGTACTTTTTTTCGGGATTGATTATCATTTATTCCATTTCAGGGATTGCCTTGAATCATGTCAATGACTGGAATTCGGATTTTATTTTGAAAAAGCAAGAGGTGAGTTTAAAACGCACCTACGAAGCAAGTGAAATTACGGATAAAGAGGTGTTGAAATTTGGTCAGATGGTGGGCGAGGAGAAATACAACGTATATGATTTTCCAACTCGTGATCAAGTTAAGATTTACTATCCCAACGGGACTTTACACGTGTATTTGAGTCAGAAAAAAGCGGTTTATGAGCATGTTGCCAAACGCCATTTTTTCTATGAGGCCAACGTTATCCACAAAAACAGTTTAAAAGGCTGGAAATGGGCATCCGATATTTTTGGGTTTCTATTGATTGTGATTACCGTAACCGGAATGTTTATTCTAAAAGGTAAAAACGGCATTAAAGGACGTGGAAAATGGTTGCTTTTAGGCGGTATAGTTCCACCTATTGTGGCTGTGATACTACAAGCATTGCTATAAAAAATAAAGTTAAGTTAAAATTAGAAAGAAGATGTGTTGAGTAATTGACACATCTTTTTTTGTGGTTAAAACTTCATCACCTGAAACACAAACTCCAACCCGCCTTCTTTGCGGTTTTTTACCAAGATGCTGCCTTTGTGTACCAAAATTGCATTTTTCACAATGGATAGGCCTAAGCCGGTTCCGCCTGTGTCGCGGGTTCTGCCTTCGTGAACACGGTAGAAACGTTCAAAAATACGGTTCAAATGGCTTTCATCTTGGATGCCAACTCCCGTGTCGTAAAAAGAGAAATAATAGAATTTAGCATCTTCTTTTAGCAAAGCAGTGTGGATGCTGCAATTCTCGCCGGCATAACGGAGGGCATTTTCAACTAAATTTCTGAAAATAGCATGGATGAGGCTGTAGTTGCCACGAAGCGTGAATGGAGTAGGGAAGTCCCAGGTAAATGTGCAATTTTTTGCTGTCAATTGTTGCTGTTCTTCGGCTTTTAGTTTTTCCAACAAAGTGTGCATATCAACCGTTTCTAATTCAAATGCTTGCGGTGCTTCTTCAATTTTTGACAAGAAACTCATGTCTTTGATTAAATCAGAAAGAGCGATGGATTGGTTGTAGGCTTGTTGAACAAAATGTGCCTTTTTTTCTTCGGGAATTTCTTGCGTGAGGATGGTTTCCAAATAAGCGCGAATCCCAGCAATTGGTGTGCAATTCGTGTGCTATGTTGCTCGTCATTTCTTGTTTCAACTGGCGTGTTTTTTCTTTTTGGGTAATGTCGTTGAGAATAATTTCATAACTGTTGTCCTCAAAAATAAATATGCGCAACGAAACAATTTTGCCGTGTTTTTTGATGGTTAACTCAAAATAATTGTCGGTTTTAGTATTGATGAAATCAATGGCAGGTCTGAAAACATCGGCAGTAAAAATGGCGTGGGCCTCGCTTGCCGAATTGTCTACAATTAAATTGAGCAACTGGATAAACAAACCGTTATACAACTCAATTTGGTTGGATGCCGAAACAAAACAAATTCCTTCTTCAGAGATTTGAATGTGCTTGAGCAACTTTTGTTTTTCCAACACCACACTTTTTTTGCTTTCTTCCAAGGCCATGTAGTTGTTAGTAATTTGCTTGCCAATTTCGCCCAATTCATCGTTTGGAAATTGGAAATTGGTAGATGATTTATCGGGTTGCAACGCAAAATCGCGTAGTTTTTGAACCGTAGAACCAAATTGTGTGGTAATCTTGTGAATGATAAAGAGCACCAACAAGAAAAATAATAGGATGTAGTATAAAAATCCGTTGTTGGCTTTTAGAAAGTTTTGCAAATGCAAATCGTAGGGCAAAGCCACACGGATGTAGAGGTTTTTTGATTTTTTTGCAAAGTACAAATAAGGATGTTGGTTGGAGTCAGACGTGCGAATGGTTGTTCCTTTTTTGTTTTTTTTCGCCATGACAATTTCTGGACGGGAGCTATGATTCTTTAATTCATCAAATTCTTCAATTGAATTATCATAAAGCACATTGCCTTTAAAATCTATCAAGGTAATGCGTAAATTAGAAGGCATTAACAATTCTAATTCCCTTAATGTTTCCGTTGTATCATTGATTTGATCAATTTTAGTATCAATAACCTCGGTATAGGCCTCCAATTTTTCTTCCAAGGCTTGTGTTTTAAATTCTTTCTCGCGGTAGTGTTCTAAAACAGCCACACCAATTGAAAATAAGGCAAACAAAACCCCAAAATATAGAAACAACCGTTGTCTGTAACTCAGCTTCATAGGTGTTTAATTAACGTCTTTGTTGAAACGGTAACCGTATCCAGAACGGTTGGTGATAATGCTTGCGTAGTCTTTCAATTTTTTACGCAAACGCGTGATGTGCACATCCACAGTTCTTTCGGTGATATAGGGTGTATCGCTCCACAAAATATCGATTATTTCTTGACGCGAAAATATTTTATCTGATTTTTGCGCCAACAAAGAAAGGATTTCAAATTCTGTTTTGGTTGCACCAATTTTTTCGTTTGCAATATAAATTTCTTTGAGTGTAAAATCAATTTTTAAATCACCAATAATTAAGTTGCTTGCGTTTTCTTGCTTTGGTGTTTCAATGGCATTGCTGCGTTTTAAAATTGCTTTGATGCGGGCAATGACTTCTTTGATGGAAAACGGTTTAGAGATGTAATCGTCGCCACCAACCGAAAAACCTGTCAACATATCGTTTTCTGTATCTTTTGCCGTTAAAAATATAATGGGCACAGTAATGTTGTCGTTGCGTAATTTTTCGGCTAATTTATAACCCGACATGCCTCCCATCATGACATCTAAGAGCAATAAATTAAACGATGCAATAGGTTGTTGTAGAGCTTCTTCGGCTGAGTAAACACTTGTTACATCAAAGCCTTCGCTTTTTAGGTTGAATTCTAAAATTTCTGAAATGTTTTGGTCGTCATCAACCAATAGAATTTTTTGTCCTTTCATTCTGAAATTGTTTTAAACAAAGGTAAAATTTTTAATAAGAATATTTATTTAAACGAGAAAAAGAACACAGAAACTATTCGTTCTGCGCTCTTTTAATTCTGAATTTCTCAATTTTTGTGCGATGATTAAAAATTGTAATTTGTCCAAGAGAAATTATTGGTTGAACATCCTGAATTTCCTGCTTCAACTTTTCCACCAGGGAAACCAGTTGTAGGGTTTACTTCTTTACCAAGGAATGGGTTTGTTAAGCTATTGGTTAAACTTACGGCTGCATTTACATCTCCAGTTCCTTTTCCATCGTTGAAATCAATTAAGTCAACAACAGTTCCGCTTCCTTTTACCAACGCATTGGTAATTGAAACATTTGCACCACGTCTAACTTTAATTACATCTTGCATTTTATCTGTTAAGTTAGAAACATCGCTGTCTGCAGATGCTGCCAAACGCAAATCAAACGTAATGTTTTTTACTGTGAAGTTAGATTGCCCAGTTTGTGTTGGGAAATTACCGTCTAAGTTACCATCAGCTTCAATTCCTCTTGGGTCAGATTCTGAACTGGTGTGTCCAACTTCCCAAATACCATAAGCATTTTCTAAAGTTCCAGCATATCCTTGTGTGAAATCAAACATATCATCGTCGGAGTTTACAACCAACAAGTTTTTTACGTTAACAGTTCCACCAAAAAACTCAATACCATCGTCAGATCCATGAGGAATGAACACGTTTTCAATTACAGTTCCGCTTCCAACTCCGTTTAATGTCAAACCATTGTGTTCCACATCTGCACTTGAACGTGCTCCAGTGTATTCTAAAATTAAATAGGTAATGCTTCCAGAGTTGTCGTTTGCAATTGTTCCACCATATTGATGAGCCGAGCTAATTTCTGTACTACCAATTGTACCACCAGCCAAAGGAGCTCTACCATTGATAATCAATCCACCCCAGTGTCCTGCTTGTGCATTTGCAATATCAGCTGTTATTTTTACTGGTTTTTCAGCTGTTCCGTTAACATTGATTTTACCACCTTGTAATACCAAAATATAATTGTTAAATCCTTTTTTTGCTTTAATTACTGTACCAGCAGGAATGTTTAACACACCACCGTCTTCTACAATCACTGGACCTGTAATTGTGTAGCTAATACCTGCTTCCAATGTTCTTGTACCTGTGATGCTACCAACCAATTCGCCAGCAATTGCATATTCACAAGAACCATCGTCTTTTTTTGCTTTTTCGTTGTAATTTGTAGCTGTTGCATCCGTACAACCTTCTTTTTTACAAGCCACTAAAGGAAGTAAGAACAAGCATACCTGCTGCTAATCTTGTAAAATTCATTTTTCTTGTTTTTTCATTTTTTTAATTTTTGTTTAAACTTTTATCCTTTTTTTACACTACAAATGTCGAGCTTCCATATTACCTTCTCGTTGCTCTGGTATTGAGATTTTGTTACGTTTTTTATAAGTTGAAACTAAGTCCTAAGCTAATGTTGACTCCTTTTTTGTATTGGTTCAACAAAACAGTTTCACCTGTTGCAGCAACTTTACGTGTTAATCTGAAGTTAGGATCCAATACATTAGAGGCTTTTAGTTTCAAACCAATGCGTTTGCTAATTTTTCCAGCCAATACGATGTCTAATGTTGGAACACCTTTTTCAATAATGTCGTTATAACCCATGGTTCCAATGGTGAAAATTCTATCGCTGAAGTAGTTGAACACTAAGGATGTTGTTAAACCTTTTTCGTTTTTACTGAAATTGTAAGTTAAATCGGCATTGATAAGCAATGGAGATGCTCCTTCCAATTGTGAATTGCGCTCGGGTGTATTGGTTAAATTCAATGTTGTGGAAGTGAAAATATACGAAACATTGGTTCCTATTGTTAACTTATTTTCTTTAGTAAAATTGTTGTTTTTTAGGTGGAAAATGGTTTTTCGCAATTCAAATTCAGCTCCAAAACCTGTGCAGCTTTGCCAATGTTGTCATAAGTTAATAAACCAGCCGAATTTCCTTTGTCAACACGTCCAATAGGGGTTTACAATGTATTTGTAAAACACCCCAAAAGTGATGATTTCGGAAGGAGTTAAGTAATAATCCCATTTCAAATCGGCATTGTAATTATCGGAATGGCGCAAGTTGTGATTACCTTCACTGGTGAAACCAATATTAACGTATTGGTAAGGTGAAATTTCTTTTGATTGAGGCAATGTGTATGTTTTACTTGCTCCAAAACGCAAGCTGTGTTTTTCTGTAATGTCGTATTTTAAATTAACGCTTGGCAAATAGAACGCCTGACGAATGCTGTCCATTCCCTTTTGACCTGGAACGTCATACAACACGCTCAAATTCACAAAATCATATTTGAAACCCAAAGCACCGCTCCATTTGCTTGAAAATTGATAGCTTGCCAATGCAAATGCAGAATGATTGTTGCGCGATACATTGTAGCTACTCGGAAAACTTTGTGTCATTGTAAAACGCTCTTCTTGAAAATTGGCTGCATTGTACATGTTGTCTAACGATAAATTATCGATAGTTAACTTTCCAGATACAGCTGAGAAATTGTATTCGGTGGCTTCAAAATGGTTGGATGAGAAACGACCGTTGTATCCAAATGAAAGTGCAGAATTGTTGCTTTTTTGTTTGTCGTTGAGTTGGTATCTAACCTCTAATTTTGCATTATAATCGTTTTCTTCTAACCTTGAATAAAAACGTTTTTGGCGATTACTACCTGTTAAACCATAGCTTCCATCGGCTTTTTGAGATAAATAGTTTTCTCTTCTATCGGGTTCCGAACCTTTTATTTGATTAACAGCAGCATCAAGGTTAATGCGCCATTTTTCTGAAAGTTTCCAACTGGTTAACAATTGATTGGTCAACAATAAATTGTCGTTTATTTGTTGGCGACGTAAATACCCTTGGTCGGTGGCACCATCTTGAAACTTTTCGGCATGTTTTCCTAAAAATTCACCTACGTAATGATTGGTTGCGTGCAACAACATGAAATTGTAAGAAATACTGTGTGCATTTGCAATCGTGTAATTGATGTTTGCCAATGCCAATTGACTTTTCTTTCCACTGTATTTTTTCCCAATTTGATCTTGATAAATTGTTCCATCTGTTGTGGTATTGCGCACAATTTCTTCGGTATAAGAATAGTCGGAGGCGTGCGTTGCAACACCAAAAAGGGATAAACTACTTTTCTTAAAATCAAATTTTTTGCCACCCGAAATGCGGTAGCTTTCATTCATTGGAAATTTGACAGCTTGCGGATCCAATTTATTGTTAAAGTTAAATTCCTCGTTTTTAGGTTGGCTAATGTTGGATATTCCAAAATAATTGAAACCATCGGATTTTTTGAAATTAGTACCAATTGCTCGCGAGTTAATTCCTGTTGAAACCGAAACACCAAATTCATAGTTGTCTTGCAACTCTTTTGATTGGATGGTGATTATTGCACCACCTACATCCGAATGCGATGAAGAAGAAAACACTTTATCTACACCAATGTTTTTTATAATGTCTGTTTCAAACAACGCCAAAGCAATGTTTTTATACTCTGGGTCTTCGGATGGAACTGGTAATCCGTTCAATAAGGTGGAGTTGTATCGGTCGCCCAATCCTCTCACAAATACGTTTTTTACGCCTTCTTGTTTTGAAATACCCGAAACAGAGGCAACAGCAGATTCTGCATCACCAATTCCTTTTCGGGATAATTCGGAGGCTCCAATGCTTTGTGTGGCAAGCATGGATTTTTTTTGCTCCAACAACAAACCAACTTCCGATTCACGGTTAACTTTTGCAACTATTTCCACTTCTTCAATAGACACTTCATCCACGTTTAGTGCTGCATCAAACGTAACTGTTTCACCCGCTTTTACGGTGATTTTATCTGAATTGTGAGTTTGATAGGAAATCAACGAAACTGAAACAATATAAGAACCTGGTTCTAAGTTTGCAATGACATAATTTCCATCCAAATCGCAAATTGCACCTTTGGTTGTGTTAATCAATTGCACTTTTGCTCCCATCAACCCTTCGTTGGTTTGTGCATCGGTTATTTTTCCTTGAATACTAGCGTTCTGACTAAAGCTAATTGTGGTGAATAAACTGCAAATTAGCAGTGTGAAAATGTGATAAATACCTTTTATTTTCATTTTTTTAGAATTTACTTGAGTTATTTTTTCTCACTGCAAAATTCTAAACTTGTTGTTGCAGTTTTGTTACGCAAAAACTACATTTTCCCTAATCTTAAAATGAAAATATTACATTCTTACAACAAGCGTGCGTGGGGGCGGTTTTGTGTTGAAAAAGGCAGGTTAGTGTAGTAAAAAGTAAAGATTATAAACGGCTTTGTTGCAAAAAAGTAATTAGTGTAAAAGCGACGCAACAATTTTTATCACCGATGAACTGATGTACTCAATTCCAATAGCAATAACAATAAATCCAATGATGCGCGAAATGGCATTCAACCCCGATGCGCCCAAAAGTTTTACGATGTAATGCGATTCTTTTAATAGGAAATAGGTCAGTAAGCACACGATAAAAATTGCTCCAATAATAATAAGTTGTTCCTGAAATTGGGTGTGTTGTTTTTGCAACGAAATCAATAAAGAAATGGTTCCAGGACCAGCCAACATCGGAATTGCCAATGGCGTAAGTGAAACCGATTGTCGGGTTTTCATCTCCGATTTTATGGTTGATTCTTCCATTCCTTTGTGTTTATTAAAAGAACCTGTTAACAAAGCAAATCCCGATGATGCAATGATTAAACCTCCTGCAATTTTCAATGAATCCAAACTGATTCCAAAAAATAACAAAATATAGTGACCAATAAAAAATGAAATGAGGAGGATAATAAAAGCATTGATTGCTGTTAACAACGATGTTTTATTGCGTTCCTTTTTGGTTTCGTTTTGTGTTAATCCAACAAATACAGGCACTGTTCCCAATGGGTTCATTACCGAAAAAACGCTGGTAACAACTAAAAAAAATAATTCCATCTGTTTGTATGTTTATTTTAAATGTGTGTGTATTGATATCGATGGTGTCGTTGGAATTTGTTATTCCTCAATTTTTCCTTTGTGCTTCAACACTTTTGCTTCGATGTAAAAAACAATTTCTTCAACAATATTGCTGCAATGATCGCCGATGCGTTCCATTTTGCGCACCAAGGAAGCTATTTTTAATCCACAAGCGGCAAACGATGGGTGTTGCTCTATGTAATCACCCAATAATTGAAGTGCATTTTTATGAATTTCGTTGACTTCCTTGTCTTTTGCTAAAATTTTACCAGCATTGGCAGATGTTTCTGTATTCAATGAAACAAAACTTTCGGTCATCATGCTTTGCAAAATATCAAACATGCGCTCCAATTCCATTTCATCGTATAAATTACTGCTGTTTTCAAAGCAATCATTGTCGGCAACGTGACGAGCAATGCCAACTGCATAATCACCAATTCGTTCCAACGTGATGCTAATTTTCATAATAGAAAGCACCAAACGCAAATCGATGGCAACAGGAGTGTATAATGCAATGTAATTTTCGCAATTGCTATCTATTTTTAATTCAAAAGCATTGACACGTTTTTCTAAAGTAATGACTTCGTGTGCCAAGCCAATGTTATTTTCCAACAAAGCAGTTTTTGCTTTCTCAAGTTGCGAAATAACGAGTTTCCACATTAGATTTATCTCTTCTTTCAGATAAACCATTTCTTGTTCATTGTGTTTCATTTCTTTTGTTATTTATTTGAAAAACAGTGGTTTTTAACCAAATCTACCAGTAATGTAGTTTTGTGTTGCTTCTTTTTCTGGGTTGAGAAACATTTTTTTTGTTTCACTAAATTCTACCAATTCACCCAACATGAAAAATCCAGTTTTATCGCTCACACGTGCTGCTTGTTGCATGTTATGAGTTACAATAACAATGGTATATTTTTCTTTTAATTCGTGAATTAATTCCTCAATTTTTGATGTTGAAATGGGGTCTAATGCCGATGCTGGTTCATCCATCAAAATAACTTCTGGTGCTACTGCCAATGCACGTGCGATGCACAAACGTTGTTGCTGACCTCCTGAAAGTGCAAATGCAGATTGATGCAATTTATTTTTTACTTCGTCCCACAAGGCTGCGCCAACCAACGATTCTTCTACACGTTGTGCAATAAAGTTTTTATCGCCCATTTGGTTTACACGCAAACCATAAGCTACGTTCTCAAAAATGGATTTTGGAAAAGGATTGGGTTTTTGAAACACCATTCCCACTTGTTTGCGCAATGCGTCCACATCAACCGATTTGTGGTAAATATTTTGTCCGTTGACCAAACATTCACCTTGCAATTTAGTGTTGCCAATCAAATCGTTCATGCGGTTAAACAAACGCAAAAAAGTAGATTTTCCACATCCCGACGGACCAATAAATGCCGTTACCGTGTTGCGTTCCATTTCCATATTGATGCCTTTCAACGCATGAAAATCACCATAATAAAAATTAATATCTTTTGCTTGTATCATTTCTTTGTTCTAATTTTTTAATTCAGTTAGTGCTTGCTTTTTCCCATTTTTCGGCGAATCAATGTTGCCAATAGGTTTAAGATTAACACTATAAAAATCAACACCAATGCAGTTCCATACGCCATTGGTCTGGCTGCTTCAATGTCAGTTCCACTTGTTGCCAATACATATAAATGATAAGGCAAGGCCATAACTTGGTCAAAAATTCCTCCAGGCAAATGCGGTAAGAAATAAGCGGCAACTGTAAATAAAATTGGTGCTGTTTCGCCCGACACACGTCCAATGGATAAAATCAAACCAGTGATGATGTTGGGAGTAGCCGCTGGTAAAACAACCCGACGAATGGTTTGCAGTTTTGTTGCTCCTAAGGCCAAACTTCCAGAACGGTACGAATCAGGAACAGCTTTTAAAGCTTCTTCGGTGGTGCGAATGATGATGGGTAAAATTAAAATCCCCAAGGTTAACGATCCAGCCAAGATGGAATCGCCAAAATTGAGTTTATTGACAAACAAAGCCATTCCAAACAAACCAAAAACAATGGAGGGAATACTTGCCAAATTGTTGGTCATCATGCGGATGATTTTTACCACCCAACCATTTCCTGCATATTCATTGGTGTATATGGCCGACATCACACCAAGCGGAAAAGCAACAATCAAACTACCGATAATTAAACAAAGCGTACCTACAATTGCAGGGAAAATACCACCCGATGTCATTCCTTCTTCTGGATTAGTGGTTAAAAATTCCCAATTGATAACTTGAATTCCGTTTACAAAAATAAACCCAAGGATGCTAAAGAGAGTACCCACCACAATTAACCCAAAAAGTTTAAAAATGGTAAAAGCAATTTTCTGACTTATTTTTTTATTCATATTAATGTGCTTTGTGTGTTTTTTTACTGATTAGCTCTGAGGTAATTGAAATAAGCATTGTGATAACAAACAAGATGCATCCCAATAAAAACAACGATTGATAGTGTGCTCCACCAGCAGGAGCTTCGCCCAATTCTGCGGCAATGGTTGCAGGAATAGTGCGCACAGAATCAAAAAGTGAATGAGGAATAATTGCAGCGTTGCCTGTAACCATAAGTACCGCCATTGTTTCACCAATTGCACGACCAATACCCAAAACAATGGCAGCCATTATTCCCGATTTTGAATAAGGAATGATGACTCTGTAAATGGTTTGCCAATGAGTAGCACCCAATGCTAAGCTGGCTTCTTTCATGGCTCTTGGTGTATTGCGCATAGCATCTTCTGCCACCGAAATAATAGTAGGTAAGGCCATAATTGCCAATAAAACACTACCTGTAAAAGCAGTTTCACCACTTGGCAAGTTAAATGTTTTTTGAATGAGTGGGGCAAGAACAACCAACCCAAAAAAACCATAAACTACTGACGGAATTCCTGCCAAAAGTTCAATGATGGGTTTCATGATTTTACGTTGACGTTCTGTTGCTAATTCCGACAAATAAATGGCAACACCCAAACCAAGTGGCACAGCAATTATCAACGCAAATAAACTTACGAGCAAAGTACCATAAATTAAAGGAAGTGCGCCAAACAAAGGAGAAGGTGTAGCAGTAGGCAACCATTCTTTTCCAAAAAAGTAATCTTTCCATTTTAGATGATCAGTTGGCAATTGCTTAATTGCGGCTCCCGTTGGCGCAAATTCTAATGGAAAAAATCCAATGGCATTTTCTTCTTTTACTAATTGTTCTTTTAATTTTTCGGGCAATAACTCAAAATTTTCACCCATTTCACTTTCAGGATATATCGCAAAAATGTCATCAACACGTAGTAACTTAATGTCCTTTTGTGGTCCGCCAACAGTTTTCCAATTACTGATTTCACCGTCAAATAGTTGTTTTATTTGCTCTGGAGATAATTGCTCAACCGTGTTTTTGGAATTCACAAAAAGTCCATAACCTTGCTCCACAGTTGGTGTTTTAAACAATCCAACTCCTTCTTTGAAAAGAAAAATACATATAAACACGATAACGATGCTTGTGGTGGCACCGCTAATCGTGAAAAGTTTTTCAATTACTTTATCAATGATTTTTTTTATTGCTTTCTTTTTGTTCATGGTTAACTTAAAAAGCGTTTATTTTGCTGGAATGTAACCTACAGTTTGCACAATTTTTTGACCTTCTGTTGAAAGCACATAGTTGACAAAATCCTTAACTTTTGATTCTGAACTTGTCAAATAGTAATAATACAAAGGTCTAACAATCGGATACGTTTTGTTTTTCGCATTTTCAACACTTGGCTTCGTGTATGATTTTCCACTATTAAATGAAACCGATAATGCTTTTACAGAACTGTTGAGGTAGGCAAAACCAACATAGGCAATTGCTCCTTTTGTTTGCGTAACAGATTGAATAATTGCTCCCGTTGCAGGTAAACTTCTAATACCGCTCATATAATTTTTGTTACCCATTACTTTTTCTTTGAAAAATTCATAGGTTCCAGAAGATGTTTCGCGCGATAAAGGAATAATTTTCAAGTCAGCACCTCCTACTTCTTTCCAGTTTTTAATTTTTCCTGTAAAAATGCCTTCCAATTGCTCGCGTGTAAGTTTTGTTACCTTATTTCCTGTGTTAACAACAACTGCAAGTGCATCGTAGCCAATTGTAATTTCTTTGATAGTTTTTCCTTTAGCTTTAATTTTTTGTTGTTCCGAAAATTTAATTTTACGTGATGCTTGTGCAATGTCTGTTGAACCTTCAATTAATGCTTCAATTCCAACACCTGTTCCACCACCTGTAACAGCAATTTTCTTAGAACTGTTTTTTTTCATGTAGGCCTGCGCCGCTTTTTCAGTTAGAGGTAAAACTGTGTCAGACCCCTTGATTTTTTGGCTATAACCAATTGTGTTTAAAAAAAGTAGAGTTACAACTACTGTAAATAAATTATTCATATTGTTTTAATTTACAGCAAAATTAGATGGATGATATTACGTCGGGTTTTAGATAAAATTACAAAACGGTTAAGAAATAGTATTGATGTTAAAATCTATATTGCAACCTTAAAGTAAAAACATTGTCTTTTAAGTCTTTGTTGTAATTCAATAAGTTTGCCGATGTTTCATTATTTATGAAATCATAATATGCAAAGATTCTTAAGTTACTAGTTGCATCCCAAGTTAAACCTATTCCAATGCGCTGAAATAATACATCTCCTTTACTTGTTCCATTTAAGCCAATATCGTTCTTTTTTACCTGAATGTTTGGATCGTAAAAATCATATTTTAGTACCAAGTAGAGTGGCAGTTTCCCTAAACTTTGATACAAATAAATGTAGCCACCTTGAAATTTTCTTATGTAAGTATCAGTAGTGGGTAACGAACTAAAATTGGGGCTTTTCGAATTATCTATAGCACCTGGCTGTGTCCCAAAGATATACTCACAATCAATTTGAGTTGAACCTATTCTACTTTTAAAAGAAAATAATGCTTCTACACCAAAATATTCTCTTTTTGCGTATTGTCCGATAAAAGATGAATCAGTTGTGACAACCATTGATTTTCCTTGCATTCGATACACATTTGCACTCCCTTGATGTGTTTTTCCATAATAGTAGGAGAAACCCGTTCCGAAGTTGAAATTATTTTTGAATGTTTTGGTATAGGTGAAACTTCCTATAAAATCTTTTTTGTTGTCAATTTCAAGTTTATCGCCATTTCCTGCAACAACTGCAAGCTCTAATTTCAATGGATTCCAACGAGATTTTTTGGGAGCTTGTAGAGTTAACATTGCACCCATATCACGTTCTTGAGGAAATAATGTTGTAGTAACCTTAGAGCGCTCAGGGTTTAAACGGCGAGAGGAAGAAAATACAATTTCATTCCCAAAATTTCTATTAAAAACACCAACTCTTATGGAGTTAGATTTCAACCAAGGATCAGTTATATCTACATATAAATCTTTGATTCCAACACCTTCTTCCGTAATATCAATTTGAAAAACCCCAAGTGCAATACCTCGTTCAGCTTGCAGTTTAATTCGTCCTCTACGAATACCTATTCTATTAAATGGAGCATTAGAAGAATTTTTACTCCCTACAGATAAGGATGCATTCTCTTCGCCATGTTGAAATTGAATTTGTGCATATCCTGTGAGTTTAAAGTGGTCAAAAAACGATTTTTTTTGCTCAAAGTGAATACGATTTGTATCACTTACCAAAGAGTCTTTCTTTTGAGAATAACTGTTGTTAACGAAAGAAAGTAAAATGATAATAAAAAGTATTCTAAATGTCATATATATTATTAAAGAGTGCAAAAATCTATTTATTGTTGCAAGTATCGAAAATGTTACGATTTTGTTACAATTATTTTTTACACTGTAAAACTGTTTTTTATAAAATAAAATCCTACTTACTGAAATCAATAATTTACTATGAAAAAACAGCCAAAAACAATCATTTTATCACTAACTGTCATCATTGCAGTTGTTATGTTGGGCAATGCTTATAAATTCAAATACAAACAAGATAGAGTGTTTGTAAATCGGATTGGGAACCGAAGATTTACTGGATTTGATAGTGTGGCAAGCTAATTTTTCTAAAAAAGGAAGCGATTTGAAAACAATTTCCAAGTCAGTTGAGTGCCGATAGAGAGAAATTAAAAACTACCTGATGTCAAAAAGGAATTTCTGACAAAGAAATTATCGTTAACATCAATAAAGAATTTACTAGTAATTACGATGCAAATGGTAATTATATGGGATCTACTTTTGCGGGCTATTCCCTCACTCAAAACTTGCGAATTGAATCCAAAGAAGTGGATAAAATTGAACGAATTTCGCGCGAAGTGTCCGAATTAATTGATCAAAATATCGAATTAACTTCTTATGATCCAGAATATTATTACACCAAGTTGGATGAATTGAAATTACGCATGATTGAAAATGCAACCAAAGACGCCAAAGAACGAGCAGAAATTATTGCAAAAACAGCAGGTAGCAAATTGTCAGACTTAAAAAATGCATCAATGGGCGTGATTCAAATTACAGCAAAAAATTCATCGGAAGATTACAGCTGGGGAGGTTCGTTTAACACAACATCAAAACTAAAAACAGCTTCCATTACCATTCGTTTGGAATATTCACTCAAGTAATTCAGCAATTCTTTTATATTTGTACTCTTAAAATTATAAAGTGGAAGCAAAGTTGGATATTTCTGTTGTAATACCTTTGTTTAACGAAGATGAATCGTTGCCCGAATTGCATGCGTGGATTAAACGCGTGATGGATGCACACCAATTCTCCTATGAAGTTGTTTTTGTTGACGATGGGAGTAAGGATAAATCGTGGCAAGTCATTGAGCAATTAGCACAAGAAAATAAAGAAGTTAGAGGCATTAAATTTCAACGAAATTATGGCAAGTCAGCTGCTCTCCACACTGGATTTGAAGCTGTAATAGGCAAAGTTGTCATTACAATGGATGCCGATTTGCAAGATTCTCCCGATGAAATTCCTGAATTGTATAGAATGATTACCGAACAGGATTTTGATGTTGTTTCAGGATGGAAGAAAAAACGCTACGATCCAATTTCTAAAACCATTCCAACTAAATTGTATAACTGGACAGCGCGCCGTTTGTCGGGAATTTATTTGCACGATTTTAATTGCGGACTAAAAGCCTATAAACTTGCTGTTGTTAAAAGCATTGAAATTTATGGCGATATGCACCGATACATTCCAGTATTGGCAAAATTTGCAGGTTTTTCAAACATTGGCGAAAAAGTGGTGCAACACCAAGCACGAAAATACGGATCCACTAAATTTGGTCTTAACCGTTTTGTGCACGGACCATTGGATTTAATCTCCGTAGTGTTTATGGGTAAATTTGCTAAAAAACCCATGCATTTCTTTGGAGCGGTTGGAATTGTAATGTTCCTCATCGGATTTGGCTTTTCTTTTTATTTGGCCGTTGATAAATTGTTTTTCAACACACACGCCATTAAAATTGCCGATAGAACCGAGTTTTATATTGCACTAGTGGCCATGATTATTGGTGTTCAGTTTTTCTTAGCTGGATTCATCGCCGAGTTAATTGGTAGAAATTCATCTACTCGCAATACCTACTTGATAGAAAAAGAATTGTAAGCATGGTAAATTGGAACATTGATGCTTCTTGGACCTTGTTTCTGGACAGAGATGGCGTTATCAACCATCGAAAAATGGGTGGATACATTGAAACCATCGAAGAATTTCAATTTTTACCCAACGTAAAAGAAGCAATTGCTGGACTTTCACAGCATTTCCAACATATTTTTGTGGTTACCAATCAACAAGGAATTGGTAAAGGAATAATGACAGAAAGTAACCTTCAAGTCATTCATCGTTATATGGTCAATGAAGTGGAACAAGCGGGCGGAAAAATTTCTAACTGCTATCACGCACCTGCATTGGCTAAGGAAAATAGCAACTTGCGAAAACCCAATATTGGCATGGGATTGTTGGCAAAAAAAGATTTTCCAGAAGTGGATTTTTCTAAAGCAATAATGGTAGGAGATAGCGATTCAGACATTCAATTTGGTATGAATCTTGGAATGAAAACCGTGCGAATTGTAGGGAACGATTTACCCAAAATACAAGCAGATGTTACTGTTGACAGCTTGTTTGAATTTTTAAAATTAGTGGAAAATGAAAATCATTAGTGTTGTTTTAAGTGTTTTTGTTGTTTGTTTTACGTTTGCGCAAATCAACCAAACAGATGCCAAAGGAAAAAAACAAGGGCAATGGGTAAAATTATATCCCAATAGCAAAGTTGCTATGTATCAAGGTGTATTTAAAAACGATAAACCAATTGGTACATTTACCTACCGCTATCCCAGCAATAAAGTCAAAGCAGTAATCAAACACAGTGAAACAACTCCTCGTTCTGAAGCCTTTTTTTATTATGAAAATGGAAAACTTATGACGCACGGCATCTATCGCAACATGAAAAAAGATAGTGTGTGGACCAGTTTCAACGAGGGTGGACGCATCACTATGACAGAAACCTATAAAAACGATGTGCTCAACGGAATGAAAAAAATGTATTACCTTCCTTCCGATCCAGAAGATCTTCAAGAAACAGTAATTTCAGAATACAACTACGTGGACGGAAAACCAGAAGGGAAGTTTGCAGAATATTATCCCACCAAACCTACACGAACACTTAAATTAACAGGGCAATACAAGAACCACAATCTCACAGGTGAATGGGTTGGTTATGAATTGAGTGGTCAGAAAATGTATGTGGAGCATTATTTGGATGGAAAAATGCACGGTTGGTTCATCGGCTACAATAAAGAAGATGGTAAAGAAGGCCAAAGAAGGTATTATCATTTTGGAAGATTGGTGGAAGGAGAGCAACTCAAAGCACTGTTGAAGCAAATGAAAGAAAAAGGAATTAATCCCAACGGACAATAAAATAATCTGATTATTTGCTTACCTTCGTTGGGTATGAACAATCAGTCAATTGCTTATTTTAATTCCAATTCCAAAGGCGCCAATTATTTGTGTTGGGGACAAAAAGATGCCGTTGTTTTAAATAATCCTATTGATTTTCAAGTACTACAAAATTTTATTGACGCCCATAAAAAACAATTTATTGGTGGTTTTTTGAGCTACGATGTTAAAAATTCAATCGAAAATTTAACTTCCAACAATTTTGATGGACTTCATTTCCCAGATTGTGTGTTTTTTGTGCCCTCCAATGTTGTTGAAATTACAGCCAATGGCATGCAATTTATTCAAGGAGATGATACAACGAAAAACCGTCAACAAGCAGAAGAATTGTTGAGCCAACTTTCAACAAAATCATCCGCTACAAAATTTAACTTCAACCGCGAATTTCAAAACAGCAGTATATTGACACGTCAACCAACTAAAGCACATCCAACGAGGCGATATTTACGAAATCAATTATTGCCAAGAATTTTATGACGCCAATGCACAAATTGATGCCAAGTTGAACTTGTATGCTACCATCAATGAAATTACGCAAGCTCCTTTTTCAGCATTTTTTCAGTGGCAAGAATTTTCAGCATTTTGTGGTAGCCCCGAACGATTTTTACAAAAAAAAGGCAATCAATTGCTTTCACAGCCCATCAAAGGACCTGCTCCAAGAGGAAAAACGAGTGAAGAAGACCAACAATTGATGCTGGAATTAAAAAACAATCCCAAAGAACGCTCAGAAAATGTAATGATAGTTGATTTGGTGCGCAACGATTTGTCAAAAATTGCAACCCAAGGCAGTGTCAAAGTGGATGAATTGTTTGGTGTCTATACATTCAATACGGTGCACCAATTAATTTCAACCATTAGCTGCCAAATTGATGAATCGTGTGATTTTTCAACCATCATCAAAGCTACTTTTCCTATGGGAAGCATGACCGGAGCACCCAAAGTGAGCGCTATGAAATTAAGCGAAGAACACGAAGCATTTCAACGTGGATTGTATTCCGGAACCATTGGCTGCATCTTGCCCAACGGTAATTTTGATTTTAATGTCGTTATTCGCAGTTTGCTATACAATGCCAACAACAAGTATTTATCGTGTGGCGTTGGAGGTGCCATTACCATCAACAGCGATGCTGAAAAAGAATACCAAGAGTGTGAAACAAAAGTAAGAAGATTGCTCAATGCATTTCAATAATCAACCGGCGTGGCACGAAGTATTGGCCTTTTTAGAACAATACCGTCAACAAACAATTTTTGTGGGTTGTAGTGGTGGTGTGGATTCTATGGTGCTTGTTCATTTTTTGTTGCACAACGATTTTCAAATGCATGTGGTACATGTTAACTACCACAAACGAGGTGAGGAAAGCAATAAAGACATGGCATTGGTGCAACAATTTTGTAGCAACAACAACATTCCGCATACAATAGCCGATTATCAATCCACTAAAAAAGGAAATTTTCAAGAGCTGGCACGTCAATTTCGCTACGATTTATTGCAACAATTGGCTCAAGAGAATGGAATGATAGCTTTGGCACACCATTTTGACGACCAAGTAGAAACGTTTTTTATGAACCTGATGCGTCAGTCGGGAATTGTAGGATTGGCAGCCATGCCCCGTGTGCGCCATCAATTTATTCGTCCTTTTTTGCACCTCAATAAACAAGATGTGTTGGATTATGCACACCAAAATAAGGTAGAATGGCGAGAAGATGCTTCCAATCAAACAACCAACTATTTGCGCAATAAATGGCGATTGGAGTTTTTGCCACTAATAGAAAAAACACAACCGAATATTAAACAAGCGGTGAAAATTATTGTTGGTGCTTTTCAGCAAACACAGCAAGATTTGCAACAAAAAATGGAGCCAATAGCCCAGAAAATTCAACAAACTCAACAATTGAGCAAAGCACAAATGGAGCATTTTTCTACCGAAGAACTGTTTGAATTGTGGCGACAATTGCAGCAGCCCTCACAGTTGTTTTCTCGATTTTCTGAAATCCAATCATTGCAAAAAGGAAAACACATTGAATTGCATGCGCCTTATACAAAATTGGTAAATGAAGGAACGTATTTCTCATTCATTTCAAACAAGCGAGTTGCGTTGCCTACGTTGGATATTCAAATGGTAAAAGAACTGCCCCAACATTTTTCAAAAACAACGATTTATTTAGATGCAACAAAAATTGTTGGTCAGTTGCAATTGCGCAAATGGAAACAAGGCGATAAAATTTCGCCTGTTGGGATGAAAGGTGAGCAATTGGTATCTAAAATTATGAAAGATGCAAAAATTTCGCATGCACTACGAGAAAATACGTGGGTAGTTTGTGATGAACAACACATTCATTGGGTGGTTGGATTAAAAGTTGGTAAATTTGCACTGGCGCAATCCAATAGCACCGATATTTTAGCAGTAAAATTGGCAGAGAAATGACAGCAGAAGAAGCAAAAATATTTTTCCCACATACAGAAGACGATGACTTGCAAGACTTGTACGATGAGCGTTTTTTTGAGTACAAAAACTTCTTTTTATCCAAAATTCCCATCAAAAAAGTGGTAGATGCCAAAATCAATCGTTTGTTGCAAATGGAAAATGCCTTTCGGTTTTTACAGAATGAAGAAGCTGTGTCGATTGTAGTTTCAACAAATCCAGCAATTATTGAGTTTTCAGATAATGTTTTGCAGGCGTTTAATCAATGGGAGCAACAAAAAGGAATGTGTAAACAACGCATTGTAGCGGCAAGCACCATTGAAACATTGGTAGAGGCCGTAAATTATTATGTGCAAGTTACTCAAGCCTATTGGCAAAAATGGGCAATTGCACCAGATTTAGAAGTTGAAGTTGAGCAATTATCCAAAGAAGAAGACCCTATGCAATTGTATGCGGCCATTCAGCAATTTAACGCAGCTGGCGGTGTCACTTTTGAAGATATTTTAACAGTAAATAACAATCTTTTTCTCTTAAAAGAAATGAAACGCTTATCTTTGTTAGCTCAAAATTATGGCAATGGAAGTATTTGATAAATTAGAAAAACAATTGGAGCAAGAAGAATGGCCTCAAGTCTATTTTTTCAAGTTCATTGTGCCCAATACATCAGAGCACATTGCACAAGTTTTTGCGTTGTTTGAAGAAGAAGCTAATATTACTTCACAAACTTCCAGAAATGGAAAATACACAAGTATTTCTGCAAAAATATTGATGCTAGACGCCGCATCAGTTATTGAAAAATACAAAGAAGCATCAAAAATTAACGGATTAATAGCTCTATGATTTTAGCATTTACAGCAATGGAAGTAGTGGTAGGAACGATGATTTTTACCCTCGCACTTTTACTTTTGGTTATTGCCTACAAAAAGTTCTTGGCTTATTTAGGAAAAGGCGCCATTCCAAAAGAAAAATACTGTGTTTTATATAGTTTGGAAGCGAATCCAGCTTCTGGAAAAGTGCAATTTTATTTTACATCCGAAGAAGAAAAAAATGTAAAATTTCATATTTTAGACAACGATTATAATTTTGTAAAAGAATTGTACAAACAACAATGTAGCACCGATGGCAACATCATTCATTTTGATACTGCCGAGCTACAAAATGGCGTTTATTATTATTGTTTGTTGACAGAAAATCAGAAAACAATGAAACGCATGACAGTGCACAATTAAATGCTGTCATATTGACACAAAAAATGCATTGGCAAGTTTATTGATTAAGTAAAGAACCTAACATTTATTACGTTAGATAAGAATATAAATTTAAAAAATAGATAATTATGGCATTAGAAATCACAGACGCAAACTTTGAAGAAGTTGTATTGAAATCTTCTGTTCCAGTAGTAGTTGACTTTTGGGCAGAATGGTGTGGACCATGTAGAATGATTGGACCAGTTATTGAAGAAATGGCAGGTGAATACGAAGGAAAAGCAGTTATTGGTAAAGTTAACGTTGACTTAAATCCAGGTGTTTCTGCTCAATTTGGAATTCGCAACATTCCTACTGTACTTTTCGTTAAAAACGGAGAAATTGCTGACAAAGTAGTTGGTGCAGTTCCAAAACAACAATTGACTTCAAAATTAGACGCAATTTTGTAATAATTACTCCACAAAATAGAACAACCGATGAGCAATCATCGGTTTTTTTGTTTTTAAAATTTTATACTATTTTAGCATAATGAATATCGATGAAAAACAATTGTTGCACCATTGGATTCACCAACAAAGTGAGTTCAATAAAAATGATTTGTTGGTGGCAGTTGACCCGCGAAAATCATCGGTATTTCAACCCACAGCACCTTTAAGTGATCGGGAAAAAACAATTGCTTTAGCTGCCTCAACCATCAAAGAAAGTGGTGTTAATCCACTGTGTACCGCTAAGGGGTTATTAACTTGGGAGTTTAATAAACAAATTATTCAAACGCCACTTTGGTTGTTGCCAACACAATTTGAGGTGGACAAAGTGCGCGCACAAGTACAGTTTTTTGCTGACGATGAAAATGGTTTTGTCAATCCGTTTTTAAGAAAAAAAATGGAGGAATTGTACGCTATTTGTCTGGACGAAACATCGTTTGAAACGGTGGTTACTACACTTCAAAATGCTGGTTTCCAACAAGTGGATGCAGCGTTTTCTACCCTAGGTAATTTTCATCATCACCGCTATGTTTTGCTTAAAGAATTGCAAGATGTGGCTTCGTGCTCCAGTTATTCTTCGCCCTTACAGCAATTACTTTCAGGTGAAAAAAACAATAGAAAAACAATTCAATTTTCACACCAAGCGTTGTTGCCCTATGATACCGATCATCGGATGGTAATGCAATTGTTGGAAAAAGAAAATGGTGTGGTTCAAGGTCCGCCAGGTACTGGAAAATCGCAATTATTGACCAATATTATTGGAAAAACACTGCTCAATCAGCAAACAGCACTCATGGTTTCTGAAAAAAAAGCGGCATTAGATGTTGTGAAAAAACGATTGGATGCAAGTGGAGTTGGAACAATTGCAGTAGTAAACACCGACGAGCAAACAACGCATCAATTTTTGGAAGAAGTCAAAACGACTTGGGAGTTTTTTGAGCATTTTAAAAGCAATAAGAAAAAGTCGGTTTCGGTAACCAAAGAATTGGAAGATAACTTGCAATTGGTGTTGGATATACTCAATCAACCGCAATTAATTGGAGGGGTTTCGTATCAAGAATTTCATGCTTTACAACAACAATGGTTGGGTGTTTTGCAATCAACAGAAAACCAACCTCAGGCAGCTGTTGCAACCAATAAAATTATAGGGCAACCACCATCTTTGGTAGCATGTAACCGTCATTTTGAGTTGGTAGAAAAATTGTATGCACAACAAATTGCCAAAAGTTTGGCGCTATTAACACCCAGTTTTGTACAACACCATGAATTGGCGGAGGTGAATACAAAAATCAACCGTTTGCAGCAAGCATTACAAACATTGGAGCCAATTCAGCACACTATTTCGCTCCAAGATATTGATCGATTGTCGTTTCAATGTGTAGTTTACCAATTGTTTGAAAATGAACTGGCAAAAAAATACCGTTCGTTGTTGGAGCCCAATTCAAAAGCGCAAAAACAATTTTTGGCAGCCTATAAAAAATACAAACAGCTTCAGAAACAACTTCACGCATACGAGACCATTAAAAACGATTGGAAATTGCTTCCATCTGCATTGCAATTGAATCATTTGTTGGAGTTAAATGCCGAAAAATCGTTTTTCAAAAAATTACAATTTAAAAAACAGTGGCAACGATTAAGTCATCTTCCGCTAACAAGTGCTTCCACTTCCATCCAACAATTGATTGATTGTTATAAAATTGAATCAGAAATACAACAAGTTGAAGCCAAATTTATTGACCTCGGCATATTTGATTGTTCAGAAATAGATCAACTTAAAGCCAGTTTAGCGCTTTTTACACAAGATAAATGGGAGGTTTATCGTCAACTTAAAACAATTGATGACGCATTAATTACCAATGCAGATGCACCTATTTCGTTGTTGAAAAATGAAGCAAAAACAAATTTTAATTTTGATAACAATCAGCCCGTTGCAGAACAATTAGAAGAATTGCAAAAAAGCTTGCCCCACTTGATGGTGTTGCAACAAGAAATCAAACAATTGCCCGCCGCTTATTTTGATTGCATTGCTCAAAGTGCCCAATTTTCGGATTTTATTCAACTTATATTCCATTCGCACCAAGTGTTATTTCAAGCGCAATATGCTTCATTTTCTAGTTTTTCTGGAGAAGAATTGAAACAACGAGTAGAGCAATTATTGACAGAGCAAGCAAACGAACACCAATTGGTAGCACAAACTATTTTGCAGCAGGTAAAACAGCAATTGGATGAATATTCTAAGTTGCTCAACACACCAGCTCAACGTTTAACTGCGGAAGAAAAAATGCTCAAGCAACAATTAAAGAAAGGAAAAGCTTTATTGGTGAAAGAGTTTGCCAAATCGCGGCAGCACCCAACCATGCGAGAATTGTTGCAATCAGAAGCTAATTTATGGATAAAGGCGTTGAAACCTGTTTGGTTAACCAATCCAACAAGTCTTGCCAAAGCTTTTCCGTTGCAAACCAATTTGTTTGATATGTGCATTGTTGACGAGGCAAGTCAGATGCCAGTTCAAAATGGATTGGGAGCCTTGCACCGTTGTCAATATGCCATAATTGCTGGAGATGAACAGCAGATGAGTCCTACCAATTATTTTCAGGCGGGCGCACAAGAAGTGGTGAGTTTGTTGCATCATGCTAGTTATTATTTTGCCAATCATACGCTTACGCATCACTATCGTAGTAAACATGCGCAGTTAATTGCTTTTTCAAACGAACATTTTTACAACAATCAATTGCTGGCATATCCGTCCTATCCGGTAGATAACAACTGTATTCAACGTTATTTTTGTCAACAAGGACGTTTTGTTAACCGCAAAAACGAACACGAAGCAAACAAAGTTGTGGAATTGTTAGATAAGCATCTTCCAACAAATAAAACTATTGGAGTGGTGGCTTTTTCTGCTGAACAAATAGATGCTATTTTTAAAGCAATTCCGCAAAATAAATTAGCATTGGTTCAACAAAAAATAGATGAAAACACCTTGTTTTTTAAACCCTTGGAAAAGGTGCAAGGCGACGAATGTGAAGTGTTAATCATTAGTTTGGGATATGCGCCCAATGAGGAAGGACAATTTAGCTGGCATTTTGGTCCACTCAACACCCAATCGGGAAGAAATAGGTTGAATGTGTTACTCACCCGTGCCTCTGAAAAGATAGAATTTGTTTGTTCTATTGAAGCACAATCAGTGCAGTGGAGCGACAACGAATCCATTCAATTGCTCTACAAATGGTTGTATCAATTAGAAAATTTACCGAACGCGAGCACATTGGAATTCCCACAAAATTTAGAGCCTCAAATAAGTGGAAATCAATTAAATATCACTCATTCATTTGCGAAGCTAAAGCATGCGTTAGAGTTAACCACAACTTATGCGGTTTTATCAAAACGAGGATGGAACGTTAATTTTTAGAAACCTCTTTTTAACTGCATCAAAGTTTTAAATGCTTTGTCCACATCGTCTTGCGAAACCAAAACAGTAAATTCGTTGGCAGTAGAAATTACGTCAATGATATTGATTCCTTCCCATGCCAATTGTTTCAAGATGTAATAATAAATACCGTAAATTTCAATATTGATACGCGGCAATTTTACAGTAATAGATGCCAAATCTTGGGTTGAGGTAATGAGTT
>JAWKMK010000047.1:0-1986 GCA_041392275.1 Crocinitomicaceae bacterium | reverse complement strand
TAATGAACTGGTGTTCTGAAAAGCTCACTTCGTGCCCTTAAAATGGCAAATAAAAATAGAATATACAAAAACAATGTCGTTACACATATTAAATTCAAGTTATAAATGCAACTTTTAGATTTTACGTCAAAATAACTTCAAAACAGGAAGGAAACCTGTAAGATTTCCCTCTCTGTTTCTAGGAAAGTGTTATTTTACCCCGTTAAATCGCCAAAAATAAAGTTGTAATGTCACACCTTTCTTACGAACAAAGATACACAATTGAATCATTATTAAACGCTGGGCACCGACAAATTGAAATTGCTCGAGTTCTGTGTTTAGATAAATCTGTTATTAGTCGAGAAATTAATCGAAATTGTGATGGGCGAAATTCGACTTACAAGGCTCAATTAGCTCACAAGAAGTACACTATTCGCCAGCAATGCAAACCTAAATACAGAAAAGTTACTGATGATTTTCGTTTGGAAATAGTTCAACTTCTTGAACAAGATTATAGTCCTGAGCAAGTTGCTGGGGTATTGAAAAAGAAGGGTGGAATGACAATTTCACATGAATGGATTTACCAGTTTGTTTGGAATGATAAAAAACAAAAAGGAACCTTGCATACTCATTTACGAAGAAAAGGAAGACGCTATCGAAAACGGGGTTCTAATAAAGATTACAGAGGGCGAATTGTTGGCAGAGTTGGTATTGAACACCGACCAAAAGAAGCAGATGAAAGAAGTGAATTTGGTCATTTAGAGGTTGATACAATCATTGGACAAAATCATAAAGGTGCAATTATTACGCTTAATGAAAGGGCTTCAGGAATGTTGTGGATGAAAAAAGTAGAATCAAGAGATGCTGAAACGGTGAAAATTAAGTTGAGTCAAATGTTGGAAGAAATAAGACCATTTATAAAATCAATTACAGCAGATAATGGAAAGGAATTTTCAGAACACCAGTTCATTACAGATGAATATTGCGATTTTTATTTCGCAAACCCGTATAGTCCATGGGAAAGAGGGTCAAACGAAAATCTAAACGGACTTGTTCGCCAGTATATTCCAAAAAGCTCCGACTTTTCAACTATTACAGAAGAACGAATTCAAGAGATACAACAAAAAATTAATAACAGACCTCGTAAACGATTTAACTATGAAAATCCTATATTTGTAATGGAAAAATTATTGTTTAACTCAGAAGTTGCATTTGTGACTTGAATTCAGCATCACTAGAATTTTTAAGCTGCCAATAATGACAGCTTAAAAACTACTTTTCACTTAAACCTAACTCACTTTTCACTTAAACCTAACCTAACAACTAGATTATTGAAGAATTTAACTTCAATATTTTACCTAACCAACCATTAAAAACTATCTGTACTAGTGTTAACAACTTTTAATTTGTCATCACCAGTTGAAATTACTTTAAATTCAGTTCTACGGTTTGCTGCGTGTTCTTCTTCAGAACAGTCAGACTTAACATTTCCTTCACACTCACAATCGTTCAACAAACGCGATTCACCGTATCCTTTACCGTAAATACGCTCTGGATTTGTGATACGTGCTTTAATATAAGCTGCTGAAGCTTTAGCACGGTTGTCAGACAACTTCATGTTATATTGTTTAGTAGCACGACAGTCTGTGTGAGAACCTAATTCAACCACCATGTTTGGATATTTGTTCATTACTTCAACAATTTTATCCAATTCTTTAGCAGCATCTGGACGAATGTTATACTTATTCAAATCAAAGTTAATTGGGTTGATTTGCACCAATTCTCTTAAATCTTTAACCTCAGGATCTAAAGCTAAATCAAGTACTCCATGCACGTCATATTGACCAGGGCGATCGAAAACAGTATTATATGTTACCGTTTTTGTAAAATACCCTTCTTTTTTAAGAATTAAGTTATAACTTCCTCTATCGTTTAATTTTTTACCAAACAATGCTTCACGGAAATCTCCAGATTCTGGTGTGATAATTTTTTTAGATTTATCCGACA
>JAWKMK010000046.1:0-4035 GCA_041392275.1 Crocinitomicaceae bacterium | reverse complement strand
TACAATGTTGTATTGATCTTCACTGTATGGTAATTTAAATTTACCTTCTCCATGTGAAATCCAAACCCCTAATGTTAATCCTTCTAAAGAAGACAACATAACAGAGTTGTTTTTCTGAATTTTAACTGAAGTAAAGCCACTTTCGTGTTTGTTTGAAGTATTGTGGTGCATTTTTCCATGAACTTCGTGTTCTGGATTGATCAATTCTAATTCCATTAATAACTGACATCCATTACAAATTCCAACAGATAGTGTGTCTTCTCTTTTGAAGAAGTTTTTCAATGCTGTGTTGGCTTTTTCGTTGTATAAGAAAGCACCAGCCCAACCTTTAGCCGAACCTAAAACGTCAGAGTTAGAGAATCCACCAACAGCACCAATAAACTGAATGTCTTCCAACGTTTCACGACCTGAAATTAAATCCGTCATGTGAACGTCTTTTACATCAAATCCAGCCAAATACATTGCATTTGCCATTTCGCGTTCCGAGTTACTTCCTTTTTCACGAATAATAGCTGCTTTTGGTCTAGAACCAATAGGGGCAACGTCACCCTGAGCTTGTCGAAGGGTACCATCAAAGTTAGCAGGGAAAGTGAATTCTAATGGTTGGTTTTTATAGTTCGCATAACGCGCTTCTGCCATACCATTTCGAGATTGTTTTGTATCTAATAAATAAGATGTTTTGTACCAAGTATCTCTTGTTTCAGTAACTGAGAAATTAAAGTTATCATTTCCATTTTTGATTGAAACGAAATCACCTTCTACAACCGAACCAATATTGAAAATTTCAATTCCGTTTGCTTTGAAAGCGCCTTCAACTTCAGCATCTGCTTGGAAAACAACTGCAATATTTTCATTAAATAATGCTTTCGCAGAATCCGATTCTCCTAAAGCAGATAAATCGTAACTAGCGCCAACACCAACTTCAGCAAACGACATTTCTAATAAAGTTGTGATTAAACCACCACTTCCAATATCGTGTCCTGCTTTAATTTTTCTTTCTTTAATTAAATCTTGTAACGTATTGAACGCTTTTTTGAAATAATCAGCATTTTTAACGGTTGGAACTTCAGAACCCACTTTATTTAAAATTTGATAGAATGAACTTCCACCTAATTTAAAAGAATCTTGCGATAAATTTAAGTAGTAAATGTTCCCACCATTTCTTTTTAATACAGGCTCAACTACTTTAGTAATATTTGAACAATTTCCAATAGCTGAAATAATAACTGTTCCTGGTGCAATTACTTCATCGTTTGGATATTTTTGTTTCATTGATAACGAATCTTTTCCTGTTGGAATATTGATTCCTAATTCAATTGCAAATTCTGAACAACCTTGAAGACTTGCATCGTATAAACGCGAAGGCATCTTCTATTTCGTTTTTACAAGGCCACATCCAGTTTGCTAGCGATCGTAAAGACCGATTGTAATCCATCTCGCCAATGGCGCCCAAACTAAGTTTGATAAAGCTTCACCAATTGAATTTTAGAGACACAACTGGATCAACAATAGCTGAAACAGGCGAGTGTCAATAGTTGTAGCAATTCCTTCTTTTCCTTTGAAGTCCAATGCCATTACACCTACGTTATTTAAAGGTAATTGTAATGGAATGAGCACATTGTTGTTTGGCAACGCGACCACCAACACAACGATCTACTTTATTCGTTAACCAATCTTTACAAGCTACCGCTTCTAATTGTAAAACTTGGTTTAAGTAATTTGGAATTTCAGAAATCGAGTAATCTGGATTAGCATAATTACGAACCACATTTTGTCATTCATAATGGTTTTTAGGAGAACTTCCGAAAAAATCTTCTAAAGCATAATCCATCGGTTTTTGCACCTGTAGTTTTCGATTTTTCCTCAGTATCTTATTTGAATTTTGGAAGTCAAAACATCGTCTTTGGTAAAAATATTTTTCATTGCGGGTTACAAATGTAAATCTATGGTCGTTAGTAACATCACCAACGAGTATACGATGAAGAACACTCTCTTTCAGCAATTCTTTGTAAGGTATCAATAGCTGCCTCACCGATAACCAATCCATTCTTTCTTGAGATTCGTTGCCAATAATTTCTTTAGCAGAAAGGGTTGGGTCACCAACAGGTAATTTATCTAAATCGATTAAACCTCCGGTAGCTTCAACCATTTACAATCAGCAGTTTAAGTGTCCACCAGCACCGTGATCGTGAATAGAAACAATTGGATTGTTATCACTTTCTACTAAACCACGAATAGCATTAGCGGCACGTTTTTTGCATTTCAGGATTCGAACGTTGAATTGCATTTAATTCAATTCCAGAACCAAAAGCACCGGATATCTGCATAGATAGAACTGCAGCTCCACCCATACCAATTCTATAATTCTCACCACCTAGAATAACGATTTTATCGCCTTCTTTAGGTTCGTGTTTTATTGCTTGATCCTTTCCATATCAACACCACCTGCTACTTGTGATTACTTTATCGAACCCTAATTTACGAGCTTCTTCTTCATGTTCGAAAGTTAAAACAGAACCGTAATTAATGGTTGCCCAAATTTATTTCAAAATCTGGAAAGCTCCATTTAAAGCTTTAATTAAGATGTCTGTTGAGGTGTTTGATACAACCATTTTCTTTCCTCCATTCCTTTTTCCCATGGACGTGTTTCTTCTAAACGAGAATAAGGCGTCATATAAACGGCAGTACCTGCTAATGGTAATGCGAACCTTGTCCGCCTGCCAAACGGTCACGGATTTCTCCTCCTGAACCAGTTGCAGCACCATTGAAAGGTTCAAGCAGTAGTATAGGGGAAGTTGTGTGTTTCTGCTTTTAATGATAAAACCGAGTCAAATTCTTTTTCTTGGTAAAAATCTGTTTTATCAGCACTTTTAGGAGCAAATTGTGTTGCTTTAGGTCCTTTTACAAAGGCTACGTTATCTTTATAAGCTGAAACAATTTCGTTTGGATGCGTTTCAGATGTTTTCTTAATTAATTTGAATAATGAAGTTGGTTTTTCTTCACCATCAATTACAAACGTTCCATTGAAAATTTTATGACGGCAGTGTTCTGAATTCGCTTGCGAGAAAGCAAAGATTTCAGAATCCGTTAATTTTCTTCCAATTTTGTTTGATAAGTTATGTAAGTATTCAACTTCTTCAGAACTTAAAGCCAAACCTTCTTGTTGGTTATACGCATCAATATCTTCAATTTCTAAAATTGGTTCTGGTTGAATATTTATGGTATAAATTTCTTGATGTAATTGCGAATATTTTTGAGATAACATCGGATCGAAATCAGTAAAAGCACTATCCACTTTTTGGAATTCTTCAATTCGAATAATTCCTGAAATACCCATGTTTTGAGTAATTTCAACAGCATTGGTACTCCAAGGTGTAACCATTGCGGCACGAGGTCCAACAAAAAAAGCATCAAGCGATGCCTCTTTAGTATTTATTTTCGTGTAAATGTTGTCTAGTTGCGAGTTGAATAACCAGTTTAATTTGTTGATATCTTCAGTCGATAATTCGTTTTGCGATTGTACCGCATAAACTACATTGGATTGGTTTCCGAAGAAATGAATCATTGTATGTATAAGTTAGTGTGTTGTTGAAAATGCAAATTTATCTCAAAAAAACAGAAGTTCAAAGTAATATTTT
This sequence comes from Crocinitomicaceae bacterium, assembly GCA_041392275.1. Taxonomy (GTDB): domain Bacteria; phylum Bacteroidota; class Bacteroidia; order Flavobacteriales_D; family Crocinitomicaceae; genus Taishania. Next base: position 397 of record JAWKMK010000046.1, on the reverse strand, counting down.
ATTCTATTCAAATATTATCCAATTATATGCTCCACTGTCGAAACCAACTGTTGAATTACGTTGATTGTTTAGTATATCATTAAATGTAGCATAAGAACTATTTGCTAAACCTCTTGCAGAAGAATCTTCACCAATGATTAATTCATTATTATTTGGGTCTTTGAAGTCGGGTCTATTATTTGTTGAATTCGTTGCAATTAAACAATTTGTATAATTAGCTCCAGTAAATTGATATAAGGGATGTGAACTGTAAATATGTGACAAATCAACAAATTTTATCAAACTACTGTCAAAAGAATAATTGAAGTTTGGATCGTTTATATCAGGTCCATTTCCTTGTTTGTCTATAGATAAAGATAAATTTGGTGAACCATATAAAATACAATTTTTAAAATCT
>JAWKMK010000045.1:0-1586 GCA_041392275.1 Crocinitomicaceae bacterium | reverse complement strand
ATGCATTAAACATTGAAACGGAAATGCATGATATCACCATCTTGAACAATGTATTCTTTTCCTTCTACTTTAAATTTACCGGCTTCTTTTACAGCTGCTTCTGAACCTAAAGTAACGTAATCTTCGTATTTCATTACTTCGGCACGGATAAATCCTTTTCCAAAATCAGAGTGGATAACACCAGCCGCTTGTGGAGCCGTTGCACCTATTGGGAACGTCCAAGCTCTTACTTCTTTTACACCTGCTGTGAAATAAGTTTGCAAGTTCAATAAAGCGTAAGCTGAGCGAATCAAACGGTTAACACCAGGTTCTTCCAAGCCTAATTCATCCAAAAATAGTTGACGTTCTTCGTAGGATTCCAACTCGTTGATGTCGGCTTCTATTTGAGCGCCCAATACTAAAACTTCTGCATCTTCATTTTTTACTGCTTCTTTAACTGCATCAACATAGCTGTTTCCTGTTTTTACAGACGCTTCGTCCACATTGCATAAATACAACACTGGTTTTGAAGTAATCAACTGGAATTTTTTAACGATTTCCATTTCTTCGGCGTCAAAACCTAGTCCACGCACCGATTTTCCTTGCTCCAAACCTTCTTTTATTTGCAAAGCCAAAGCATTTTCTTTTAACGCATCTTTATCACCAGATTTGATAACACGTGAAAGCGATTGAATTTTCTTTTCAATCGTTTCCAAGTCTTTTAATTGCAATTCGATGTCGATTATTTCTTTGTCTCTAACTGGGTTCACCGATCCATCAACGTGTACAATGTTTCCATTATCAAAACAACGCAACACGTGAATGATAGCATCCGTCTCACGAATGTTTGCCAAAAATTGGTTGCCTAATCCTTCACCTTTTGAAGCGCCTTTTACCAAACCAGCAATATCCACAATTTCCATGGTGGTTGGAACAACACGCTCAGGTTTGACAATCGCTTCTAATTTTTCTAAGCGAGGATCTGGAACTGAAATTGTTCCTAAATTGGGTTCAATCGTACAAAATGGAAAGTTTGCCGATTGCGCTTTTGCGTTTGATAAACAGTTGAAAAGAGTAGATTTACCTACATTTGGTAAACCAACAATACCACATTTTAATGCCATTATTATTGTTTGATGTTATAAATTCAATTTTTTACTTCTAAAAGTTTGCAAAGTTAAGAAAAAGAATTGATGTTTGAAAGTACTCTTTTGATTGGTTGATTCAGTAGAAAGAGAACTAATACTTGTATTTTATTTCAACTTGAATAGCACCGTGACCGTATTCTACATAAGGCGCGTCAAAAAAATCAATGCCATCTTGCCCGCGCAGGTAGTCTTGAAGTTCTTGGCGTAACATTCCTTTGCCAAAACCGTGAATAACGATAAGCTTTCTTACTTTTTTTGCTTTAGCTTGCTGCAAAACATCTTTAAAAATGGACATTTGTTTGAGCAAAGCTTGATCGGGTTGTTTGATAAGATTGGCACCGTAAATAGCTACTAAAAATTCCAAGTGTAAATCCACTTCCCAGTAATCTTTGAAAATTGTGTAAGCACGTTTTTTTTCTATTGCAGGAACAACATCTTTTACAATTTTATCTTTGTTTT
>JAWKMK010000044.1:0-1640 GCA_041392275.1 Crocinitomicaceae bacterium | reverse complement strand
CACGGTATTTGGTTCCAGCCACCAACGATGTTAAATCCAACGAAATCACACGTTTGTTAAACAATACACGCGATACTTTTCGTTGCACAATGCGCAAAGCCAATCCTTCAGCAATTGCACTTTTACCAACACCAGGCTCACCGATCAAAATAGGATTGTTTTTCTTTCTGCGCGAAAGAATTTGACTCACACGCTCAATTTCATTCTCACGTCCAACAATCGGGTCCAAACGTCCAGATTCAGCCATACGTGTTAAATCACGACCAAAATTATCCAAAACAGGAGTTTTTGATTTAGGATCCGTTGGTTTGCGTTGAGCGCCAAAATCTTGGTCTTCTTCTTCGCCACCTGCACCAGGAAATTCAGCACGAGGCATAGATGAAGTAGAAAACGGGGTGTCTGGATTTTGTGATGACATATTTAACTCATCTTTTACATTTTCGTATAAAATCCCATATTTGTTTAAAACACGGCAACTTACGCTTTCTTCATCTTTTAAAATAGAAAGCAATAAATGCTCCGTTCCTATCATTGAACTTTTAAAAACTTTTGATTCTAAATACGTTCTCTTTAATACCTTTTCTGCTTGTTTGGTTAAAGGAATTTGTCCGGAATTGGTATATGCCTTTGAACTTGATTTTAATAGTGTAACTTCAACTTCATTGCGAATCTGACGTAGATCCACATGAAATTCAGTCATTATTTTTATTGCTGTCCCATCTCCTTCACGAATTAAGCCGAGCAACAAATGTTCAACGCCAATAAAATCGTTTCCAAGACGCAAAGCCTCCTCGCGACTATATCCGATAACATCTTTAACTCTAGGTGAAAATTTTGCCTCCATAGTTTGTGTTGTTTTGTGCGTATAAATTTCAGTATTTATCCGCTATTACAAAGCTAAAAAATATAAATTGTTAATAACTTGGCCAAAAAGAACATTTTCCACAGATTTTTGTTAGTAATTATGTTAGTAATTAACCTTTTTTCTACTTTTTTATATCTGTAAAATGACTAATTTCGACACTTATTATTTTGCATGCAAATTGCGTGCTGCAATTAAAAAAATGACAAGATGGCAGACGGAGAAAGAATAGTCAAAATTAACATTGAAAACATGATGAAATCCGCCTACATTGATTATTCAATGTCGGTGATTGTGTCGCGTGCATTACCAGATGTTCGAGATGGTTTTAAACCTGTTCACAGAAGGGTTTTATATGGAATGCAAGAATTAGGAGTTTATTCAAATAGACCGCATAAAAAATCAGCAAGGATTGTTGGGGAAGTGATGGGTAAGTATCACCCGCATGGGGATGCTTCGGTTTACGATACAATGGTGCGTATGGCACAACACTGGTCGTTGCGTTATCCACTTGTTGATGGTCAAGGTAACTTTGGATCTGTTGATGGTGATAGTCCAGCAGCAATGCGTTATACAGAGGCAAGATTGGATAAAATTGCCGAAGATATGTTGGATGATTTGGAAAAAGAAACGGTAGATTTTGCTCCAAACTTCGACGAAAGTTTGTCGGAGCCTACAGTTTTGCCTACAAAAATTCCTAACTTATTGGTAAACGGTGCTTCAGGTATTGCAGTTGGTATGGCAACCAATATGGCGCCTCACAATTTAAGTGAAGTTG
>JAWKMK010000043.1:0-1709 GCA_041392275.1 Crocinitomicaceae bacterium | reverse complement strand
TTGCTTGTTTCCAAGAAAACCAACGAATCTGTTGCAACTGTTTTCTTAGCTACAACCTTAGTTGTTGTGGTAGAATCTCCCGTAGTTGAAGGAGTTGCCTTTACTGTTTTTTCAGCTTCTTGAGCTAATTTTTGTTTTTCGTCTTTTAATTTCTGTTCTTTTTTTAATTCAGCTTGCATTTGAGCACGCTCTTCTGCAGTTGGTTGATTAAAAATGGTAAAAACAGAAAAAATTGTTCCGATTAATACGAGTCCGATGACTGTTTTTTTATCCATGTATTGTTTTCTTAATTATTTTTTATTTTCAATTGCCGCTTTAATAAACGCCACAAAAAGTGGGTGAGGGCAAGCTACTGTACTTTTATATTCTGGGTGGAATTGTGCACCAACAAACCAAGGGTGTGATGGGATTTCAACAATTTCAACAAGACCAGTATCCGGATTTTTTCCTGTTGCAATCATGCCAGCATTTTCAAAATCTTGCAAGTAACTGTTGTTAAACTCAAAACGGTGTCTGTGGCGCTCACTGATTACATCTGTATTATAAGCGATATATGCTTTTGAATTGGCTTTTAAATGACATTTGTAAGCTCCCAAACGCATAGTTCCACCTTTGTTGGACACTTTCTTTTGTTCTTCCATAATGTCAATTACAGGATGTGTGCTATCTTCTGCAATCTCAGTTGAATGTGCGTCAGACCAACCCAAAACGTTGCGAGCATATTCAATAACCGCACATTGCATTCCTAAACAAATTCCAAAGAATGGAACATTGTTTTCACGTGCATATTTGATGGATTGAATTTTACCGGCAATACCACGAGAACCAAATCCTGGAGCAACCAAAATACCGTCCAAGTCTTTTAATTCATCCGTTAAGTTCTCATCCGTTATCTTCTCTGAATGAATCCATTTTACATTTACTTTGCATTTATTGGCAACACCTGCATGAATAAATGCCTCTGAAATTGATTTATAAGAATCTTTTAATTCTACGTATTTTCCAATCAAACCAATGTTGACTTCTGTAATTGGATTTTTTAAATCGGTTAAGAAGTTTTTCCAATTATCTAAATTGGGAGTAGTGCGAGTGGATAATTGTAATTTTTCCAACACCACTTTATCCAATTCTTCTTCTTGCATTAGTAATGGAACGTCGTAAATAGTTGATGCATCGCGCGATTCAATTACGGCATTCATGCTCACGTTACAGAATTTTGCAATTTTACGACGGATGTTTAAATCCAACTCATGTTCTGTTCTACACACCAAAATATCTGGTTGAACACCAAACTCAAGCAATTGTTTAACAGAGTGTTGTGTTGGTTTTGTTTTTAATTCACCAGCAGCAGCCAAATACGGCACCAATGTTAAATGAATAACAATGCAGTTATTTTCTTCTTCCCACATTAACTGGCGAACAGCTTCCACATACGGCAACGATTCAATGTCTCCAATTGTACCACCAATTTCTGTAATAACGATATCAAACTCACCGTTTTTACCCAAAATTTGGATGCGTTCTTTAATCTCATCGGTGATGTGAGGAATAACTTGAACCGTTTTTCCTAAATAATCGCCACGTCTTTCTTTCTCTATTACCGATTGGTAGATGCGTCCTGTTGTTACGTTGTTTGCTTGCGAAGTAGGAACATTTAAAAAACGTTCGTAATGTCCTAAATCCAAGTCAGTTTCTGCACCGTCATCGGT
>JAWKMK010000042.1:0-2112 GCA_041392275.1 Crocinitomicaceae bacterium | reverse complement strand
TCAAACCCAACACCCAAACGGGATGCAGAACCAGTCAAAATATCTTTTGCATCTAACCCTTCTTCTAAATTTTGGGAATATCCGTAAGAAAAATCACCTTGCAATAAAAACGATGTATCTTTGTTGTTAAATCCATAATTTACGTTGTTAGAATGCAAGTATCCAGAACCAATTCCTTGCAAGAACTTGATGCCAATACCACCTTTTAAGAAGTGTTCACCTTTATCTAAAATAACTTGCCCATAATTGATCTTGTATTCTTTCCAAGCCATCATAGATGCGTTTAGATTTTGGTCGTTGAGCTGCTTGTAAAACAAAGACGAGTAATCAAACCCATTTTCAGCAAGTTTAATCAACTCGGGACTAAAATCTTCAATATTAACAACCGAACGTGCTTTTACTCCAAAACCCAAAGCAATTTTAGGTGTAATATGAAATGCAAAGTTCAACAAGTCAATTTGGGTATTGAAAATAGCACCATGTTTTTTCTTGCTACCCAATTTGTAATTGTCTAGCAAATAACGATCTGCAAAAGTTGAATCGGGTTCCATCCATTGGGTTTCATCTCTAAACGATTTTACCCACCAACCAGGCATATCTCGAGTATCAAACTTTTTGACGTTGTTCCAAACTCCCATGTTGACACTAAAAAGGTTAATATCAACAACGAAGCGACCATCAACAAAACTTGCAGGTTGGTTATCCAAGCCCATAACCCCCACATAATTACTGTTTTGAATTCCAAGATAACTTTGTGAGAATGTTTTTGAACTCATGAGTACACTAAGTCCAACAGCAAAAAACAGTAGAATTTTCCTTTTCATAAATAAGTATTAAATTCAAGTTATAAATGCAACTTTTAGATTTTACGTCAAAATAACTTCAAAACAGGAAGGAAACCTGTAAGATTTCCCTCTCTGTTTCTAGGAAAGTGTTATTTTACCCCGTTAAATCGCCAAAAATAAAGTTGTAATGTCACACCTTTCTTACGAACAAAGATACACAATTGAATCATTATTAAACGCTGGGCACCGACAAATTGAAATTGCTCGAGTTCTGTGTTTAGATAAATCTGTTATTAGTCGAGAAATTAATCGAAATTGTGATGGGCGAAATTCGACTTACAAGGCTCAATTAGCTCACAAGAAGTACACTATTCGCCAGCAATGCAAACCTAAATACAGAAAAGTTACTGATGATTTTCGTTTGGAAATAGTTCAACTTCTTGAACAAGATTATAGTCCTGAGCAAGTTGCTGGGGTATTGAAAAAGAAGGGTGGAATGACAATTTCACATGAATGGATTTACCAGTTTGTTTGGAATGATAAAAAACAAAAAGGAACCTTGCATACTCATTTACGAAGAAAAGGAAGACGCTATCGAAAACGGGGTTCTAATAAAGATTACAGAGGGCGAATTGTTGGCAGAGTTGGTATTGAACACCGACCAAAAGAAGCAGATGAAAGAAGTGAATTTGGTCATTTAGAGGTTGATACAATCATTGGACAAAATCATAAAGGTGCAATTATTACGCTTAATGAAAGGGCTTCAGGAATGTTGTGGATGAAAAAAGTAGAATCAAGAGATGCTGAAACGGTGAAAATTAAGTTGAGTCAAATGTTGGAAGAAATAAGACCATTTATAAAATCAATTACAGCAGATAATGGAAAGGAATTTTCAGAACACCAGTTCATTACAGATGAATATTGCGATTTTTATTTCGCAAACCCGTATAGTCCATGGGAAAGAGGGTCAAACGAAAATCTAAACGGACTTGTTCGCCAGTATATTCCAAAAAGCTCCGACTTTTCAACTATTACAGAAGAACGAATTCAAGAGATACAACAAAAAATTAATAACAGACCTCGTAAACGATTTAACTATGAAAATCCTATATTTGTAATGGAAAAATTATTGTTTAACTCAGAAGTTGCATTTGTGACTTGAATTCAGCATCACTAGAATTTTTAAGCTGCCAATAATGACAGCTTAAAAACTACTTTTCACTTAAACCTAACTCACTTTTCACTTAAACCTAACCTAACAACTAGATTATTGAAGAATTTAACTTCAATATTTTACCTAACCAACCATTAAAAACTATCTGTACTA
>JAWKMK010000041.1:0-2575 GCA_041392275.1 Crocinitomicaceae bacterium | reverse complement strand
GGCACCACTCATGTTCTTTTTTGCATACTTCACCGGGCGTGCTTTCCAATTTTCATATTCCAGGAAAAACGACCAGATAATGTGGATCACAAAACCAAGTCCGAGGATTGGTTCCATAATTTTTATTAACGGGTTAGTTGCCATAAAATGAGCGCCCTGATTGAACAAGTCACCACTGTCATCGAAAATAAGCAACAAGTTCAGGCCCAGGTGGACGGCAATGAAAACCATCAGGAAAATTCCCGACAGACTCATTATAAATTTCCTTCCAATTGAGGCAGTCAAAAATTTACTCATAATATAATCTTATTTTGGTTGTTTCTTTCTCGCAATTTCAGAGAACCACAAAAGTAGATGAACCGCTTTTTATCCCCAAAAAAGAACGCAGAAATTAACTAATTTAAAATGTTTCTACAATGATTTTAAGATAGAAAATAAAGCCACCAACACAAACACCAATCAATCAGATAGTTAAAATAGCAATTATACGTTTTGTATTTTAGCAAAAAATTAACTTAAAGCCCCTTGAAAGCCCTGTACCACTCCCGTAATGAAAAACGATCGCTTAAAGCAATTAATTCTGTTGGGTGCAGATCGTTTTCAACATCGAGTATTTCTACCGAATCAAAAGTGCACTGAACAGCTACTAATTCCCCTTCTTTCAACTTTACAAATCCTTTTATACGGTAAGATTTTGGAGCCCATTTTTCCAGAAATTGTCGGAGTGCCTCCCGGGTAACTTTTCGTGAAGTTTTAATAACCATTGAATTTACATCAGGCCGGGGCATTGCCTGTACATTATCCAAATAATATTTATTGAGAACAGTATTACCCAACTTGAAATCAATATTGCAAAAGACCGATTGTTTGATTTCTGCAAAAGGATTCATTTTTTTAATCTCTTGTTCTATTTGTTCAATACCATCCTTAGCTAAATCTGTTTTATTAATGACAACTACATCTGCCATTCGAAGCTGGTGAGTTACACGTTCTTTCATTAAGCCAACTTTGGAAAAGTTTTGTGCATCAACAATGCAGCAATTCGAAGCCAAATAGATCTTCTCTGATAGCTCACCTGCTGAAATTACTTCTGCGATAGAAGTCGTATCCGACAGTCCGGAAGCCTCAATGATAACAATATCCGGTTGGTGCTCATCGATAAATTTTTCAAGTGAGCGGGTAAAATTGCCCAGTAAACACACACAAAACACCGACCCGTTGTTAATTTCAAGTAATTCAAAATTCTTCCCGGTTTTTTTTAATTCTACACCATCGATGTTAGCCGGCGCAAATTCATTCTGAATGATCCCTACTTTTTGATCAGGAGCCGCCTGTTCAATAATACGTTTCAGAAAAGTAGTTTTGCCACTTCCCAGAAAGCCTGAAACGATATGAAATGGAATTTTTTTCAACACAAATTATTGTTTTTAGGAAAACAAAGATGTCAAGTTTTCGTGTATAAATAAGCTTAAATTCTAACTTTAGCAGGAATTTAAACCAATCCTATGAGTACTTCGTTTTTAATTTTTATTGTTCTATCGGCAGTTGCACTTTTACTGTTTATGGTTCTGAAATTAAAGATCAGCGCCTTTGTATCCTTATTAATCACCGCTATTTATGTTGGAATTGTTTCAGGAATGCCGCTGAAAGATGTTACAACTGCTATTCAGAACGGAATGGCCGGAACATTGGGTTTTGTTGCAACAGTTGTAGGTTTGGGAGCAATTTTTGGTCAAATGCTCGAAAGTTCGGGTGGGGCTGAATCGCTGGCTCATCACCTGGTGAAAAAATTTGGAACCGACCGTGCCACCTGGGCAATGGTAATCACTGGTTTTATTGTCGCAATTCCGGTTTTTTTCGATGTAGGTTTTATCATTCTCGTGCCCATTGTTTATGCACTTTCGCGCGACACTAAAAAATCGTTGTTGTATTATGGAATTCCGCTGCTGGCCGGTTTGGCCGCCACACATAGTTTTATTCCGCCCACACCCGGTCCGGTAGCCGTAGCAGATATTATAAATGTTCAGTTGGGTTGGGTGATTTTACTTGGTTTAATTGTTGGTTTTCCAACTGCTGTAATTGCCGGACCCGTTTGGGGTAAGTTTATTTCAAAAAAAATCTATTTGGAACCGCCAACTGAATTTTTGATCAACAAAAAACAAACGATTGACACTTCCAAACTTCCCTCCTTTGGATTGATTGCACTTATCATTGCCGTTCCTTTGTTTTTGATTCTGGTGAATACTTTTACCAGTTTAGTGGTTCAAAAAGAAATTGTACAGCAAAGTATCCTGACAGACACAATGGAATTTCTTGGTCATCCGTTTACAGCTCTTATTATCGCTACTCTAATTGCAATTTATTTCTTGGGGATCAAACGCGGATTCGATAAAAAGGAAATACTTGATTTAAGTACCAAAGCACTTGGTCCTGCCGGTATTATTATTCTGATTACCGGCGCCGGCGGAGTTTTAAAACAAGTACTGGTTGACAGCGGCATCGGAAAAATAATGGCTGAATCGATGGCAAATTCTGCGCTTCCCCCTATTTTATTAGCCTGGATACTTGCTGCAAT
>JAWKMK010000040.1:0-3007 GCA_041392275.1 Crocinitomicaceae bacterium | reverse complement strand
TTTCTTCTTTCTTTAAGTTCAATTTTCCGATACTGGCATTGAGTTCGTTCATTTTTACAAGGTAATAATCAACCGTTGCTTTCAATAGTCCAATAGAATCATTGACTTTACCTTTGCCATTTACAGCACCATTGTTGATTAAAATGTTTTTAGTGGCATTCAATACATCAATTTCATTTTGAATGGTTTGAATGGAAAAATTGACCGTTTCAATAGAGTCGGATAATTGTTCAATTTCTTTTACAATTTTTAGTGGCAATCCTTCCAACTTAAATTCTTCGGGTTGTGGCTGGTAAATAGAAAAACGAGTGTCTAAAATCACAATGTCACCTGTAGCCTTTACCTGAATGCTTTTTTCGTCCACAAAATCACTCACATTCTCAATAATGATTTTTGTAATCCCTTTTCCAACCGAATAATAGGCGTTTCGATAAACTTGCGCGCCTTCTGTAAAAATGGTTACTTTTTTAATTGTTGATGGAACAACATCTTCATGGGCAGCCAACACAGATAAGGTGCTCAACGCCATACATAGGATACTTACAATTGTTTTCATGGTGCTTAATTTTCTTATCCGTACAAATCACCACCAAAAACGTTCATAAAAAAAGCTGTTCCTTCTCGAAACAGCTTCCCACTAAAAATTAAAAGATTATTTTATTATTTTCCCGTTGCCAACACCCAATAATCAACAAATGGACTATTTTCTACCGCCTGATAGCCAATTCCAACGGTTTTTGAGCTGGCGTCCATAATAATTTTGCGGTGCCCAGGACTTTCCATCCATTGTTTAAATGTTTTTTCAGCCGTGTTTCCTCCCGCAGCAATGCATTCACCATCAACTGCACGTTTGCTGAATTTTTCAATACGGTTAAAAGTTGTGCCCACCATCGTTTTTTTACCGTTGGAAACATCATAAGAATCGTGGCTAAAATAACCTTGACTTCCTAAGTCATACGCATGATACCTACATGCGCGCGCTAAGTCTTCACTCCAAGTCAACGGTTGCGCACCATTTTTTGCTCGTTCAGCATTGATGAGTGCCAGCAAATTTTGTTCCTCAGTTATGTTAGACGAACGCACATTCTCATTACCCGATGGCATACCAAAAAATAAATGCGTAGGTACACTGGCTTCGTTGATGACTGATTCTGTTTTTTTAGTCGTACTTTCAAATTGTGCTAAATCAGCATCGTTTAAAACATCGTCTTTTACAACTTCATTTTCTGCAGCAACAGATTCAATTTTGTTGAGTCCAGCCAATAAATTAGTGCTCAAATCATCCATTTCGTTCTTTTTTAAGGAACTAGCCAACCTAACAGCTCTGTTTTTAAGCGAAACTTGATGTTCGTCCCAATTCACCAAAGAACGTTCACTTTCACTGCTCAATTTTTCAAATTTAGCAGCATTGGTTACCGAACGATACAACTGCAAATACACCCCTTTGAGCGTTTGCGATTCTTTGCTTTTGTCGTAATAAATTACCGACGTAAAATAATAGGGAATTGAAGTTGTTGGTTTTTTAGCAATCAACTTTTTAGAAACTTCCATGCATTTGTTTCTGTCGGTTAAATAAAGTTTATTCAATTTTGAATAGATTTTTTGGTTGCCCCAACTGGTGAATGAAGCTAAAACCAAAAGCGTAGAAATGAGGAGAGTACGCATAATTTTAGATTTTAAAAAGTTACTAACTGGTTCTTCAATTAACAACGTTTCAAAAAATTAAATATTGCAATTATTCCACATTAAATAAATCCGAAGCAATTCTATCGGCTTGCAAACGCCCGATTTTAGTAAGTTGAATGCGATTGTTGATGTTTGTTAGCAATCCTTCTTTTTCAAACGAACGAATAGTTTGTTGAAATTCGTTGGTGAGTGGCAAAAGCTGGTTCAATTGTTCTAGATTCACACCTGCCGATGTTCTCAACCCAATCAATAACAATTCATTAAATTGGTCGTTTCTACCTAAAATTTCTTCCTCCCACCAGATTTCGTTGTTTTCTAAGGCGTTCATATACGTGTGATTGTTGCGCACATTCCACGCACGTGAGGTTCCATTGAACGAGTGTGCCGACGGACCAATACCTAAATATTCAATTCCTTTCCAATAACTTGAATTGTGTTTGGATTCAAATCCGGGTTTACAAAAATTAGAAATCTCATATTGCTCAAAGCCGTGTTTTTCAAGTGTTTCAACCAAAATTAAAAACTGCTCCACTTGATTTTGTTCGGTTGCTGGCGTTATTTTTCCTTTTGCAACTTGATGACTCAACCCAGTTCCTTGTTCAATGGTTAAACAATAAGCCGAAACGTGTTGCACGCCCATATTGACCGCCATTTCGATGTGGTTCTTCCATTCTTCGTTGGATAAATTGGGTAAGCCATAAATTAAATCCACCGTAATGTTTGGAATTCCACTATTGATTGCTATTTCAACACATTTTTTTGCTTCATCTACCGAATGCGCACGGTTCATCCATTGCAAATCACTTGCTTTAAACGATTGTAAACCAATACTTAATCTATTAATTCCTAATAATTTCCACTGTTCAACAGCCGTTATAGTCACATCATCCGGATTGGCTTCCAACGTTATTTCTTCGACCAACGAAGTATCAAAATGAGCGTGGATTGTTGAAAGAATTTGATGTAATTCGTTGTGAGTTAATAAACTAGGTGTTCCTCCGCCAAAATAAATGGTGTGGATGGATTGGTTGTTTAAATAATCTTTTTGACGTTCAATTTCCTTGCAAATGGCATCCATCATTCGTTTTTTATACGCATGATAGGTGGTGCTAAAATGAAAGTCACAATACGTGCATTTTTGCTTACAAAAAGGAATGTGAATGTATATTCCAGCCATTTTTATTGAGGATTTGCTACAAAATTAGCGATAAGTTGTCATTTACTTCTTAAAAATAAAATAGACAGCCAATATCAAAAACACAAAGCCTATCAAATGGTTGGTTTTAAACGTTTCTTCTTTGAATAAAACAAGCGTAAAAAC